>NZ_JAMPKE010000001.1:0-564103 GCF_039961955.1 Trichocoleus sp. DQ-A1
TTCTCGATTAGTCCGCAAAACCCTGTCGTTTTCAAAGTCATTAGAGAATCACCTTGGCGCAATTTGGTACTTCATCCATCATTACAATGCATCATTACTTCTTTAGCACTACCACATTGGGCGGAGGAGTGAGGACTGAGGGCTGAGGGCTGAGGACTGAGGGCTGAGGGTTGAGGTTGAATAGAACTTCTTGGTTAAGATTATGTCCGGCGAATTAGACATAATTCCTCAGCATCCGGAACCCCACCCCAACCCCTCCCCGCAAGCGGAGAGGGGCTATCAACTCCCCTATTGCCCGTAAAAATAAAAAACATTTATTCCGATTCCTTCTCCTTTTAGGAGAGGGCTAGGGAGAGGTTTCAATGGGATTATTTGCCCAATCCCAGAAAAATTGTCAGATAATCTCTATCTGCGTGCCCACTGACGGACGCTTGAAGGACTCCCAGGCATTGCCACCGCGTAAGAACAGTTCGATCCAGCGTGTTTCTTCGCCTTGGGCATTTGTCCAACCACTGCTACCCGGTGCGAAGGCTAATTGTCCGGGTTCAACGGCAAAGCTGCCATCGCTCATTGTCGCTTCTTGCTCGATGTCACCGATCCGCAAACGGATATTCGCGCGATCGCTGCCATTACTCGCATCATATTGAATCGTTGTTTTTAAGTTGCCATAGCCGTCAATATAGGCAATTCGATTCGACGGCACATCGGGGATATCCGAAGGCTCAATCTTATCCCCTAGCGCATCTGGTTGTCCCAACGCGATCGCCGCCGCCGCTTGCGGAAACAAGTCACGAGAACGAAACTGCGAACCTTCCGCAGCAACAGCAGCCCAGCTCAATTCTGCTACATCGCGGACAAAGGAGAAGGCATAGCCAGCATTAACTCCGATCACCCGCACACCCGTCGAGAGGCGTGCGAAAGCCAGACGTTCACCGGCATTCCCGACACGCGCCTGTTCATCATCTTCGCGGGGCGCAACGTTGTGGTAAATGATTGTTCCAGCCGGGGCTTCATTCAAACCTAACTGGGCGATACAGAAGCCAGCAGCCAGGGTGGCAAAAGCAGGCACGGGGGTGAGTATTGGCTCAGCATCCGGTAGATAGAACCTGATACGCTGCACTACTTCCGCAAAGGCGAGATCGCCAAAGCCGTAATCAGCGATGATGTGAACTAACATAAAGTTTCTTAGCTGTTGCTCTTTGCAATTTCATCCTATCGACGGGCATTTTTGAATGCTTACCGCCTTGGTATGATTTCCGAGCGATCGCCAGAAACTATCGATGCGAATAAACCCGCACCCTTTAATTTATTTCCTATCAATATTTGTTTAACTTCTAAATTCTCTCTATACCTCTTCTCTCTGCGCCCTCTGCGCCTAAAGCGCTAACGCGCATGGCTTCGCTAAGGCGGTTCGCCAAACAATCAAATAAGATTGCTATATTCGACTAATCAAGTCAACTTCACCCAGTTCTCAAGGCGAATTAATTGAAAAGAATTTATTGGTTTGCAAGTGCCATTATTGTCATTTTGTTAACAACTTTTATCCTAGAAAGTAAAGTTTCTTTTCTAGGTGCCATGACCCAACAGGAAGCCTTTGGTCATCCCGGCACTTGTCCAGCTTGGTCGCCTTCAACCCTCACCTTTCTGGGTACTGCCCAAAACCCAACTTCAAAAGTGTGGTTCACAGGTTTCAATGGCATCATTAGCCAGATATTTTATCCTTCGACTGACAAAGCAGCGACAGTAGACTGGCAGTTTTTAGTAGGGGATACGGCAAAAACTTGGGTTGATGAAGAGAAGCAGGATACTATCAGCCAGGTTAGTTTGAATAATACGCGATCGCTTTCTTGGAAGATTACTAATACAGCGAAAAACGGCAAATACCAAATCGACAAGACAATTTTCACCGACCCTAATCGCAATACTTTAATTCAGCAGATAACATTTACCGCACTCAGTGGAACGCTGGATAATTTTAATCTTTATACTTTGTATCATCCAGCTATTGACAATAACGGAAAAGCCACTACAGGTTACAGCACTACTTACAAAAATATTCAAATGCTGATTGCTAAAAATTCCACTAGCAATCAAGCATCGGCATTGGCCAGTTCTCTGGCTTTTAAAAGCGGGATGATGTCTTCTGCATTCGTCGGACACAGCGACGGCTGGCAAGACCTCAAAGGCGGTGAAGTTGATAATACGATGAACTGGACTTATGAGAAGGCAACCAATGGCAACATTGCACAGATGGCAATGTTCGATCTCAGTCCTTATGCCAACCAGAAATCAGTCACTTTTAACCTGGTACTTGGCTTTGGCAACAGCGACAAAAACGCTGAAGCAGAAACCGCAGGAACCCTAAAAGATAATTTCTCTACAATGCTGTCCGCTTACAACGCGCAATGGAACAGCTACACCAATCATTTAAATACCTTTGGCGGCACCGCAGATACTCAGTATTATGTTGCGGCAATGGTACTGAAGGCAGCGACTGACAAAGCATCGGGTGCAATGGTTGCAGGTTTGGGGAATCCGTGGGGGAACTCTAACTACTCAATTTGCACTCCATCCGGCATCGAAATGTCAGGCGGCTACCACCTGATTTGGCCTCGTGACTTGTATAAATTTGCCAGCGCCTTAATGGTTGCAGGTGACACCGCTACCCCCAAAAAAGCCTTGGATTGGTTGCTAAGCACTTTGCAACAACCAGATGGACATTTTCTCCAGAATGCCTTTGCAGATGGAACCCCTTACTGGAATGGCATTCAAATGGACGAGACGGCCTTCCCAATTATCTTGGCGTGGAAACTTGGTCGTACGGATGCAGACACCTATATCAAACACATCAAGCCAGCTGCTGATTATATTGTGAAAAATGGGCCAGTTACGGGACAAGAACGTTGGGAAGAAAACCCAGGCTATTCTCCCAGCACGATTGCTGCGGAAATTGCGGGTTTAGTTTGTGCCGCAGATATCGCTAAAGTTAACGGTGACACAACCAGCGAGAAACGCTATTTGACAACAGCAGACTACTGGCAAGGTATGGTAGAAAACTGGACGTTTACGACTAGCGGTTCGATTGGCAATGGCAAATATTTTGAACGCATTGATGATAATGGAAATCCCAATGACGGACACATTTTACACATTGGCAACGGTGGCGGCGATCGGGATGAACGTTCTATCGTTGATAGCAGCTTTTTAGAATTGGTGCGTCATGGAGTAAAAGCTGCAAATAATCCCTATATTCTCTCCTCCCTTCCGGCGATTGATTCAACCATCAAACAAACAATTCCTGGCAAAGGAGAGGGTTGGTTTCGCTACAATCACGACGGTTATGGAGAAACATCAACAGGTGCAGATTATACAGGTGCGGGAATCGGGCGTTTGTGGCCTATTTTCACCGGAGAACGCGGTCACTTTGCGATCGCACGTGGTAACAAAGCAGACTCTTACCTGGCAACAATGCGTGCCTTTGCCAATCCTTCTTACATGATTTCCGAGCAAGTTTGGGATCTCAATGCACCCTCTGGTTATATTCCCGGAACTCCCACTAAATCAATGACTCCCCTTTCCTGGTCGATGGGAGAATACATCACGTTGCTGGCATCAAATTATACTGGCAAAGTAATGGATATGCCGGAGATTGTTTATCAGCGCTATGTCGTCAATTCATCTAAACCGCATCAAGGCAAAGCGGTAGATTATAACGAAGCTAATGCAAAACAAGGGTTAGCTTTAAGGATTTATTACAAAGGGTTATTGACAAATTCAGAACAAGTCAAATTACA
This sequence comes from Trichocoleus sp. DQ-A1, assembly GCF_039961955.1. Taxonomy (NCBI): domain Bacteria; kingdom Bacillati; phylum Cyanobacteriota; class Cyanophyceae; order Leptolyngbyales; family Trichocoleusaceae; genus Trichocoleus; species Trichocoleus sp. DQ-A1. Next base: position 3,795 of record NZ_JAMPKE010000001.1, read on the forward strand.
CTGGGGATACGATAATTGGCAGCGAGTTACTGACAACCTGATGATCCAGCGAGAGGATGGATTCTGGGAGACAACACTCTCTGTCCCTCCGGTAGGAACTACTTTAAATTTTGCTTTCACCGATGGAAATCATTGGGATAACAACGGGGGGAACAACTGGAATGAAACTATCTCACATTCTTAAATCTGAATATGTCTATTGATTGATGTCCGCTCCGGTTGTGTTAGCTAGGGTAATTAAAGGATATACAAAAGTTTTATCGATTTGAATGCCCCTTGAATAAAATTGCTTAAAACACCGGATGAAAGACTTAATCCGAAATTTATTATCATTCTCCAGCAACCGGATTAGTAGTTCTGGAGGCCGGGTAACGCAAGATATGCTCTTATTCGACTCCTTATATGCTGCCCAAGAAATTGCTTTTATTCTCGGCGGTGAATGGGATGGTTGTAATGGGGTGGTATTGCCTAAAAAAGACGAATTAGCTGTCAACACGGCGGCTAAATTAGTCGGAGCGCAATGGTGCTATTGTGAAGACAAAAGTGCCATTTTAATCAAATTTGCTGCTGATGATCTGAAGCGGCGTTATGCAGCCGGAGAAAGGTATTTTATCAATGCTAACTTGAGAGATGCTTGGCTTTGTGAGTGCTTATTGAGCGAAGCTAACCTGAGTTGGGCAAAACTGAATTTAGCGAACTTAAGCAGAGCAAACCTAAGTAAAGCGGACTTAAGTGAGGCAGATTTGAGTGAAGCGAATTTGAGCGAAGCAAATCTGAGTGCAGCTAACCTAACGAGAACCAATCTAGCGAAGGCTAACTTGCGGCTGGCAGATTTACGAGGGGCAAATTTGAGGAAAGCTTTCTTGAGTGAAGCGAACCTCAGTGAAGCCGATTTAAGGGGAGCAAATTTAGAACTTGCCGACTTAAGAGGCGCAGATTTGAGTGGAACGAACCTGAGTGGGGTCAACTTGAAAGAGGCCAAGGTGATTGAAGCAGATTTGGCGAGAGCAACCCTATCGAATGATTGAATTTGAGTAGTATGGATACATTATTAAGCATTGCAATTGGCATTGGTTTGAGTGCGGCTTGTGGCTTTCGGATTTTTGTCCCGCCGCTAGTGATGAGCATGGCAGCACTTTTTGGACATCTGCCACTGGCACCGAATTTTGAGTGGATGGGAACTTATCCAGCGTTGCTGACATTTGCTATAGCGACTTGTGTTGAAATTGCCGCTTATTACATTCCGTGGATAGATAATTTGCTGGATATCGTTTCTACACCAACTGCGATCGCAGTCGGCACATTCTTGACTGCTGCCATCTTTCCCCACGACGATCCTTTAGTTCAGTGGACAATCGCCGTGATTGCGGGTGGAGGTTCGGCGGGTATCGTGCAAGCCTTGACGGGTATGGTTCGCTTTTCTTCAACCGCACTCACCGGAGGATTCGGTAATGGGGTGGTTTCCACCCTGGAAGCAGGGGGTGCGATTATTTTATCCATCCTGGCGATTTGGTTGCCTGTCGTGACTGTCGCCTTGGTAATCAGTTGTGGGATTTTGTTTTGGCGGAAAGGATATCTCAGGCTACCCAATCCCAGAGAGTCTTGAGCGGTGCAAAGGACATAATAATACCCCCTTCCCGGACCGGGAAGGGGGTTAAATTTTCTGTATAAAGTTTAGATATGGCAGGAAATTACAGTTGGACAAGCGGTTAGCGCGGTGGCGTTTCTTAACCATGACTTGGAATCATCAAGTAAACACCAATGCCTAACTCAGTTCCAACTGTAATGTATTGTAGTACAAATTGAGCGAATTGACAACTCAGTGCTTCTCTATTCTGTCAAGCGTTGGCTTGATTCAATTGCTAAAGCAAACAAGGAAGCATACACCAGTTGTCCAGACTCTTCGACCAACTGACCCGCAAAGTTTTTCCCTTTACAGGTATGCAGCCGCAGACTCAAGAAGCGTTCTTCTTCTTTGAGCTGAAATCTTTCTGCGGGTGTTTGACTTAGCCAATTGCTGACTTGTAACTGTTTTTCCTGACGGCTTTTGTGCAACTGCTGGCGCAGTTCTTGCAGATTGCTGGCTGCAAAAGGAAGCACGGGTTTGTCGCTTGCTTTTACGTGCTTTTGGGTATACATCGCCGCCACACCATAGCAGAAGCAAACCAGAGGCATCCACACTTCCCGGAAGTAAGCCGCCGTGGGAGCAATTTCCACGCCAACTAACTGATTCCGAATCAAGAACAACGCCCCGGTTTGCTGGGGAAGCAATTCAAATCGGCTTTGATATTGCGTCAGAAAGGTGCGTTTTTTACTGAGAATTTGCTCTAAGTGACCGCGTTGAGGTAAATCAAACCGCTGATTTAGACGCTCAATTTCTTTCCAGAGTTTGCTGTAGTCTTCCTGACCCCGGAGTTTCAATGCTTGAAAGCGCAATTGCAGGGGAAGAATGAAGAACCATTGTTCTCGACCTTCCAAATAACCGCCTTGACCGGATTGCACGCAGCAGGCATCTTTAAACATGAGTTTCTGTCCCGCAGCAATAAATGCTGACCGACACAAAGCATGATTTTGGGCTTGGTCTTGGATATAACCCATGTGCAAGGGAACGATTGCCACGCCCGTTGATGGATTATGGAGTTCTACATTTCCATAGCCGTGAACTCGACTGAGTTTCAACCCAGACAGGGGACTGGTAAATTGACCCGGACAATCTGGGCTGAAGATAGGGACAACAGTCAAGGCTCCAGACTGTTGAGGAATTCCAAAATGATAAGGAGAGAGATCGACTTTGTTGGGAATAAATAACTCTAATTGCTGGTAGTCCATGTGGCTAACTCCTTTTCTTGGAATGTGAGTTTTTGGCGGAGGAATTCCTGCAAAGAAGCTTCGGTTTGCTTTGCACCCGCGATTGCAAATAGCGAATTTAGTAAGTCTTCAAAATCGTCTTGATGCCAGAATTCTCTTTGGAGGAGATTAGCCGCAGGTCGTCTCAATTCCAAGTCATCCGACGCCGTAAACTTGCTATGACAGAAGACAATTGGGGTATGAATACCCAATTGCGGCAAGGTGGCGACGACTCTTTCCAAGTCTCCCGGATACATATTTTCATAACCATCAGAGACAATGGCGACTAAATCGGGTGAGTCTTCTAAAGCATCCAGTAAAGCACCTGCCAAGTCGGTGTAACCTTCTGGCATGGGTAATTCGCCAACTCCCCCAAGTGTATGGACTTTGAGGTTCGCGCAGCATTTTTCGAGTACCAATTTCAGGGCGACTGACTGCGCTAGAGAACAGTATTCGCGATCGCCATAACTTCTTGTCGAAGCAGACGCATCCAACACTAAAGCCATTTGACCTGAAAATTTTGGCAGGTTTACCGCAGCTTGTTCGACATAATGCTGCAAAGCTGACATTAATTCCGGCGATTTTCCACCCCGATACAAATGCACCAAGGTTGCGGAAATATCACCGCGATTGGTTGCCGTTACTGTCTTGGGACGCTCTGTTTGTACCTCAAATTGACGATATTGTTGATGAACGAGAGTATATTTAACTTCGCCTTCCGCAGGCATTAAACCTGTTCCCAGAGGAGAATGATACAGAAAAGGTAGAATTGCTTTCACCGATTCTGGATGATGGGCATAACGCAACAGATAGCGGCGCAAATCGCTTTTATCAACCGTTGCATCCGACAGCTTTTTCACAGAACCCCTCGCCACATTCTTCCCCAGCGCGTGTTCAATCGCATCCACAACCGCAGGACGACGGCGCAAAGCCATATCCTCAAATTGGGGATGATTGAGGATGTACTGGAGAATCGCCCTCGCGGTATGTTTGTGATTCGCTCGTACCCGTCGCAGTGCTAAAAAGACGGTCAAAACTTGGTCGGGGTGCAAAATTGCCAACAAGAAATTAATGACGCGATCGCTTGTTTGACGTGCTTCTTTCGACATCCCCACACGAGAGCGTTGCAGCAACTGAAACAAAATCCGCAGGCGCTGCCCCGTTGTAACATGAGTGATGAGAGCTAAAAGCGCATACAATTCTGGATTTTGTTCGTAAGCTTCCCGATGCAGAGATTCATCGCTCCAGCGTGGGGGTTGCCCGTTATAACGTAGGAGAAATGGCTCATTACAAGAGCGCAGATGCACAATAATATTCAAGATGGCTGGTTGAGTTGCATCCATAATTTGACTCCTTGCATTACAAAGCTGGAGCGTATCCCCGCAGATGTTTAGGAACGCTCTGATTACTTTGATGAATTCTCCAGTGGCTTCAAGAACTCGACCACTTGTTTAAACGTACTACAAATATACTACAACAAATTGAGTTGCCACAAGAGGGCAACCAGCGATCGCAAGCATCTCACTTGTGAAAATTTGCAAAGACCTACAACTATCCCCCCGCAGGCAGGGGAAAGGTAAAGAAAAACTTTTTTTCATGGGGAAGTAGAATTTCAAGATTTTGGCTTCCCCGTACCCCCTCTATTCCCTCGCAAGTGGAGGAAGACAAGGAATAAATTTTATTTACGAGAGTTGAGGTGGGGTTCTGAACTACGGTGTATTAATTTCTCAATATGGCTAAAGCAGATTTTAATTTTTACGCAGAATTGAATGATTTCTTGCCACGGAAAAAGAGGGGCGTAACCATTACTCATGTTTTTGAGGAACGAGCCTCAATTAAGGACACAATCGAATCTTTTGGCGTCCCTCATCCGGAAGTGGATTATATCGAAGTCAACGGCAAACCCGTCGATTTTTCCTATATTGTGACGGATAGCGATCGCATCCATGTTTATCCAATTTCTGCGGCGACTGAAAAGACATCTAGCGTCTCTCTCGTTCGTCCTCAACCGCTAAAATTTCCTCGTTTCGTTCTCGATATTAATTTAGGGAAACTAGCAACATCTTTACGAATGTTGGGTTTTGATACCCTGTATCGAAATGACTATGACGATCTAGAGTTAGCCCAAATTTCGGCGTCTGAAGAACGAATTCTCTTGACTCGCGATAAGGGTCTATTGATGCGTAGTTTGGTAACACATGGATATTATGTCAGAGAAACTAATCCAGAGCGACAGGTGGGCGAGATAATGGGACGCTTTGCTCTAATTGAATTCGTCAAACCATTGCAACGATGTTTGCGTTGCAATGGTTTATTAGAACCTGTGGATAAGGAATCGATTCTTGACCAAGTGCCACCCAATATCCAACAATCTATTGATGAATTTAGCCGCTGTCGTGAATGCGATCGTGTTTATTGGAAAGGCACGCATTATGAACAAATGCAGCAATTTATCCAAGGAATAATTTTTTCGAAGCCAGTTGAATCGAATTGAGTATAAAAGCTGGCTTTTTGCGATTCGCATTGATTATTTTAAGGCAAATCTTAACAATTTATTTCATTCTTTAAATAATTATTTTTTGGGTATTTGTGCCTAAAAATATATTTTGAACATACATTATTCTAGACTGCCATACAACAATTAAACTTTTGTATGTGTTAAAATCAATAAACATAATAACTGTTTGATAAATGAGTTGCGCTGACTATTTTTTTCGCCTGATCTCCCGCCGAGATTACAGTGCTTACGAACTTTTAAAGAAAGGACAATTAAAGGGGTTTGAGCCAAACGAAATCTCCGAGGCTATCAATTATTTGCAAGAGAGAGACTATCAATCCGACACGCGCTTAGTCGCCAACTTGATTGCCTACTCTCAAGGCAAATATGGGAAATCTATGGTAAGGCGCAAATGTATGGAAAAAGGGATTTCCTCCGAGGTATTCGAGCAAGTTTGGAACGAACAAATCGAAGCAGAGGGAAGTGAGGAAACAGACGATCTGGATGGTTTAAAAACAAAGATCATGCGAAAGTATAAAATTGATGATTTTCAAATTATCGACCAAAAAACCAAAGCCAAGCTATTAAATTACTTGCAATATAGAGGCTTTAATGCTTTTGAAGTTTTGAAGCAATGGCAGAGACAACAAGTAGAAAATGAGTAACGGAGCGGTTTGGTAATTTGGTATTGCTAGATTATCTTAAAAACTTTTAATTTGCATTTTTTTATCACCTTTAGTTTGTATCTATATGAAAGATATTGTCACCTTGTTTTTTGGGTTGGGTATGGTGTTTAACGCCAGCTTATTTATTCCACAAGCCTTAAGGATTGTTCAAACTAAGAGTTCTAAAAATTTGTCTTTAATTACTTTTCTCGGTTTTAATTTTATTCAGCTTAATGGGGTTCTCTATGGGTATTATCGAAACGATTTGGTTTTAATGTATGGAAACTTAATTAGTTTTATGAGTTGTGCAAGTGTAACAATTTTGGCAATTATATACCGAGGTAAGGAACCTAGGTAAAGAGTAGGGGTGTAGAATTCTACACCCCTACATTCAGGTTCATTTATATTCAGATATGGAGACAAGCAATATTTAGTAGCGGCGCGATAAACCTTGTCTCTACATTTCGGTGTTAGTATCTAGAGAATTTATCCCTTCGCAGCTATGGAAGACTTCGCTGCCAATATATAGGCAACAGCAAGGGGTGTTAATTTCTCTGTAACTGTGGTCATAATAGAGCGGTCTTCCGGCGTCCATACTCTAGGCTGACCAAAGATACAAGGTTGCAGAATTCCCCACAACAAATTATCTTTGCACAGGTGAGCGTGAACTAATGCTCGATGTCCAAATTCTTTTTGTTCAAAAGCTTTGTTAACGACTTCCGGATTCGCTGTCTCTACATCTTCGACAAAGACAGAAGGTTGTGTATGCAGTGCCGCAGCAAAAAGCGGATCTTCTTTTGGCAAAGATTCTGGTTCTTTCTTCCAGTCAGCGTCAAGAATGTTGGGATATTCTTGAGTGCGACGCCAGCAGTAAGGAACTTTACCGATGGAGGTATGGGGATCGCGCAGGTAGAGAAAAACGCGATCGCACTGCAAGACTTCACCCAAAGCTGGCACTAAGGCAGAAAAGACAGCATCGGGTGTACTGTCATGGCTCAAAATTTTATCGAGAACTGGCGGTATTTGGTTGCTCATCAGCTTATTTTCTCAGCCGTCTGTTCGTTTCACTACAAAACTAGCGATTTTCCAAGGCTGGATGCTAGCAATTTTTCCAGGAGCAAACATTTCCGGTGCCTCAATGGGGCGTTCTAACAGATCCACCGGGTGCGCGATCGCTAAATCCAAATCGCTATTCAGCTGCATCTGTGCCTCTTCCCCGTGGCACTCATAACAGCGCAAAATCCACTGCTGCAAGCTATCTTCTGACTGCTTCAACGCGATTAAAATCAGATTCTCAGCTTGCAAGTCTAACAATTGACCAACGGGGGGTAAGGACGAATTCTGTTCGCCTACCGATGGCAGCAGCATCACTTGTAGCGGTAAATTTAGCTCATAGCCTCGGCGCACAGTATGCGCTGACTGCCAGCTACCTTGATGAGGATAGAGGGCATAGGTGAATTGATGCCAACCTCGGTCTGCTTCTGGATCGGGCCAAGTAGAACTTCGTAACAGGGTAAGGCGTAATTGTGAGGGTTGGGCATCGTAACCGTATTTACAATCATTCAGCAAGCTGATGCCATAGTCATTTTCACTTAAATCTGCCCAATGCAAGGCAGGAACTTCCCATTTGGCGGTTGCTGCGGGGGTTTGAGGCTGAGTAGAACGCCCGTTAGCGTCGCGTGTGCTTCGCACAATCGCGCCGCAGGGAATTTCGTAGGTGGCAGAATCTGCCGTCAAGGTAAGCGGAAAAGCGGCTTTTACAAGTACGTGGCGTTCTTGCCAGTCTACAGTCGTAATGATTTTCAGTAGCGGCGAATCTGCTTGCAGCACGTAATCTTGGCAAAATTTCGACTCGCCTAGCTGTCGCACAACGCGCAGACGGGTTTGTACTGTCCCCTGTTCTACCCATTCAATTGACTTTAGCTGGGTGGGAGGTAAGGGGTGTTGGGCATAGTTGGGGTCAATGTTCCAAGCATCCCAATATTGACCGCTATCTTGGAAGGCTTGGAGTTGATTTCCTCCGACTTGAGAGAGGATCTCTCGATGATTAATTTTGTCAAAAACACTGCTTAAATCGCCTGTTTGAGAATCAACGATTACCCGCAGTAAGTCATTTTCTACGATGCAATTTTTTCCCCTATATCTGATATTATCTGGATTAGTCGCATTAGAATCCGGAAAGCTAGTGCTAGGATGCCCGTATTGTTGCCTTTTTGAGGGTAATTCGGCTTGAGGATCTAGGTTTTGAGGACATAGCCAGAAGAGGCGATAACCCACCGATGGGGTATTTTCGGCAAGAAATAACAGCGTCGTGCCTTCAGAAAGCTGGGATGGTAGTAGTTTCCCTTCTAAGTCGTAAATTTGCCAGTGATGTGCAGATGCCGGTAAGGGGACGGTAACGACTTCCGAGCGTTGCCAGTTCAGGGAGTTGAAGACGATAACTGGGAGGGCGTCTGGTTGCGGCGGTGGGGGAAGGGCAATAGAAGTTGCGATCGCCCTTAACGCTTGCTGTACTATTTCCGCACCCACCTGTTCTACCTCTTGCCAAGCCTGATTCGCATCTACAAAGACTTGGGGAATGGAGGAACCAGGGAGAATATCGTGAAATTGGTTAAATAGCACCTTTTTCCAGGCAGATTCCAGCTCTTGCTTGGGATAAGGCGCACCGATGCTGATACTCGCCAAGGAAGCAAAAAGTTCTGCTTGGTATAGTAAGCCTTCACTGCAACGCTGAAAGCGCTTTTGATCGGCGTGAGTGGTGTAGCAACCCCGATGGAATTCTAGATAGAGTTCATCGTCCCAAACCGGGAAGGGTGTTGAGTTGGGATTCGGAGTGCTAATCTGCTGCAAATAACGCTCAGATGTCGTGAATTCTAAACGAGGAAAGAAGGGGGATTTTTCCCAACGATGGGCGACTTCCAACATATCGCGGGTAGGGCCACCGCCATGATCCCCCACACCTGGAAGCCAAAGACTCTCTTTTAAACTGGTTTGGGTTTCCCAATCACAGGCATAAGACGCCATCTTCATCGGGTCAATGCCTTCACCAATCGGAGCAGACATCAGGCTGAAGATTTGGGAACCATCAAGCGATCGCCACCAAAATGTTTCATAGGGAAACTTGGTGGTATCGTTCCAGCGCAATTTTTGGGTGACAAAGTATTCAATCCCGGCAGATTTCAGAAATTGGGGCAGCGTGGCACAAAAGCCAAAACTATCTGGCAACCAGGCGACTGTACTTAATTGCCCAAATTTTTCTAAGACGTAACGCTGACCATAGAGCAACTGGCGGATAATCGATTCGCCATTAATAATATTTAGTTCCGGTTCCACCCACATTCCGCCTACAACTTCCCAGCGTCCAGCCGCAACTTGTTGTTGAATGGCGGCGAATAAATCCGGGCGATGTTGCTCAATCCAAGCATAAAGTGCGGGTGTGGAATGGCAGAAGGTCAGGTTGGGAAATTCTTGCAGGAGTTTGAGAACCGATTCAAAAGTGCGTTGAGCAGCTTCCCAGGTGTCGCTGACAGGCCATAGCCAAGCTAAGTCTAAGTGAGCATGACCGAGCAAACAGATTTTAGATTTTAGATGTTGGATTTTAGATTCTGTTGACCCTAGAGTGTCCAGCAGAGTTTGACGGAGGGTGGAAAGCGATCGCTCAAACTTTTGTCCATCAGGCAGCGCTGTCCACTCAATCTCAGCTACAGCATCTGCCAAGATATCCAGTTTTTCCGGTTCAAAGGTTTTTAAATACCGTTGTAAGACAGCTAACTCGTCAGCCACAAAACCGGGTTCAATCCGATCGTCGGTGGTAAATTCGTATATGCAGCGCGATCGCACTAACGCCCCATCATCATGTCCGGGACTTACCAGGCGCAAAGCAACGGTAATCTCCTCACCCGGCGTAACAGACGGACTCAGCAGTACCCTTGTTGAGCAATCAAATAAGTCTCCCGCTTGCACTTTGACGCCATTGACAAAAATTTGCGCGTCTTCTGCCCACCAAGTTAACACCAGCCGCAACGCCAACCCCGATAAAGCATAACCTTGTAAATATTGGGGAACAATGAATTTTTGACTAAGCCACAACACCTTTTGTCCCGCTTGCCAAGCAATATGTCCCCTCGCATTTAACTCCGCAGATGACCAATCATCCCCGAAATCAGATTGGCGAACGGTATCTGCTGTCAGGTCTGCGGTACAGTAGCGCCAGCAGGTCTGAACGTTAACCTGAGTCATTGCAGAGAGTTTCTCAATCGCTTCGCTCAGGAGGCTGCATGAGGGCGTTACAAAAGGTGTCTTGGAATCGGTCATCTTTTCGATAAAATCAGGGCATCTACTATTTTTAGCAATTAGCAATTAACATTTAGCATTTCGCAAAATGTCCTCCCCTCCCAATGGTCGGTATAAAAGCAAATTATTTAATTTCCTCTCCCGAAAATCTCGCCAGTTGAAGGATGAGAGCGATCGCGCTGTGCGAAATCTGAAAGTCGCAGCGGTTTGGGGAGCGCAAATTCTCCTCTATCCGGTGTACTTGCTGGCTCAAACTTCTCAATTAGCGGGGCGTCAGTTACAACAAGCGACGCAAGAGAAACCTCAATTACATTCTGAGAAAAAAGACCGGGCACGTCCTAAAAAGCCGCCAACCCCGCCACCAACAGACACGCCAATTCAGCAAGTGCTACTTGCGATCGCGGGTCAGGAAGAATCAGAATTGCTGTTAAATCCGGCTGCAAATTCTGTGGTAGCTTCTAGTAACACGGGGTTTTTCAACCAAGTTGCAGATGCGATTAATCGCGTCTCTACAACATATTTTGGATTCAAATTTTTCAATCATAACGGTGCGAGTGGGAGTCCTTCTAGCTCCTCAAATTTGATTCTTCGCCCGCTCAATCTTCCGGAAACTGTTGTCGTGCAAACGCTACAGCCTAAAGCAGCGGCGGGAATAAGCAACGGAAAATCCTTGGCAGCGGCGCTACAAAATCAAATTGTGGTTCGGGGAGTCGCTACGCAACTCGCTACCCGTTCCGTGGTACTCGTCACCACCGAGAATCAAATTTTAGATATTCTTACCCCTGAACAACAGCAAACATTACAACAGCGAATTCGTTGGGAATTGGCAAACTACTGGCGTCAGTGGCGGTTAGCGCAGGCGTTGGCCAAAGGAATTGCAGCACAATTGCACCTTCCTGTCAATCAGCGCCATCTGTTACCCCCCGTGCGTCTCTTCTGGGGAGCGATCGCTTGGGTGCAAAAAGGGCCGGTTGCGATCGCTGCCAATCTCTTCCAAGAATCAATGCTGGTGCGGTGGCAAGATACCAGAGAAGAGGAAATTGAAACGCGATTGAACGCCTCTAGAGAGAACATCGGAAGTCTTCCACCCTTCGGAAACAGCAAAGCCCTTCATCCTTCTTCCTCCCTACTTCTTCAGCCATTAATCTTCCTCGATCGGACGATGGTTGCAATCGAAGTCCGGCAAAAAGACTTTTTGGCAAAGCTGACACCCCATGCTGGGGAAATAGAAGCAAATGAGCGATCGCCTTTACAACGGATACAAGCTGTATTCACCCAGCCGATGCGACAACCGGCGTCTCCCGATGTTACAGACGCCCAAGCACACAATAATATCCAAGGACTGATTCAGGCAGCAATTGACTACTTTTTTGGCAGGCACAATGGGAAATTACCCTGGGAATCAACCCCAGAAATCGATTCCGATCCCCACAGCCAAACGAATCAGATATCCGGTGGCGCTTCTACCTCTTTAGCATCGGCTCAACGCAACCATCCAGAATTAACCACAACAGGCGTTGCAGATCCCTGGCTAACCATGAATGATTTATTCGGGAAGCCAGATGCACCCGCCGCCAGCAAGCAGTCAACGCCAACCGCCCCTAATCGCCCTCTACCAAGGGTGGCAGGCAAAGAACGACCCTCAGCTCATCTGCCGGGTAAGAAGACCCGGACTGCCCTCCCCGGAGCCAACCAGCCGGAGATGCCTGCTGAGAATTCTGTTTGGAGGTCGATTAAGCTTCGCCTGAGTTTCAAGCAGACGATTTTGATGCCCCGCAAAACTCCTGCGCCTGAGCAAATGGCAGCGCGTCCAAAACCAACTCCTTCTACAACCAAAAAATCCCGCAAAAAAGACGGCAAAACTACCAAAACGCCTGCTTTCCAGACGCCAAGGGGGGAAACCGAAGGGGCGCTTCCAACTCTAGCGCCAGCGATCGCGCAAAGCAATCGCACAAGCTTTGCCACCCATTCGCCAGACTGGATCGAGGCTGAGGTAACTCCCGCTGGATACGTCAAGCACCCCCTAGAGTATTTACTGGAATGGCTGGATAAGGCGATGCTGTGGCTAGAGACTTTCCTCACGAAGGTTTGGCGCTGGGTGAAGAAATTTTGAGGGCGATAGAGGCGGAATCTCACCGTCCCTACTCTGTGCCTGCCCTTCTCCTACGGTTTAAATTGGCACGTTAGATGCTTCGCAATTTTCGGAAGCCAGCGCTAAATTATTTTGGATAGTCGCCCATTCGTCGGGACTTGCTTCGCGGGTGTAGATTTCCAATGCTTGCTTGTAACACGCGATCGCTCGTTCTAGATTACCAGCGCGATCGCCCTGTATTCGGTCGCGGTAAGCATTTCCGAGATTATTTTGCGTCATTGCCCAATCTTGGGGAAAGGCTTTGCGGGTATAGATTTGCAATGCCTGTTCGTAACACGCGATCGCTCTTTCTAGATGATCGGCACGTACTGCCCATCTATCTTCGTCAGCCAAATCGTCCTGTATCCGATTGCGGTAGGCATTGCCGAGATTATTTTGCGTCGTTGCCCACTCGTTGGGACTGGCTTCGCGGGTAAAAACTGTAACCACGATCTCGTAGCCGGTGATGGCAATCTCTAAGTTTTTCGCCTTGTCTCCCAGCGGAAATTGCGCCATCAGGTTGCTGAATCCGCCAATTGTAGCCGCAATGAATTTTGCTTCTTGGGGTTCAACTTGCGGCAGAATTGTCATTGCCCAACTATGCAATATCTCAGCCAGTTTCTCATTCAGTTGAGCGAGATTTGCTTGTAACAGCGGATACACTACTTTGCGATCGCCATTACTATCTGCGGTTGCTTGCAATACCTCCGTTAAGAATTGCAGAGGCGATTCGGGAATCTGCTTGACGACACTGGGTGTCGATGATGAGTTGCCCATTTCTGTAACCATTGGCGCTGCAACATTCCGCAACCACTCTGCCGCTTCTCCATCGCCCCGTTCTGCCAGCATTGCGGCTACGGCTTCCATTGTCTGCACCAACCCGGCATCAATGAGCGCTTGATTCGTCTGCAAAATCTCCATTTCCTCGCCACTAGAGGAACTGAGTAGCACTTGGATCAGATTGAGATAGGCTTCAAGACGTTCTTCTCTCATAGGGCGATTCATCTATCAATAGATGGATTTATTGTTGCTTAATTTCTCTCTGCACTGCCACCTAAAAATTAGTTATTTTTGGGGATTAACGCCGGAAACTCCAGAAAATCTGAACTAAAGCCTGAATTTTCAGGCTTTAAAAATCTTCTGCTATGTCAGCAAATTTATATAGTGCGGTTTTCACTTGGAGGGGTGTGGGGAGAAGTCTTCCAGTGTATGGGGCAGGGGTGGGGTTAAACCCTAGCGGGACTTAGACAAAAACTGAGGCAAAAATGGCTTCAAATCGAGATAGAGAAATGCTTTCAGCTCAAATGGGAATAAATCTAGTATTTACTAGGGTTTCAGGCGTTTTTATGTTGTTGACCTCTTTCCCTTGTTCTGAAAGCTTTTCAGCCCCTTCAGGAGCCAGAAAATGTCTAAGCCCCACTAGGGCATCTGATCGAGAATTGCTAGATTAATTTGCTAGAAAAAAACCGGGTTTTTTAAAACCCGGTTTCTCAAGCATTCGATTTTTCTCGATCGACAACCCACTTAAGGTTCCTGAAACGTTTCCACTTTGCCATCGGGGCCAAGAACTACCCGGATGTGGGCGTTGCGCTCGCCTTCGATGGGAGAAACAAACGGTTTCCCTGGTACTGGCATCCCGGTACGGTCAATATACTTGACTGACAGTTCTCCTAGGGGGCGAATGCGCTCGATGGAGCCATCCGGATTGAGCCGGAGATAGTATTGCAGCGGCTGTGTCAGATCGGCGGGCGGTTTCCATTGCTGTTGGAAATAGTCCCGCACTTGTGCGACTTGAGGAATCGTGTCAAATAGCCGGTCATTCTGGGCGCGATCGCTACTGGTTTGGGCGCGATCGCTTCCAGATTCGCTGCCGCGTTTCGCTGCCGGTGGGGCAACGCTGCCGCGAGTCGCACCGGGACTCAGTTCGCTGTTATTCGGAGCCGAGCTTTCAGCAGGAAGGCTGGCAAGCGACGGCAGATTGGGAAGCGGGGGAGGCGCGGCAGGAATACCGGGGGCATTGGGGGATGCAGACTGGTTTGCACCCTCAGAACTTGAGGCGATGGAACCAGGAGCAGAACCCGATTGCCCGATTCGCGGCGCTGTCACTCCACCGCTACTGGGGATCGGCTCGAACGGGAGATTATTGCGAATCGCCGATTTTGGCTGTTCAGCCGGGGGTTTGGGGATGGGCGGGAAGTTCCTGGGAGGAGGGGGCTGGAAAATGGCTCTTCCCTCTGGAGCAGAACGTTGTTGAATCGGGGGCAGATTGCTGAAAACGGGGCTGGAATTTCCAGGCGGATTCCGAGGAACAACGACGACCCCTGGGCTTCTGGCACTGAAAGGTGTCGGCGTGGTTACAGGAGCCGGAGATAACAAAATTGACGAAGGAGACCCCGTCGGAGTCGGCGATGGGGAAGACAAAGCAGGAGGCGTCGGCACTCCCGTCGTTGGCGGTGTTGTCGGAACCGGCAACACCTCGGTACCGGGCACTGGTGCCGGGGTACTGGGTAAGGGTGTAGGTGCCGGTGCAGAAGAGATGATAGTGGGACTAGGCTGCAATAGCTTCAGCGTGGCTGCTGTTATCCCCACCCCCAACAGAAAGATGGCTGCCGTCCGAGTCCAGATGGGCGGATTTTTCAACCACTGGGTACGGTTCAGGGTCGGCAATGCCACCAGTTCAGCATTGTATTCATCCAAAGCCGTGGCTAAGTCGAACAGTTGCAGCGCACTCAGCGTTACGACAGGTCCCGTTTCTTCCGTCGCCAAATGCCCCAAAAATAGGTCGTGGGACAAAAGTCCCCTCGGTTGTATGTAAGGGACAAAGGTTTGAGGAGTGGAGGATTCAGGCGGCGAAAGAATGGTTGCCGCTTGGGCGGGGGCAGCAGCAGCCATCATCGGCTCGCCTACGGGCATTTGATGCGCCACCGGCTGCGATCGCGGGGATTGCTGAAGGAAGTCCTGCACGTAAACGCTAACGGCTTCGCAAAGGCTTTCTAATTGAGCGCGATTTCCGCGGATCGTCACTCGTCGATCTTCTGGCTGTCGCGGATCGTCAAAGCTTAGCTCAAATCGTAGATGCTTCAGCACGGGTTGTCCTGCCCAGCGAGACAGGGGCGAATCTTTCGCCTGGATTTCCAACGTGCAGGTGGGGGGTGTAAAGCGTCGCAAAACCATTTTGCTAATTCAGAGGATTGCTAATTGCTAAGTGTGAATTGCTAGCGGGCGCGATCCAAAAGTGCTAACCAGAGACGCCGATGACCATTGGGGCTACTGTAGAACAGGAGATCGATCAGAAGTTTCAAGGCCAAGTGGCTCAAAGCGTCGGACGATACATTGTCTTCTTCCTCCATGCGTTCCTGGTAAGTGTTGCTGAAGGCATCAAGATAATCTCCTAGTAAAGAAGCTTCGTGGGGTTCCCGGTTTTGCTCGGCTAGCTGTTCGAGCAAGGCAACGGCACGTCGGATTAGCTCTTGCTGCTGTCCGGCAAGGTGACAGACGATTAAAACAAGCGATCGCGCTTCCTCCACATCTAACTTCTTCCGCCCTCCCGAACTCTTCCGCATGGGGTTAGACTGGCGCAATCGCCACAAAGCCACCCGATCTGCCACCATTGACTCTAAATTCAATTGAGCTGCGGCTTGGAGTATCGCGTCGGAACCGATGCCTGCCAATGCTTCGAGCGCCAATAAAATTAAATCCAGTTGGGCTTTGATATTGTCCAACTGTACGGGATCTGGCGCGGAAGCAAGGGGTAAATCCTCCCAGCGGGGGGTTGGCGTCGTTGGTGTCTTCACGATGGAGGGCATATTTTTAGCTTAGGTGACGCAACTGGTAATAACTTCGCCGTTACGAGTCTTGAAACCAGACTATCGCGGTTTTAAGTAAGTTTCCTGTCGTCGCTCATGGCGAATGGCTGACTGTTTTTAAACAATTCGCCATTAGTAATTCGCTACTTAATATAGGCGATTGTGACCCCCGTGCCACCTTCTGGGGTGCCAGCTAATTCAAAACGCTCGATGAGAGGATGCTGTTTCAAGAATTCGTGAACCCCGTCTCGCAGCCTTCCGGTTCCCTTTCCGTGGATAATCCACAAACAGCCTGCATCCATTGCTTGCGCGATCGCTTTCTCTAATGCCATCTCGGCATCCGGCACTCGACTCCCCCGAATATCGACGGTATTTTTGGAGGTGCGAATTGTCGGTTGTGGTTTGGGAGGTGCGGGTGGCTCTTTTGGAGTCGCCGCCGGTTTGGCTTTGGCGATGGGATCGGGTTTTTGACCGTCCAAAGATTCGATATCTTCGAGGGAGACGGTCATTTTCATTAACCCAAATCGCACGCTCATCTGACCCTCTGCGTCGGGATTGCTCAGCACTTCGGCGGTTTGTCCTAGGCGGGGAATCCGGACGCGATCGCCTGTTTTTGGTTTAAATCCCGGCTTGGGTTTGGGGGGCGGCGAGGGCAACAGATGACGTTCGGCAATTTCATTCAAGGCGTTGGTTGCACTTTGGGCATCTTGAGCGGTAGCTGGACCTTGCTGTAACCGCCGAATGACTTGGGCGATTTCTCCTTTGGCTTGAATCAGGGCTTCCTGCACAGCGCGTTCCTGGGACAGTTTGAGCTGCTGTTCCCGTTCCTGCAAAGCGGCGGCTTTTCTCGACACCTCCTGATAAAAACGCTCTGCTTGCTGCAACAACTGACTGGCTTCTTGGGCTTTAGTTTCTTGATTGCGCCGTTGGGCTTCCAGTCCAGCAATCACTTGGTTGATGTCTTCTGAAGCGCCACCCACATAAGTTTGCGCTTGTTCGACAATTTCCCCCTTCAATCCCAAGCGTCGCGCAATCGTCAGGGCGTTAGAACGTCCTGGAATTCCCCACAACAGGCGATAAGTGGGGCTGAGGGTTCGATCGTCAAATTCTACCGAGGCATTTTCAAAGCGTTCGTCTTCATATTTGAGCGCTTTGAGTTCGCCGAAGTGAGTGGTTGCAATGCTGAGATTGGCATGGTCTGCCAGATATTGTAAAAGCGCGATCGCTAAAGCACTCCCTTCTGCCGGATCGGTTCCCGCTCCCACTTCATCTAGCAAAACAAGGGAATTCGGGGTCATTCCCTCGGTAATTCGGCTGATGCGACGAATATGTCCAGAAAAAGTCGATAAACTCTGCTCTAAAGATTGCTCATCCCCAATATCTGCCAGCACCAAATCAAACCAAGGCAATTCTACCGGCTCCCGCGCCGGAACAAATAACCCCACCTTTGCCATTAGTGCGGCTAATCCCAGAGTTTTTAGGGTAACAGTTTTGCCGCCGGTATTCGGCCCTGTTATCGTTACGACCCGAATCTCCGGCTGAATCAGTAAATCTACGGGTATGACTGCACCCCCGTTTTCGTGCCGCTGCTGCCAGACCAATAAAGGATGGCGCAACTGGCGCAGGGTGATCGAATTTTCGATTTTCGATTTTTGATTCTCGGCTGGGGATTCTCCATCCTCCTCTTCCCGGTTCCCCTGCCCCTCTGGCGCGGTGCGTTCGATAAATCTAGGAGGATTCGCTTCTAACCAATAGCTGTATCGTGCCCTAGCGGTTGCCAAATCCAAAGTGGTTGCCACTGCCAACAACTGCTCTAAATCTGGCTTCACGGCTGCCACTTGTACCGTCAACGCTTGGCGGATGGCTTCCTCTTCCACTTGTTCTTGACGCCGTACCTGCCGCAATTGATTTCCCAATTGCACGATCGCGTTCGGTTCGATAAATAGCGTCGCGCCGCTACCGGAAGTGTCGTGGACGATGCCGGGGATGGCGTCTTTTTGCGGTGCTTTGACGGGGATCACGAAGCGATCGCCCCGCTGTTTGATCGTCTGTTCCTGCACTGCATTAGCTTGGCGCTGCAAAATCCCCTGTAATATCTGATGAATGCGAGAGCGCAGCTGTCGCAGTTGGATGCGAATTCCGCCAAGTTTGGCACTTGCCCTATCTGCTACATCTCCCCGCTCATCGATACAGTGGTTAATTTCCTGCTCTAATTCTGGATAGGTGCGGATATCGGCAACCAGCGCCTTCAGCACTGGCACGTCTTCTTGATCGTCAATAATGCGCCGCAGACGCCTGACTCCAGCCAGGGTGGTCGCGATCGCTAGCAACTCTTCCCCTGCTAAAATTCCTTGAAGTTCCGCCCGCTCCAGAGAATCTCCGATATCCTGAATTCCTTCAAAACTCAACCCTGGAGAAATACGATTCTCCAACTGGTAAACTTCCTGAGTTTGGGCGATCAGTTGCAGGCTCTCTGGCTGAGTCGCTGGGATTTGCAGATGATTGGCAGCGATCGCGCCCAATTTAGTGGCAGCAAAGGTAGACAAATGCTGACACAGGCGGGGCCATTCGAGTAATTCTAAGGTCTCAGATTGAATCAAAGCTTAAAAGCTATATCTAAATATTCAAGTGCTTATCTATATTAATTTTAAGCTCTGATTAACTGACCGCACGAGAACAAACATCTGCCATCGCCGCTTTCTTTACGCAAAGGCACCTTCCATCTCATACTGGCTTTCGGTAAGTGTCGCCCACCCAGTTTCCTCCCAAGGTTCCAGAACTCCGCTTGACTCTAAGGGAGCGATCGCTTCCAAGTGCATCAGCTCCTCTGTGTCAAAATCATCAAATATTTCAGTGAGTGCTTGCAAGTCGCGCTGCCTCATCGGCATTTGCATCACTGTGAAATAGCAAGCCAGCGCTGACTTGTTGGTAGATGCAGACATTTGCGTTCCTGATGAAGATAATTGCTTCAACCTAAAACAGGCTTTAGCTGCTGACCTCTATCCCTTTAGTGAAGTTTATTGCTCTTAAAATCTTCCTTTAGGGAGATGTTATTTATAAAATTACTTTGATTTAACCCCTAAATTCTTTTTATAGAAAATACAAATTAAAAAAAAGTTATCGTTTTTTTTGTTTTTCAGGAATTGCGGCTAGGCTGGTGATGTTTTATCTCAGATCGCCCAATGTACGACTTTAAGACAGCCGTTTGAGCGAGGCTTATCATCAATACGGTTCCCTTAAAGCAAACAATCCAAAACTTGCGTAGCGATTGTCTTAAAAGTCAAGAGGTGAAAACTATTCTTAGCGAACCATATTGGGCTGGTTACAACTTACATTTGGTGAAACCTAGAGTTTCAGCTTCAGGCGGACTGAGCTAAAAAGTGAGCCAAAAAGTGAGCTGAATCGCCAATACCGCTCTGAGATGATCGAAGTGCAGTCAGCTTAATTAATCGATGAAGCGCAAAGACGAACTTCTCTATTAAGGACTTTCTTGCGTAAGTCTTGAAACGATGGAATTTCTAACTCAACTCAATTAAGGACACTAGGCATTCATGCTGTTTAATTCAGCCAACCTACCCTACTGGATGTTTCTAGGGATGGGAGTCCTTTTATTCCTATTGGTGATTGTTTCCGGTGGAGGAGACTCCGACGTAGATGCTGACATAGATACCGACGTAGATGTTATAGACGTAGACACCGACACGGATGGTGACTTCAACTCCTTGGAAATACTGGGATGGTTGGGCATTGGCAAAGCGCCGCTCATCCTATTATTAGGAACTGACTTTAGCCTCTGGGGTGTCATCGGCTGGATGCTCAATGTTTGGGTTGGTAGCCTCACAGGTGGCATCCCCTACCGTTTTTTTGGGTTAGGGGGAGTGGTGTTATTAAGTTCAATGGCAATCAGCTTGTTTCTAGGGGGGTTGATTTCTCGACCTCTGGGAAAAATCTTTGCTGCCTTTGGGGAAGATGCCAGTAGCGATCGCTTAATTGGTTGTTTCGGTACGGTAAGTTCTGCCTTTATTCCCCATAAACACAGAGGCAAAATTGGTCAGGTAGATGTCATCGATTCAGCGCGAAATCTTGTCACCATCAGCGCCACTTTACCTGATTGGGCAACGGTTCTCCCGCGTCGCAATGAAAAAGTCTTAGTCATTGAACGTTTGGAACACCACTATTTAGTCGTCGCTAAAGATAGTCCCGATCAAGAGCATTGGCTAGAAAATGCATCCAAAATCAAGTAATAAATCTATAAAGAATAGGATTCGCCGCGATTCAAGCAAAGTCTATCTATGCGCTTACGCTAACCCTGAATTTAGAATTTCAACTTGCCTAGGTAGATAGGTTTCATCTGTATAGCCGCAACTTTCAATTGCTAGAGAAACTAACAGCTAACAACCAATTTCTTCAAAATTATGCTATTTTGGCTTACCTTCATCCAATCATTACCAATTGCTACCACATCTGAACTCTCGGAACAACAATGGCAAACCGAGGCGAGTTTACCCGAAAATGAGTCTACTTTAATCGCTCAGACTCTTCCAGCCCCAATACAACCAACGATTGCCCAACTGGGAAGTGGAATTATCTTCCCTGGAATTATTGGTGCTTTGGTTTTATTACTGTTATTTAGCATCTGGGCGTATACGCGAGTTTATGTTGTTACACCCAACAACGAAGCTTTTGTGAGAACTGGCGGTGTTTTCATTAAAAGTAAATCCGTCATTCTGTATGGTGGTTGTGTTGTCTTACCTGGATTTCATCAGCTTACCCGCGTCCCTTTGCGAGAAATTTCGATTGACGTTGAGCGCACTGGGAAGCTGGCAGTTCGTACCCAAGATTACCTCCGGGCAAATATGCGGGTAACATTCTATGTCTGCATTAATGCCGACGAACAAGATGTTTTAACAGCGGCGGCTAGGCTGTCTAGAGCAGGAAAAATTACGCCGGAAGATATTAAAGATGCCCTAGAAAAACGGGCGGACGATGCGATTCGGGCAGCAGCAAAAAATAAGAGTCTAGCCGAAATTGATTCAGACAAGATTGGTTTTGCTGATGCTGTTTTAAATTTAGTTCAGCAAGATTTGAAAAAAGTAGGTTTGACGCTGAACAATATTGCCATTTCAGAAATTGAAGAAAGCGATACCTACGATACGAATAACTTCTTCGATGCTCAAGGCGTGCGACTGCGGACTGAAACAATTCAACGCTCGATTCAACAAAAACGAGAAGTTGAATTAACGACTCAAGTTACCATTGAGCAGAAAGAACTGGATGCCCAAAAGCGATCGCTCCAAATCGAGCAAGAAAAAGAAAACGCCAAACAAGAGCAACAGTTACAAGTAGAAGCACTCAAAGCTCAAAAACAGCGGGAAATACAAGAATCGAAAGACAGAGAAGCTGCAACCGTGCAGCGTACCAAGATTTTGCAGCTTAAATCCGTTGAAGAAGAAGAAATTCGCAAGAAATTGGGGGTGCAACAAAGCCAAATTGAGGCAGATATTTCCCTAGAGGAACGCAATAAACAACTCAAGGTGGCGCAAGCACTGCAAAAACAAGAAGCGGAAGTTGCGGAAATAACCCGTCAACGCATCATTCAGGAGGAAGAAATTAACAAAAAACTGGCAGTACAACAAAGCCAAATTGAGGCGGATATTTCCCTAGAGGAACGCAATAAACAACTCAAAGTGGCGCAAACACTGCAAAAACAAGAAGCAGAAATGGCGGAAATTATTCGTCTACAGACAGTAGAATCCTCGAAATTGCAAGCGCAAGTGCAGGTAGCGGAGTCTGAAAAACTGTCAAGAATTGCCCAAGAAGAGGTAGCGATCGCAGTCGCCAACAAAAAACGCGAAAGCTTTGTCGCCGAAGCACAACAAGCGAGAGCAGAGGCATCTGTAACGACTGCAAGCGCGATTGAAAAAGCCGAACGGGATAAACAGCTTTCAATTATTGCCGCCGAACGAGAAGCCCAAGAGAAGAGTATTAGCGATCGCAACGTTGTCGAGATTGACGCTTTCCGGCGCAAGCGGCAAGCGGAAATTGCCCAACAAGCAGCGGAACTAGAAGCGGAAGCAATTCGCACCCTAGCCGATGCTAACCGTGACAAAGCTTTAGCCGAGGCTGAAGGGATTCAAGCCCAAATTTCTGCCCAAAATACAATTAGCGATGCTAACCTCACAGCCAAGATTATTACCACAATTTGGCCCGATTTAGCAGATAAACTGCCAGAAATTGTCAAGGCATTGGGACCTCAACCAGGAGTGATCGGCGATGCCCGAATTTACTCCTTCCCCGGCGCAAATGGCAGCAACGGCAACGGTGCCGGTGACATCAACAAAATGTTACTATCCACCAGCGGTTTAGCCTTAATTAACACCTTGCTTGAAGATGGCAAATTAGGCTCATTAATTGGTCAAGTTAGTAATCTGGTTCGTAGCAACAATGGCAGTATCCCGCCAGAAGCCCTTACCGCTATGATTTCCTCAGTAGAAAAGCCAAGCCAAAATAACAACCAAGACGGTATGCAAAGCAGTTAACCCGTCTTTCCAACCCCTCTCCTGTAGAGACGCGATATATCGCGTCTCTTTTCCGTAATTGGGAAGGCGTTTAGGTCTTCTTGTCCGAGAAGGATTGGCATATGCACTCTACTTTGGGAAGATGCCACTCACGAACGGCTGAGCCAAGTTTGAAGGGAATTTTACCCAGGCGAATCCAGCCACACGACAATGAGACGGTTAATCCTCCCCCTAATCGGGTTGTTGGCGCTTTTCGCCTCTAGCTGTAGTTCTGAGCGTGTGGCAGCTACCCCAGAACAAGTTATACGCCAAAACAACCTCTGCCCTTCTCCCACAACCCAAGCTCAAGACTTTCGCGTACTGGGTACCCGTCAATGGTCGCAGGGTGTAGTGGTACTCTATAGCGCCATCTGCCCCAGCAGCGATCGCCAGCAAGCGTCGCCACAGATATTGGGTCACAGCGTGCTTGTGCGTAAAGAAAGTGGCTGGGAACAGATCGGTAATGACAGCGCTGAATTCTTTCTGGATCGCCCACCGTTACCACCAGAGCAGCTGGTGTGGTATGGAAGCGGCAACTACTCGAACGATAAAACTGGTGAGACTTACGCCCTCACTTACGGTAAGGTACTCTCGCCGGAAGTTGCTGCTGTTGAAATCACCTTTGATAACGGGAAGATTCTGCGCGACGAAGCCACTAACGGTGTTTTTGTCCTCATATCACCAGGCGCTAATCATTCTTGCCAAATGCGGGTACTGGGTAAGGATGGCAAAATACTGCGGCGCATTAATGATGTGAACTTTGTACAAAATAATCGGTGCTGAGCGCTTTTTTGAGAATGCGATAGCGAAGCGCTGACTTGTCAGTTCGCGCTTTTGCAAACTTCATGCCCCTTTCCCTTGCACCAGTAGTTCTAGGGCATCCCTCTACACAAAGTAATGGTGATTTCGTAGCTTTTGCACCAAGCGATTTAGCATTCCATTTGCATTTTTGCGCTCATCTCCGTTACCTCTTCTCCCCGTTGAGTCAGCAGTGTATCTGCGGGATTGCCACAGGTGCAGCGATTCTCGGCTACCTGTCCCAGATGCTCAACAACAACGAAAATGATGAGGATGAAAATAAACACGAGAAATCACTGAACCTGAAACAAAGAAGCGATCGCTCCATAATCCCACTAGACTCAACCAAGGATGCGATCGCCCAACCCAACTTAACCACCCGCCCCAAACAAATTCTCCATTGAATTTGATACTCTAACTTAAATAGTCTTGGGAACGGGAAGTTAAGAGTGGACATTCAAATTGGGCGGGGTAAGACAGCTCGCCGAGCTTATGGCATCGATGAAATCGCGCTAGTGCCTGGAAATCGGACACTAGACCCCAGTTTGGCAGATACCCGCTGGCGCATCGGCGGCATCGAGCGAGAAATACCGATTATTGCCAGTGCGATGGATGGGGTAGTAGATGTCCGCATGGCAGTTTTACTCTCTCAACTGGGGGCATTAGGCGTCCTCAACTTAGAAGGAATTCAAACTCGCTATGAAAACCCAGAGCCGATTTTAGATCGCATCGCCTCTGTGGGCAAAGAAGAGTTTGTCGCGCTGATGCAAGAACTCTATGCAGAACCCGTTAAGGAAGAATTAATCGAACGACGGATTCAAGAAATTAAGCAACAAGGCGGCATCGCAGCCGTCAGCGCCACACCAGCGGGAGCGACAAAGTACGGCGCAGCGGTGGCAAAAGCGGGTGCAGACTTGTTCTTTGTGCAAGCGACGGTGGTTTCCACCGCTCACCTCTCGCCTGAGTCAGTGACCCCCCTGGATTTGGCTCACTTCTGTCAAGAAATGCCCATCCCGGTCATTTTAGGGAACTGCGTCACCTACGACGTGACGCTGAACTTAATGAAGGCGGGTGCCGCTGGCGTGCTGGTGGGGATTGGTCCCGGTGCCGCTTGTACCTCTCGCGGCGTTTTGGGAGTAGGGATTCCCCAAGCAACCGCGGTTGCCGACTGTGCAGCCGCTCGCGATGACTATTTCCACGAAACCGGCAACTATGTCCCCGTGATTGCCGATGGCGGTTTAATCACTGGCGGCGATATCTGCAAGTCGCTTGCCTGCGGTGCTGACGGCGTGATGATTGGTTCTCCGTTTGCCAGAGCCAAAGAAGCACCCGGACGGGGGTATCATTGGGGGATGGCAACACCTAGCCCCGTTCTCCCTCGTGGTACACGCATTCGCGTCGGCACGACGGGAACGTGCGAACAAATCCTGCGCGGCCCCGCTGGTCTGGATGATGGCACCCATAACCTGCTGGGAGCCTTGAGAACCAGTATGGGCACGCTGGGAGCCAAAGATATCAAGGAGATGCAGCAAGTTGAAGTCGTTATCGCACCCTCTTTGCTGACCGAAGGGAAGGTCTACCAGAAAGCACAGCAGTTGGGAATGGGTAAATAAACTCACTGACTCATTTGCGTTCCTTAAGAAATTCCGGACTCCTGCTTAGAGGGCTGGAAAATCTAAAGCTGTCGCTTAGAATAGAGAAAGCGGAGACGAATGTTTCCGTTCACTCCTCACACCACACTCCGCCCGGACTACTGTTCGGGCGGTTCCTTTTCTGGGGTTAAAATCACCGCCAGCCAGCCAGCAGTCAAACCCACTGACTCGTCAATTATGTCTAAATGTATACCTTTTGAGTCAGAAAATGTCTGTTTTGCCTATGGTAGAATTTGCTAAAAATTAGAAACTGTTACGCTTAAGGATTTCTAGGCATGTCATCAGCCGCACAAGTTACAGACGCTTCGTTTAAACAAGAAGTACTTGACAGTGAAGTTCCCGTTCTAGTAGATTTCTGGGCACCCTGGTGCGGACCTTGCCGGATGGTTGCGCCTGTGGTGGATGAAATTGCCCAGCAGTACGACGGTCAAGTAAAAGTAGTCAAACTCAATACCGATGAAAACCCTAACGTTGCCAGCCAGTATGGGATTCGCAGCATTCCCACGCTCATGATTTTTAAAGGCGGTCAACGGGTGGATATGGTGGTGGGAGCGGTTCCCAAAACCACTTTGGCAAATACTTTGGAAAAGTATCTCTAACCAACTTTTTCCCAGCAAGAATGGATAAACCGTCAGCATAGTTACCTATTTTTGCGGGAAATCGCTGCTTATCAACCCAGACTCTCTAAGTTGAGTTGACAGTTCTGCTTGTCATTTGTCTTTTTTACTCGCCTTCTTGAACTATTCAGTAGGTTGTTTTAAATAACGAAAGATATGCACGATCTGAAAAAACCCGTTTTCTTGTAGAAAACGGGTTTTTTTGAGGAGTTCCGCCCCCTTAATGGAAGCTTCAACCTTTCTGTTAGACAGGCGCTGAAAGCCGGTTGGGGAGAAAATCGTATAGGATGATACCAGTAGCGGCGATGCTGGGGCGAATCCCGTTAGAATAGAGTGCCGCTGGTGCTTGCATAAATTATGACCATCACTCCTCCTTCTAATGCCCTTGAGTCACTGCAATCAGACGTAGCCGATCTAATTCACCAGCTACCGAACCTGAAACACGGAAAATGGATACAACGGGCGCTGTCAGTGCTGGTGCGACTGGCTGGGGAGGAAATCGACCGGCTGGACTGGAAAATCTTGAGCGCTTCTATGCAAGATATGGAGCGGGCATTTCAAGTTTTTTATCCTTATCGACACGTCCGCAAAGTAACGATTTTTGGTTCGGCTCGCCTTGCGTCTGATAGTCCCGAATACCTCATGGCGGTTGAGTTTGCTCGCCGTGTCACCCAGCTCGGTTATATGGTGATGACGGGTGCCGGTGGGGGGATTATGCAGGCGGGAAACGAAGGCGCGGGAGCTGAAAAATCGTTTGGTTTGAATATTCAGCTACCTTTTGAGCAGGGAGCAAACCCGTTTATTGAAGGCGACCCCAAGCTGATTCCTTTTAAGTATTTTTTCACCCGGAAGCTGTTTTTCCTGCGAGAAAGCGATGCGATCGCTCTCTTTCCCGGTGGCTTTGGCACGCAGGATGAAGCCTTGGAGTGTTTGACGCTTTGCCAGACGGGAAGATATGGTCCTGTGCCGATGGTCTTAATTGACCGTCCTGGCGGCGATTACTGGTCGTCCTGGGATGCTTATGTTCGCAAGCATTTAGTCGAACCCGGTTTAGTGAGTCATGACGATCCAAACCTGTATACCATTACAGATAACTTAGAGGTCGCTTGTGAAGCGATCAATCGCTTTTACCGGGTTTATCACTCTAGCCGCTATGTTGAGGATAAATTTGTTCTGCGTCTTAAGTCGGAAATATCGGATGCAGCGGTTGAACAGCTGAATGCTGATTTCAGCGACATCTTGGTGAAGGGAAGAATTGAAAAAACTCAGGCATTACCCCAAGAAGCAGTCGATGAAACCTTGGATTTGCCTCGTCTGGTTTTGTACTTCAACCAACGGGATTTGGGGCGCTTGTACCAGATGATTTCTACGATTAACCAGATGGTAACTCCGCCACCCTCTGTAGCAGCGCATCCAGAGCTTAAGTAATGGGTTCAGTCAACTTAAATGTTGATTACTTGTGAATGCTACCATCGGGCATTCTTGTGTTTGTCAGGTCAGTCTGGTGCAGCTTGGTCTGGTTCAAGTTGGCACGGCTCAAGTTGGTCTGTTTTAAGTTAGCGTAACTCAGATCAGCATACTCCAGGTTCGCTTGGCTCAGGTTCGCCTGACTCAGATTCCCTTGGTTGAGATTGGCACCCCTCAGATTGGCCTGCGTTAAAGTGGCATAACTCAAATTAGCGAACTTTAGGTTGGCGCGGCTGAGGTTGGTGCCACTCAGCTTAGCAAAACTCAAATCAGCCGACTCTAGGTTTACACCGATTAAATTGCCACCGAATAGCTGACTCAACCTTAAGTTTGCATCTTTGAGATTGGCACCACTGAGGTTGGCACCACTGAGGTTGACCTCCTTCAGATTCCCTGTGCTGAGGTTGGCATGACTGAGATTGGCATTACTGAGGTCAGCACCGTATAAGCTTGCACCCACTAAAGCTGCATCATTAAGATTGGCACTACTTAAGTTAGCGTTCCTTAAGTTGGTACCGCCTAAGTCAGCACCGCTTAAGTTAGCATCTGTGAGGCTGGCACTTCCTAGATTGGCAGTGTTGAGGCGCACCAGTTTTAGAGTTGCTCCTCTCAAATTGCCATACCTCAGGTCAACTCCTGTTAACTCAGCACCGTTGAGTTCGGCACTACCCAGGTTGGCGTTGTATAGGGAGGCACATCTCAGATTTGCTTCACTTAAGTTAGCTTGGCTCAGGTTAGCATCTTTAAAATCGGCGCAATCAGTCCGGCTTGATTGACCGGAACTTGACTGCACTTCAACTAAACTGGCTCCCCTCAGGTCAGCACTGCTGAGGGATACACCCGCCAGGTTTGCCTGATTCAACTTTGCATTTCTGAGTTCAGCACCCTTCAGGTTCGCTTTTATTAACTTGGCTTCGCTCAAGTCGGCACCATTCAGACTTGCTCCAGCTAAGTTGGCACCGCTTAAATCGCATCCTCGACACTGTTTTGTTTTGAGCAACTGCCGAAGGTGCTGTTTTCTCAATTGCGTGATTTGGTGTTCTTGGAATAGACGAATCACGGTGTTGAGAGTGACAAAACTTAGGGTTAGCAATGCTACAGCTGCGAGTACCCCTTGTTTTGTAGGATGCAGGAGAATCTTGGGAATTGTGGCACGGCGGACTACATCAATCGGCTTGAGTGCTTCCAGAGCAGTGACAGCATTGGGATAGCGATTTTTACAGTTGGGTGCCGTCATTTTTTCCAACCAGCGGATAAACTGTGGATTCAGTTTTGGCACCATCTGCTTAAAATTGATCCGATAAGCTTCATCTACTAAATTGCCAATTTCAGTGGATTTGGTTTGGGTAAGCAAGCAAACCAGCGTCGCGCCGAGACTATATAAGTCGGATGCTTGGGTTAGTTGGCGATTAAACACCTGTTCTGGCGGCATAAATCCCAACGTGCCTTTGACGGTACTGCTGGCGGCGACTTCTCCACCACCGATGCGAGCCAAGCCAAAATCTACCAGGTAAACCTTCAATTGTTCATCCACTAAGATATTTTCCGGCTTAATATCTCGATGGATAATCGGGGGATTTTGCTGTTGTAAGTAGACTAAAACTTCTAATAGGGAAACAGCAATTTGCTGAATTTCCTCTGGGGTAAAGTGACGCGATGTAGAGACACAGGGAGCCGGTTTATATTCTTGAACCAGGCAAAAGCCGGTGGGAGTTTCAAAGGAATCGAGGTACTGGGGAATGCTGGAATGATTCAGACAGCGCAATAGTTGAATTTCTTGCTCGTAAGCATCATAATCCGACCAACTAGCACCGGATTGGGCAAACTGGAACTGCTTAATCACAACGTGCTGCTGGGTTTTTGTACTCGTTGCCAGGTAGGTGACTCGACCCCCGGCGCGATTTTGTCCTAGCTCTCGTTCTACTTGATAGCCTTGGCTAGAAAAGTCTGCTAAATTACCCATGAGCCTACCTATCGATAGATGTAGGTGGTGAGTCTTTTATAACAGATGGCTGCAAAAGTAACGGATGCGATCGCTCTGTTTTTGCTATCATCCAGATTGCTCGTTGGAACCACTTGCATTAAGCTATCGATGAACCGAGCCATCGGGCATGATGGTGTTTGTCAGCTTGGCTCCGGTTATCGTGACACCCTCTAAGTTGGCATCTTTGAGGTTCGCTCCCCTGAGGTCAGCACCCGTCAAGTCGGCACCCTCAAGGTCAGCCGCTTCCAGATTGGCATCCCTGAGTTTGACTCCTCTCAGGTCGGCACTCCCCAAGTAAGCATCCTGGAGGTCGGCACCTTCGAGGTTGGCACCCCTGAACTTAACAATGGTTAAATCGGCAACTGCCAAGTAAGCATTCCTGAGGTCGGCACCCGTCAAGTCGGCACCGATGAGGTTAGCACCCCTGAGATAGGCATCTCGAAGGTTGGCACCCGTTAGATAGGCGTTACTCAAATCGGCTCGACTCAGATGAACATAGCTTAAGTCGCATCTGTCACAGTGGTTAGTTTCCAACAACTGCCTGACGAGATCCGCTTTAACTAAACTGGGTCTGTGTTTGACCGTGGCAAACCCCAGGGATGTTAACACTAATCCAGCGGCAAGAATCTTAGTTTTTGTGGGACGGTCTAGAGTTCCGAATGCCTTGGCATAGCGGACAATATCACTTGGCTTGAGTACGCGGCGGCGAACATCAATCGACCTCAGAGCTTCTAGGGCATCCGCTGCACGCTCGAAGCGATTTTTGAGGCTGGGTGCCGTCATTTTTGAGAGCCAGTCTACAAATTGCCGACTCAGATGCGGCACCATCTGCTTAAAATCGATCCGATAAGCTTCATCAACTAAATTGCCAATTTCCGTAGATTTGGTTTGGGTAAGCAAGCAAACCAGCGTCGCGCCGAGACTATATAAGTCAGATGCTTGGGTGAGTTGGCGATTGAACACCTGTTCTGGCGGCATAAATCCCAACGTGCCTTTGACGGTACTGCTGGCGGCGACTTCCCCACCTCCGATGCGAGCCAAGCCAAAATCTACCAGGTAAACCTTCAATTGTTCATCCACTAAGATATTTTCCGGCTTAATATCTCGATGGATAATCGGGGGATTTTGCTGTTGTAAGTAGACTAAAACTTCTAACAGGGCAATGGCAATTTGCTTGACTTCCTCTGGGGTAAAGTGACGCGATGTAGAGACACAGGGAGCCGGTTTATATTCTTGAACCAGGCAAAAGCCAGTGGGAGTTTCAAAGGAATCGAGGTACTGGGGAATGCTGGGTGAGTTCAGCTGCTGTAGCACCTTAATTTCTTGCTCATAAGCTTGATAGTCTGACCAGCGGGCACCCGAATGGGCAAACTGAAATTGCTTGATAACGACGCGCTGCTGTGTATTGGTACGGCTTGCCAGGTAAGTAACTCGACCCCCGCAAGGGTTGTGCCCTAGCTCTCTTTCGATTTGATAGCCTAAATCGGAAAAATCTGGGAATTCGCTCATGATGGTTAGGCGACGATAACCCCTACAAGTATCGCTACGCGGTAAGCGCAGCGTGCTGTAGGCTTTGGCACTTTTCCCACTATAGCTGCCTGTAAAAGCAGATGATGGGACATCGCTCCGACTCACTGGCGGCAGCGTCTCTAACAGCAATAGAAACTTCTTTCCTTAACTGAGTTCCCCAAAACCTGCCGAAGTTATCATCCTTAAAAGCACGGTGAGTTTATAGTTGATACTGTAAAATCGGGTTTTCGAGCGATCGCGTCTTTTGTGAAATTTGTTTGTATTTAATGATACAAACCGATGAATTGATAGCGGGTTGCCGATATCTTTACGAAAACTTTAAGAAGATTATCCGGGATATACATTTTCTTCACCTTATCTTGATGCTTTCTTCAAAAAAATTGCTTAAGATAAGTGTTTATACGGATAAATTTTGCAAGTCTATTCTCTATCTACGGGTAGATGTTAGTGTACTTACGTAAGTAAAATCGGCTAATTCATCCCCCTAAAGGCTGAAAAAGTAAACTAATGGATTGAAAAAGTACCTGACTTTTGTGGCTTAAGTAGAAAGCTGCGCTGATAACAAATAACTTTATAACGGCTCAGGAGCTGCTCTATATGCTGAAATTTAGCATCGTAATTACAACCTATAATCGTTTACCGCTGCTGCGGCGGGCGATTGAATCAGCGCTCGCGCAAACTTTGCCCTGCGAAGTGGTAGTAGCAGATGACTGTTCCACGGACGGTACCGAAGAATATGTCCGCAGCTTGGGCGATCGCGTAGTTTACTACCGCAACCCAGTCAATAGCGGTCACTCCGCTACCGTAAATGCTGGGGTTGCCGTGGCAACCGGAGACTGGATCAAACCGCTGGATGATGATGACTATCTGGCACCCAACTGTGTCTGGGAAATGGTAAAAGCGATCGCTCAACGTCCTCAAGCAGCGATTTGCTCGTGTCAAGCCGTTCAAGTTGATGTCAACGGTGAAGAAGTTACCCGCACCAAGCCGAGCGGTCCTGGCAAACTATTTTACGTGAAACAAGAGGATATCCACTACGGGATGTTGATGGAAGTGGTTCCTTTTGGGACACCCGTTCAAGTTGCTTTCAAAAAAGATGCCTTTATCAAGTCAGGCGGTTGGGATTCGGCTTTAGATGGTAACTGCGATGACATCGACTCTTGGGTTAAAATTGCCCAATATGGGGATGCCGCATTTGTTAATCAGTACCTTACCTTCCGGACATTATGGCCGGGTGGATGCAATCAGAAGTTTTCACTGCAAAAACGGTTAGAAACCAATATCTTAATCAAGGAAAGAATCTACCCGTTAGTGCATGAAAAATATCGCTCGTCTATTCCGAAACTTGAGGAAATTAAGGCGTTTCTCAAACTGCATTGGAGTTTGGTAGGACTCAAGCAAGGAAAAATCTTAATGGCACTCAAGATGGCATATCCAGCCATGTTTTCGCTTGCCGCTTGGATTTCTTTAGCGAGAGTTACTTATTCCAGAAAAATCAATACTCAGGCTCCTACCGTGCCTCAAGAAGTTGTAACCTACAGAACGGCTTCTATTTAAACTGTAGCCGGTACAATCAGTTATCAGCTATGTTAAATAGGTGATAACTGATTTGAATAAGAATGCAGCTTCACGTATTTAATAAAATCTTGCAAGAAAGTAAGAAGCAAATAGAAGCCGATCGCCTGATCCTCTTCTTGAATGGCGGAACTGTATTAGTATTTTTGGCGCTGTCAGTTTACGCAAAATTTCTGGGAAAAGGTCAAGGGATTGAATTTCTTTTTGCAGATCCCTTCTCAATCCGACGACCCTACTACGGCTTATTAACGAGTGTCTCTGAAGTGTTATGGTGCCTTTCAGGTACAGTTTGTTTGTTTAGCTTTAGCTTGCTAAACATAATTTCTCCCAATCGCAAAGCAAATCTATTTATCTTATGTTCTGCGATTGGGATTTTTGTTTTATTAGCCGACGATTTATTTCGGATTACCTTAATTTTGAGAGATGTAGCTAAGGTGCCCAAAGGGGTGATGTACTTAGTATACGGTACTGGCGCGATCGCTTATGGTTTATGCTTCTGGCGCAAACTTTTATCAACGCCTTATGTATTGCTGATAATTGCGGGTATCTTATTTGGCATTTCTGGCTTAGTGGACATCTTGCACATCAAAGGAAATGGTACTCCGGCAATGCTAGAAGATGGCACGAAGTTACTGGGAATCCTCAATATCGCATTTTACTTTTGGCACGTTTGTCGTCAGGAAGTCATGCAGAGGAAGTATGGCATCAGTTGAGCAGTTGCTGTTAAGTCTTGCATTAGATAATTATCTCATGTAAGGCTTTCAACAACTCTTCTGTAGTGTAGGGTTTTGACAAAACGGTTGTGACCCCAGCGCGAGCCAGCTCACTCACCCTATCGTTAGATAAGAGTCCGCTAACCGCAATAATTTTAACTTGCGGGTTAATTTTTTGTAGCGTGCGAATCGTTGTTGGCCCGTCCATAGACGGCATCATCATATCGAGGAGTACAACACTAATTTCCGTTTTATGCTGGGCATACAGTACGACTGCCTCAATCCCATCGCTCGCAGTTAAAACTTTATAGCCATAAGTTTCTAGAGATGCTTGAGTCACTTGAGAAATTGAAGCTTCGTCATCAACAACCAGAATACACTCGCCGTTTCCAGTTAACAGATTAGATGGTTTTTTTAGAGCTTGCGATGTTAATTCTCCCTCGATTGCTGGCAAGTAGATCTTAAATTCTGTGCCTTTTCCCACTTCGCTATATACATTCAAAAAACCACCGTGGCTTTTGATGATGCCAAGAACAGTTGAAAGACCCAGACCCGTACCTTTGCCAATTTCTTTAGTTGTGAAAAATGGCTCAAAGATTCTATCAAGCATCTCAGTAGGCATTCCCACTCCACTATCAGAGACACTAATCACAATATGGGCACCCACTTTTGCACCTGAGTTCATCCTGGCATAGTTTTCATCAATTACTGTATTGTCGGCGGAAATCTTCAACGTCCCGCCATCTGGCATGGCATCACGAGCATTGACGCAAAGATTGATCAGTACCTGATGTAGTTGAGTAGCATCGCCAGAAACAGGCCACAGCTCTCTTGTCTGGATATGCGTATGAATCTCGATTGATTTAGGGAAAGTTTCATTTGCGATCTTCGCAATCTCGTAAATTAGGTGCCCGACTTGGAGATTTGTCCGTTCGCCTTCCATGCCTCGCGCAAAAGAAAGCACCTGTTTAACTAAATCAGCTCCACGTTTGGCATTCGTTTCGAGGATGGAAAGCAGCTGTTGACTCTGGCGATCCTGAATCTTGATTTGCAGAAGTTGAACTGACATCAAGATAGGCGCTAGCACATTGTTTAAATCGTGGGCAATGCCGCTAGCCAGCGTTCCTAAGCTCTCCATGCGCTGAGCGCGGAGAAACTGCCTTTCTAGTTGTTTTTTTTCAGTTATATTGGTGTTGACAATCAGAATTGCTTTTGGGTTTTCCGCCTCATCGCGCACGAGCGTCCAGCGACTTTCAACAATGATTTCTCGACCAGATTTGGTCATTTGATACAACTCCCCATACCACTCTCCTTCCTCGATGAGAGTTTTTTGGGCGGCTCGAAGTTTTAGTGAAATTTGCTTATGCAACAGCTCAGCAGTGTTATTGCCGAGGGCTTCTTCTTGCTTCCAGCCATAGAGACGTTCCGCACCTTGGTTCCAAAATAAGATTTGGTTGTCTAGATTTTGAACCAGAATTGCATCTGTGGCGATATCCAGTAGAGCCGCTTGTTCGCAAATTTTTTGTTCCGAGTGCTTGCGCTCGGTGATGTCCATGTTGATGCCGTTCACACGGATGGGTTTGCCGGTTTGGTCGTAATAAACTTGACCTTTGCTGGCTATCCAATGAACGCTACCATCCGACCAAATAATCCGGTATTCGATGTCATAGTCCGCCCCTTCTTCCACGGGGCGTACTAAAGCTTGAGTGACTAATTCTAGGTCTAGAGGATGGATTTTGGTGAGGAAGCTTTGATAGGTGCCGTCAAAGGAACCTGGGGTCAGACCAAAATTCGCTTCTGCGGTTGCGGAGAAAACAACTTTGCCGCTATGGATATTCCAGTCCCAGGTGCCCATGTGGGCAGCTTCTAGGGCTAACCTTAGTCGCTCCTCGCTCAGTTGTGCCCGCTCAGTTTGCTGTCGCAATTCCTCTGTTGCTTGGCTAGCTTGGAGGACACGACGCACGCGCTGGCGCAGAACTGCCCAGTGAATCGGCTTGGTAATGTAATCAATGGCACCCGCCTCAAATGCTTGATCGACCGATTCTTGATCTTCAAGAGCCGTAATCATCAATACGGGTGTGTTCCGCGATCCTCTAGGGGGGCGACTTTTTTCAGCAGTTCCCGTCGCTGTAGGAGAATCGCCAAACTTCTCTCCACGAGAATCACCCTCTGGAAGGGTACGCAATAGATGACAGCAGGTAAAACCATCCATCACTGGCATCATGGCATCCAGCAGCACAATATCTGGGTGTAGGCGCGTGTAGGCGGCTAAACCTTCCTCTCCGTCGCTTGCTTCTGCTACCTCGTATCCGGCTTGTTCCATCGCTCGGCGAAGTTGAAGCCGCATGAATTTGTCGTCATCTACGACGAGGATGAGGGGAGTATGTTGATTAGCGTCGGTGGTGTTCATAGCTAATTTGGCTGGCGTTGAGAGTGCAAATCCGCCTTAACTTGTTCATACTCAGCTTCAAGCTGCGGCAATTTGTCTAATGCATTTTGAATATTTCCAGTCCGAGCCATGATTTCTAACTCTTTACAGAGTTGGGCGAGGGTTGTGGCACCTAGGGTGGCACTGCTTGACTTGAGGGTGTGAGCGGTGCGTTGCAACTGGGGTGCATTTGCTTGGGCAACTGCGATCGCGATCGCTTCTAAGAGTTTTGGCGCATCGTCGAGGTAGCAATCGATCATCTCTCCTAAAATCGCCTCGGCATCTTCACCGACCATTTTGCGAAATGATTGCAACACTTTGGCATCAATAGAAGTGCTGAGGACAGAGGGCTGAGGACTGAGTTGGGGAGTCGGAAGGGAGGGGTGAGGGGGTGACGGGATGACGGGGGGAATTCTCCCACTGTCGATAGAAGGACTGAGGACAGAGGACTGAGGACTGAGTTGGGGAGTCGGAAGAGAGGGGTGAGGGGGTGACGGGATGACGGGGGGAATTCTTCTACTGTCTATTTCTGCCTCAGTCTGCACTAAACTGTCTATTTCTGCCTCAGTCTGGACTAAGGCGCGATCGCTCTTGGCTTCGCTAACGTGCTGCTTCGCTAACAATCCTGGTTTCTCAGCCTCGCTTAAAGGCTGACACTTGCTCAAAGCTTGGATGAGTTCCTCGGTTCGGATCGGTTTGCTTAGGTAGTCATCCATGCCTGCCTTGAGACATTCTTCTCGATCTCCTTGCATCGCATTCGCTGTCATGGCAATGATGCGGGGACGAGAAGCAGGCAACCATTCCCCAATGATGCGGCGAGTCGCTGTCAATCCATCCATTTCTGGCATCTGCACATCCATCAGTACCACGTCATAGGATTGGCGATGTAGAGCTTCTAGCACTTCTAATCCATTACTGGCAATATCTGCTCGATAGCCCATCTGTGATAGTAAATACAAGGCTACCTTTTGATTCACAATATTGTCTTCTGCTAACAGAATCCGCAGGGGAAATTGTACCCCTCGTTGGGGATTGATTGCCGGTAGATTTGGGCGCGAGGGTTTCACCGGGATCGGCTGTTCGCCCAAGATATGGCTCAAGACATTATAGAGATGGGATTGTTTAACGGGTTTGGTGAGGAATGCCGCGAAATCGACGGCTTGGACATCATGACTCCTTTCTGGCCTGTCGATGGAGGTCAACACAATTAAGGGTAATTTTTCATAGTTAGGCAGCTGACGGATTTTAGCCGCTAAAGTCAGACCATCCATGTGTGGCATTTGCATATCCAGAATGGCGATATCAAACGGTTCCCCTAAGTTCAACCAGTCGAGGGCTTCAAAACCAGATTCAGCCGCCCAAGTCAGCATTCCCCAAGATTGGGCTTGTAGCGTCAATATTTGGCGATTTGTAGCGTTATCATCCACGATTAGGAGCCGCTTTTCATCTAACTGAGGTTGAGGATTTTGAGAAGCGATCGCAGAGACATTGGGAGCTGATGCCGCAACAATGGTGAAATAAAAAGTAGAGCCTACGTCTGGATGAGGGCTGTTAGCGACCGAGAGCGTAGCAGGGGATGTAGGCCCTAGCGGTTTTGCCGCAACGCTTTCGCCTTCTTGAAGGGGAGAATGAAATTCAGGGTTGCTCTTTGCACCCGGAGCTTTTTTTATTGTAGGTTGCCAGTTAGAAGGAGGATTTCCCGCGATCGCTCCCATACTCTCGACCCACATCTGACCGCCCATCATTTCGCTCAGATGATTGCTAATCGCGAGTCCCAACCCGGTTCCCCCATACTGGCGAGTTGTGGAAGCATCGACTTGACTGAAAGATTTGAACAGGCGGTCTATCCGGTTGGCGGGAATCCCAATGCCGGTGTCTTTAACCGCAAATTGGATTTGGTAATCGGGCAATGCGTGGGTTGGCTCGTGACTGATTTCCGATTCTTCCTGAGCGATCGCCTCGTTTGCACTGACCGATACAATTACCTCTCCAGTTTGAGTAAACTTGACCGCATTACTAAGCAAATTTACTAAAATTTGGCGCAACCGGCTGGCATCTCCCACAATCGAGAGTGGGGTTCCTGGATGAATTAAATATGCTAATTCCAGATTTTTTTCGGCTGCTTTGAAAGCTAATAAATCGAGGGCTTCTTCAACACAAACTCGCAAATTAAAAGAATGCTTTTCTAATTCCAGCTTGCCTGACTCAATTTTAGAAAGGTCAAGAATGTCGTTGATTAGCGTTAGCAATGCATCGCCACTGCTTTGGGTGGTTTCCACAAAATCTCGCTGCTGAGGAGTTAACTCAGTGTTGAGTAGCAGTCCCGTCATGCCGATAATTGCATTCATCGGGGTGCGGATTTCGTGGCTCATATTGGCGAGGAATTGGCTCTTAATGCGAGTCGCTGCTTCAGCCGCTGCTTTTGCCTTTTCCAGTTCCAAATTCGCCTGGGATAACTCCTGAGTACGCTCGACGAGTGCCAGTTGCGCGAAATATCGCTCGGTAATATCATCGAATATCCAGAGGCGACCGGGCACGTCGTGTACCCGCGTCGCCGTGCTAGAGATACTCAGGGTTTTTGGCGTGTCGCCTTTGAACACCCAGATCCAATTGCGAATGACTGCTTGAGGTTGGGAAAAAAACTTTGCTGCCTGCGCCACGATTTCCTGTTGATTATCAGCGCTCGTGCGTAGCAATGCCATCGCCTGAGCTAGCACGGGGGGTTCTACAGCTCCTGGGGTGAGTCCCAGTTGCTCGGCAGCGGCTTGATTGATCCACCCTTGCTCCCCACTTTCATCTACAAATACCACTCCCTGATGGATTGTCTCTAACATGGCACCGAAGCGGGCTTGTAGATTCTCCAGCCGCAAGGTGGTATCGCTGAACTGTAGAAGGGTGCGTAACTCGCCAAGTAGCGACTCAATAAATTGGCGCAGACGTGGGGAGATGTTGGTCTGGCGATGCCAAATCAGCAAAATTGCACCGCTATGGGGCGCTGATAAAGTCGTGCCCCTACCGGGATACTGAAATGGAAGGATGGCGAGGGATTGAGTCCCTTTAGCGACCAAGACATGAGAAGCACCGGGAGTAGCAGGGTAGTTTGGATAGTAGAGACAGCGATTTTGAGCGATCGCTTTCTCAAACAAGGTGGGCGTTGTCAGTTGATCTGGCAGCGCTTGCTGGGGAATACACACCAAGGCTTCAGCGGTGACATCATCAAGTTGGCGTAGCGCGATCGCTGCGTCGGCACAAACAAACTCCCGCAGTAAGATCAGGGCTTGCCGGATCGGTATATCGGGAGAATTTCTGGTATCGGTATTAGTAAGAGTACTCAGCACCGATTGGGACGCCAACCGCCACTCGATTCCCCGCAGAAAAGAGCCTACAAATGTTCCGAACACAGCCACACTGCCAAGCTCAAGTGACTGGCGGGTTAGCCGCCAATCGCCATGCAGCAGTCCCAGCAACAGAATGCAAAGCCCTGCGGCGGGTGCAACTTGCACCGCTGGTAGGGGCAGAAGCGTGCATATTGTCAAGATGACTGGGGCGACCATCTGCATAGGCTTCCATCCATCCAGCACGCCCAGTCCTACGAAAAAGAGGGTTAGCCAGATTAGGACGGCTCTAAAGGTCGGTAGTCGGTCAGGAGGACAAAGCAGCAACCGCGATCGAAGAAGATTTAAGTTTAAGCGGCGATACATTGGGCAATTGCACTCGTTACCACGTCGGGAGCGCTGATATGCGGTAAGTGTCCTCTAGCAGCGATATTCATCAGCTTACCTTGAGGAATTTTATCTGCCATGTACTGACCAACTTCAGGCGGTACCGCAATATCATCGCTTGCCTGTAAAATCACAGTCGGTACATTCAATCGTGGTAAATCATCTCGGTGGTCAGACTGGAAAATCACTTTAGCGACCGCTTGCGCGATATCTGGACGGATAGCGGCTAGCGTATTAGCAAACTCCGCTGCCAATTCAGGTTTATCCTGAGTAGCCATTGCGATCGGCGCAAAACCGCTAGCCCAAGCATAGTAGTTGGTTGACATGGCTGCATAGAGTGTATCTAAGTCAGACTGCTCGAAGCCACCAACATATCCGTCATCGTTGAGATAACGGGGGGACGCATCTAGAAAGATCAGTTGGCTAAAGCAATCAGGCTCGACTAATGCTGCCAGTAAACTAACCATCCCACTGACCGAGTGCCCCACCAAGATGCTCTTGGTTAACTTTAACTCGGCACATAAATCCAGCAAATCCTCAGCATAGCTGTATAAGCTGCTGTAGCGGCGCGGACTATAGGCAGAAAAATCTGACTTACCTCCCCCTACATGGTCGAACAGCACAATGCGAAAATTAGGCGCGAAGGCTGCTACCTGATGTCGCCAAGCCGTCTGATCCGAGCCAAAACCGTGGGCAAAGATAATTGTCTGGCTGCCATCACCCAGCATTTGGACATTATTACGCTGCATGATGCTCGTTGCCATAGGTAGTTACTCCTTCTCTTTATTCCCTTAATGCAAGACAAAAACTGTACCGAAACCAAACTAAAAGACTTACCTCATTGAGGTTATATTTTAGCGTTCCCTAAAAGCTCAGATATGTAACAGCAGCCATGCGAGAAGCTGTCAATTACTATACCGACTTTCTTAACGCGGTTCCCAAGCCGGAACTAAAGACAATAACCTAACGATCCTTTAAATATTTTAGGTTGAGGCATCCTAAGCCTAGTGCAAAAATAAACAGTAGCGATAAAACGAACATAATTTAAGCTGACCCAAGGACTAGATTACATAATTTCGCTTGATTGTCTTCCCAACCCTTTGTTCTTCCAACTCTTTTCAGATGCTCAAGCTATCTATTCGTCTACTGTATTCCTTGAAATACAGAAAGCTTCAGTCCAAAGATAAATCAAACATATTTCCCGGTTCCCTGGACTCGTTTGCTAAAATTTATTTATACTCAAATACATAAAGATGTACAAAAACTTAACTATCTAAATCCGTTGTGTTTTTCTATTATAAAATAATCACAACTAGCTTGAATAAAAATGCGGAATCATCAAATAAAAAAAATCTGGCAAGACCTCAACAAACAAATCATAGAAGACCGCTCCGTTCTCGTTTTTAATGGTCTAGTGCTGTTACTGTTTCTGGGAATGACAGTCTATGTCAAAATGGCAGGCACCTACTACGGTTCAGACTACTATGCCAGAGTTAATTTCATAAAACTTCTATTTGCTGAACCTTTTCGTAAAGACATCCCTTACCTGGCTCTTTTCACTCACTTTTCAGAAATCCTCTGGTGCATCTCTTTAACGATCTGTTTATTTAGCTTTACCTTACTAAAAAGAATTCGTCATAGTCACAAAGGCGATCCCTTTATCCTCTTCTCTGCGATCGCGCTGACTATTTTTCTATTGGATGATATATTTCGGCTCACTTTGACGCTGGATTTATTAGTGGGTATCCCAAAGGTGATTATGTATTCCCTATACGGTCTTGGTTTAGTGAGCTATATCGTTGCATTTTGGCGCAGAATATTATCAACACCCTATATTCTGTTGCTAGTCGGTTTTAGTTTATTTATAATCTCAGGTATGGCAGACTTATTGCCTATTAAGGGTGAAGGAACTCCAGTTATTTTAGAAGATGGAAGCAAAATATTAGGCTTAGTGAATATTATTCTCTATTTTTGGGACGTCTGCGAAAAAGAAGTGATGCGATCGCGCAACCTATCAAATGAATAAATTGCTTTATAACTATTTTTCCTTGTAAGGCTTATTTATAATTTCTAATTCAGTTTATACAAGCCAAATTCGCTACGAATTGATTTCGTTATAAATCGATAATTGAAGGCTTCTCTTATCCAAGAGCGGAGGCTTAACGTGATTCCCGCCTTAGCACCAAATAAAGTGTCGAAACCTGTTGGATAGAGATTTTCTCCATTTCCGATAATATAAACAGCACCTTCAAAGGGTAATTCCTTAAGTCTTTCTCCCTGCTTGATCTCGGTTGATTTATGAGAATCAAGACGAATAAGAGAAGTTAGCTTGGCATCTTCCATCTTTTCAGGCAAATTATACAAATCGTACCGGACAATTCGGCAGCTTCCACACGAGCTATTGAAAGCATATTTTTTGTAATATATGAGTTGGCTACCCTCCTGATATACATAGCCCTTATCTACAAACCATCCATTAGATTGTGGATGCTGATTGACAAATTCTGCCAAATGCTTACTTACACAGTCATCGGCATCAATAGCATTATATGAGAGGGTTTTAGCTGTT
Source organism: Trichocoleus sp. DQ-A1 (assembly GCF_039961955.1). NCBI lineage: Bacteria > Bacillati > Cyanobacteriota > Cyanophyceae > Leptolyngbyales > Trichocoleusaceae > Trichocoleus > Trichocoleus sp. DQ-A1. The sequence goes on from NZ_JAMPKE010000001.1 coordinate 45,646, forward strand.
GAGCATAGATGAAACCTGCCATCACTTTTTGCAACTTGTCTAAACACTTATCAGCCAAATCAGGAGCTGTCTATTTCTCCATAGCCGCAGTTTTTAAAGCTGGATCTGGCGGTAGTAAATCTACTTCAATGTAGGTAATGTGAGGATGATTCAACTCAATATTTTGGTTTTTGTGACAAACAAAAATCACCCTAAAATCTGGTGAAGTTTGATTGAGATTGACTTAATACATCTTGCAAATAACTTAAGAACGCGCTCCCAAGAATTTGAAGATTGCTGACTTCTGAGCGGTATAACAAAAACAATCATACTGACACCTTAAGAATTAATGCCATAAAGCATGGTCACAAAGCAGGGTTACAGAGAACCAAGACTACTTTGAGATTGCTGAAAGCGTTTTGAATTCTGCCATCGAGCAGCCAACAAGACTCCCAGTAGTAAGATGCCGCCGAAGAAGTAATGAGAGATAAACACCCTGGATACTAAATAACTCAGAAATTGAGCATTTCCTGGTTTGAAGTAAGCCAGAGTATAGGTAACAGGCAACGATATCAATAAAATGCCTAATAATATTAGGCTAGACCAAAGCTGTTTATTAGGGACTGCTAATTTGTTGCCTAGATAGAGAGATAAAGGTAGTAGCAACAAGAGATAGTAGTGAGTCCAAGAGATAGGACTTGTAAGCAGTGCTAAACAAAGGACAACAGAAAGCTCTAAATTTTCTTCTTCTAATGTGACAGGTTTTTTTGAGCGCCAGCAAATCCAAATAGTCGCACCAAACAGCAGTGAGAGCAATGCGTACCGCACCAGTTTGAACCCCAATCCTACCTCTAGAGGCAGCCACTTAGTAAGACCACCGTCAGTTAGCAAACGAGCTAAGAAGCTATCAAGTGACTGACTGTTGTAGGCGGCGATTGGCTTTCCAGCGTAAGGCTGAATGCACATCTCAAACCAAGTCTGATGTAAATCGAAACCGAACAAAAGGATTGATGCTCCGACAATTGCCAGTAGCGCTGCACTAAACCCCGCCACTACTCGCCATCGACTTCTCATTACAAAGTAAACACCAAAAAGGAACAAGGGAATTTTAATCAAAGCAGCGATCGCTAAGAGCGCACCCGTCCAAATTTCGCGTTTAGCCTGGATGCAAAAAAAAGCTGCGATTAGCAACAACAAGACAAAATGAGTCGAATTTCCTTCTCGCAAATTGTAATAAAGAGGACCATTGATCGCAAATAGTCCGAGTAGGGCGATTTTTTGTTTTTCGGTTGTTAGTTCGCCTAGCTTGATTAGTAAATAGTAAGTGAAGAGAATCGCAATGCCACTTAAAAACATCAGCAAAATGTGGGCATTTTGCTTACTTAACAATGAAAAAGGAGTAAATAAATAGGCAATTATTGGAATATTTACAAAAGTCCCAGCCGGACAATCAGGTTGTCCTAAGCAATTTTTATCTGGTAGGTATAAATCTGGGGGATTTTCTAGTACAAGACGACCCGCTGGGTAATAAGCTTTGTCAAAGTCAGCAAATAAATTTTGTGCAGGTGGATTAGAAATATTCCATAAAAATAACATCATAATTAAGACAGGGAATCCATAGCCTAACCATAAATTCCATCGCTTTTTTAAGTATTTATCAGCAAGGCTATTTAGCCCAACTGCCCCTAAGATTAAAAGAATGAAAATCAAGTAATTTTTCATAGAAAACCTGATTTAACTCCTATAAATGCTATAAAAAGTTCTGAAGATAAGGTCAGACAAATGATATCTCAGCTCGTGAAAACATAAAGTTGAGGATTATGACGCCTATTAAGCCTTTGGTTATTACCCAAATGTGTCTTTGATTCTATGAACCTGAAGGAAATTTAAGCTTTTCTCAAAGGTCGAATGTTGATGTCAGTTACTTCGGCGGTGCGGGGCAAACTGAGGGCATTGAGTACCACGGCGGCTACATCTTCTGGTTGCAGAAGTCGTTCTGGATGATATTCTCTACCTTCTATCTCTTGAACCGATGCTTGCATGGGACTAGCAGTGCGTCCGGGGTAGATGCTGAGAACGCGCACGCCATCTGCGTTGACTTCTTCTCGCAGGCTGTCAGCGATCGCTTTCAGTGCGTGCTTGGTTGCAGCATATTGTCCCACACCGCCTCTAGCATTCAAACCCACGGTCGAGTTGATGAACGCGATCTGACCCTGACGAAGTGCGATCGCACTGAGCAAAGCTTGTGTCAGCGCATAAGGAGCGCGAACATTGACGCGGTACTGCCAGTCAAAGTCTTCCAGAGAGGCGGTTTTCATGTGTCCTAAAGTGATGACACCAGCACTATGAACGAGCAGATCAATCTCTCCTACATCTTGCTCAAGACGAGTTTTTAGCTGCTGAATGTCTTCGTCTAGTGTCAGATCAACTTGATACAGCAGAACTTTGGATGCAGTTGCTTTAGCAGTTTCGGCAACTGCCTCTAGCGCTTCTAAATTACGTCCCACCAGGCAAAGCGTGACTCGTTGCTCTGCCAAACCGAGAGCGATCGCTTTGCCAATTCCGCTACTCGCTCCCGTTACAACTGCAATTTGGTCTTTTAAGGCTGACATTCAATTTTGGATGCAAGGATTTAGATTAATCTCAGCCGACGGCTGCTGATTTCAAACACTCTTTCAATAAATCATGTTCTAGTAAAGCATCTGCTGCTCTTTTAATCTCATCAAATGCTAAACCCGACCTGTCTGCTATGTCTAGCAAGGTATGATTGCCATCGGCTAAATTCAAAACCCACAAAATTGCCATTTCATTCAGTGCCCCCTCTTTCTGCCCGCCAATTCCTTTATATAGACCCCTTTTTCCCAGTCTCGGCTCGCATTTAGGATTTTGATTTAAGTAAGTCCCATTGCCTTCCAAAACGTGGAAAATTGACAAACATTTAGAGAAGGAGTCAGCCAGATATTGCGGTTGCACAAAATCTAGATTATCTGCCGATGTGTGGTATTCGGGAAACTCACCGTGCTGCGATCGCATAAAACAACCCACAGCCAGATTGAACCCCGGCGAACAATACTGCCGCTCATCGTAGCCATAGGGGAAGAAATCTATAATCTCATGCTCTTGCCCCGAATGCTTTAAAACGTGAAGGCTGGCTCTATCGATTTGGGCATCACCTTGGCGGCTTCTCTTATAAGTAACTTTGCCTGGATCTCCCACACATGTTAGTACCAATCCGTGTTTAATTTTTTGGGCTTGGGCTTCATTTAAACACAGCCAAGTAATGGAACCAATCGTTCCCGGAATAAATAGAAATCGGTAAGAGTATCTCAGAGAAATCGAGCTGAGATGTTTTGCTAAATAGGCACTTAGAGCGATGCCCGATAGATTATCGTCACACAGAGATGGATGACAAGCATGGCAGGAGATTAAAACTTCGTCTGGGCTTTCTCCCTTGATGTAATACTCGCCATAAGTCAGGCTTCCTGGTTCTAAAGATGAATCAATGCAGACTTCATACTCTTCATCTTTTAGTTCTAAAAATTGCTTGTGGCTCAAACAAAAACCCCAAGTTTCTTTATAATAAGAAGTCCGATAAGGAATCCACTCAGGAGTGTCTGGTAGGGTAAACAGGTGTTCTTTCAGTTCCTGGAAGGGCATTTTTTTCCGAACCGGCACGCTGTAATTGACAACGTGCAAGTTGGATTTTTGGAAGTCTACAACTCGCTCACCTTGGGAATTTTTGATGTAGGCATCTTTAATATTCCACTCCTTCGGAACCGTCCAGTCGAACACTTCCGTTCCCGTCGGAACCTCGTGAATTTCTAAAGGAATGAGTTCTTGAATAATCTTGAGAGTTTCTCGAAAGCCATTTCCTGTAATACTGCGGCAAATCGGATATAGCTTTGAGATCACCTGGTACATCTCGTTGCCAATATCATCAGGGTTAAGAACTCTCTTTAGATCGGTGAGGTTCACAGCTTTAAGCCTCTTTTGCAAAAAATCAAGGGCAACTCGAACGTCCTTAATACTAGCTTCAGCATCCGTAAAGTTAGCACTGATTTTAGCGACCTTTACAGGATTGTTAGTTGCTGCATCAGATGGCAATACATCTGAGTCGGTCATTTCAGCTCTCGGAGATCCCCCCAATTGCCTTTTAACAAGGGATTGGGGGAGATCCTAAACCGAAGAGGGCATCATCTGGATCTGGAAGTGTTCGCTGAATGCTCGTTAACTTCTAACGAACAGAGTTTAGGACTTCCGCCGGAGGTTGGAACACAAGCCCCTCCTCACTGGGTGGTGGCTCGTTCTCGTAGAGCGCAATGATGTCATCAGGAATGCGAGCGAGATCGCTACCCCGCATGAGTTCTCTGAGCGTAGTGCCCTGAGGCGCGGAGTCGAGATTCGGTGCGCCGTCCTTAGCGATAACATCGTCGAGGTGTACGGTTCTGAAGTCGATGCTAAAGCGCGTACGTCCGGAGGTGTTGGGCACTGTCCAATGCAGCTGTGCGCCAGAGAAGAGGATGATTCCGCCTGGTTTGGTAACGACTCGGATCTGCGGATCGAGATCGACGTGTTCTAATGGGCGGGGCTGCTTCCGGGTATCTTTCTTGATGTGCTGGGCGGCGTTTTTCCGCCCTTCCCGGTTCCACTCATAGTGGTTGTACTCGCTAGAGCCATTTTTTACTGGCTGGCTCCAGTAGCGGGGCTGAAATGCCATCGAACTCTCGGATTCATAGTCGTAGATGGGAAGCCACCAGTTCATCTGGCAGAGGGGAGCAGCGTACCAGGTGTCACGATGCGGGTGCAGCGGATAAGCAACCCCTGCGTTGAGGTAGGTGCCATCACACACAACCCTCATGCGCGGAACGTCGAAATAGGTTTTGTTCATTTCGCAGCCAAGATCCTCTAGCAGTTCCCGAATCAGCTGCTTTGACTTGGGGTGATGGATAAATCTGGGCTTGAGCGGAGCGACAATCTCCACAAACTTTTCGACGGGGAGGCTAAATTGTGCTTCTCGTGGATCTAGAGAACCAAACGCTTCTTGGGTAAGTTCGCGAGCTAATTCGCACAGCGCGATCGCACTTGGACGGGGTGAGAAGACGAAAATCTGTCCGTTGAAAAGATGTTTTCGCCTCACCTCATCGTTAACATCAGAATCGAAAAAGATTGTGTTCACTTTGCTATTTCCTTAAGGGTTGTAGCGCTCCATTCACTCTACATTATCCAAACATTGAGCGGGTAGTTCTGTATCGAACAACTCGCTCAATAGTTAGAAAAAAATTATGCCCCGACAAGAACATAAGAGCTGAACAAAGGCCAGGATAAATCTTTTTCGGAAATTTCACTGACGGGTAAGGGCCATTCAATCCCCAGGATGGGGTCGTCATAGTGCAGCCCGCGCTCATACCCTGGTGTATAAAACTCGCTCATCTGATATACCACTTCGGCGTCATCGGTTAGGGTTTGGAAACCGTGGGCAAACATTTCAGGAATATACAGGGCACGTCGGTTTTCAGCGGTTAGTTCGATGCCAACATGACACAAATACGTGGGCGATTCTGGACGCATATCGACGATTGCATCGTATATGGCACCACGGGTACAGCGAACTAATTTTGTTTCGCTGGCGGGGGCTGCTTGATAATGCATACCCCGCAACGTCCCTTTTTTGTAGTTCACGGATAGGTTGCATTGGGCAACGTTTGGCTTTAATCCACGATCTGCAAATTCATTGGCACAAAAAGTCCGAGCAAATAATCCTCGATTATCTTCTCGTTGCTCTATGTCAATAATAAAGGCACCCTTGAGTTTGGTTTCGGTGAATATCATAGGTAAACTTGCACTTCTGGAATTGGGACTACAAATTTGCCTCCCCACTCTCGAATAAATGCCATCTGCTGCATAATTTCCTCTTTGAGGTTCCAAGGCAAAATTAGCAGGTAGTCAGGCTGTTTTTCGCGGATTTCGTCGGGGTTGAGGACGGGGATATGAGTGCCGGGTAGAAAGGTTCCTTGCTTGTGAGGGCTGCGATCTACCGTAAAATCAACAAAGTCTGTGCGAACTCCACAATAATTTAGGAGGGTATTGCCTTTGGCTGGGGCACCATACCCTGCGATCGCTTTCCCCTGTTGTTTCGCTTCAATCAAAAAAGTCAGTAGCTTGCGCTTGGTTTCTTTGACTTTTTCTCCAAAGGTCAGATAGGTGTCTATCTTATCTAAGCCTGCCTGAGTTTCCTTGGATTTTAATTGATTGACGCGAGCGCTCATGGCTGGCTCAGCCGCATTGTCATGCTTGCCGTAAATTCGCAGCGAACCGCCGTGAGTCGGGATTTCTTCGACATCAAATAAGGTCAAACCGTGAGCGGCAAAGATTTTTTCGACGGTTAAGAAGGAGAAGTAGGAAAAATGCTCATGATAAATTGTGTCAAACTGATTTTGCTGCATCAGCTGTAACAAATGGGGAAATTCCATTGTCAAGATGCCATCTGGCTTCAAGGCTATCTTCATTCCCGCTACAAAATCATTCACATCCGGAACGTGGGCGAGGACGTTGTTGCCCAACAACAGATTGGCTTGCTTCCCCTCTGCTGCCAGTTCCTTAGCTGTTTCCACCCCAAAGAACTTGACTAAGCTGGGAATTCCTTTTTCCTCTGCGACTTTTGCTACATTTGCCGCTGGTTCGATTCCTAAAACCGGGATTCCCTTTTCATGGAAATACTGCAACAGGTAGCCGTCATTACTAGCAATTTCAATGACTTGATGATTTTTGTCAAACCCAAACCTTTCTACCATCAAGTCCGTGTAAGCTTTGGCATGACGCAACCAACTGTCTGAGTAAGAAGAAAAGTAAGCGTAGTCTCCATCCCCAAAGATATGATCGGGAGATTCAAACTCTTCTAGCTGCACCAAAAGGCAACTTTCGCAAACATAGGCATGAAGTGGGTAGCTTTTTTCTGCCCGACGCAGCTGTTCTGGTGTTAGGTAGTCATTGGCAATGGGTGACATCCCTAGATCGGCAAAGGTATGCTCAAGGGATTTGCTGCAAAAACGACACTTAGCGATCGCCATGATTTAATAACTCCTTACTCCAGAAAAAATCTCGATCAATTTGTTGAGTGCGAATCAGGTACTCTAGCTGCTTCAAGCGAGTGAACCCTCTGAACAAGAAGATGTCTTCAGTCAGATCAATCTGCTTGAACAAATCGAATAACTGCTGGGCACCCCGTCGGGCATCCCATTCACACTTAAATCCCGGTAGGGTTTTGTTAATCTTCTCGAAAGAAACTCGATAGCTGCGGTTGTCCGAGCCATTTTCTCCAAAGGTTAACTGGCATCCTTGGAAGACTGAGGCAATAATTTCCGCAATTTCTTTAACTCGATAGTTATGAGCGGTGTCCCCGACGTTAAAAATTTGGTTGTGAACAATGTCACGGGGCGCTTCTAGGGTGCAGATAATTGCCTTACAGATATCAAGGGCGTGAACCAACGGACGCCAGGGAGTTCCGTCGCTGGTCATTTTGATTTCTTTCGTTGTCCAAGCTAAGCCCGCCAAGTTGTTTAAAACAATATCAAAACGCATTCTGGGGGATGCCCCAAAAGCGGTGGCATTTCGCAGAAAGGTCGGAGAAAAATTGTCATCGGCGAGTGGTTTGACATCTCTTTCTACGAAGGTTTTACATTCTGCATAAGCAGTTTGGGGATTGACGGGAGATTCTTCAGTCACATCATCTTTTGTGGCGACGCCGTAGACGCTGCAAGAAGACATATAAACGAAGCGCCGCACCCCCGCTGCCTTCGCTAGATTGGCAAGGCGAACTGAACCTTTATGGTTAATGTCGTAGGTGATATTGGGTGAGAGTTGTCCGGCGGGGTCGTTGGAAAGTTCTGCCATGTGAACGATTGCCTCGACACCCTCTAAGTCTTCTGGTGTGATGTGCCGCAAATCTTTGTTGAGAGTTTTGGCAGTTAAATCGGTGGCGTTATACAGCCAACCTACTTTGTAGAAGCCGGTGTCTACCCCAATCACTTCGTGTCCGCGTTTCATCAAAAGGGGCGCGAGTAACGAGCCGAGATAGCCTTCTGTTCCTGTTACTAATACTTTCATTCGTTCAATTCCTAAACGCTAACAGTTGTTTGTAGGGGTTGGGGTTCCGGAATTTGCTCTACGATTGCTTTGCCAATTTCCAGGGAAGAGGTAGCCGCGGGGGAAGGCGCATTGCAAACGTGGACGGAGCGATCGCCTTTAACAATTAAAAAGTCGTCTACTAACTTGCCATCGTTCATCAAAGCTTGAGCGCGAACCCCAGCGTGGGTGGGAATTAGGTCATCCGACTGCACTTCCGGAATCAGCCTTTGCAAGCTACGCACAAAGGCGGCTTTACTGAAGGAACGAATAATTTCCTGAATGCCTTCGTCGGCGTGTTTTGCTGCCAATTTCCAGAAACCGGGATAAGTCATCACTTCCGCAAAATCCCGCAGATTAAAGTCTGTCTTTTTGTAGCCTTCACGCTTGAGGCTGAGAACAGCATTGGGTCCTGCGTGGACGCTTCCATCAATCATCCGGGTGAAATGAACGCCTAGGAAGGGAAAATCTGGGTTAGGAACCGGATAAATCAGGGTTTTGACGAGATAGCGTTTTTGTGGCGTGAGTTCGTAGTATTCTCCCCGGAAAGGGACGATTTTCGCTTGTGGATCGACGTTTCCTAATTTGGCAACGCGATCGCTATGCAGTCCGGCACAATTGATGACAAAGCGCGTTTCAAACGTGCCGTTATTTGTCTCAAGTACCTGATTCTCCCCCGTTCCAACAATTTTCTCAACTTTGGTATTGAGGCGAAGTTCTCCACCTTGGGCTTCAACTAGCTCAGCATATTTCCGAGCCACCTGCTTGTAATCGGCAATCCCCGTTGCGTACACCCGAATACCCGCGATACAGGCGACATGAGGTTCAATTTCTTTGACTTCCTCTGCACTAATCTTGCTAATTTTTAACCCATTTTCCAAGCCGCGTTGATAGAGGCTTTCTAATCGTGGCAGCTCTTTTTCCTCCGTTGCCACAATTACTTTGCCGCAGACTTCGTGTGCAATGCCATGCTCTCGGCAGAATTCTACCATTGAGCGGCTTCCTTCTCGGCAAAATTTAGCTTTGAAACTTCCTGGTTTGTAATAAATGCCAGCGTGAATCACGCCACTATTATTGCCGGTTTGATGATAAGCCCACTGGCTCTCTTTTTCCAGCACCACTATACGGGCAGAGGGATAGCGTTTGCCTAAAGCCATTGCTGTAGAAAGTCCAACAATCCCGCCGCCAATAATTGCAAAATCATACATAAGAATTCTTGCCCCTGCAACTGAAATGGATGAGTGTTTATCCTAAAAATTTGTTACCAAACTTTCCAAGGAGCATTCCCACTCTTCCAAAGTTCTTCTAGGTAGTTCTTATCTCGTAAAGTATCCATTGGTTGCCAAAAACCAGGATGTCTGTAAGCAGCCAGATGTCCATCTTGAGATAATTTTTTCAGGGGTTCTTGCTCCCAAATTGTGGAGTCATCTTCAATATAATCAATGACTTCCGGCTCTAGAACAAAGTAACCCCCATTAATCCAAGCACCATCCCCTTCAGGCTTCTCCCGAAAAGTGGTAATTTTATGTTGATCGGGTTCTAAAGAAATCGCTCCAAAACGTCCCGGTGGCTGAGTTGCAGTCAAGGTTGCCAAACACTTTTGCTCTCGATGAAAGTCTATTAGCTCTTGAATATTGACATTCGCTACGCCATCTCCATAAGTAAAGCAAAAGGTTTGATTCCCAATATGCTCTCTAACTCGCTTTAAGCGTCCTCCGGTCATCGTTTGATCTCCGGTATCTACCAACGTGACTCGCCAGGGTTCGGCATAGCCACAATGCACATTCATTTGGTTAAACCGCATATCAAACGTGACATCGGACATATGTAGGAAGTAGTTGGCAAAATACTCCTTAATTACGTAGCCTTTATAACCACAGCAGATAATGAAATCGTTGATTCCATAAGCTGCGTAAATTTTCATAATATGCCACAGCACAGGTCGTCCACCAATCTCCACCATCGGCTTTGGTTTGATTGTGGTTTCTTCCGTGAGTCGAGTTCCAAGCCCTCCAGCTAGTATCACTGCTTTCATGCGATCGCCTCTTTTTTCATGAAAATGAATCTATACCTTTAGATAGATTCATGTATAATAGAAATGCATTCTTAGTCGAAAAAATCAATTTTCTCTAATTAAATATTCTAAGCGGAAAATACTGAGATATCTGTAAAGATACAGTAAACAAATAGAGGGTCTTTATTAAAACTTTAAAAAGTTGAGCCTCTAGTAGTTTTAAATTTTTAACTCATAAAAACAGCAAAAAAATCGCAAAATCGACTAATTTTGCGATTCAAGCTTGTAGGCTAGAGCAGTAGCCTAGAAGGTTGCCGATAGAATACTAACTATGTTATTGAAGACAATCTGCCAAAAGCGATCGCGCAAATTCCACTGATCATCAATCCCACTCCCACCCAATCAACCGGAGAAACCTTCTCCCTGAGAATAACTGCTCCGGCAATCGTCGTTGCTACCACCGTTAAGCCAATCACCACTGGATAAGCAACTGATAAATTAAACTTCCCCAAAACTAAAATATAGAAAACTGTACTGAGACCATAAACTAAAATCCCACCCAGCAAGTAAAGATTTAAGGGATTTTGACCGGCTCCCAATTTTAACAATGTTTGTGCGAGAGTATTTAAGCCAACGGTCAGCAAGATTAAAAAAGGAAATAGAAGATTAGCTAACATAAACAACGACACTTTCTTGGATATTCAGCTTGCTTAAGCCATCGCTTAATAAAAAGAATCAAAATCCCAAAGCTCGCGGTCGTTAGGCCACGGCGTTTGGACTCGTTTTCCCAGGAGTTTTTCCCACCATCGAAAGGGATGAGGAAGCGTGGCAACTTGGATGCTCGCACAGCCGCTTAGCCATGCCCCTAACACATCTGTATGACGGCTATCACCAATAACGACAACTTGTTTTGGTTTAAGCCGCATATATTTGATGGCTTTACGGAAGGCAAAAGGAAAGGGTTTCTTGGCTGGGTTGATTGCTGGAATCTCTAGACGATGGGACCAAGCCTTTACCCGATACCGGCGCTTGCCATTCGAGAGAATGAAAAATTGAAATCCTTGTAATTTTGCCTGTTCGATCCAAGCTTCGGCACCAGGAGACACGTAGCGATCGTCTTCAGAAACAATGGTGTTGTCTAAATCGATAATAATCCCTTGAATTCCGCAAAGCTTTAGCCAGTCAAGCTCTATGGCTGCCAAGCTGTACGCCTCTCTCGGAAAACTGTAAGGCCCCTGGTTGACAGCCGGTTTTTTAGATTTTTGTTTAACAGAGCGGGAAAAGAACAGAGACACTCGGTTTAACATTTGGTCATTTCACTCACAGCCACAACAAGTTCAGCCACAACAAGTTCAGAGACTAACAACTCAAAAATTACTCGATTAGCCCTTGACGTTTCAGGAATAGAATGACAAAGCTGGTAACGATCCAAGAGAGTACCGTCAGGAGAATCGGCACGTCTTTTAATAAAATTTCCTCCGGACGCTCAGTTTGTCCTCCTTCGTCATCGATATCACTTCTCCGAGCGATTTCTTGCGAATCGCTCAGTAGCTGATAGCGGAAAACCCCGTATAAAACAAAGGGTAATGTAAGTAACATCCAAGGTGTTGATGCTCCACGAACTTGAGGTCCGGAACTCCAGATCGCGTAGGTCATGACTGCGCCGGTTGTCACTGTATTTTCCATGCGGCTGAGTAGAGGCAACGAGTAGCGCTTCAATACAGACCGGGTCTTGCCACCTCTAATTGACAATAGCCGCAGTTCTGCTTTGCGCTTTTCCACACCCAGAAACAAAGCCAGCATAGCAGTACACAGGAGAAACCAGGGGGATAAAACAATGTTTGTTGCAGCAGCACCTGCATAGGCTCGCAAGACAAAACCCATTGCGATCGCAATAATATCCAAAATCACAGTCCGCTTCAGCCGCAGGTTGTAGGCAATTTGCAGCAGTGCGTATGCGGTGATGGTTGCTCCCAAGTAGGGCGATCGCAACCAGCCGACAATTAAACCAGTACCCAGCAAACAGACTGCCATTACCATCGCCACTGGTACGCTGACTAAGCCTGCGGCAATGGGTCGCTTACTCTTGACTGGATGTAGACGGTCAGCTTCTACATCTGCAATGTCATTGAGTAGATAGAAACTACTCGAAGTCAAACAGAACAAAGCAAACGCCAGTAAAGAGGCTAGCAAAGATTCCAGATTAATACTGAAAGCAAACAAGGGCGCTGCAAAAACAATCAGATTTTTTGTCCACTGGCGTGGTCTTAAAGCTTTAATATAAGGAAATTTTATAGAATTATCAGCTAGCTGAGTTGAATTTTGTTTATCACTGGGAAATCCGGGAATTTTCATTTGCTTTTAAACCTTTTTTCTGATAGAAATAATTTTTTTTAGGCAGATTCACTGCAAAACTTCGTTTTAAAGTACCCCAGCTTGTAGTAAATACTACAGTCAACAACACCACGGTTTAAATGACTTTTATTCCCAAGCTGTGGATGCATCTGTATGTAGTCAATGATTTCCGACTTTAGAACTCAATACCCACTTTACTCTACTCTCCTAAGTACCAAGTCCTCCAGTAAGCAGTGCTGCTTTCATGCAATAACCTCGTAATTCTCACCGAAAGTAGCTTTTTTATCTAGATGTATCAGTTTAAGCCGAGATTAAATAAGATAAAATTTAATCGCTTATTCCGTAATGATTTTAGTCGAAAAACCGTTAATAAACTATCAAGACTCCATAAATATGCATTCTTTTATATAAAGATTTGGCAAAGAAGGCAATTTCTCACCTAACTTCCTAATTTGGTAAGAGCATCCGAGAAAAATACGCAGGTAAGTTGCACAATCGTTGATAACTAGTTATGTTAAGTAGGCTCTGATAATTTTAAAGGTTATTTGCAGCAGTTCACTACTAATTATTACTACTCCATAACTACGTTATTTTGAGGGTTATCGTTACTCTCATTTATCTCATATTTCGTACCCCTTAAAATGTATAGACATACTAAAACCATCAAACCGCCAGCCAGTAGATAAGACAGAAAAATGTTTAAGGGGAGAAAAGCTATTTTTTTGTACGCTAAATCCTTAGCGATCGCAAAATAATTACTGGTTAAGAAATAACTTATAGCCAGGAAATAAATCGTAAACTTTCCTAATACTTTTTTGGTTAATAAATAAGGAAGTAAAAAAGCATAAATTGGCAAAAGAATCCCATAATGATGTTCCCAAGCAATTGGAGAAGCAATTGTAGAGGTTAATGCAATAATAGAGAAATCCGTGATACTTCCTTTCTCACTCGTTAGCATTGGCAAGAATAGAGCCGCTGAAATTAAAGCGATTGAACTTAGTACTGTTCCCAAGTAAACCCAAGGGTTATAGGGCGGGAAAGAATTATGATTAAAGTTAAGAATGGGATCGTTAAATAGCAATCTATTTAAAACACCATTAATTGATTGGTTTGTAAAAAAAGTTTCGCCGTGCTTGGAAATAAATGATAATACGCTTAAGTAGTTAACATGATCTGCAAAGCCGATTAAGGATATTGAAACTATCAATCCAAGCAAGCTTGTGGCGATAAATCCCAGAGTAAAGCTCCATTGCTTACGCAAAATTCCCCATATCAAAATCAGAGCATACTGGGGCTTAATCAGGCACATTATTCCTCCTAAAATGCCTGCGATTTTTTTCCTATCTGTCATCCAACACCAAAAAAGCACAGCAAACAAAGCATTAAGCCAACACTGAATTTGCCCTAATGTATAGGCTTTCACTACTGGGTAAAAACTCAAACTTAAACAAACTAGGAAAAAATTGATAGCAATTCGCTCGAATCTGGATATGGCTACGTTTTCTTTCCATTTGTATTTTTTTAAACTTAAATTAAATATTTGAATAACAAAAAAAATCGTTAAAATAATAAAATTCCATGAAATAAATTTTAAATTATTAAATATGGATAATCCAATATTTCCTAGAAATCCCTCAACTACATTTATTTTTAGAAAATAGAAGACTAGCAGAGAGCTAGGGGGATACTGAAATTTTGTTTGTTCTTCAAAAAAAACTTTAGCGTATAATAATTGCTGATGCTCAGATTGAATATAGTTGAACGCTTCTAGCATGGGTTCCCATGAATCATTGATGGTTCGCCCGTACCGCAAGAAGATTTCAGTTCTAGATAATCCTAGGTCTTTCCACTCTGTAGAAAACAGGGTTATTAATATAAAATTTACGACAACAATATTAGCAAAGGTAAAGACCAAGAGGTTTCGAGTTAAAGGATTTAATCTTCGCCAATAGTTCAGTAAATTGACTAAAATAAGCAAAAAATACATATGCTTCTTCTATACTCCTTAACTAGATTTAAATTTGATATTTTTGTTAGTTCGCTTTTTTAGCCCTATCAACTCCTTTAATCAGTTCAAGCTAGCTTACGGCAAATTCGCACTACTTAAACATGCCCTATCTTGACTACGAAACTCGTTATACTTTGTTCAAGCTTAAATTTGATTGTTGATACAAGGAAACTAACGTGTCAACGAATTGTGCATTGTTTAAAAGTTGGGTGATTACAAACAGTAATAACAAGGCATTTAATACTTTTGAGCTAATCCCTTCTGCATGACTATAGAATTTTAGAGAAAGAGCCATCCAACTCAATACTAAAAAAGTCCAATTCGGAGTAAACAAGAACAGCTCATAGTCTTTTCCATAAATATTATGTAGTAAAAAATTAAATAAAATACAAAAAATTAAACTCCTCATTATCGGCATTTTATCGGCGCGAAACTTAATAAAGGCATAAAGACTCCAAAGGAGTAAAACTGTCCACAGCAAAAAAGCGATAATGCCTGGTATATAAAGTGCTGTAATAGATGGAGGATCGAAGTTCACCCAAGGTGCAGGTGCAGAATTAAGTTTTACCCAAGAAGGTGGGTTATCTTCAATAGTTCTCCATATATGCGGCTTAATGGCAATAAAATTGAATATAAAAATATATCCTAGCAATTTTAGGATTCTCGAAAAAATACTGCTAGATTGATCGGGCAAATTTACATAATCTCCCTCTTTAGAGTAATAACTTCCTGGAATAAAAAATAGATCGGCACTTGGATATATCAACTTCTGCAAGAGGTTCAAAGCAATAGCACCAGACAAAACTAACCCGATGAAAATAATCAGTTTTGTAAAAACTTTTTTATTAAACCTACCCTGATAGATGCTGAAAAAATAGGCAATAATCCCCTGCACTACGTTACTTATTACCATGCCGAGCGCAAAAATAGTTGCTAGAACCATGTAGATTAAGCTGCCTGGGTAAGCAACTGCCAGCAAATAAATAATTATCAGACTACAGGCAGCGAAAATAAACGTATCGGGAACCGAACTGAAAAATATATGAGATGTAGATAATCCTAAGATAGCTGAGTAGAGAATGGCGTGAAAAGGCTTAAACCCCAGTTTCTGGAAAAAAACTAAGGTTAAAACAACGCAAACAGCTCCAAAAAAGGTACTAAATAGTATGCCAACAATTTCCCCAGAACCAATTATTTTTTTGAGTAAAAATCCTAGAGGATTAAAGACAAGAATAAATAAAGGATGAGTATGAGTGCGCCAAAAATTAATTTTATACGTGGTTAGTTGAGTAATAACTCGATGATAATCTGAATGAAATAGTAAGTCGGAACGCTTGACTCCAAGTACTCCGGTAAAAAAAAGAGACAAACTGGAGAAAAGGTAAAGTATCCAAAAGGTTAGAAATGTTCCAACTCTAATTCTTGAAAACATTTAAGATTCTGTCCTGTATCTCAGACAATAATTGCAATTCTTAGAAGGCTAAAATCCGGTACTTGACGCAACCTTGTAAACGTCCTATGCGCCAAGCCAAATCTTTTACCCATTTACTACGGGTTTCCTTAATGAATACTTCTTTTGGAAGGCGCTTTAACAAGTGCAACCAAGCTTTTCCACTGGTCTTCCATGAAAGCTGGGGCATACCCAAGGGTTGATACTTTTTATATAGAAAAACATCATACTCTCCCCACAGGCGTGCCTGCTTGTACATACCGTTCAGAGTGCTGCGGAGCCGGTAATGAACAACTGCGTCTTTTACAAAGTGAAGTTTTATCCCGGCAAGTTGGATCCGCCAACAATAGTCTACATCTTGCAGTCGGATCATGTTTTCATCAAAACCGCCGATAGATTCATGCAGAGAGCGTTTAACACCAAGATTGCAGCTACCTGCAAAGGGCAGATAAGGAGGATATTTG
This sequence comes from Trichocoleus sp. DQ-A1, assembly GCF_039961955.1. NCBI lineage: Bacteria > Bacillati > Cyanobacteriota > Cyanophyceae > Leptolyngbyales > Trichocoleusaceae > Trichocoleus > Trichocoleus sp. DQ-A1. Next base: position 62,037 of record NZ_JAMPKE010000001.1, read on the forward strand.
TATTCAAGAAGCTCATTTCGCTGCTTAAGTGTATAAACTTTTTGTACCCAAGGCTCGTTAAGCTTTTGATATTCAAGGCGACCTGCTACGAATTCATACTTCGAGAGCGCTTCCCCCATAGCAGCAACCCATCCAGGAGCCACTTCGTCGTCAGCATCGCAGAACACCAGTGCGTCGCCAGTCGCCGCTTTTGCAGCCGTATTACGTGCAAAGGAACGCCCTTGCTGTTTAGATGAATCAACGATGCGGAGATTGGGTAACCGTTCTTTATATTGTTCCACAATTGCTAGTGAATCGTCAGTGGAGCCGTTATCGGAGATAATTAATTCCCATGAGTCAAAGTAGTCTTGGTTTGCCAATGCTTCAAGTTGAATCGCAAGGGTATCTGCTGCATTAAAACAGGGAATAATAATACTTAACTTCATAAATCAATCTTCCGCTTCGCACCCGTATCTATATTAAGTAATTTTATGTACTGGCTACTTAATATATTTGACACCTATTCTCTTTGCAAGTCATCTTCAACTTTATCTAAGACTTTAGTCACAACCTCCTGATATCGAGTTAGGCTAAAAGTATTCAACGCTTTCAGGCGAGTCTGTTCCCAGTCCACAGGAGGGGCTGTACCATTGACGATCGTAAGAATTGTTTGAGCGATTGATTCACCTGTCGGTTCGCAAGTCCAAAAGTCTACTTCTGGGTCGAAGAATTCTTTTAAACCAGGAAAGTTCATATTCAAGGTTGGTATTCCCATTGCAAGGGATTCGACTAATTTATTGGGGGTTGCACTATTACGCGCCCTTTCGTTATTACCAAATACACCTAAGGCTAGGTCGCAATTTTCTACTAAATATTTAGGTAGAGAGCCATCAGAAAACTTTAAATCTTTTCTAAGAAAAACGCGATCGCTTAGTTCCTCTTGCTTGATTTTCTTTTCGTAGGCATGAAACCGTTCTGCATATCCAGATCCATAAGCACCAAATAAATTGCAAGTAAACGGTATCTCTTTTTCCTTTAAAATTTTCATGGCTTGTAATATATTATCTACTCCGTGTAGAGGAAGAATTGTTCCCCACCAGCAGATATTTAGGATACCATCCCCCATAAATTGTCTTTTAAGGCTTAGTCTAGATTCGGTAAATAAAGGAGCAATAAAAACTTTATTTTGATCGAGTTCAACGTCTAAAACTTTTGCCCAGTAAGCAAGTTCATAAGCGGACAGGTGAATGATATAATCTGTTTTTGTAAACGCTAGGATATCTTTCTTCAATATTTCTTTGGCTGCTTTACTTCCTTCTTGAATGTCATCTTTATTTCTTACATAAGTGTCATACATCGATATGTATGGTTCTATGACCACTTTATTTTTAAAGATTTTTGACACCCACAAAGCACTTTGAATAAAATTAGCGCTCATTGGCAATACGTAGATTACGTCTGCCAAAGCAGCTTTTACAAAAAGCTCTATAAGATAAAATTTAGAGAAAACTTTGCGAATAAATTGAGTAAAAAAGGTTTGTCTTCCTCTTCCTCGGAGGTAAAAATCTGGATAGACGAAGGAAACATAGTATCCAGAATCCAACAAAAACTTGAGCAAATTTTCGCAACGATAAGCTCCATGTACATTTCCATAGAGCAAAACCTTGATTTTTTTCTTGAAAATTGACATGGTTGATGCAGCTACCCTTTGAAAAACCAGTTCAACCAGGCGAAACTTAGCACGTCTATGTCAAGTTTAGTTCAATAGACGTTCGTTTGATTAATTGAACCTTATTAAAAGTCAACGGTTATGAGCTTAATAAAATCAATTAACAAAATTCCTCGAACTACTTAGTTGTAATTCTTGTACTTCTACTAATTTTTCCCCGTTAGAAATTTTATTTGCATACTTTTTTTCAAAAAATAAAATGGACTCACTAAACTGCTCAAGAAAAATTCCATTTCGCAAGCAGCAACCAGGTCAGTTTTCAACTTACCTCTATATTTAATTAGTTGAAGAATGGCTCTACGCAGGTTTCCTAAAAGGATTCTGGTAATAATAATTGGCTTTTGCCAATTATTAGCATTAATCATGCGTAGCTGACAAATACTTAAGCCTACCCCTCGAATCAGGGTTATTAAGTAATCTTTCTCTAACCGCCACTTGGGAATTTGATGATAAATACACATTTCGGGGTTGTACCAAATTTCCCAACCAGCGCGTCCGATGTAGAGTAGCGCTTCAAAATCTTCTCCTTTGGCTGCCAAGGATGACCCAACTGGTCCCTGAAGAACAAGTTGAGCGGGAACGTTGTCTAGCCACACTTGCTTTTGGACAACTAATCCGGCTCCTGGAGGAAGGCTTAAATTCTCCGGGTCGTATAGATTAGGTTTTGAACCTCTTTCTTTCAGTGCCAAAAAAGATTGAATTCTTTCAAAGTTTTCTGGCGGATAAACTTCAAATTCGCCTTTTATCTGACCTCCAAAAGCACCTGCTTTTGGATGAGATTTCCCGAAGGAGTAGGCTGCTGCTACCCAATTTGGGTTCGGAAAATTATCATCATCCAAAAAACCAATAAAAGTACCTCTTGCTTCCTTAATGGCGCGTAGTCTTGCAAACACTGCGCCTTGCTGTGGCTCAAAGTAATACATGAGCGGATATGCTTGAGGCCAGTTAGATTGATATTCTTGAATGATTTTGGCGGTGTTGTCAGTGCTATTGTTATCGACGACAACCACTTCCCAAGAAATCTGCTCGGTGCCTACCTGCGATCGCAATCGCTCCAAAACGGCTGGTAGAAGCTTTTCCCCGTTGTAAGTGCGAATTGCTACAGTAAAGTCTACCTTAGACATATCTACAAGCCCAGCCCTGATTGGGGTTCAGAAGTTGCCTTCAGAGTAGCCGTGGATTGAGCTAGCGTCAACCCCCACGGCTAATTGTTGTCTCCAGTCCAATTTTAAATTTAACCAACCTTTCTTATGGGGCAGTAGATACTTTGCGATCTACTAGTCCCGGTAAAGAATTAATGTCTTCTCTCAAGCCAAATATTTTAGCTTGTCCAAGTTCTAAGTATTTATTTTTGAAAAGGAAAAAGGGACTAATCAAGCTAGATAACAGTAGTTCCCGCTCGCAAGCCGCAATCAAATCTCTTTGATCTCCTCGATATTTAATCAGATGGAGCATTAGTCTGCGGAGATCGTTGAGCAGGTAAGCTGGAAAAGCTACAGGTCTTTGCCAGTTCTTCAGACCGAGCATCCGTATGTGATACCGACTTAAACCCACGCAACGGATGAGAGAAATTAGGTAATCTTTTTCCAATCGCCAGCGGGGAATTTGATGGTAAACACGCATTTCGGGATTGTACCAGATTTCCCAACCCGCGCGCTGAATATGCAATGTGGCTTCCAAATCTTCGCTTGCTAACTTAGCTTCTCTCCCCTTGTGATTGAGGACGAGGCGCTTAGGCACGTTCGCAAGCCAAGCTTGCTTGCGAACCACTAATCCTGCCCCTGGAGGCAGGATCTTCTTGCGTGGTTCGTAAAGGCTGGCTTCCGCACCTCGATCCACTAATGCCAAGAAACAAGCAATTTTTTTAAAATTTTCAGGTGGCTCGATTTCAAAATTTCCTTGGATTTGGCTACCGTAGGCACCCGCTTCTGGATGCGCTTGACCGAAGGCATAAGCAGCAGCAACCCAGTTAGAGTCAGGCAGATTGTCATCATCTAAAAAGCCAATTAAAGTGCCTCTGGCTTCTTCAACAGCCCGTTGGCGAGCAAATGCAGCTCCTTGCTCAACTTCCAACGTGTAGTGTAGCGGAGCAACTTCTGACCAGTTGGCTTGATATTCTTGAACAATTTTTGCGGTTTTGTCGGTGCTGTTGTTATCAACAACAATAATTTCCCACGAAAAGTGTTCGGTGTTGATCTGCTCTCTGAGTCGATCGAGAACTTCGGGTAAACGCTTTTCACTATTAAAGGTGGGAATGGCTACTGTAACGTCAACCATAAGTTTTGACCGGTTTTTTGAGTAGATAGATGCCGATGTTGTGTTAGTAGAGCTTGGGTGAGAACACCAACTTCAAAACGATGCAGATTAGTAGTACCTACTGCTCTTGCACTTTCCCCTGAATGGCGTGGGGTACGTCGAGCTTTGTAGAAGGCCTACTAAATCTTCCCCGCGATAATGCTTAAGTAGACTGACAGCGAAGCGGTTGCTGGGTTGAGCGATCGCTCTCTCGTTACAGTCAACCTCAGTTATCTTGGTTAAATCTACACCATTGGATCGGGGTTTTTACGGAAAACTTTCTTAAAGCTTCATAAGATTTTACCCAATACTTACGAACTCATCTACACATGGGTTAAGTATCTTTACTCAAGCTTTAAATTTCCGGGTTTTGTGGGGACTCTTGTGAAGTTTAGATAAAGTTAGATTAAAAGGATCGCCAAAAACGACTTTTATTGTCAGTCCATATTTTAAAGAGATGCGCACGTAATATCATCTGTAAGAAGACATAAATGGGATTCGGCAATCGAGCCTTTGGGTATACCCATATACTTCACCGTGGGGAGCGAGCAGATAAATTGCCTAAATTCTCGTGGTGTTGGGGGTAGCCCGCAGGCATCCTCTGGCAGTGAGTCTGGGTTCAGCAGTGACCGACTCCAAGGGTACAGCAGAAATTAGCGAATCCCTGGACGTGGGACACGGCAAGCCGTCTACTTCACCCTGGCGGGAGACACGACCTAATTAGGCTCGTTCCGTTAAAATATTTGGAAAAGTAAATCTTTAATGTCTTTGAGTTGGAGGGTGCGGCTTCTCCCCTCAAAATGTGCTGAGTATTGAGCATTCTCTTGCTTGGCTCAGTTCTCAATCCCGAACAAACTGGGGTGTAGGTCGCGCAAGTATTTGATGAATTCAGAAAACCGCAAATTTACACCGGAACAATCTCAGTCGCAGCCAGAACCAGTGCCGCAGCTCAAGCGCACCGTTCATCCAGACAGCCTGAAATTTATGAATATGGCAAAAGAGATTCTCGATAGCCCTGCTGTTCAACAAGCTGTTGAGGGTGAAAAGCAAAAAACAAAAGACGGGAACGAATGAGTGATTGAGTTGTCGTAGGGACACAGGCATTGCCTGTGTCCCTACGACAACTCACCATTCCCGATTACCAAGCCTTGGATAATCGGGATGTCTCTGAGATATCAGTGGCTCAGGACCCAGTTAACGAGAGTGCGGACACCGTAACCCGTAGCACCGGAATTGTTGACACCGTTCTCTTTATCCGCCCAGACGGGACCGGCAATGTCGAGGTGCGCCCAAGGTGTCTCTTGGACGAACTGCTTTAGGAATAAGGCAGCCGTAATCGAACCACCCGGACGAGGGCCGGTATTTTTCAGATCGGCAATCGGAGACTTGATGCCTTCAAAGTATTTCTCTTCCATCGGCATCCGCCACAGCTTTTCCCCTGCCTTTTCCGATGCTTGCAGCAACTCTTGAGCAACTGTGTCATCGGGGGTAAACAACCCAGCAATATCATCGCCTAGGGCAATGACGCAAGCACCCGTCAGGGTGGCTAAATCGACAATGGCATCAACGCCGAGCTTTTCCGCAAATACCAGCGCATCGGCTAAAGTCAATCGACCTTCCGCATCCGTGTTGTTCACTTCAATCGTTTTGCCATTGGATGCCTTGAGGATGTCGCCTGGGTGCATGGCGTGACCGCTGATCATATTCTCAGTGACGGCTGAGATAAAGTGAACTTCAACATCTGGTTTGAGTTGACCAATTGCCTTCGCCGCACCGAAGGTAGCCGCAGCACCTCCCATGTCCATTTTCATGGTTTCGATGCCGCTACCCGCGCCCTTAATGTTCAGACCACCCGAATCGAAAGTCAGACCCTTGCCGATGATAGCCACTTTCCGGCGGGGTGTTCCTTCTGGCTTGTAAGTGAGATGGATGAATTTAGGGGGCATATCGGAAGCTTTGGCAACACCGAGGAACGCCCCCATGCCCAATTTTTCGCACTCTTCTTGTTCCAGAATTTCCAACTGGAGGTTGTGGTTAGACGCGATCGCTTGTGCGGTTTGAGCCATCGTTATGGGAGTGCATTCATTCGGCGGTGCAGCAACCAGTTCCCGCGCCAGAATCACCCCCGAAGATAGGAATTGAGCGCGATTAATGGCTTCTTCCTGACCTGCCAATCCGAGTAAATCCACCCGCTCTAGCTGCGGATCCTTATCCTCCGGTTCTGACTTAAAGCGATTATCCTGATGAAGAGCTAGCAGTATCCCTTCAGCGATCGCGCCAGCCGTTGCATCGGGTGCCTGATTCCACACCGGCAGGCTAATCCCCAGGATTTTACTCTTTTCCTTCTTCGCTAACCGCGCGATCGCCGCACCAATTCGCCGCAGAGTATCCGGTTGAAAAGCCTCTGCTTTCCCCAGTCCTACCAGAATAATTTTCCGAACCGGGCTACCTGCACCCACGCGGGTGACGGCACTACTCCCTTCTTTTCCCTTAAATTCTGTTTCTGCAATCAGTTCGTTCAGCGTACCGGCAAACTTCTCATCCAGCACCGCTAAATCGTCTGTCACCTCTACCGCATCCTCAAAAAAACCAAGGGCGAGAGCGTCCCCAGCCCAGTCCAAACGCGGCGTATCAATCGCTCGAATATCCATCCCCGGCTCTTACCTTAAAGCACTACCTGTAACAGTATTGCTCAAAAATCATCAACAAGACTCGTCTGCCCACCCGCGTAACTTGTCCCCTGTAGATACACTTTATAGGAATACACTTTTTCCGATTGGACTTAGGAGCGGATTGATGGTTTCAAAAGCTAGGGGAGAACCCCAACCTCTTTCGTCGCCATCCAATGCGCCAGTTCCTAGCAACCAGTCGGTAGCCCGCCCCGATCCGAGCGTGCTACAGCAAGATATCCAGAGACAGTTTAATCATCATTCCTCTGCCCGCGGTGAACTGACGATGCCCTGCGTGCCATCAATGCTAGATTATGCACTCAATCGGCTAGTGCGGCTGTTTGAGGCGATTGGTCGCCAACTCTCTCCTGAAGAACTGCAAAAATTGCGCGATTTGATTGCATCTAATATTCAAGAAGGTTTTCTGGCTTCTCCTCATGCTCGATTAGTCATTCAGTACCAACCCGATCCTACTTCCTTAAATAGCCTCACCTGTAACGTCTCAACCAGGATTTTATCGGTTGCCCAGGAGTACCAGCAGTGGATTCAGAACCGAGAGCCGCCCCTATTTGGTAGTCACCCAGACGCGAAAGTCATGGCAACGGCTGCCCAATTTAGAGATCCGGCTCGGAACCCAATTCTTGATGTGGGAGCAGGAACAGGTCGCAATAGCCTTCCCTTGGCGCGAAAAGGCCATCCGGTTGATGCTTTAGAATTGACTCCTGGTTTGGCGGAACAAGTGTTAAATGCGGCAGTGGCGGAAAATTTACCGATTCGAGTCATCCAGGGTGATATCCTCGACCCCTTGGTGAGAATGCGACCCGCTTATTACAAATTTGCAATTGTGGCGGAAGTGGTGTCTCACTTCCGGGATAACGATCAAGTCCGCTTACTCTTGGCGAAAATGTGCGATGTTATCCAAGGTAGCGGTCTGTTGCTGTTCAACCTCTTCTTAGCTGTGGATGGATATGAGCCAAACGATCGGGTGCGGGAAATGTCACAGGTAGCGGCATCGTATATCATGACGCGATCGGAGCTGAAGCGAGCGATGGAGGACTTACCTCTGGAAATGCTGTCAGATGAGTCTGTGCTTGATTATGAGCGCGCTCACCTTCCGCAAGAGGCATGGCCCCCAACTAATTGGTTTGTATCCTGGACGAGCGGACGTGACGTGTTTCCCATCCAAGAAACCCCTCCGATGGAGCTGCGTTGGATTCTCTGTAGACGGTACTAACGGAATACAAGGTTGTTGCCCTTTTTGGGTTGGTAAGGATAAGGATCGATGCTAAAGCTTGCACAGAAAAATAAAATTTTGCTAAGTGTTGGAGCCGGACTACTAGCGCTAGTCGCTGGAGCAACGCTGTCAGTCCCGCAATTAACCAGTTGGCTGGAGAAATTAACCCCGAACGGTCAGTCCCCCGATAAAACCCTTTTGAATCCGGGGAGCCAATCCAAGAATTCTGTTTTGCCATTGGCGTCGCTACCGGCGGCACAGCGGGTCGCACAACTCGAAGAGATCGCCAATGGCACCCCATCCCCAGAACGCAATCGCGCCCGCTATCTGTTGGCGAACGATTCGCTCCAACAACAGCAGCCTAAAAAAGCGATCGCGTCTTTGGAAGGATTGGAGGCAGACTATCCGGTTCTTGCCCCTTACATCGCCCTGAAACGCGCCCAAGCTTACCAACTTGCCGGGGACAAAGCAAAAGCTACCGCAGCTTGGCAGAATTTACTCGAAAGTTATCCCGATAATCCGGTCGCCGCAGAAGCGTTGTTTGTGTTGGGGCAAACGAATCCTAAGTATCGAGAACAAGCGATCGCTCAGTTCAAAAGCCATCCGCGCACCCTGGAAATTGTGCGTTCTTCCCTGAGTAAGAATCCCAATCAACCCAGATTACTCTTACATTTAGCCAAAAATGCTCCAAGCGACCCCGGCATTCTCCCGATTCTGGATCGGCTGGTGACTTTGCAGGAAGCGGCGCTCAAACAGCAAGGTACAGGGCTACTCAAGCCAGAAGATTGGCAAGCGATCGCTTATAGCTATTGGGAAAACGGTCAGTACCGCAAAGCCGGACAAGCCTACGCCAAAGCCCCCCGCACCTCCCTCCACGCCTACCGCATTGGGCGCGGACTCCATCTCGGCGAGAAACGAACCGAAGCGAAAATTGCTTATCAACAGATGATTCAGCAATTTCCCGATGCCAAAGAAACCGGACTCGCTTTGAGGCGGCTGGCTTCTTTATCATCCCAGCCACCGGAAGCGATCGCCTATCTCGACATCGTCATCCGCAAATTTCCCGACGAAGCCGGTGAGGCACTCCTCGCCAAAGCCGAAATCCTCGATCGTCTCAACAGCGACAAATCAGCCGCAGAAGCTCGTCAATTGCTCCTGACTAAACATGGCAGTTCCGATGTCGCGGCAGAATACCGCTGGAAAGTCGCCCAAGCCAAGGCGACGCTAGGGGATTTCTTAGGGGCTTGGCAATGGGCGCAACCAATCGCCAACCAAAACCCCAATCATATATTGGCTCCCAGAGCTGGCTTTTGGGTCGGCAAATGGGCCGCAAAACTAGGGCGTCAGCAGGATGCAAAAGCCGCATACGAACACGTACTAGCGAAATACCCCCAGTCTTACTATGCGTGGCGATCTGCCGTCTTGTTGGGCTGGGACGTCGGAGACTTTACCACCGTGCGTCAATTGTCCCCGCAGGTGGTGCGACCTGACGAGCATCCCATCCTACCTGCCGGGTCTGAAACGTTGAAGGAATTGTACCAGCTCGGTCAAAAATGGGATGCTTGGACGCTCTGGCAGGCAGAATTTCAGAACCGGATGCAGCCAACCGTTGCCGAACAATTTACTAACGGCATCATGCAGGTGGGATTGGGCAACCACCTGAAAGGAATGAACCTGGTCTCGACTCTAGAAGACCGAGAAACACCCGAAGAGCAAGCTGAATACAAAGCAATCCGCAAACAACCAGTTTACTGGCACACCTTGTATCCGTTCCCGTTCTTGGAAATTATCGAAAACTGGTCGCAACAGCGCCAGCTCAATCCCCTGCTTGTCACCGCCCTGATTCGGCAAGAGTCCCGATTTGAGCCAAAAATTCGTTCGGTTGCGGGTGCAGTTGGCTTAATGCAGGTCATGCCCGGAACCGGCAAATGGGTGGCGGATAAAATTGGCGTCAAGCAATTTAACACCGAAAATCCCAACGATAACGTGAAGCTGGGTACCTGGTTTTTAGATTTTACCCACAAGGAATACAACAATAATTCCTTGTTAGCGGTTGCCAGTTACAATGCGGGTCCCGGTAATGTATCGAAATGGCTAAAAGAGAAAGGGCCATCTATCGATCCTGATGAATTTGTCGAAGAAATTCCCTTTGAGGAAACTAAAGGCTACGTCAGACAGGTGTTTGGGAACTACTGGAATTACCTTAGATTGTACAATCCACAGGTTGCCCAGTTGGTCGCCAAATATTCGGATGGTCAGCCAACTGCACTCAAAAATTAATCAAAGACTTCTTGCAAAAATCTTTTAACTCGTGTAAAAGCACAATTTTATTTAGCCTGCTCTCGTCTGGCTTTGTCATTTTTGCAAGAAGTTTCATATATCCTGAAAACTTGAAGAATTTTTAAGCATTTCTGGGCAGCTTCTAGCAGGTAATATCTGCGGCTATCCAGTGATTGCTGAAACATCCGCGTGTCTACTCTCTGTTGGGGGATTTTCTCCCAGATGTGAGGGGATAATATAAATTTTTCATGAATTTGTGTTAATCAATTTTGAACACTGTTGTTCTCATAGAAGCGATCGCTTGCTGCCTAAAATTTCCTCGCGCCCACTGACGGGGATCACTAATCTTCGGCTGTTCGCTTAAATCGATTATCCTGGTTTAGATAGAGTTCCATGTCAATGGCTGCTGAGTGAAGCAGTCAGCGCGGGAGCTTGTATCACCCAATAACCAGCGAATTCAAAGAGTTTTGCGCTTGTGCTTCATTCATTAATCGGGCACCAGCAGCGACTGCTTTGTAAGAGCTGTCTAATTTCAACGTTTATTGTTTAGTTCCATAAGCATGATGACCGCGAATCAGGCTACCGGAACCCAAGCGTATGATGGCACGGCTACCAACTTTAAAATTAGGCTCTCAAATCAGGGGCTGCAAAATACTCGCGATCTTCTCATCGCTCAAATTTAGAATGCTGGTCAATTCCATCGCTTCCTTAAATCATCCAAATGTCAGGGGATCTCCCTCAAGTGCAAACGCGGCGTGTCAGTCACGCTTTCCTTCCATTCTTTTTTCTCTAAAGGATTTTTACCTATTAGCGATAAAGAGTCAACGAGCCGCCAGTTACTAGAAGGATGGCTTGTCAATAATACGACCAGTTTGGTCTTCCATCTGGAAAAAGCAAATAACGAAATCGACGTTACTGAAATGCCAGATGGAGAGAGCAATGTCCGCCGCCAGGAGGTTACATGAGGAAGTCACGCTCGATTTTTGCTCGGAGAAAGTCACAGTTTAGTTTTTCTCGCCCCTATCAATCTAGACGGAGAAACAAAGTCGCGATCGCTGCGGGTGTGGGACTAAGCGCAATCCTTTTGGGAGCCACCTTTTTGCCAACTAAGTATGGCGTCTGGCTGGAAAAAGTAGTTGGCTGGGTGCCGATGCATGGGTACGGCAGTTTCTTGATGTCGGGAAATCAGATCGACAACTCTGCGATTGTGTCTTTAATCTCGCTACCCCCACAAAAGCGGGCATCACAACTAGAAGCGATCGCGACAGGGCCAAGATCCCTCGACCGCAGCCGCGCCCGTTATCTCCTGGCAAGCGATCTGATTGCCTCCAAACAGGGAGAAAAAGCACTGGAATGGTTAAAAGGATTAGAGTTTGAATATCGCGTCCTAGACGGACACATTGCTCTTCGGAGAGCGCAAGCTTACGAACTCACCGGCAACACCCGAAAAGCCAAGGCAGCTTGGGAAGGTTTGTTAAAACACCATTCTCAAGATCCCGTGTCAGTCGAAGCTTTATATGTGTTGGGGAAGACGGAACCGAAATATTGGGAAGAAGCCGTTGAGAAATTTCCCAGTCATCCCCGTAGTCTGGAAATCGCCCACGCCTTACTCAAAGACAATCCCAACCAAGCAAAATTGATGGTGTCGCTGGCAAAGTATGCCTTTGACACTCCAGGAATTACTTCAGTGCTAGATAAGTTGATAGGTTTGCCAGCAGAGCAACTCAAGCCAGAAGTATGGGAAGCGATCGCTTTAGGCTACTGGGGAAACCGGAAATACGGTCAAGCCAGTACTGCTTATGCCAAAGCCCCCCGCACCCCCCACAACGCCTACCGGGTCGCTAGGGGACTCGATCTCGCCGAGAAGAAAGTTAAAGCCCTCCGCGCTTATAAAGAGGTGGTGCAAGACTTCCCAAATGCGAACGAAAGTGCAACCGCGCTCATCCAGATCGCCAAAATCGGTCCCGCTATCGAGGCGGTTCCTTATCTCGACCAAGTTATCAGTCAATTCCCCGACCGAGCTGGCGAAGCCATCCTATTAGAAGCGAAAATTCTCGATAGTCTTAAAAGTTCTGAGTCCGCAGCCGAAGCGCGTCAATCATTACTCACCAAGTATGGCAATACCGATGCCGCGGCAGAATATCGGTGGAAATTAGCTCAATCGAAGGCGCGGGGTGGAAATTACCAAGAGGCGCTGCAAATCGCCAAGCCGATCGCCACTCAGAATCCTGATAGCGAATTAGCTCGTCGGGCGGCTTTTTGGGTGGGTAAATGGTCAAACAAGCTGGGACGCAAGCAGGAGGCGAAAGCAGCTTTTGAGAACGTCGTGGCGAAGTATCCCCAGTCTTACTATGCTTGGCGGTCTGCCGTCATGCTGGGCTGGGATGTGGGAGACTTTAACAGCGTGCGTCAGCGAGATCCGAAAGTAGAATGGCCTGCCAAGCGACCGTCATTGCCCGTGGGTTCTGCTGCTTTACAAGAACTTTACCAAATGGGTCAAGGCAAAGATGCCTGGAGGCTCTGGCAAGCGGAGTTTGAAAACCGGGTCAACCCAACGGTGGCAGAACAATTTACCGATGGTTTGCTTCGGCTCAATATGGGAGACCACTTGCAAGGAATTGCTAAAATCTCCAGCTTAGAAGACCGTGAGAACCCGGAGGAGCAAGCACAGTACAAAGCTCTAACACAACAAATTGCTTACTGGCAGGCTTTGTATCCGACGCTTTATGTCGAAGCGATTGAAAACTGGTCTCAACAACGTCAACTCAATCCCTTGCTCGTGATCTCTGTGATCCGACAGGAATCCCGCTTTGAGCCAAAAATCCGTTCCACTGCCGGTGCGGTTGGCTTAATGCAGGTGATGCCGGAAACCAGTAAATGGGTTGCCGAAAACATTGGCCTCAAGAAATATAGCCTGGAAAATCCCAACGACAACGTTAAATTAGGCACCTGGTATCTGGATGAAATTCACGATCGCTACAAAAATAACTCCATGTTAGCGATCGCAAGTTACAATGCCGGTTCTGGTAATCTGTCAAAGTGGCTCCAAGGCAAAAAAGTCAGCGATCCAGATGAATTCGTCGAAGCCATTCCCTTTGATGAAACGCAGGGTTATGTCAAAAATGTGTTTGGCAACTACTGGAATTACTTACGCCTGTACAATCCGAAAATCTCCCAGCAGGTAGCAAAATACTCCGAAGGTCAGCCAACCGCATTCAAAAATTAAAAATTGGAATTTGCACTTAGGCGCGATTAAAGATCGCTTTTTAGGGAATTGGGAATTGGAAATTGGTAAAAACCCATTTTCGATGACCGATTCCCCATTACCAGCTTTTAAGAGTGGCGTTGATTTCCATTTCTGTGCTTTGTTCAATTTTTAAGGGTCGGTGAGCCATGCGCGATCGCACGGTACGGATGACCCGGATACAATAGTCAAGAAATCTTCAAATCAAACTTGACCGATGACGCTTCCTTCAGAAGTCGATACCGCATCCCAGCTAAATCCAGGCCTGGAGCCGGAATCAGCGAACCGCAATCTAGAAGATGAATACCTTGATGAGCTGCCCGCTGAGATCGAGATGTCTCTATTCGACCATCTGGAGGAGTTGCGGCGGCGGATTTTCTATGCGCTGATTGCAGTTGCCTTAGGTGTTATTGGCTGCTTCCTGTTTGTCAAGCCAATTGTCCAACTGCTGGAAGTACCGGCGCAGGGCGTCAAGTTCCTCCAGCTGGCACCGGGAGAATACTTCTTTGTCTCCATTAAAGTTGCCGGTTACAGTGGCTTGCTCGTAGCCAGCCCCTTTATCCTGTACCAGCTCATCCTGTTTGTTCTCCCAGGACTCACTCGCCGCGAACGCCGCTTAGTAGGACCCGTTGTTTTAGGGTCGGGTGTCTTGTTTGTGGGGGGACTGGCATTTGCCTATGTAGCATTAATTCCAGCCGCTCTGAATTTCTTCATCAGTTACGGGGCAGATGTCGTCGAGCAGCTGTGGTCAATTGACCGATATTTTGAATTCGTGTTGCTGCTGATGTTTAGCACCGGATTGGCATTTCAAATTCCGATCGTTCAGCTGCTACTCGGCTTTTTGGGAATTGTCTCTTCTGGGCAAATGCTATCTGGCTGGCGGTTTGTGATCCTGGGAGCAGCAATTTTGGGTGCCATCCTGACGCCTTCCACCGACCCCCTCACCCAAAGCCTGCTCGCAGGTGCCGTCTTGGGACTCTACTACAGCGGGATTGGCTTGGTTAAGCTCGTAGGGCGCTGAGGTCGTCAAAATACTATGCAACCTGGACTATGCAACCTGGACGGGTTAATTTTTGAACTGCCTCATATTCGACTCTCTGGAGTGCTGCTGTATTGGGAATTGCCCTGAATCGTTGCACTCGACGAACCTCAAGGGTGAAATGGCTGAGCTGAACATTTTCAATTTTGTCTTGAGAAACCTTTTCAGACGAAAATACCTTACAAAGACGAGGGCGAATTGAAACCCTTGGCTTTGCCTTGTCTTGGCTGAAGCGAGCTTGCAAGAGGGTTCGTTTTACACCTTGCCCGTGGATAATTGTGGTGCTGTGGTAAATAAATTTCCATTCAGAAATTTACCCATTCTGCAATAAGTTCGTCAACGTTGATTTGAGAAGTAGAAGCTTCCCAACCCAAAAACCCCATACATCAAAATCTTTTAAAAAATAATTGACAAAGCACTCGGCAACAGGTGCCGCTATTGCGAATCAAAAGATAGTTTAGGTATGCAGTGAATGCGACAATAGTGCTAACAGGAAGCTGTCGTTCTATTGAGTGGGAATCGCACGTACGGCTCCTAAAACTGTTCGAGCATCCACTCCGAGGCTCGCTCGCCGAGGTCTAGGGGGATGCTGACTGCTTTACCGAGTCGAGGGCGATCGCGCGTTTGTTCAATATAATGTTGTACTTGGTCAGCTCCACCCCAAGCATGAAGATACTTGGCGACAGTCTCCAAGTGCGCTATGTAGTCTGCCTCCGACAGCGGAAAAGACGCCTGTTCTAAGTATTTCCACATTACCTGGAGGAAAATTTTGCCCTGAGTCCGCCTGATCTGGATATCGTATGAGCGTCCCCACTTGTCGATCAGGAGTTGGCGAAGGTCTTGTCCTGTCATAGTTTTATCGCAATTACTTTTCTTTACATTTCGTCATAAAGGGAGCGCTTCTTAAATTAATGATACGGTGCAAAAGAATGTAATAATACCCTTAGCAAGGCTGTAAACCTTTCTACAAAAGGGTTTGTGGCGAACAGGCTTGCGACTTGCTTGGTATATATTTATTAGGCAAGTTTTAACAAAATCTGGGACTTAGCCCAGGGTTGTTCACATAGCTATACACTCAGACGTTACTCATGGCTCAACTTTCTAGCTCGTCAGACGTTCCCGATATGGGGCGTCGTCAATTTATGAATTTGCTCACTTTTGGGACCATTACAGGAACAGCTCTGGGGGCACTGTATCCCGTTATTAAGTATTTTGTCCCCCCTTCGAGTGGTGGAACGGGTGGTGGTCTAACTGCCAAAGATGCCATCGGCAACGATGTCATTGTGAGTGATTTTTTAGCTAATCATAATCCAGGCGATCGCACCTTGGTTCAAGGCTTCAGAGGCGACCCCACCTACATTGTCGTGACCGAGGAGAAAACCATTGACAATTACGGCTTAAACGCCGTCTGCACCCACTTGGGTTGCGTTGTTCCTTGGAATTCTGGTGAGAACAAGTTTATGTGTCCCTGCCACGGTTCCCAGTATGACAGCACCGGCAAGGTGGTACGGGGACCAGCACCGCTGTCTCTGGCACTGGTTCACGCTACCGTGGCGGAGGACAAGGTTACATTAACGCCTTGGACGGAAACCGACTTCCGTACCGGCGAAAATCCTTGGTGGACATAAGGTCATTAGTCATCGGTGCTTAGTTATCAGTCATCAGTTAGTCGTCATGGGTCATCGGTTATTTGTAACCGACCAAAAACGAAGGATGAAAAGGACAAAAAACTAAGAACGAAACCTAAGGACAAAGAACTGATAGATATTGTTTGAAATTCGACCCAGAATCCCTTCTTGAGAGATGAGAAAAGTTTCTTTATCGGCGATATCCAAAATAGGCAAACAGGCGATTTGCAAAACCGTCCTGGTTGCGATCGCCACCGTGTCAATATTCCTCGCCAGCGATCTAGTCCTTCCCCAATCAGCCAGTGCCTATCCCTTCTGGGCACAGCAAACCTATCCTGAAACCCCTCGCGAAGCAACGGGGCGGATTGTGTGTGCTAACTGTCACCTCGGTGCCAAACCCACACAAATCGAAGTTCCTCAATCGGTTCTCCCAGACACCGTTTTTGAAGCTGTCGTAAAAGTTCCTTACGACACCAACACGCAGCAAGTGCAAGCAGATGGTAGCAAAGGTCCCTTGAACGTGGGTGCTGTGTTAATGTTGCCAGAAGGCTTCAAAATTGCCCCCGAAGATAGAATTCCTGAAGAAATGAAGGAAAAAATTGGGGAACTCTACTACCAACCCTACAGCGAAGACAAAGAAAATATTGTCATCGTTGGTCCCATTCCAGGCGATCAATATCAGGAAATTATCTTCCCCGTTCTGTCTCCCAATCCACAGACCGATAAGAAAGTTTTCTTCGGTAAATACGCGATTCACGTGGGTGGCAACCGGGGTCGCGGTCAGGTTTACCCCACAGGTGAAAAGAGCAACAATTCCGTCTATAGCGCTTCCGTAGCGGGTCGCATCACTTCCATTACCCAAGCTGAAGAAGGTGGCTCTGAAGTCACCATCCAACCAGCAGAAGGCAATGCGGTTGTTGATACAATTCCCGCAGGTCCAGAGCTAGTTGTCTCCGAAGGACAGGAAGTTAAAGCTGGCGAAGCGCTGACCTCCAATCCGAACGTCGGTGGATTTGGTCAAATGGACGCCGAAATCGTTTTGCAAAGCCCCACCCGGATCAAGTGGTTGATGGCATTTATTGCTGCAATCATGTTGTGTCAAGTCTTGCTAGTCTTGAAGAAGAAGCAAGTTGAAAGAGTGCAAGCTGCTGAGATGAATTTCTAAGTTTGGCGTTGTACTGAATCATTATGAGACAGGCAAAATGCCTGTCTTTTTTTGCGCTCAAAAATAACGTACTTGCAAGCCTCCTCTACCTTTGCAACTTTATGGAGTAGGGAGGTTTCAGTCATCCCAGGCTATAGCACTGCATACCCTGTGCTTGGCTAACGCGATCAACCTAATAAAGTTTTAAGCCCAAAGCAAATTAGGATTATTTAAATACACCTTCTTGTTCATCCTCAAAGATATATTCATAGTCAAAAACTAAAGAGTTGAGATGTCGAATAATTGTAAAACCAAAATGAGTAACTAAATCCGTATTAAAAGTAGCGATAACTAGCTGTATTAACTTCTTCTCCGTAATTACAGGTTTTTGTACAAAATAATTACGTTTGTCAAAAAAACGATTATTAGGACTAGGAACGACGATTGCATTAATTCGATGAGCATGTTGAATTGGTTTTATATAAGTATTTAAAAACTCTTCTTGATTAATTTGTAGCTGGTAGAGTCTTTCATGCTGCAACCAGCTCATTTTAAACATCATTTTAATCAGTTCAAACCCCAAGATGTAGTTAAATACGTTGTTGCGTTCTTCTGAACTTAGAACCAGCCGCAGAGCTGATTCTAAGTACAATTCGGGTTGCCTACTTACATCTTGAGCTGAATGAATATAAAACTGTCTAATATAACTTCTTAAAACTGATTCATTTAAGTCTAACTTAAGGTGAAATTGTGTTAAATAGTCTTGGACTCGTTGCTGAGTATTTTTGTCTTGAAGTCTTTTGGCAACTAAGCCAGTAGCCGTATAATCATCCAGAAATTCGGCTTGCATTTCTGGAGTAGCCGCACACATTAGATGACACAATGACAGCACATAACGGCGCTGGCTCCAAGGCAAGCTTTCCGCCCATTTTTTTGCTTCTGGAGGGAGTTTATCAAGAATACTTTCTGATTCTCCAAGTTCAAACATCGCCGCTATTTGAGAGATTTGTTCAGTCATAACCAAAAAAAAATATCAGTAAGTATACAAACCTAATCATCAAAAAATCCAAACAACCGAACACTTCTTAAGTTGAGTTGATAATTAATTTTTTAAATTTATTTTTACCTGCCTATTTAGTTACTTGGAGTTCCTAAATCTCATCTCTTGTACCAGGAAGCGTTTCCTGCAACGTTTATCCTGCCAGGAAAGAGAAGTAATTCTCTGCTTTGATTACAAAGGAAAAGAAGCTGAGGGGTGAGTTTTTCAGATGCAAGAGATAAGGCAATCAAACTTAAACTTATTGATGCTGACGTAGCGCTACAGAATCCAGTCCGAGCAGAGAAGTCGTACCCCTGGTTGCACGCCTTGTTGTTCATCAAAGCTGCAACGCTAGTGCGTGCTTCTTCCCCGGCGCTGGTTTGTTCTCGAAAATTCCACTGTTTCGTCATGGCTAGCAGCGATCGCAGGAGAGAAATTTAGTATCGTCTCCCTCCTAGGATTCCCAGATCAAAAGCCTGACTAACACTCAACAGACAAAAACGCACGAGATTCGTTCCCCAATCTTCGCTTTTTGAAGCAGACTGGGGCGATGAGAGCGATCGCGCACAAGCGTTAGTAAAGTCTGTCAGCCTTGTATCGAACTGGCAATTTTTTTAATTGCTTCTACGTCAATATCAAATTTTTGGGTGATTTTTTCAATGACTTGGGATTCTGCTGGTGTCACTGCGCTATCTAGTTGGGAGATTGTATGGCACTGAGCTAACAGCGGCAACGCATAGTCCCGATTGAGTTGATCTAGAAGCGTATCTAAAGGCTGTTGTTGATTGATGTTATTGGCGATCGCTTCTAGAGAAGCAGGGCTAAGTTTGGCAGCTTGTAACGACGGTAAGATATCTTCCCAAGATTTGCCCGGATGACTCGCCACGATGATATGAACCAGAATCCGATCCATAATCGCTTGTTGCGCGATCGCTGTTTCTAAATACTTCTCGCTTGCTGCCTGAGACTCTACCAGCTTTTCCGTTGATGCCTCAGAATGCAGCTGTGCCTCATAAAAGCGACAAGCCGCATACCCCAGCGCATAGATCATCGTCGCATTTGCGCTAGCACCGATTGCCGCACCCGCCACTGGCGTCGCTTTTAACAAACCCAAACCCGCCTTAATTGCACGAGAACCGCCCAACGACAAACCAAAGATGCCCAGCACTTCACCCTTACGTGCGGGATCTTTCAAATCTAATCCATAAGCCGCCGCGATCTGATAAACCATCTCTGACTGCAATAGCGTCGTTGCTGCCAAATCAACCGTCAGCAACGCCAATGCTGCTCCCGGCAACAAGCTAGTCGCCAGTCCCATCCCGCCTCCATAAACCGCTTTCTCCATCATCAGACGATGAGCAATCTGATTCGGTTTTTCGTCGGGATACTTTTGCTGTAGCTTTTTAACATCAGCTTCAGCTTTTACCACATCAACTTGATTGATAATCCCCAGCAACCAATTCGTGGGTAACGCCCTCGTGACGTGGCGCAAAAATGAGTTGTCGCCCACAAAAGTCACTGCACGCCCTGCGCCTTGTGTGGTTTGTTCGAGCAATTTTTGCGCTTGTTTTCCCGCCGCTTGGGCTACCCCAGTCGTTGTTGTCGCCACAGCTTTCCCTGTCTGGAAGGCAGTGTTACCAACTGCCATGCCGACTCCGGCTACTGTTTTCGCCACTGCTTGCCCAGCAGTCGCAACTGAATCGAAGAACGATGGCTTCTTTACATCCGTGGATTGCGTTAAAGATTCCGCATGGTCTGTTTTTGAGTCAGAAGTTGAGGAGTTTGCTTCTGTCTCTTCAGACACGATTCCCGGCTTGTCATCCATCGTTTAATTCCTATTGCCCGGTGGGTTTATCTGCGAGCATATCTCACTCAAATTCGATTCCGCCTGTATCGGGGGAAAGAAAAACCGCGAACTTTCAACCAGATTTAAGTCCCCGAAAGGGATTTAAATCTGGTTGGGAAACGCGATTGCCTTCTATCGCCTTCTATCGCATAAGAGAGATTGCTAGCGCTTTCTATCGATCTTTAGCGGGCGCGAGGCAGATTGGCAGCAGGAGACACCTGCAAAATCCGGCTATCTAGCTTGCGAACCACATCTCCTACCTGCACCGCAGGCTTTTTCCCATTGACGTACATCACCGCTGTTAGCGCTCCTGTCGAATTTCGGCGAAAAGCAGCGATATCCATCCGCACAGGTTGCTGTTGTATCTTCAGAGCCAGCGTCATCCCACTAGAAGCATTCCCCAAGTTATTCAGTTCCGGCAGGGGTTTGTATTCTACAACTTCTAGTCCCTGGTATGCTTTGAGTCTCTCCCGCAGTAGGCTCAACATCTGTTGTTGCTTCTGAGGGTTCTGCATTTCTTGCAGACCCGCATCAAAATTAGCTTGTTCGGGCTGATTTGGCATATTTCCAGTGAAGCCCAAAACGATTTGGTAGTTCTCCGGATTAACGAAAGCAAAGAAGTTCTCCGGCTTCATGTTTGCTTGCGTTAGTTGTTGTCTGAGAACATCCAATTTGGAGGCAATCTCAACGGCTACATCCGGTGGGAGTTCCTGAAACCCAGCAGGCAAATCTTCTAAAGTCAGCTTTACCTCAGACGACGCTGGTTGAGTGGTCGGTGCTGGGGAGGCTGCCGGGGAGGCTTCTGAAGCTGGTGCGGATGGAGCGACTTTTGGTTCTGGGGCGGGTGTTTGGACAGGTGCTTCTTGGGCAACAATAAGGGGAGTGGCGAACGTAGATTGAAAAGAGCCACCAACGCAAAGAGCGCCGGTTAACAGGCTAAGTGTCAAAGTTACTTTTTTTAGCACAGGTTGAACTTTACGCTGATTTCAAAACAGAGCAGGCAAATCGATCGTCAATTACCAGGATAGGCGAACCACCACCGGAACTTATTGGGAATCCCCGCCGAATGCTGACTCGCTTTCGCCGTAAAATCTTAAAATAAATTCAATTTTGCCCAGCCTGCTTCAATTTCATGTCCATCTAAGACCCCAGAATTACTATGCCCATCGGCTATCTTGCTCTTGTTCTCCATGCCCACCTGCCCTTCGTGCGGCATCCTGAAAGTGACTACGTTCTGGAAGAAGAGTGGCTGTTTGAAGCCATCACCGAAACCTACATTCCTCTGCTGCACGTATTTGAAGGCTTAAAGCGGGACGGCATTGACTTCAAGATCACCATGAGCATGACACCGCCTTTGGTGTCGATGCTGCGCGATCCGCTACTGCAAGAGCGCTACGATGACCACTTAGCGAAACTGGAAGAACTCGTTGAACTAGAAGTTGAGCATAATGCGAATAACGGTCATATTCGCTATCTTGCCGAACATTACGTTCATGAATTTAGCGAGATTCGTCAAACCTGGGAACGCTATGACGGCGACTTGGTAACGGCGTTTAAGCAATTTTTAGATAGTAACAACCTGGAGATCATCACCTGCGGCGCAACGCACGGCTACCTGCCGCTGATGAAGATGTATCCTCAGGCAGTCTGGGCACAAATTCAGGTCGCAGTAGAACACTACGAGCAAAACTTTGGGCGTCCTCCTAAAGGGATTTGGTTGCCGGAATGCGCCTATTATGAAGGGTTAGAGCGGATGCTCGCTGATGCGGGATTGCGCTACTTCCTGACGGATGGACATGGTATTCTCTACGCCCGTCCCCGTCCCCGCTTTGGCTCTTATGCGCCTATCTTTACAGAAACCGGAGTTGCTGCCTTTGGTCGAGATCACGAGTCTTCGCAACAGGTGTGGTCTTCGGAAGTAGGCTATCCCGGTGCGGCGGAATATCGGGAATTTTACAAAGATTTGGGCTGGGAAGCGGAATACGAATACATTAAGCCCTACATCATGCCCAACGGTCAGCGGAAGAATACGGGCATCAAATATCACAAGATTACTGGGCGCGGTTTAGGGTTGGGCGATAAGCAACTTTATGACCCTTATTGGGCGCGGGAAAAGGCTGCTGAACACGCTGCTAACTTTACCTATAACCGAGAGCGGCAAGTTGAGCATTTGCACCACGTTATGCAGCGTCCGCCAATCATCGTTTCGCCTTACGATGCGGAATTGTTTGGTCACTGGTGGTACGAAGGTCCTTGGTTTATCGATTATCTGTTCCGCAAGTCTTGGTATGACCAAGGCACGTATCGGATGACGCATTTGGCTGATTATTTACAAGAGAATCCTACGCAGCAAGTCTGCCGTCCTTCTCAGTCGAGTTGGGGTTATAAAGGCTTCCACGAGTATTGGCTGAATGAAACGAACGCATGGATTTACCCGCACTTGCATAAGGCAGCAGAGCGGATGATCGAGCTGGCGCGGCGGGAACCAGCGGATGAGCTGGAGTGGAAAGCGCTCAATCAAGCGGCGCGGGAAGTGCTGCTGGCACAATCTTCTGACTGGGCGTTTATTATGCGAACCGGAACGATGGTGCCTTATGCGGTGAGAAGAACGCGATCGCACTTGATGCGCTTCCACAAGCTCTACGACGAAATCAAAGATGGCAAAATCGACAGCGGTTGGCTAGAAAAAGTCGAGGAAATAGACAACATCTTCCCCGAAATCAACTATCGCGTCTATCGACCTCTCTAATTCATCAAAAATTACCAGGGGCTGCCGACTAAGGTAAAGGCAGCCCAATAGTAGGGGTGCGATAGATTCACGTTCTGAATTCCTGCCAGTTCTGGCGGCAGGGATATCTCCCCTCTAGAACTGTGCAACTGACCATCTTGCCAGCGTACTTTCCCTTGCAACATCCCTATCTGAGCTTGCCTGAGCGCCTCTGCTTTAATCGGCGCAGCTTTCAGTTGCCGATAAAACTCTGTCATCAGCGCTAAGGTTCCTTCATCGCTAACAGACCACAAACTGGCGACAGCAGACTTCGCTCCAGAGTTAACGGCTAACCCCGCAAAGCCTAATTCTGCTTGTTTATCGCCGAGAGCAGTTCTACAAGCACTCAGGACTAACAGTTCCACGGGTGGAGAGTTCCACCGTAATTGCCGCATCTTATCCAGTGTTAGTTTCGCGTCCCATAACTGAACGTAGGAGTTGCTCGGGTCTCCCGGCTCGAAGAAAGCATGAGTCGCCAAGTGAATAATTTTATAAGGTTCTGAGGCGCGTTGCGATTGCAGATTCGCCAGGGTGAATTGTTGGTTTAAGAAGAATTTACCCTGCCATAGCTTTTGCGCGATCGCAGATAACTCCACTGGCACCGCAGGTAAGGGAGTTTGCTCCTTGAATTTGGACGCACCCATTGCTAGAACTTGCGAATTCTTCAGAGACACATACAGGGTATCTGTCAGCTTGAAGGCAGGAATGCGCCCAATATTATACTTTTCCACCAGAAACTTTTGCCCATCATGGAATGCTGCCAGCGGTATCGTCCGCAGACCAGCACCCACACAAAAGATTAGCGTGTCTATCTTATTTGTTTTTAAATCTGCCTCCAGTGGCGCAACGATCCACTGATATAACTGCTGCGCTGCTGGCAGGTAGCGGGTACTATTCCGCTGTCTGGGATCTACGATATTTTCTCTAAACTTTGCCGCTTCTTTGAGCAGGACTTCACTCTTCGCTTCCGAGATGCGCTTGTGAATCGGTTGATTCCCCGGAGTAATCAACACCAGTTCTAGTTGTTTTGCTCTAGGCACTACATAAATTAGAGCAGGCTTTTGACCCGTTTGAACCGCGATTTTGCCTAGAGTATCGGCGACATCCTTTGCTGTAATTGACTCGTCAGAGAAATTGAGCCGAAAGTAATCTTCATATTGTTTTTCCCACGTTTGCTCAATTTGCGGCACTATCTCCGTTAAATTTTCTCGGTCGAAAGCGTTGTCTAATTTGGTGGGGGTAGCAGCTTGTGCCAGAAGAATCTTCCCTTCCGCACCAGATACGGTGGCAGTAGTATTGGGTGCTGGAATGATTGCTTGTGCCTGTACCCGTTCTGTGCTAATTCCTACCAGGTGTAGTACTGCTAGCAACAAGCTAACACTACTCACGATTGATTTCATAGCGGCCTCGCTAATTTTGAGATGACTGGAAGATTAAGCTTAAGCGATGCACTTCACGAGTGGATATAGATAGTGTTAGCGCATATTTTTTCGAGTAACAGCAAAGACAGCCAAAGTTCTACTATTTGGGAGCATTTCAATTGTAAAAATTTACATGGAAGGGGTTCTATCCTCTCTTTAAGCATCGCAAATAGGATTTCTCCCTTCCCTTCTCTCTCTATTCCCTCGTTTTCCGGAGAGAAGATAAGAAATATAGCAACATCTGAGTTGCGTAGATGCCACTCTCCGGGATACGGCAATACCGTATCCCTAGCTCATTCCAGCCTAAGTTTGAAAAAAACTGGTAAATTCTTAATCTATCGCCGAACAATTTGGTGCAATTGTTCCACTTCATCTAAGATTTTATCCATTCCGGCTTCGGCAATGCCTTTGACGTAGTTAATTTTGATTTCTTCTAACATATCTACAAGTAAAGATTCGATTTCCTTAAAGTTGTCTTTTTTCTGTAATTCCACCTCTAAAGCTTTTCCAAAGTTATCAATTAACCGAGTCGTTAATTCTGTCCCGACTGGATCTTCAACTGCTTTCAGGGCGTTGCTGTAAGCAGTTTGAGATAAATTTTTAGCGAGATTTTCACTAATCTGGCTAGGTAAACGGCTCAAACCCGGAACATTTTGGAATTGCTGAAAAACCGGAAATTGCTTGAGACTACTTTCTAGACTGTGATGTACTAAAGCTTCTAAATCAGGCTGAATTTGGGGGAGAACATTATGGACACTGAGGTTAATTAGGCGAGTTGCGATCGCTTGCACCTCATTAGTGTTATTGATATTAATATAGGGGCGGCTATTCCCCGGATGAAACAGCCTGCGTGCGAGATCGCCGCGTTGAATCGCTCCTTGCATTTGGTTAATTACCTGTATCCCCATAATTTCAGTCAATTCTTCAGCGAAGTTAGCTACAAAATCATGGTTAATTTGCTGCCGTACAGGCTCAAAATTTAGTAATTCAGATTGATAGAGGCGAACCATTACCGGAATGACTCGCAGCCACCGCCACAAGGGTAGCAGCAAAAACAGGTCATACCATCGCCGCAGCATTCCCTGTAGCCAGCTAAAGTTAGGATATTGGCGTCTGATATAGAAAGTGCGAACCAAAAATTCTAGAGCGAATAAAATTGTAAACGGTAAGTCAAGCAACCAAAATTCATCAAAAAATTTTCCATTGATTCCCAAACTGCGATAGTAGTTAGTCTGAATCAAAGGGCGAGTTTCTGTATTAAAGAAGTTGAGTTCTTGCTGCCAACCGGCTTGGGAAAGATAAGCTTGACTCCAAAATTCATTAAAGGCTTGATGTGCAGATTCCTTACCCACGCGATCGCGCACTTGATTCTTAATTTTTTCTAAAGCACCGCTTTTCTTCGCCAGCGCAAATGGATTATCTTCAATCATTTCATTACTGCGGCTACGCAAGTCCTGTAGCAAGCTTTCTACCTCTGCTGACTCTAGCCCAGTCTGCATCACTTGCTGTTCCAGTTCGTTCACCCGATTGAGATAAGCTTGTGTTTCTCGATGCGGTTCAATTCCTTTAATTGGATCGTACACCTGAATGAGACTGGAAATTTCCCGAAGGTAGAAATCACGCCAGGGTATGTAACTGAGATCAAACAACACAAAAGCAAAGTTGATCGTGGCAATGATTGCCATCAATCTCTCAAACCAGCGGTGGCGGACGGGAGGCTTTCTGATAGCGAGTTTTGATTCCATAAGTCTGTCAGATGAGTATATTCCTTAAAAAAGTATGGAATTCTCTGGAAAAACTCGCAATCTATACTAAGCAAGTTGACGAATCGGTAATATGGCTGCAACCAGGCAAGACCAATCCGGTTCGCCAGATTTTATTTTACTTAGAATTCCTCATAAATCCATGATGATTAGGGGATTAGGGGAAAAGGCAACCATCGTGCTAAAAAAGAAAATTGTGATAATGCAGTGGTAGCGTACGGGAAGGATTGTTCGCAGGAAGGTCTATGCCGAAACGCTCCTGCTTTTGGGAATTCCTGTTTTCGACACAGCCAAATTCAGTGGCTGAGAAGAGGCGGAAGTGACAATCATCACAAACCTGGACAAAAGTTGTCACATTTGGGCAACCCTTTCATCACAAGTCTCCATTAATCAATCGCTAATATTGGAGACATCCGCGATTTTTCAGCCAGTTATAAGTGAGGAGAAGGTTATGAAAATTATCTTAACAATTCGGTGGTTAGTTCAAATAATTGTTTTGCAATTTATTACTCTTAGCGTGGCATCCATACTGCTGCTTTGGTTTGCCAGATCCGGCTGGTAATCGGTATCCTGCTATAACTCTGTCAGCGAGTCTAGAATGGGCTTAGTAACGATTTCCTTTTGCCAAATATGGGCACCACTCTAGGCACACTTTTAGTTTTCTTTTTCGTTCTAGCAGCTTCTGGACTTAAACTAGATCGAGAATACGAACGCGGCGTCATCTTTCGACTGGGTAGAACAAAGGGCGTTATGGGGCCAGGGATGTATTGGATTATTCCCTGGATCGATCAAAAAATGCAGATCGATGTCCGTACCAAAACGGTGAATATTGAACCCCAAGAAACTGTTACGGCGGACAGCGTGACGATTAAAGTAAATGCTGTTCTTTATTACCGAATTCTTGACCCGTCAAAGGCTATCAATCGGGTTGAAGATTACAATATGGCGGTTTACCAAATCGCATTGACGACTTTACGGAATGTGGTTGGTCAAAATATCCTGGATGATGTCTTACAAAGCCGCGATAAGATTAACACCAAAGTCCAAGAAATAGTCGATGAAATCACAGAACCTTGGGGGATTGTGATTGAACGGGTGGAAATGAAAGACGTGGAAATTCCCCTAGCGATGCAACGGGCAATGGCAAAAGAAGCGGAAGCTATTCGAGAAAAACGAGCCAGGCTCATTAAAGCAGCGGCAGAACAGGAAGCTTCAATTAAGTTAGCCGAAGCTTCTCAAATGATTATGAAAAACCCCGCTGTATTAGAGCTGCGACGCCTACAAATGCTGACAGAAATTGGGGCAGAAAATAATACGACGACAGTGATTATGATGCCGTCCGATATCATTCAAGCAGCAAAGAATTTGACCACTGGAATCTCGAATGGCAATCAAGCCGAGGTACGTCCTTTTCAACCAGAGGTCATTTTTACCGAGAAGCCAGTTCCGGATGACGCCCTCTAAGCCCTGTCATTAGCTGCAAAGCAAAGGTCTTAACGGGACGAATTCGCCGCAGCATCCATAAACCCAAGCGGCGAATTGCTACCACTGGCAACCAATTATTAGAAAACATCCGATCTAAGAAATCGGTAAAGCCTAAAATTGTTAGGTTTTCTTGTTTACGCCAGCGTTCGTAACGTTTAAGTACCTGTATATCCCCGATATCTTCCCCTAAATTATGGGCAGATTTTAAAACTTGAGCGATCGCTGCTGCATCCCGAATCCCCAAATTCATGCCTTGTCCCGCTACCGGATGGCAACAATGGGCAGCATCGCCAATCAGGGCGAGTCGGGGAAGCGTGTAGCGATCGCTTTGCATCAATTGCACCGGGAAAACATAGCGATCGCCTTCTAGTTCTAGACGCCCCAACAGTCCAGCAGTGCGTCGTTCCAGTTCCGCCAAAAACTCTTTTTCGTCAATTTCCTTCAAAGCTTTCGCTTCTGTATGCGGGGCAGTCCAAACAACTTGGCAGCGGTTCCCCGGTAGCGGTAGAACCCCCATCGGGCCACTCGGCCAAAAGCGTTCGTAGGCGATATTCTGGTGGGGTTTTTCTGGTTTAATCGTTGCCACCACACAGGATTGCCAGTAATGCCATCCTTGGGTGCGGATACCAGCGGCTTCGCGGATGGGCGATCGCGCCCCATCCGCCGCTACCAGCAAGCGCGTTCTGATTTTGGATGTTTGCTTCCCCTGATCGCCCCCGCTGTTTGAGGGGGGATTGGGGGGGATCTCCGAGGCTTGAGAAGATTGAATTTTAGAGTGGGGGATCTCCCCTCTGACAGCAATTTCGATCTCTACCGCGTCAGCTTGATAGTCTGCACTTACCACTTCCGCCGGACACAACCAAGACACATTCGGGCAATCTCTCAAGCTATCCTGCAAAGCCGTCAGCAGCACCCGATGTTCCGCCCCATACCCTAGCCTTTCTGTCCCTAAATCTTGGGGAGAAAATTGCACGATGCCGGGATAATCGGCGTCAGATAAGCGAATTTGTTGAAATGCATTGATTTGAGGCAGTATTTTATCCCAAACCCCCATACCCTCGAAAATGCGCCCCGACATGAGGGAGATGGCATAAGCGCGTCCGATGGCAACAGCAGCAGACTGGGGCGATCGCTCAATTAACGCTACCCGCAGCCCAGAATCTTTTAAGGCACAAGCGAGAGTTGCCCCAATAATTCCACCGCCCACAATTGCTAAGTCGTAGTCAAAGCCTTGCTGGGCTGCCGATGTCTGCGGCGACGAAATTGTTTGAACGGTCTGTTCCAGCGCCATTGTTAACAAAATTAGTCAAAACAATAAGAATATTTACTATTGTGACGCGAACACATGGAGCAATCAAGTTGAGAAGCGCGATGTCTAGTAAACAACCGAATCCCCAGGCTCTTTCCTTGCCCTTGGTGGCTGGGAATTCGGTTTTTGGACGCCAACAAGTATTGGGTTAGGGAGAGGACAACACACCGATGCTCTGGATGCAGTTTGGTAGAATAAAAAATTACCCCACTAATTGCTTTGCACTTAGTGGGGGATGCATAACGAGGAAGCTTGCTAAAGGTTAGGCATCTGAAGTAGCTTCCTCTTTCTTATTAGCGGTCTCTAGAAGAGATGTTTTGAAAATCGGTGCAATGTTTAAGACTGATTTCATACTCTCAAAGGGCACAACTTCAGACTACTTAGCACCCATTTCGATTACAGCACTGCGGGTGAAATTAATCCGCTCTTCAAAGTCCAGTTGCTTGATTTGAGCAACAAAATCGTTGGTTTCTTCGGGCAGTTGATAGTCAGAAGGCACCGTAATGATTTCACCTTTGTCCATGCCTTGTGCCAACCGCAGCCACACATCCAGCTTAGAGCTAGAACTTACAGCTTTATAGGCACGGCTAATATCAGTATCGGCTCGTGAAGCGATGTCGCGTTGCGCCTGTAGCTGTTCTTCCTTGGGCATTGCCAGGATTGCATGGTACAAGGCGGCAGCTTCTTCTTGGGCAGAAGTGGCATTTGCTGGTGTCAGTTGGTCTTTGATGTCGAGGTAGCCGAACCACAGGATGGCAAGCTGAGTATCTACATCAAAGCCCTGAAACTTTTGTAAGGCTTGTTTGCTGGTGTCGTTGGTAGTAAATGTCATTTATGAATCTCCGATTGTTTTGCTTTAATGACAGCTCAGGGAACTGAGCCGCTGAAACAAGTTCGTTTTGCCTCAATATTAAGATTTAATAAGCTGGCGACCGGAGATTAACCTCGCTTAAGACAGAGATAGCGATCGCGCCTGAAGACAGATGTAGATACACGCGATCGCTCTTAAGGCAGGGAAAACAGAATTCCCATCAATTAGCCATTCACTAAACTCAGAGACATCAGCTCATCCGCCATCTCGAAGTTAGCGGTAACGTTTTGCACATCATCGAGTCCTTCCAAGGTGTCAATTAATTTGAGGAGCGATCGCGCCTGCTGTGAATCGCCAACTTCCACCGTATTGTTAGGAATCCAGCGCAGTTCCACCTCGGTGACTTTAAAGCCTTTCTCCTTTAAGGTTCGCTCTAGGTTCTCCAAATTTGCCACAGAGGTAAACACGTCGGCTCCCTCCGTATCCTCCTCCTGTGTCAGTTCGTAGGACTCAGCACCCCCTTCCAGGGACGATTCCAATAGCTCCTCTTCGTCAACCACTCCTTGCAGGATACAGACACCTTTCTGCTCAAACATCCACGAGACGCAGCCTGTTTCACCGAGATTCCCGCCATTTTTGCTAAAAGCCGCTCTCAAATCAGCGGCGGTACGATTGCGATTATCGGTGAGCGCTTCCACCAAAATCGCCACGCCGCCGGAACCATAACCTTCGTAGCGAATTTCTTCTAGCTGAGCGCCATCCGCTCCCCAAGTCCCTGCACCTTTCGCGATCGCTCGTTCAATATTCTCATTCGGAATCCCAGCCGCCTTCGCCTTATCAATCGCCGTGCGGAGTTGAAAATTACCTGCTGGGTCGGGTATACCACTGCGAGCTGCCACAATAATCGCGCGAGCTAGCTGGGTGAAGGTTTTGCCCTTCACTGCATCCACTCTCGCCTTCTGACGCTTAATATTTGCCCACTTACTATGTCCAGCCATAGACTGAAATTATTTATACGATCGTCCAAACATAGGATAAACAAAAATCAACCGTACTTCATACCAAGCCTGTCTGCTTAGGAGGATGCCTGAAAAGTCATAATCGAGATGCTTAAACGGTAGAGATCCCCCTAAATCTCCCGATAAATTGGGGGTCTTTGAGAAACTTATCCCTTCTTTTTAAGGGGGACTGGGAGGATAAAATCAACTTTTGACACTTCTCAGACATCCTCTTAATCTTGTTTCT
This sequence comes from Trichocoleus sp. DQ-A1, assembly GCF_039961955.1. Taxonomy (NCBI): domain Bacteria; kingdom Bacillati; phylum Cyanobacteriota; class Cyanophyceae; order Leptolyngbyales; family Trichocoleusaceae; genus Trichocoleus; species Trichocoleus sp. DQ-A1. The sequence goes on from NZ_JAMPKE010000001.1 coordinate 92,964, forward strand.
ATACCCTGCGTAGCCAATAGCTAAAGCTTTACTTTAAATCAATCAAGCAGATGTTTTAGTTTAAGCAAGAAAATTATAAGTGTAAAAAATATTTGCAAAAACCAATTGTTTTTAAGCAAAAAGATGGCTTTTAGTCGCTGATGATGAGTATTTTAAAGCTGTTTCGGTTCAAAATTGGGCATTCAATTATGTCAGTTGGATTTAACGGGTCTAGTAATTTTTTCCAAAAACTGTGGAGTTTTTTGAGCCGGGGGTTGCTATTAAGCATTGTTCTGTTAGGATTGGCAGGATGTCAGCTACAGTCGGGGCGTTCGGAAGCCGCGGATGTCATCCGACTGACGTTGTGGCAAGGGGTGAATCCGCCGCCGAATCGGGATGTGTTGCAGTCGCTGGTGGACAAGTTCAATCAGGCGCATCCGAAGATTCAGGTGGAATCCCTTTATGTGGGACAAGCGGATCAGCAGTTACCGAAGATTTTGGCAGCGGTAGTGGGAAATGCGCCGCCGGATCTGTTGTGGTTTAACGCAACCCTGACGGGTCAGTTAGTAGAATTGGATGCGATCGCGCCTATGGAAAATTGGCTGGCGCAATCCCCCGTCCGCGACGAAATTGACCCCGCGTTGTTTGAATCAATGCAGTACGCGGGTCATACTTGGTCGGTGCCGTTTGGGACGAATAATGTCGGAGTTTTTTATCGTCCCAGTTTGTTTAAGGCAGCGGGAATCACCGAGTTGCCCAAAACTTGGGACGAATTGCGGCAAGTTGCTCGTACTTTAACCCGCGATACAAATAGCGACAAGCGCATCGACCAACACGGGATGTTTTTGCCCTTAGGAAAGGGAGAATTTGCAGTATTCCTTTGGTTGCCATTTATGTGGAGTGGCGGCGGTGAGTTGGGAAATGCTCAAGGGCAAGAAGCTTCTGCGATCGCTTTAGCCAACAATCAAGGCGCGATCGCTGCCCTTCAATTTTGGCGCAATTTAATTGAAGACGGCTCAACCATTCTGTCTCTACCAGAACGAGGCTATGAAACCGATAACTTCCTTGCCGGAAAGGTCGCAATGCAACTGACTGGCCCTTGGACGCTGGGGCAACTGAAAGCCACTGGCGTTGATTTTGGCGTTTTCCCCATCCCAGCACAAAAAGAACAAGCTACGGCGACGGGGGGCGAGAATCTGTTTATTTTAAAAACAACCCCAGACCGAGAAAAAGCGGCATGGACGTTTGCTGAATATGTTGCGGGAGAGGAATTTCAGACCGAATGGGCACTCGGTACCGGCTACCTACCCGTAAATCTGAAGGCGCGGCAAAGTGCCAAATATCAAGCCTTTGTCGCCGAACAACCGGCGGTGAAAGTGTTTTTAGAGCAGGCAAAGTATGGGCGATCGCGTCCTATCTTCACGGGTTATAATCGGGTTTCCGAAAATGTCGGCAGAGCGCTGGAATCTGTCTTACTCGGCAAAAGTTCGCCCCAGGAAGCACTCAAAAACGCCCAGCAGCGGCTAGATTTGATTTTTAAGTAATTTAAACGCTTTCGGTACAGCAAATTTGTAAAGACGCCAAAGTATCCCCTCTTGGCAATCCGAAAGCGTTTCCCATTATTGACACTGGCTACAATCTAGCAGCACAGACGGCGGCTCCAATCAGTCCCACTCGCGGATTTAGCACAATATGCACCGGCATTCTTTCGAGTAACGGACTCACGCGACCTTTGTTCAGAAAGGCATGGAGGAAACTGCCTTCTTGAATCAACGGCAGAATTTTGGCGGCGATGCCACCAGCAACGTAAAGACCGCCATAAGGTAATAGTTTGATGGCAAGATTCCCGGCTTCGGCACCGTAAGCTTCCACAAAGATTTGCATCGTTTGTTCGCACAAGCGATCGCGCTTTTCCAAAGCAGCTTTACCAATAATCGCAGCGGGATCGATCGTCTTGTCTTTCTGCCCGATCTCTTGTTCCCAGTTTCTAATCATCTGCCCAATTTCTGACGATTCCTCAGCAATTTTCCGATCTCTTAGGAACTGGTAAATTGAGACGATGCCTAGACCGGAAACCACTCGCTCGACTGAAATTCGCTGAATATTGTGCTTATCGAGCAGATATTTCAACAGCTGAAATTCTAACTCCGAGCGAGGTGCAAAGTCAGCGTGTCCGCCTTCCGAGGGGAAAACTTTATGGGCGTTGGATGCTAAGCGGATTAAAAACCCTTGTCCTAAGCCGGTACCCGCACCAATCACGCCAATCGGGGCGTCTTCCTGATGCTTGCCAGCTTGCAAAGTGTACAAGTCTGATTCAGTTAAACCCAAGACACCATAGCCAACTGCGGCGAAATCGTTGATTAAACCAACCGCAGCGATTCCCAGTTGTTGCTCCAGCCGTTTGCTATCAAGCGACCAAGATAGATTTGTCAGGATAGAGGTGTTGTTGACAACAGGACCCGCGATCGCAAAACACGCTTTTTCCGGTTTCGGCGTCTCGCCTAGTTGTTCCGCCGCCGCCGTCAAAAACTGCCGCACCATTGGCACTAAATCGGGAAAATTGCCACTGGGGAAAATCTCCTCATACAGAGTTTGCAATAATTCCCCAGAATCAGACGCTTCTACCAAGCGCAGAATCGTCTTAGTACCCCCGATATCCCCTGCTAATAACAATCCCATGACCTTAATTAAACCGGATGACTTTTTCAGTTTGACTCAAGTGAGAAACATCTCCATTGAGTTCCATCACCCATTCTTCACCATCGCGCACCAGCTTAACCAAACAACACAGCGCGGCGTTTACTTCAGTTTCGGCTGTACCCCCCCGGATACCGAGAGTTGCACCCAGCACTGATGCACCGTGACCCACCAATAAGATATCTTCGGAAAACTCAGATGCAAGGCGTCTTGCGACTTCCCCAGAGCGTTCCATTACTTCTTCCCCAGTTTCGGGATAATTCGCGATTACGCGAGAAGTGTAACTGAGGTCAATTTGGGGAAATTGCTCGTGCAATGCTTCCATTGACATTCTTTCAGGCATCGCTGGCATCCAGTGAGGATTTAACCATTCGCTTAAGCCAGACTCAAGTTTGATGGGTAAATTCAGCACTTGTGCAACTTGGTGCGCCGTTTGTACCGTTCGCAGAAAGGGTGAGGCAAAAATATGGGCAATCTTTTCTCCCTTCAGGCGCTGCGCTAGTTGTTTGGCTTGCTCTACGCCGTCCTCAGACAGGGGTGGATCGTAGGGACGTTCGGCGGTTAAAAACCAGTCGGGGTTCACGAAGTCGAGGCGGTTGGCGTGTCTTGCAATCCAGACGGTTTGAGTCATCGGTTTAGGGAATAATGAGCAAAGAGCAAGCCGGATACGATTTTACCTAAAGGCCGCCGCCAATCAATTGTTGGAAGTGGCTGCTGGCTTCAGACGCGAACTGACAAGTCAGCGCTTCGCTATCGCTAGCTCGTCTTCTATAATCTAAAATCCAAAATGGTATAAGGCGATGGCGATCGCAGCCTCTTGAGCAAGCTGCCAATTTAATATACTCTGCAAAATCAATCTCAGTCGTTTCTCCCAAGTTTTCCAAGCGGAATAGACAGACCGGATTCTCCTCAAACTGCGATTACCAGGTTTTCTGGCACTTTGCGCCCAGAAAGTCATCCTTTTGCTTAAGAAAATCCCTATTTTTCGGCTTTTCGCTCTCAGACCTGGTGCAATAATGTAATACCGCGATCGCGTCCCTCACTGATGAGAGCAATTGCTCAATTGGAGTTGCTAACGCTTCGTAATACTTTTTCCTGGAGACCAAGGTGCCGCGAGCATCGTCCTACCCCCACCTATCAATGTCGCTGAGTGTCAGTAAGCATCTGCAAGATTTTTCTCATTTTGTTTCTCAAGATGCAATTATCCGATGGATTCGTGGGTACCCTTTTACTAGCTGATGTTGAAGGAAACGGCACGGGAACCCCCCTCTTGGGATAGACACAGCATCTTTCAGAAAGGTTACAATAGTTTACAATTGCGATCGCTTTAAATTATCGCTCTGATTCAAGACTCAGCGCTATGAAAACTGCTCAGACCTCTACAGATACCGTCCGTGCTTACTTGCGAGAAATTGGGCGCGTTCCCCTGCTTACTCACGAGCAGGAAATCCTTTATGGAAAACAAGTACAGCGCTTAGCTACCTTGCAGGAAGTAAAAAATTCACTCTTGTTGCAGTTAGGACACGAGCCAACCGACGAGGCGTGGGCTTCTTCAACTGGGTTGTCAGAGAAAGAGTTACAGCAGGCGATCGCAGTGGGTGAAATCGCCAAGCGCAAGATGGTCGAAGCCAACTTGCGGCTCGTCGTCTCGGTTGCCAAAAAGTACATCAAACGTAACGTAGACCTCTTGGACTTGATCCAGGAAGGCACAATGGGAATGCAACGGGGCGTCGAAAAATTTGATCCCACCAAAGGCTACCGATTTTCCACTTATGCTTATTGGTGGATTCGGCAGGCGATTACTCGCGCGATCGCAGAAAAAGGACGCACCATTCGCCTCCCCATTCACATCACCGAAAAACTCAACAAAATTAAGAAAGCTCAGCGCCAACTTGCTCAAAACCTGGGACGAGCTGCTACAGTCGGCGAACTCGCCGCCGAACTAGAATTGACCCCCAAGCAAGTTCGGGAGTACCTAGAGCGGGCGCGTCAGCCCCTTTCTTTGGATCTGCGTGTCGGAGATAATCAGGATACAGAACTGGTAGAACTACTGGAAGACACCGGCCCTTCCCCAGAAGACTTCGCAACTCAATCTTCCCTCCAAGTTGACTTAGAAAAACTAATGTCAGACTTAACGCCTCAACAACGCGAGGTATTAGCGCTGCGGTTTGGTTTAGCCGATGGACAAGCCATGACGTTGGCAAAAATTGGCGAACTTCTCAACATCAGTCGGGAACGAGTACGGCAAATCGAACGGGAAGCCCTCTCCAAGCTTCGCAAGCGCAAAGCCGATATGCGGGAATATATTGCGGCTAGCTAATTGAGGAGTTAGGACTGAGGAGTTAGGACTGAGGACTGAGGGCTGAGGACTGAGGAGTCAGGGATTAGGAGTCAGGGCTGAGGAGTTAGGGCTGAGGACTGAGGACTGAGTAGCCAGTTTTAAGTTTTGAGTATGAACTTTCTCAGCACTTAATAAAGGTAAAAGAATCCGCCGTTTAAAGTTCGGTTCTGCCCACTGTGACCCCGGAAGGAGCCTGCTAAATTAAGGGTATTAGAAGGATTTACAACTCTCGGAGCTAGTTTCCGAGTCGATCGATAGAACAAGTATTGAGCAGCGATCTACCCTGGTACAAGGATTTGAGAGTAGCTGCCTCTAGAAAGTACGGAGAAACAAAGTGAACAACCCGTCAAATCGAGTCTCAGAGTTCTTTGAAGGTGAGTCGGAAGGCGGCAACTTGCTTTGGCAATACGTCCAATCCATGAGTCCAGAGACGATTACTCAGCTTTCCAAACCCGCTTCTCAGGAAGTGTTTCAGGTGATGGAACGCAATATTGTCGGGCTGTTGGGGCATCTACCACCAGAACATTTTGGTGTAACGATCACCACCAATCGTGAAAACTTAGGGCGTATGCTGGCTTCGGCGATGATTAGCGGCTATTTCTTGCGGAACGCCGAACAAAGAATGACCTTTGAAAATGCCTTGACAGGTGCTACTGAAGTCAATGTATCTGATGCTGAATAGGCAAATTGAGCGGCATCAGCGCCAGTTCCGATGATTGTACTGCAATTGCAGCAACAAAGCGGCTCGGCAGACTGGGAAGTCAGTCTGCCGAGTTCTGCTATTTTGGAGTTTAGGCGATCGCTTCTAGCCTGGTACTCCCAAAACGGTCGAGACCTCCCCTGGCGTCACCACCCCGACCCCTACGCCATCTGGGTATCGGAAATCATGCTCCAGCAGACCCAGGTAAAAACAGTTATTCCTTACTACCAGCGGTGGTTAGCCCAATTTCCCACAATTGAAACCCTCGCCGCTGCTGACTTGCAGCAAGTCCTCAAAGCTTGGCAGGGACTCGGTTACTACGCCCGTGCCCGTAATCTGCACAAAGCCTCTCAGGAAATTATCCAACGTCACAACGGAATTTTTCCTACCCACCTATCAGACGTTTTAGCTTTATCCGGGATTGGACGCACCACCGCCGGGGGTATCCTCAGCGCCGCCTTCAATCAACCCGTGGCGATTCTAGATGGCAACGTCAAGCGGGTTTTAGCGCGGCTGGTAGCATTGCCAATGCCACCAACAAAAGCAACAAAACCGCTCTGGCAGCTCTCAGAGAGCCTCCTCGACCCCGAACAGCCCAGAGATTTTAATCAGGCGCTGATGGATTTGGGAGCCACTATCTGCACTCCCCACAACCCAGCCTGCAACAGATGTCCCTGGATGTCCCACTGTCGCGCATACAATTTGAATATTCAGTCAACTTTACCCATGCGCGAAACCTCCTCCCCCATCCCCCACAAAAATATTGGCGTTGCCGTTATCTGGAACGAGCAGAAAGAAATTCTTATCGATCGTAGACCCCAGAACGGTCTTCTGGGCGGTCTTTGGGAATTCCCTGGCGGCAAATTAGAGCCTGGTGAAACCGTCGAGGAATGCATTAAAAGAGAAATTCAGGAGGAATTGGGCATTGAAATTGAAGTGGGCAAACATCTCATCACCATTGACCACACCTATACCCACTTCCGCGTCACCCTCAACGTCCATCACTGTCGCCACCTCACAGGCATTCCTCAACCGATCGAATCCGATGAAATCCGCTGGGTGACACTGGACGAAATCGATCAGTTTCCCTTTCCCAAAGCGAACATCCAAATTATCGATGCCCTGCGGCAGGCTTAGAATTTTCTAATTCGATTTACGAATCGCAAAAACCCAAAGGACGCAAAGAGAAGAGGGAATAGTGCGATCGCACTCAATCTTTTTCTTTTTTATAAAATTTTTAGTATCATTCTGACTTCCAGACGACTTTACGCTGGCGGTAAGATTAAAGCCAAGGCACGATTTAGAATCTCTTTTTTATTAATGAGTTGTTCTAATTCTTCTAGCTCATAACGTCCTTCTTCTACCTCTAGGGAAGCCTCATCAATAGCATTCAAGTAGGCTTCTTCTACAATCGCTAACGATCCTTGGATGTCACCCTTTAGCAGTAATTCTTTCAGGTCTAATAGTTCTTCCATAACAGCTGATTTAATCCTCAGTTGTTTCTATTGAATTTTGAAGCGATCGCTCATCTGCATAGGAGTGGCAACGTTCCAGCTTTTTACGCACCTTAATGGTTCTTGGATGCTCTGTCCCTAAGCAGCCCTTAAAATCTCTAAAACTTGGTTGTAAAAGGTGTCAGCCTTATCATATCGCTCTTGAAATTCGCAGAGCTAAGCTAGGTGGTTGAGGGTTTTAGCTACATCAGGGTGCTTCTCTCCATACAGGCGTTTTCGCATTTCCAATGCTTGCTTGTATAACGGTTCGGCTTTCTCATCACCTTCAGAGGTAAATCAACCGAACTAAAGTCAAAGCGATCGCCCTCTTAACCCGCGACGGCGGGTTTCGTTTGTATAGCCGCGATTTATAAGCGCCGGTGCTTCTGAGACCACCCAACCAACTTCGTACAATAAAGAAGCAACTCGCACTAGCCATTCTTGATTGTGAAGCAAGCCTCAAGCGGTTCCGCCCCTAACTTTCAGCCTTGTCAGATTGTTTGTTTAGACCATGAAAATACTCGTCTGTACGCTGACGTGATACAAGTTGTCGATTCACGGCAGATATGCTGGGTGCGTCCTTTGATGCTTACTATCGTTTCAGACGATAATGCCAACGTGTTACCAACGCTGTACGATTTGCGTCAGGGTGCCGATTTAGTATGGCCTGTAACGTTGTTTCGACCAGCACTGGATACCGAGGTGATTCCCCTGTTAATGCAACTGGACGCCCCAGATGCGACAGCAGACGCCTCTGAGGCCCATCGGCAACTCAGTTGGTTTGTCCGCCAAGTTTGGCAAGCCAATCAGAGTGATTTTCAGGCTTCGTAGCGAATTTCAGCATCTCTGATGCTTTGAATCGCTTCGTGCATCCGTTCATCTGCCACGGTGAGAGCAATCCGAAAAAAGCTTTCCCCAGCAGCACCAGACCCGTTTCCAGGGGGCACGATCGGACCGCATTTCTCCAGTAACAGGGTGACAAATTCCGTTGAAGTATAACCTTTGGGAACGGGTACCCAAATAGAGAGGGTTGCTTTGGGAGACTCAATGGGCCATCCTAAAGATTGCAATCCGTCAACGATGATATTACGACTGTTTTGGTAAACTGAAATCACCGCTTGGCGTTCTTCTTGTGAGATTTCATAGGCAGCGATCGCTGCTCGTTGAATTGCCTTAAAAATGCCAGAATCTACATTGGTTTTAACTTGTCCCAGTCCCTTAATTTCGGTAGGATTCCCCACAACAAAACCAACCCACCCGGCGGTCATCTTGTAAGACTTAGATAAACTTTGAAATTCTATATTTAAGCCAGCGACACCCAAGCGGCGTTCCATCCAATCCGCAGCAGCTTTGCGGTATTCTTTAGTTCTCCGATCGGGGGGATAGTTATGAGTCGAAAGCTCGTTAATCGCCTCATGCATCGTCTGGACAATATGTGCTGGCGTCGGGCGGTCTGGAGCGCCAACTCCACTGTTGATGATGTCCACCCTTTGGCGACCGTTTCATGCTGCTTGCGATTAATCTTGGCAAATAGGTAGGACGGGGTCTTTTCTAAACGTTTGGCAAACTGCACGACGATTTAACAACTGAAAAAAAGAGCAAGTGCAAACAATTAGACAGTTGACCGCCAGGTGAGTCAAACGGATGAGAGATTGGTTTACAAAGATTCCAACGGCACAAGTATTGTCTCGTGCCATCGACTAAATCTGCCTTAAATTTTTAATGTCTTTCATGCACTAGGTACCAGTTGAATCCGACCGGCATCCATCTCTGACATGAGTAATTCCAGTGCCTCATAATCAACGTCAGAAATGTGACCCATTCTGGTCAATTCATAATTTATTTCGTTCTCTATATCTGGAGTTAATTTCTTAATATAGAGAGCTTTTTCTACCAGTTGACGAATCGCGTATGTAGTTCTCATAAAAACCGATAGAACTCCGCATTTAAAAATTATCGTTTGAATATATAGATGAACCAGTGATCTAAAAGTAGACTGTAAAGTGATCTAAATCACTGTGAGTTTCGCCCCAATTGCCGCTGATTTTTTAAATAATTTCCGACAACTCCATGAAGCTTCGGAGTTGATGCTTTATAGCAATAATATTATCGTTGATGAGTTTTAATCGTGTGAAGAATAGCCGCAGATGTCTGTTTGAAGACCTAAGCCCCTGCCTTGCAGAAATGCGCTTCGCATAGGATTATACAAAGAATACATCTGTCTTTGGTTAGATGCAGCGATTGTAAAAGATGGATAGAAGAATTTTCTTAATATAGAACTTCTAGAAAGTCCGTATTAAAGAACACGTTCTCAGGCAATCTTATTGAAAACTTTATATAAAAGGAGGTAACTAATGAAGATTTAGCAAATTACCTAAAAGGGGGTAGGCAATATCATATTTACCGTTTATTGTCGAAGCTATTACACAAATTTTTGTTTAGAGTTGAAACAGGATATTGTCATGCAAAATACGCTAGTTCGCCCCAACGTTGCAGTTATTCGCCCCCAAGGTCATATCAATGCATCGAATGCGGTTGAGTTCCAAGGTCAACTGACAGCAGCTGTTTCTTCACCCGATCAATCCATTGTGCTAGTTGATATGGCGCAAGTAGAGTTCCTCGATAGTGCTGGCTTGATGGCGTTTGTTTCGGCTCACCGTTTAGCACACAGTCTAGGACGGCGGTTTAGCCTCTCTTCAGTGTCGCCCTCCATTCGGATGATTTTTGAACTGGCTCAACTTGACGGAGTCTTTGAAATTTTAGAAAGTCCTGCCGCCTTGGAAGCAAACATTGGGGTATAGGAACAAGGAAATACTTCTAAAGGAAAAACTGAGAGGTTGAGCGCTGTTGCTGAGTGCTAATCCTGAATTGGTGCTAGGGTTGAATCTGAGGCACTGGAAGCAGGGAGCGTTTTGCAGTGGCGATCGCAGTCGAGAAACTACTTACAGCAGAGATACAGAAACCAGCTCGTTATTTGGGAAACGAGCTAGGAGCCGTCCACAAACCTTGGGAAGCGGCGGCAGTACGGTGGGTTCTGACCTACCCAGAAATCTATGAAGTGGGTGCATCGAATCTTGGGCATATTATTCTCTACAACATATTGAATGCTCAATTGGGGCAGCTGTGCGATCGCGCATATCTACCAGCCCCAGATTTAGCGGCGAAACTCCGAGAAACACAGACGCCCCTTTTTGCCGTGGAATCGCGGCGAAGTCTTACAGATTTTGACATTTTGGGCTTTAGTCTCAGCTACGAGCTAGGAGCCACCAATATCCTGGAAATGCTTGATTTAGCCGGGATTCCTCTGACGTGGCGAGAAAGGCTCACCAGCACAGACGCAGGGGAAAGTGAAGATTTTCTCTGGAATTATCCCCTGATTTTTGCTGGGGGACAGACCGCAACCTCGAATCCCGAACCTTACGCAGACTTTTTCGATTTCTTGGCTCTGGGAGATGGCGAGGAAGTGCTGCCAGAAATTGGCTGGGTAGTGGAAAAAGCCAAAAAAGCTCACCTCAGTCGAGAACAACTATTGCTGAATTTGGCACAAGTACCAGGCGTATATGTGCCGCAGTTCTACGACATGGCAGAAGATGGCTCAGTCCATCCCAATCGCCCGGATGTACCCCAGCGGATTTTACGGCGAGTTGCTGCCCCCCTGCCAGCTTATTCCATCGGGCTAGTGCCTTATGTAGAGACAGTCCACGACCGACTGACCATTGAAGTGCGGCGCGGCTGTACTCGCGGTTGTCGCTTCTGCCAGCCTGGAATGCTGACTCGTCCGGCGCGGGATGTGGAACCGCAGGAAGTCGTAGAGGCAATTGAAAAGGGAATGCGGGCGACGGGATATAACGAGTTTTCCCTACTCTCCTTGAGTTGTTCGGATTATCTATCTCTACCGGCGGTGGGGATGGAAATCAAAAATCGCCTCAAAGATGAAAATATTTCCCTCTCTTTACCCAGTCAACGGGTAGACCGATTTGATGAAGATATCGCGAATATTCTGGGCGGGACGCGACAAAGTGGGCTGACTTTCGCGCCGGAAGCGGGAACCCAGCGGATGCGGGACATTATCAACAAGGGGTTGACGAACGCAGAATTGCTGCGAGGGGTGAAAACCGCCTACGAGCAGGGCTGGGAAAAAATTAAGCTGTATTTTATGATTGGTCTGCCTGGAGAGACGGATGTAGATGTGGTCGGCATTGCCGAAACTATCCGTTGGCTACACCAAGAATGTCGGACTGAAGGCAGAAAGCGTCTGCATTTCAACCTGACGATTTCTAACTTTACGCCGAAGCCTCACACGCCTTTCCAGTGGCACTCTGTCTCTACAACTGAGTTTCAACAGAAGCAGAAACTTCTCCGCGACGAGTTTCGCGGGATGAGGGGGGTGAAGGTAAACTTCACCGATGTGCGACTTTCGGCGATGGAAGATTTTATTGGACGGGGCGATAGGCGTCTGGCATCAGTGCTGCGTCGTGCTTGGGAACTGGGTGCGGGGATGGATGCCTGGTTTGATAGTGTGGAGCGGGCTTTTGCGGCTTGGGGAGACGCGATCGCAGAATCCGGCTTAACCTGGAAATACCGCCTTGTTGAAAATGGCGAATGGAACTGGGTGGAGAATCGGAATCAACCGCTACCCATTGACGATTCCCAATCCGCAATTCCCAATCCCCAATTCGATGCGCCGTTGCCTTGGGATCATATCGATACGGGAATTGATAAGAACTGGCTAATCGCTGACCTGAAACGGGCTTTAGAAGCTGCGATAGTGCCGGATTGCTCGTTTGAAGGCTGTTCTCACTGTGGCATTTGCGGGTCTGACTTTGGGCACAATATTGTTATCAAGCCGCTGCCGATTCCAGAATTTGCCGGACACTTCACGCCGAATACAGATAGGGTGCAGCGGTTGCGGGTTTGGTTGGGTAAGCTGGGCGATATGGCGCTGGTGAGTCATCTAGATTTGGTGCGCCTGTTTGACCGTGCTGTGCGTCGGGCGGCATTGCCAGTTGCTTTTACGGGCGGGTTTCATCCCAGTCCCCGCATTTCTCCAGCGAGTGCGCTGTCATTGGGATCAACCAGTGAAGGTGAAATTGTGGACTTTGAGCTAACCCAGGCGATGGATGTGGCGACATTCCAGGAGAAGTTAGCTGCCCAGTTGCCGTCTGATATCCCGGTTTATCGGGTGGCAGATGTTGATTTGAAGGCTCCTTCCGCGACTCAGTTGTTGGAAAAAGCCGAGTATTTGATTGCGGTGGCAGCGGTTGAGTCTGCGTCACCAGAGGAGTGGCAAAGCTGGGTAGAGGCGATTAAAGCCACTGAGAGCATTTTAATTGAGCAAACGACGAAGTCTGGGAAGAAGAAACAGATAAATCTGCGCGATCGCTTGTTTGAATTGGAGGTCAATGAGCCTCAAAGACGCGCCAGCGAAGCGAAGGGCAATATCCCATTAGTCTGCCAAGAAAAAGCGGCAGAAGGCGTTGTTCTGCGCTATTTGGGCAGTTGTCAAAATGATGGAACTGTACTAAAACCGGAGCATATCGTCTTGATGTTGGAGCAAGTGACGGGGCGGGAGTTTCAGCTGTTGCACGCTCACCGACGTCAGCTGCTTCTGAAGGATTGATTGCCGAATCGGGATTCCTGCCATTGGCGACATTCCCCTACCGCTATCCGAACAACCTGAGTTTATGTTGTTCTTGGGAACGTCTGGCAAAACGATGGTTGCTGGCGGACACACCAGCCAAAGAAGTAGCGTGCCAGTCAATCTCGGTTACGCCATCTGTCTGTATCGATACCTGAGTTTACGATGAAGGTTGGCTGATTTGCCTGGATGGAACCAGCGGGAAAGTCTGGCAGGCAAATCAAGCCGGTCAGCTTCGGATGGCTGGAATTGTTGAATTTTAGCGATAGTTGCGATCCAGAGTATCCAAATTCTGGTTCTCTGGCTAAGTTTGGGAACGAAGAACAAACCTTCAACTTTTGATTAAGTCCAATGATGATTAAGCCCAGTGAGTGTGCGATCGCTCTTGCACCACTCTTTGATAAACTGCTTCAGTTTGTTTCGCTATCTTCGACCAGCTGAACCGACGCTCTAAATCTTCATAAGCGTTGTCAACTAGCCACTTGGCGTAACCTGGATTTTTTAGCACTTCTAAAATGCCCCAGGCGAGAGAATCCCAGTTGTTCGTCTGGGTAACAACCCCAGTCTTCGTGTGTTGCACGACTTCCGGTAAACCCCCCGTGTCTGATACCACAACGGGCACGCGGGCGGCAAAGCTTTCTAGGGCAACAATGCCAAAAGGTTCGTAGAGGCTGGGAAATACGGCGCAGTCAGCAACGGTTTGGAATTTATCTAGGTCAGCATCTGACATAAAGCCGGTGAAATAGCAGTCGTCCCAAATGCCTAAATTCCAAGCTTGCTGCTTCAAGGGGTCAGTATTGCCGCCGCCAATAATCACAAATTTGACATTACCCCCCATTTCCCAAAGGACTTTCGGGGCAGCATTCAACAACACGGAAACGCCCTTTTCGTGGGACATTCGACCTACATAGTAAACAATTTTCTCCCGATCGTCGGCAAACTGACGACGGAAGTTCAACGCATCAAACTCGTGCCAGCGTGGTTTCTTTTCCGGTCGGATGCCGTTGTAAATCACATCCATTTTGTCCCAAGGAGTTTCTAGCGCTCGTTCTCCTTCTTGGCGCATATAGTTGGTACAAACAATAATCCGCCAAGAGTTATAGGCGAGAAGTTTTTCTTTGCCGCTAATGTAGCGGTGGTCGTCGTTGTAGATGCCGTTGTAACGACCAAATTCTGTGGCGTGAATCGTAGTAATCAGCGGCACTTTAAAATTGTGCTTGAGAGCGATCGCGGCATCTCCCACCAACCAATCGTGGGCATGGATCAAATCGAACGGGCCATCTTCCATCATCAGCTTCCCGCCATGAATCCCCATGCTCTGGTTCAAATTCACGACCCAGTGAAAGAAATCATAACCGTAGCCCACTGGCACCCGATGCACGTGGACGCCATCTACCACCTCGTACAGCGGCGCGTGACCAAACTCCACTGTTAGCAAGTGGACTTCATGGCCTAGTTTTATCAGTTCTGGATATAACTCCCCTACATGGCGGGCAATTCCTCCGACAATGCGCGGCGGAAATTCCCAAGTCAGGACTAGAATCTTCATTTCCCCCAATCCCCTCAATTCAGTTACAAATCGCTACAGATCGACATAGTTCTAAAAATTATAGTCTCCTAGTTGGGACAATGAGGGTGTGATAGATTTAAATAATCTTTTAACCCTGAGCAAACATAAACACTCAATCTATTTCTATTGTTGCTTTTATTTGAGGGATAAACAGTTAATACAATAAGAAGTAAGAAAAGAATAAATTATGAAATGTGAAGCCAAGAATTTATCCTTTTTCTGGCTCTATACCTCAATCGCTTTCAGCCTACCGCTAGCTCTTGAGGTACTGCGAATAGACATTTCAAGAACAAAGTTTTCCCCTAAATAAACTCTAAAAGACACTTCAATTGCCTATCCGGTTTTTCCACAATAATTCTCAGATTAATTAAGCACCCCAGAACGATGCTCTTCCCCATTGGTTTAATAGTGAAAAAGAAAGCATTATTTGCCATCTATATTGCCATTTGGGAACATCTCTGACTTCCGTGGGAATGCGGATGTTGCCGTGCTGATAAGGAATTGCTCGGTACGTGCGATCGCATAGTCTGCCGCTAGATGGGACAAAAGACGAATTTAAGTTAGAGAAATCTGTTGGCGAAATGCCTGCCAAGCCGCGATCGCTTGCGCGTTTGAGGCAACTCCCTTTTGCATTAAAATAACGCCATCTTTGAAGTCAATGATGCCGTACTCCCCACTACCAGACAGCCGATCGATCGCGGGAACACTCTGTTGCAATAATCCCCGTTCTTCGTTGAACGCAGCTTGATACTGCTGCGCTTGCCACAAATCAGCAATAATGTAATCCACATTCACCACTTCACCAGCATCATTGCGGAGTTGCAAAGACGGAAAGCGGATGATTTCGCGGCGACCCGAAAGATGGGGAACGAGATGGGTGGTAGTCGCTACACTGGCGTCACGCGGAATCTGAGCCAATAAAGGGCGAACTTGGCTAACATGTTCCCACTGCCGCGTTACGGGGACGTAAACCAAAGGTTGAATAGAATCTGGAATCAAAAAGTAAAAAGTTCGATTGGGGTTAGAGGTGAATGTAAAAAATACTGAAAGGCAGAGGCAGATAACCCAAAAGCGCCGAAACGACCGCGATACTGATTTGGGATGATGAGGTTGCACCTCAGCCTCACCAATGTCTGATGTCTGAGCTTTTCGCCCCCCTTTAAAATCTCTTATCCAAATTCTAAAGTCGCTTTGCCCTGCCCACCAGAGAATCGCCCCGTAAAATAGCCCCGGCACGATTGTCATCGCATAGCGAATATTAATGGCGAGAACCGACTGTCCTTTACCTAATAAAAGTTTCAAGAGGGGAAATCCCGCTACCATCCAAGAAGCAGGAGAAATTGCTGGCACAAAAGCCAGGGGCAACCATTGACCTAATAAATACTTAATCGTGCCAAAGAAGGGTGAAAACAGCTCGACGATAAGCCGCCAAGGGTTACTTACCATTCCCCAGATAATTTCCAGGGTAGAAGCTTCTTCGCCATCCGCATATTGCCCAAACCGCTCCATCATAAACCGCTGAGAAATATCCTCGGAGAACAGCGGCATGATCAGATTGGTGAGGACAATCATGTAAGCAAAACTGAGAGTACAGACCGCAAGACCCGCCTTGGGATAGCGTTTGCTCAGAACCATGTAAAACCCGATACTAAACAGACTCACGCCCGAATCTTCCCGAACCGCCAAAATCAAAACCGCCAGCACCCAAAATAGCCACCACCAGCGCTTTTCCATTGCCAGGAGCAATCCAAAGGTAAAGAGGGGAATTTGGCAAATATCGTGGAAATTAGCTAAGGTAGGGCCAAGAACGGCGTTAGCGCCGTAAAAACTGATAGTAATTAGGGCAGAAATCCCCGGTTCCAGATGCTGTCGAGCAAGGACGTATAGAACCAAACCGGCAGCGGTTACGAGCGTAACTTGTAAAACAGTGAGCGTTGCGGGTGACGGAAATAGGGCATACAAGGGTAGCCACAGCAAAAGGGCTGGGGTGAAGTGTTGCCCTAAGCGGTGATAAAAAACTTCTGGGACTTCGCCATTGTGAACGACGTTGGTAGAAAGCTGCGAGGAAAGAGAACTCTGAAAGAAGCGACCGTGAATGCCGTTCCAGAAGACTTGGTTAAAGATGCCTTGATCGTAGGAGGAATAAAAGGTGAAGTGCCGATGCAGGGTCAAAAAGAGAGCAAACAAAAAAAATGCGATCGCTGCACCCATCACCATCCGTAACGCTGGCTGCTTGTGTAATTTCAACAACATCACTCACAATCGTTTATAAATGTTAAATAGATATTAAATTGAAAGCGGATCTTCGCTTCTCGTCCACTCTCAGTCAATACCCCTAAGAATTAAAGTGTCATCGGTTGGTTCCCAGTGCTGAAACCAGATTACATAAAGGCAGCTCTTGAAAAACCTACCCATTCTGAAGCATCGCTACAGCTACTGCTGTTTGTCGATGAACGTCCGAGTTCGCGTAAACAGATCCAGCAAATCCAAACGTATCTGGAGAGCTTAAAGACCGAGGTTCCTTTTGAACTTCAGATGGTCGAGGTCGGAGAGCAGCCGTATTTAGCCGAACACTTTAAACTGGTGGCAACCCCAGCTTTGATCAAGATTCATCCGGAACCCCGACAGACGCTAGCTGGGAGTAATTTGATCGCTCAATTGAAGAATTGTTGGCCTCGCTGGCAGCTGTGTGCCGAAGAATATCAGGAGACTTTAGCACAGGACCGGGAGACAGATTCACCGACCACCGCAGAAACCTCAGCGATTCGGTCTGTTGCTCATTCCGCAGAACTGATTCAACTGTCTGACGAAATTTTTCGCCTCAAGAAAGAAAAAGAAGAACTGCTAGAGCAGCTACAGTTCAAAGACCGGGTACTCGCTATGTTAGCTCACGACCTGCGGAGTCCCCTCACAGCCGCCTCTCTAGCAATGGAAACCTTGGAATTAAGCTTAAATTCAAACAATAGCAACAGACACGCCAAGCTAACACCAGCACTGACCGAGCAGTTAAGCAAGCAGGCTCGTACCCAAATCCGCGTGATGGATCGGATGATCGCAGATATTCTGCAAGCCGCCAGGGGTACGAGTGCCCAATTGCATATTCAACCGCATAAGTTGGACTTGGGGGCACTTTGTCATGAGGTCATTAATTCACTGAAAGCTCGGTGTCAGGGGAAATCTCAATCTTTGGAAACCGATATTCCCCAGGATTTGCCCTATGTCTATGCGGATGAAGAACGGGTGCGCCAAGTGATAGTCAACCTTCTGGATAACGCGATTAAGTACACGCCGGAAGGTGGCAAGATTCAAGTTGCAATGCTGCACCGCACGACTCAGAAAATTCAGGTGAGCGTTGGCGACACGGGTTTTGGTATCCCTGCGGAGAATCAAGAGCGCATCTTTGAAGATCGCTATCGCCTAGAGCGAGATCAAGAAAGAGACGGGTATGGGATTGGTCTTGGCTTATGCCAGCGGATTATTCGGGCGCATTATGGGCAGATTTGGGTAGACTCAAATCTCGATAAGGGCAGTATTTTTCACTTCACGCTACCAGTTTACAGATAATTAAAAATTAACTCTTTAGCTTAATTTGACGTTCAACTGCAAAACTAATCGCAATGAACAAAACGGTTAAACCCTGGATGGCGTAAACGACGGTGACGGGAACGTTGGCGCTGCGTTGCATGACGTTTGCGCCGCTGCGGAGGATACCGAAGAATAGGGAAGTAAGGACGATACCGGCGAGATTACCACGACTGAGGAGAGCGATCGCGATCGCGTCAAATCCATACCCCGGTGAAAAACGGTCAAATAATCGATATTTTAGACCCATGACTTCGCCTGCACCCGCTAATCCCGCTAATCCTCCAGCAAATCCCATTACAGCGATGATGGTGCGTTCTACCGACATCCCGGCGTAACGGGCGGCTGTGGGATTTTGCCCGACGGCTTCAATTTGGTATCCTAAAGGCGATCGCGTCAGCAATACCCACAATATTCCTGTAGCGAGTAAACCGATAAAAATCCCTGCATGAGCTTGAGTTTGGGGCAGAATGATGGGTAATCGGGCGGATTCGGCAATGAGCGCTGAATAAGCACTCGGCGCACCTGGTGCCTTTAAGGGATTATTTACCAGATATCCGACAAAGTTCAGCGCCACGTAGTTGAGTAACAGCGTGGTAATCACTTCATTGACACCGCGCACTGCTTTCAGATAACCCGGAATTAATCCCCACACTCCCCCTAATAAAAATCCCCCCAGCAGCGCCAGGGGTACGTGAATCAATGCGGGTAATCCTTGCAGATACAACCCCACCAAGGCGCTACCGAGTCCCCCCATGTAAATTTGCCCTTCAGCGCCAATATTAAACAAACCCGCCTTCAAAGGCACCAGCACCCCCAAACTCGCTAATAATAAGGGTGCGGTTTTGGCGATTGTATTAGCAAAGCCGTAGTAATCTGCGAGAGATTCTTTAAAGAGAATGCCGTAGGCGGTGATGGGGTTCGCCTTTGCCAGCAAGATGAGGATAGCACCAACGATGAGGGCGGATGCGATCGCTACTACTGGCGATAAAATTGGCAGCAGTACAGGTTGAATCCGATTAGTTTGCATAAAATTACCTATGTTAAGTAGAGAAACATCGCATTTCCCTTCTCAGCAGCATCTTGGTAATACTTCACTAGCGGATTGTACGTATACTGGAATAAATAATCAAAAAAATCTTCTTTCCAGCCTCTAAGTTTGAATCTTTCCCCGATCATTGCAGGGGAAAACTTTGATAAAGCCTTTGCTACTTGCTTAACTTCATCATCTGTCAAGTATCGTAATAATCCATAATCAAAGTTGTATTCTATTTTTTTGCCGCCCCAAATTGCATTAATTGAAGGTAAATTATCTTCTTCATTTTTACTTATTAAAAAAGGCAGAGTAATAGAGTAATCTTTTCCTGTGAGTACAAAATGTAACTCACGCCACTTTCTACCTATATCTAAAGGTAATGTTTTCCCCTCTGCAATAATTAAAGGAATTTCTATTTTCATTTTTTCAGACTCTTCTGGCTTTTCCTCCTCTAATTTTTGCAACGTCTCTCCAACCCAATTTATGAAATCTTCATAATCCGCAACCTCGCTAGGATTATTTAGATCAATCGGATACTCTCGCCAGTAATCAGAGTCGGGTAGCAATTCTGCATAAAAGAACACCTCTGCAAAGTCTGGGTATTCTTTTAGCTTCTCTAACAGATATGGAGACACTTGCTTGAATTTTGCCTCTATGCCCATAGTTGGCTATCCCCTAGAAACGCAATCTAGTAAGTTTGTACTATATTAACTGATTGCGATCGCTACCCTTCAATACCCGCCGAAATACCACCAGTCATCAAATAGCCAACTTGTTCCACCGTTGCAGTGGCAGCATCTAAGATATCCACGAATTGTCCTTCATACATGACGGCAATGCGATCGCTCATTGCCATAATCTCTTCTAATTCGGTAGAAATATACAAAATTGCCGCACCTCGTTCTCGTTCAGCTAATAAGCGTTGCTGCACGTATTCAGTCGCACCGACATCTAAACCGCGTGTCGGTTGCATTGCCACAATTAAAGCTGGGTTGCCAGAAAGTTCTCGTGCTAACACCACTTTTTGTTGATTGCCGCCGGACAATTGGCTAACTTTAATCGATGGATTTTCAGCGCGAATATCAAAGTTTTGCATTGCCTCAACCGCATGATGATTAATTACCTCATACTGGAGGAACCAACGGCGGCAAAATGGCAGAAATTTAAAAACTTTGAGAATGAGATTTCTGGCAATACTAAATCCCATTATCAAACCCATTTTCTGCCTATCCTCTGGAATATAAGCTGTAATTCTTTCTTCTCCTCTTTCCCTTGTGTTCTTGGCGTCTAAAGCGCTAACGCGCATGGCTTCCCTAATGCGGTTCATTATTCTACCCGAAGTAATAGCACGCAAACCCGCGATCGCATCTGCTAACTCTCGCTGTCCATTGCCATCAACCCCCGCAACTCCCAGTATTTCGCCTGCGTGGAGTTGAAAGGATATATCTTTCACAACTGGCAAATTCCGCTCATCCTGAACCTGCAACTTTTGTACTTCTAGCAGTACTTCACCAGAAGAATGAGCAGATTTATTTAGATGAAATAAGACTTCTCTCCCTACCATCAATCGTGCTAATTCTTGAGTATTCGTATCTGCGGTTTTAGTTGTCGTTACCACCGCACCCCGCCGCAACACGGTGATAGTATCGCAGAGATTCATCACCTCTTCTAGCTTGTGGCTGATAAAAATAATCGTATGTCCCTCTTTAGCAAGTTGGCGCAAGATAGCCGCTAATATCTTTACTTCTGGCGGCGTCAGCACCGCTGTTGGTTCATCTAATATCAGCAACTTGGCGTTGCGGTAAAGTGCTTTGAGAATCTCTACCCGTTGCTGAACTCCTACAGGTAAATCCCCCACTTTTGCGAATGGATTTACATCTAAACTATAAGACTGAGCGAGTTGCGCGATCGCCTGCGCTTTCTCTTTTATATTTAGCCGCAAATCGAAGCTGGTTCCAAGAATAATATTTTCGGTTACTGACAATTGCGGCACCAACATAAAGTGCTGGTGAATCATGCCAATTCCATGCGCGATCGCGTCACTTGCTGAAGCAATTTGTATTGGATTATCTTGCAAGTATATTTGACCGGAATCTGGCTGATAAAGTCCGCAAAGGATATTCATTAAAGTAGTTTTACCAGCTCCGTTCTCGCCTAGCAGAGCATAAATTGATCCGCAACTAACGCTCAAGTTTATGTTGTTATTAGCGATAAAGGTGCCAAACCGTTTGGTAATACCTTCAAGACGTAAATAGGTCATTTTTAATATTTCTTGGTAATTGGCTTAGCCAATATACCGCCGGGGAATTAATTCCCCGGCGGGTGATAGGCGAAGAGATATCAACTGAATTAAGCTTGCTTCACACACCGAGTATCTTTTCCTCCCTCTTTACACGACTCAAATGTAACTTTTTTAGCTAATATTGCCTGCTTCGTATTAAGTGCTTTTTCTTCTACATTTTTTGGCACCATTGCCCCGAATTTACCAAGATAGAGAATCTCAGGATTTTCCAAACCAATTTTATAAATCTCACCTTTCAGATTGCCCTTCAAAGCAAGATCGGCTAAGTATGCGATCGCTAAGTCAATTCGCTTCACCGCACTGGTTAATACCGCCTTTGGCGCAACATCCATCTGATCTGTTGTATTGCCGAAAGCAAAAACTCCCTTCTCAGCGGCGGTTTGCAGCACCGCAGGAGAAGCATTATCCAGCCACTGATAAATCACATCAACGCCTGAAGAAATCAACGCTTGCGTCGCTTCCTTCGCCTTAGCCGCATCATTCCAATCGCCCGTATAACTGGCAGCGATTTTAATATCTGGTTTAACAGACTTCGCGCCTAACTCTAATCCCCGCAATTCTTCATCAGTTGCTTGAAAAGATTGAGCCGCTAGATAAGCCATTTTATTTGATTTTGTCATCAAGGCACCTATGATGCCGCACAGATAACTGGTTTGCAAATGATCGATTCGCAAAGACGCCATGTTATCGCCTTTCACCGTACCATTGACACCGACAAAAAACGTCTTCGGAAATTGCGCTGCTACCTGCTCAATCGCCGCATCAAATTGTCCCCCGTGGGCATACACTAAGTTGTAGCCACGACGCGCAAAATCTGACAAAGCTTCTGCCTGATCCGCTTGTTCCACCTTCTCAACGTGAGCAATTTCAACTCCTAGCTGTTCTTTAGCAGTTGTCACGCCTTCATAGCCAGCCTGGTTCCAAGCTTTATCTGTGATAATCCCTGGCAAAACGATGGCAACTTTTAAATCCTTACCCGTTTTAGCAGAAGTATCCCCGCTAGCTGCTGTTTCTGTTGGGGTAGGACTGCCATTGCAAGCCTTCAGCAACAAACTGGTACCCAAGGTAGCTGAACCGTACAGGAGAAATTTGCGCCGACTATATTCCATCATGCGATCGCCCTCAGAGAGATAGTCTTAATGTAGTTCCTTATTTTGCGCGATTCCGGGATGCGATCGCTATGCTAACGCCAGTCTATTTTTCCAACTGTTGGCTGAAAACAAAGTAACATCAAACTGAATAAACTGAAGAAGCGACAAAATTTGTCAGCAAATTCTAATCGTTAGTCTGTATAGGGTGAGATGGAATACATCAAAAAGAACAAAGAACTGTTGCGAGTGATTCTGTGTGTGTGTATCATCGGCGTCGGCATAGCGCACTTTGCCATCCCAGCACCATTTGTTAAACTCGTGCCGTCGCAACTTCCTTACCCTCTGGAACTGGTATATATCAGCGGCTTTTTTGAAATCCTGGGCGGGATTGGGTTATTAGTTCCTCCCGTAAGTCATGCGGCTGCTTGGGGACTGCTTGCTCTTTTTATCTTTGTTTTTCCTGCCAATATCAATATGGCAGTGAATAGTATCGACCTCAATCCTATTCCAAACTCACCTTGGTTCCAAGCAATAAGACTTCCCTTCCAAGCAGTCTTAATTGCTTGGGCTTGGTGGTATACAAGACCAAGTGATGGGGAGAAGCAAGCTTCAATTATTCCATACAAACCCAAAACTGAGTAAGCAAAATACCTGGCAATTGAAATCGCGGCTACACAAACAAAGCTACACAAACAAAGCCTGCCTCCGCAGGCTAAATTAAGTCCGCGTAGGCGGAATTGGTTTGTATAGCCCCAAACTTCCAGTTTGTGGGTAATTTGCTTTCCTAGGTTTTTTCGGATGAAAATGACCATTAAAATGATGAAAATACAAACAAGTTTGATATGAATACATCAAAAACAGTGCAACAATTACACGCCGAATTGATAACACCAGAAAATTTTCGGTGTTATGGTCAAGTAATCTCTGCAAGTGTTGACGGCAAACTTTATGATTCCGAAGAAGCGCAGTTAAACCTGCAAAATGGAGTTCCCCGGTTTTACATTATGCGGCTGCAACACAAAGGTCGCAAGTTTCACAAAATCACGCGCCACGTCCAATGCACTCAATGTCTGGGTTCGCTGGAAGGGAAAGACTGGTTAATTGCGGTTGCGCCTCCGAATCCTAATACTGACGAACCTGCATTAGAAGATATTACAGCTTTCCGTATTCCAGGGAATTGCTTTATCAAGTTAGAAGTCGGAACTTGGCACGCTGGGCCATATTTTGATCATGAATTTGTAGATTTCTACAATCTTGAACTCAGCGATACAAACGTAGTCGATCATTTCACCCATAACTTTCAGGAAAGTCATCAGCTAGAGTTTGAGATTGTCACTAATTAGGGAATTTGTTCCTTTTATCCTTCATCTAATGAACTAATACAACGCGCTATTTATTCCCCACGTTTCGCAATCCAACCACCGACGAGTAAGGCACTATAAAAGCGTTCCACCATCCCAAAACCAGCCTCTTCAAGCAGCGCAACGATCCGCTCTTCCGGCACTAAGTGGATATTTTTGGGAAGATTTTCGAGCCTCTGCTGTACCTGCTCTGGAGGAATACCTTTTTTGAGAACGTAATTCTTCAGGATTTCAAACTTTCGTTCAACTTGACCCGAATTCGACTCCCCGTATGAATCCACGAGCACAAAAGTAGCACCTGGCTTGAGCCGTTGAGCGATACTGCGAAGCATTGCTAGCTTGGTTCCGTCATCGGGGAAAAAATGCATGACTAGAATCAACGTGGCGGCGTCATACAAAATATCTTCAGGTAAGTCAGACACAATGCCTTGATGCAGGCTGACGCGCTCTTGGAGTCCGGCTTTCTGGATGCGATCGCTAGCAATATTCATCATCTCCGGAGACGGATCTACTCCCAGCAGCCGCCATGAAGAATTTGCCTTACCCAGAATCTCAAGTTCTTTACCCGAACCCGAACCAGAAATTAACAGTGAGGACTCTTCCGGGAGGCGCACTTGAAGCACCGCCTGCAACAAATCGTGTATCAGCTCATATCCAGGCACCCAGAAAAGAATTTCTTTATCATAATTTCCGGCGCGTTCTCCCTCGAAAATAAATACATGCTGATTTGTCATGTCTGCAAATTTATAAAAAACTGATAATTGCTAATTTCGGGTCATTGATAGCTGTTACTAGGAAGTAAATGGTAGATGCACTTTTCCTATCCCCAATTTTACTCCCATTCCCTATTATCATTTAGCCCCCAACTTCTCCAATCAATTTTTTTAGATAAGCGGCTGCTTCTTTGGGTGGTAGCATGACTACCTCATTTTTGCGAAGGATTTCGTACTGGTTACTTCGATAGCCGTGACCCAAAATCAGCCCTAAACTAACTGCTCTATTGCCAAGTTCGTTTAACTCGTTGAAGCTCATCGCTTCAACTTCCATATTCAGTTGTTTAATGATTTCCTCATCCATGTCCTTAGGTCTCCGGTTAACATCTTAGATTTTTTACGTACAGTCAATTCCAATTCAAGGTGCTGATACTACACATCTGTTCTCCGTTTATTCTCTTGGGTGGTTAGGAGGAGCTTCATGTAGTACATCAAAATGGAAATGGTATAACTGAATCGCCGACGCAAGCGATCGCATCTGGGTGAAGCTAGTATTTTATAGTCTCATATACTTCCTCTCACATCTCAGCTTTCATCCATTCTAGCTTTTGTTTAGTTCTACTTTTTATTTTTCACATCTTTCTAAAGAAGTAGTTTTTTGCGGGACACTTTAAGCTTATTTTTAGAAAAATCTAACATTTTTTTAATAAAATCATTATCAATTCTCAGGTAAAAATCATTTGTTAGCCAAATTTGATTGTAAAAATTAGTTTAATCTTTAAGTGCCAGCTTCCATATCTGTGTTAGTGAGGTAGGTTATGGAGAATGAATCAGTACAAAGCCCCTCCAGTTCAAAGATAAAACGGATTTTTGGGTTTTTTCTAGTTGCTGCTCTTATCGCTGCTCTCATCTTTGCAGCTAAATATTTTAATGTCCAGGAACAGTTGAAAAGCGCTTTAGAGTGGATTGACAGCTTGGGATTTTGGGCACCCGTGACTTTTATGGTTATCTACATCCTAGCCACGGTACTGTTCATTCCTGGCTCCATCCTCACCTTGGGAGCGGGTGTGGTTTTTGGTGTAATTTTAGGTTCAATTTACGTCTTCATCGGAGCCACTTTCGGAGCCGCTGCTGCATTCTTAGTGGGGCGTTATTTGGCTCGTGGGTGGGTTTCCAAGCAAATAGAAAACAATCCTAAGTTTAAAGTCATTGACCAAGCTGTTGCCAAGGAAGGATTCAAAATTGTTCTTTTAACTCGGCTTTCACCTATCTTTCCCTTCAACCTTTTAAACTACTCTTTTGGAATCACCCAAGTTTCCCTGAAAGATTATTTTTTAGCTTCTATTGGCATGATTCCAGGAACGATTATGTATGTTTATATCGGTTCTTTAGCTGGTAGTATTGCCACAATTGGAGCAGTACAGCCCAAAAATCCCGAAACTGAAACAGTCCAATGGGTAGTTCGCATCGTTGGATTTATTGCCACTGTTGCTGTGACGATTTATGTTACGCGCATCGCTCGAAAAGCATTAGAAGAAAGCGTTAATCAGGAGGAATTATAATGCCACAGCTAGGAGTTGAACGGGTTACTGTGTCACCAATGGATGTCTATAACCAAACTTTGGTGGCTCACGTACATCCGCCTGATTGGGTGAATCCCGAACCTGCACCTCGTTACAATTTGGTTGTAATTGGAGCGGGTACTGCGGGACTGGTGACAGCCGCAGGTGCAGCCGGTTTAGGCGCTAAAGTCGCGTTAATTGAAAGGCATTTGATGGGTGGAGATTGCCTCAATGTGGGTTGCGTTCCCTCGAAATGCATGATTCGCTCTTCTCGTGTTGTTGCAGATATTCGGGATGCAGAGCGATTTGGTGTTCGCGTTCCTGAAGGGACAGAAGTTGATTTTTCTGCCGTAATGGAGCGGCTGCGGCGAATTCGTGCCGGGATTAGTCATCACGATTCTGCGGAAAGATTTCAAAAGTTGGGTATCGATGTATTTTTGGGAGATGCTCGGTTTTCTAGTTCTGACACTATCGAAGTCGCGGGAAAGAAATTACGTTTTAAAAAAGCAGTTATTGCTACAGGTGCGCGTGCAGCTAATCTCCCGATTGAAGGGTTACAAGAGGCAGGTTATCTCACTTACGAAACCGTATTTTCCCTCACAGAACGACCAAAACGACTAGCAGTAATTGGCGGTGGTCCTATCGGCTGCGAACTGGCTCAGGCGTTCCAGCGGCTTGGTTCAGAAGTGGTGCTGTTACATAAAAATGCCCATATTCTTGACAAAGAGGATGCTGATGCAGTCGAAATTGTGCAACAGGCGTTTATTCAGGAGGGGATTAAGTTAATATTGCAGTCCAAAATTAAGCGAGTTGAAACAAGCAGCGCTGGAAAAGTTATTTATTACGAAGCGAATGGAAAAGAAGCTTCAGTAACAGTTGATGAAATCCTGACTGGAGTTGGGAGAGCGCCTAATGTTGAAGGCTTAAATCTTGAGACGGTAGGCGTACAATATGACACCAAAAAAGGGGTAATTGTCAATGACAAGCTTCAGACAACAAACCCTCGCATTTATGCTGCTGGTGATATCTGTATGGAATGGAGATTCACCCATGCTGCTGATGCTGCTGCCCGGATTGTGATTCAGAATAGTTTGTTTTTTGGGCGCAAAAAACTTAGTACGCTGACAATGCCTTGGTGTACCTACACTGCTCCAGAAATTGCCCATGTGGGGATGTACGAGAAAGATGCGTTGGAAAAAGGAATGGAGGTGGATACTTACTTCATTCCATTGAGTGAGGTGGATCGAGCAGTTGCAGACGGCGAAGAAGAAGGATTTGCCAAAATTCACGTCAAGAAAGGCACCGATAAAATTTTAGGTGCAACCATTGTGGCGAGACACGCAGGTGACATGATTAGCGAAGTCACCTTAGCGATGGTAGGAAATGTTGGCTTGAAAACGCTTGCTACGGTTATTCACCCCTATCCCACGCAAGCCGAAGCGATTCGCAAGGCAGCAGATGCTTATAACCGCACTCGTCTAACGCCGTTTGTGAAGAAGTTATTTTCTAATTGGTTGGCTTGGACGAGATAGCTGTTAATTTCACGTTCAAGTGCAAATTTCCCATGTAGGAGTCGATTTAGGTTTCGACGGCAAATGCTTCTGGGTCAACGTCCCAGTTTACCCAGCGAATCGCTTCTCTGGCAAAGGTAAGGGTGGGTGGAACGCGCAGGACGTGAAGGTGGTTCGTGCTGGGACAGGTCATTTTCAGCAGATGGATGGGTTCGACATCAATATCTGCATTAATTTTGAGCAGGGTGTATTCGCGCCAGGTATCGATTGTTTGCGTTGCCAACTCCTGACAAATGCGATCGCAGCCAATCTGCTGAATCAACACTCGCCGCACTTCCGCATTAGTTTCTGTCAGCAGCCATTCGGCTTGCCACTGATTCAGGTGCGTCCAGTAGCGGCGAGGAAGCTCAACACCAAAACAATCAACCCTCAGTTCTGGATTGGGATGGTTGGCTAACAGCGATAAATCTTGAATGGAATCGTCACTCAGATTGAGATATGTCAAGGAATGTAGTTGCCCGATCTCTGGTGGCAGGGATGCGAACTGGTTGTCACCCAAATCTAGCTCTCTCAAGGAATGCAGTTGCCCAATTTCTGCTGGCAAGGATGCCAGTTGGTTGTACTTCAAATCGAGATATGTCAAAGAATGCAGTTGCCCAATTTCTGCTGGCAAGGATGCCAGTTGGTTGTACTTCAAATCGAGATATGTCAAAGAATGCAGTTGCCCAATTTTTGCTGGTAGGGATGCAAGCTGGTTTAAGCTCAGATTGAGATATGTCAAAGAATGCAGTTGCCCAATTTCTGCTGGCAAGGATGCAAGCTGGTTTAAGCTCAGATTGAGATATGTCAAAGAATGTAGTTGCCCAATCTCTGCTGGCAAGGATGCAAGCTGGTTTAAGCTCAGATTGAGATATGTCAAAGAATGTAGTTGCCCAATCTCTGCTAGCAAGGATGCCAGTTGGTTGCCACTCAGATTGAGTTTTGTCAAAGAATGCAATTGCCCAATTTCTGCTGGTAGAGATGCGAGCTGTTTGCCTCCCAGAGAGAGTTCTGTTTCATCTAAAGAATTTAGAATTAGCTGTCGAACTTCTTCCATCTGCGACATCATTTCATCCTTTACCTAAGCGGCGTTGGATAGGCTCAATTGGGTCGCCTATAACTGAAGCTGCGCCAATACTTCAGCAATTCGTGTCTCTATACACCTATCACCGGCTTAATTCCAACTAAGTCTCCACAGCAAACGCTTCCTGAAAAATCTAATTACTACTTGCCGGTGTCTCACCCGCAATTCGCTTCGCTTCTTCCAAGAGATAATCAAAAAACGTGCGAGCGACAACGGAGAGTTGTTTGCCAGCCGGATAAGCGATATACCAATGACGGCTAATGGGAAAACCCTCCACATCAAGGATAGTGAGTTCGCTGCTGACACCATCCAGCCCTAGCGTGTGGCGAGATAAGACAGAGATCCCTAAGCCACCTGCGATCGCTTGCTTGATCGCTTCATTACTCCCCAACTCCAACCGGACTTTCACCGCAACCTCATGCCGCTCGAATAAATTTTGCACTGATGAGCGCGTCCCCGATCCTGCCTCGCGCATAATAAACGGCTCACCCGTCAGACTAGAGAGAGGGATATTTTTTTGCTGAGCCAGTGGATGATTGATAGGTGCCAACACCACCAACGGGTTTTCTAGAAACGGGTGGCAGCGGATATCCAGATGATCTGGTATTTGGCTCAGAATATACAAATCGTCTAGATTCTCGCTCATACGGCTCAGAATCCGCTCGTGATTCGTCACTTGGAGGGCGATATCAATTCCCGGATAACGCTGGCAAAATGGCCCTAATAAACGCGGGATAAAATACTTCGTGGTTGTAATCACACTCAACCGCAAATTTCCCTGTTTCAGCCCTTTCATTTCAGCCAGAGTCATCTCAAATTGAGCTAATCGCTCGAAGACTTCCCGGCACGTTACC
Source organism: Trichocoleus sp. DQ-A1 (assembly GCF_039961955.1). Classification (NCBI taxonomy): domain Bacteria; kingdom Bacillati; phylum Cyanobacteriota; class Cyanophyceae; order Leptolyngbyales; family Trichocoleusaceae; genus Trichocoleus; species Trichocoleus sp. DQ-A1. Next base: position 122,517 of record NZ_JAMPKE010000001.1, read on the forward strand.
ATCAGTTCGCGTCCGGCGTCTGTAAGATAAAGGCGCTTGCCCACCTGCTCAAACAGCGGTGTCCCAACAGCCTTGGTGAGTTGCTTCACCTGCATAGAGACAGTAGGCTGGGTGAGAAATAGTTCTTCTGCCGCACGGGTAAAGCTCCCGTGGCGAGCAACCACCTCAAAAACCTTCAACTGGTGTAGCGTTGCCTGCTTCAAACGCCCTTCTCCTGCCAGTTATAGATAAAACTCTATTGTACCTATCGCAAATAATACCTTTTATCCATGAAGATTCAAGGTTATGATTGAATCACTGAACAAAGTAACAGTCTTCCTTCCTAAAGGCGTTGTACATTTACTTGATGCTTGATTTGGGAAGTTATCATTCATTTTCATCCTGTGTTTTGCAGGCTGATTTCCCCCAAACATCAGAGTCATAAATGTGCAACGCTTTCCCTATGGCTGAAATTTTCAGCCTCTCTACTGAGTGCTACATTCACAATCTAAGATTTAAATTATTCTTGAACCTGAATTGGTAGCTTAGCTAAATCTGGCAATTCCACCAGCTGTTTTTCCTGTTCCTTGATAGCGACTGGCAATTTCAGGGGTTGGGGTTTCTCCTCTATCCAACAAGCCGCCGCAGGCAGGCATTGCTCCAGGTCGTCCAACGGTCGAGGAATCACCATTAAAGAATTAAATTCCCCAATCCTCTCGGCTTCTTGCATCCCCGCTTCGACAGCCACGGCGACATCTGCCACAGAACCCCGAATAATCGCGGTACATAAACCACCGCCAATCGTTTCGTAGGAAGACAGATACACTTCTGCTGCTTTGAGCATGGCGTCACAAGCTCCAACCATCGCCGGAAAGCCCCGCGTTTCTAATAAACCAACTGCTTGATTGCTGAGACGGCTGTAACCGTTGTTATCGGTAAGTTGGGATAAATGTTTCCCAAGCGGAAAAATGACTTCCAAATTTGGCAGGGGGCGAGGAATCACCGAAGAGGAAATATACTGACCAAACTGTTCGGCAGTCTGGGCACCCGCTTCGACGGCTAAACGGACATCGGCAATGCCACCTCGGACAATCGCAGTACAGTAACCACTACCAATTTTCTCAAACCCGATGAGCGTTACCCCAGCGGACTTCAGCATCATATCGGCACAGCCGATGATCGCAGGGAAACTCTGAGTCGAAACCATGCCCAAAGCAGTGTCTTTAAAGCTTTTGGATTGACTTTGCCGCTCAAATCGAGCCAGTCCTGGCTGTTGTACCTCCACCGATGACCTCCCAGAGAAACTATTCTTGCGCCTAACTTTAGTATGCCCACAGTCACAGATTAGTTGATAATTGCTAGTGCTGATAACTGCCAAAAGTCAAAACTATGAACTTTGAGTGTCTTTGGGGGGGTGGTTGGCGGATTTATAGTGAGGAAACAAAGTCGTCAGCAGCCGATTGAGGTTCGCTTGTCCATAGACTGGAGTCCCAGCGGTTGGAGATGACGGCGTTAGCTCGTTCGGGGTGTCTTCGCTGCTGGATGTGGAGAGAGTAGAAGCCATCGCTTGCCCATTTTGAGTTTCCTCGCCAGTGGATGCTGCGGGGACGTCCTCTTGGTTGACTTGCGGATCTAAAACAGCCTCGCTGGAAGCGGCAGTTGGGGTGTCGGCAGTTGGGGTATCAGCAGTTGGAGTATCGGCAATTTGACGAGTGTTATCTCCGAACAGAGAACCCGGTGGCACGACTTGCCAAGACTCCACGTTACTGTTAAAAACCGTCGTCGTGGAACCGATACAGGCATTCGCACCAATCTTGCTTTTGCCGACGACAAGGACGCCAGCTCCCAATACTGCCCCTGTTTCCACTTCTATGGTGCCTTCGTAGGCATGAAGAATAGTTCCCATGCCGATGCAGACACCCGCAGCAATGATAATTTTACTGTCTGGAGCTGCTTGCAGGATCGCTCCCGGAGCGATCGCAGCGCCGTCATCAATGCTTACATCCCCTTTCACATAAACTTGAGAGTTGCCAAGTGGCGGCAGTAGCGGCAAGTGCATGGGGCTAGAAAGTAAGGAGTGGCGAAATAACTTTTGGCTGAAGGAACAAGAATTGAATTTTTCTTTTTTACCCTTCATCCCTGCTAAAGGATGAAGAATGAAAAATTTCATTCTTCATCCTTACATTCTTCATCCTTGTTCTAGCGGCTACCGCTCTTCGCTGGCTGTTGAATCAGCAACGGTTTGTTGACGCGACGCTTGGCTTTGGGGTCAATTCCAAAGAAGCGCACGTACTCTCCGGCGTGGCTAGCCATGCAAGCTTCCAAAGCAGCGATCGCTTCTACTTCCCGATTTGTTTCAATCGGAGAGCAAGTGTGCCAAGAACTGGTGCGGAAGCGGCGCTCATCGGCGTGTTCCGTGCCAATCTTGTAGCCTTGAGCCAATATATTTCGCACCTGCTCAATCGCTTCTGAATTTAACAGAGAACTGTTTTCAATCTGCGGAGCGCTGGCTGTTGAACTATTGGCTGTTGAACTATTGGCTGGGGCAGTTTTGGCACCCTTCGCCATAGGTGCGCCGTCGGGACGTTGGATAATTTGCTCTAGCACCCGTCGCTTGGCTTTGGAGTCGATGCCAATCAAGCGCACGTATTCCCCTGGGTGTTCGGCTACGATCGCTTCTAACGCTGCGATCGCTTCCGAGGCTGACCGAGCTTCGATTGCTTTCCCACTCGTCCAGGAACTGGTGCGGAAGCGGCGTTCGTTCGCATATTCGGTACTAATCTTGTAGCCTTGATTCAGCAGGCTTTGCACTTGTTGTGCCAAGTCGCCGCCGAGCTGTGCGCTAGCGGTGTTAGCCGGTGATTGAGCGCTACCGTTGTTAGATTTAGTGTTAGCAGTTTTAGTTGCTTTGGCTTGTGTGGGTGCCTGCCCGCCGGGACGTTGGATAATTTGCTCTAGCACCCGTCGCTTGGCTTTGGAGTCGATGCCAATCAAGCGCACGTATTCCCCTGGGTGTTCGGCTACGATCGCTTCTAACGCTGGGATCGCTTCCGAGGCTGACCGGGCTTCGATTGCTTTCCCACTCGTCCAGGAACTCGTGCGGAAGCGGCGTTCGTTCGCATATTCGGTACTAATCTTGTAGCCTTGATTCAGCAGGCTTTGCACTTGTTGTGCCAAGTCACCGCTAAAAGAGGCACTCGTCGAAGCTGGTGTAGCTGCACGGCGATCGCGCCCACCTTGGTTGGGTTGACTCATCTCATCCCGAATAGGTGTAATACACGCAGTATCTCCAGCACACAGATAGCCAGCTCTTAGTGCCTCATTAATCCCAACGACATGACGGCTAAAGTCGGTATCTTGTGCTTGCACATCCGATAGGCGGTCAGCTTGCTGCTGATTGGTAATCACCGCTCCCGAAGGGACATACTTTCCTGGAGGAATCTCTACATCCTGAATCAAGGCGTGCATCATCACAATGCAGCCTTTGCCCACCCTAGCGTTAAATACCGTAGAGCGGAAGCCAATAAAGCAATTATCCCCGACATAAGCGGGGCCGTGAATCAAAGACATATGGGTTAAGGAAGCATTCTTCCCGACCCACACCGAGTATTCCTGATTGTCATCCCCAATGACTCGACCTTGTTCCAAACCGTGAACCACGACACCATCTTGGATATTCGTGCCTTCGCCGATGTAGAATGGCGCTCCTTCATCAGCTCGGATCGAAGTTCCCGGTGCAATTAACACCTGAGGGCCAATCCGCACATCTCCAATAATGTTGGAAAAAGAATGCACGTAAGCGCTTGCGTCAATCTTCGGTTCCGCCAAACTTTTTGACCAAGGGGTCGGGGGAGCCGCAAAGCTGCGGGCTGCCATATCTCTAAACCTCACTAACTGAACAAAGTAACTAACGATATTGTTCTTTCTTGCTGTACAGGAGGCGATTGTCTACACTGACCGTGTCAATAATCGCCACCACCATCGCATCGAGAGGACGCTTTTCGCTGCCATCTACAATCCGGGCAGCACTCCCACGGCTAACCAGAACCCACTCATCTATACCAGCGCCTACCTGATCGCCAGCTACCTCGTATTGGGGTAGGATCTGCCCCTCTTCATCAATAAATTGCAACAGCAATAGCTTGACGCCTCGAAGGCCAGGCTCTTTATGGGTGCTAACAACCGTGCCACGAACTTTGGCAATTTGCATGATCGGTAATTGGGGAAAAAAGGAAACAAGGTAATTGGTAATTGGGAAAAAGGTCTTTTCCCATTACCGATGACCCATTACCCCTTACCCATGACCTAATCTTACGGCCTATTGAAAGGACGAATGCCACTAACACTTTCCCGGAATTGTTCAACAGCTTCCGTGTAACGAATGGGCAGAACGTACTCCAGGTTCTCGTGGGGACGCGCAATAATGTGAGTGGACAGTACTTGACCGCCATTCACTCGCTTCACGGAATCAACGCCCGCCGATACAGAAGCCTGTACTTCCGAGACATCTCCCCGAACGATCACGGTGACGCGACCGCTGCCAATTTTTTCATAACCCACTAGCGTGACGCGGGCAGCTTTTACCATCGCATCCGCAGCTTCCACAACGGCAGGAAAGCCTAGTGTTTCAATCATTCCAACTGCAATTGCCATCAGTTCTTCCTTCGCTTAATTTAAGTGTTTTGACTTGAAAATTTGGACTTTTCGGGGTTTCGAGTTGAGACGCGACCTAAAAATATATAAGGGAACACCGCCACCGGAGCGCTGCTGGCGTCTTCACCCTCCTTACGTCCGGAACTGTTCGACAACTTCCGTGTATCGAATCGGTAGCACATACTCCAGGTTCTCATGAGGACGCGCAATGATGTGAGTGGACAGAACTTCTCCGCCATTCACGCGCTTGGCTGCATCCACTCCGGCGGATACTGACGCCTGCACCTCAGACACATCCCCCCGAACAATTACCGTTACCCGGGCACTACCAATTTTTTCATAGCCTACCAGTGTAACTCGAGCCGCTTTAACCATCGCATCCGCAGCTTCTACAATCGCTGGAAAGCCCTTGGTCTCAATCATTCCAACCGCAATTGGCATTTATTATCTCCTACCTAGTGGGACCTACACTCGCCTTAATTTGTACTTCTTGTAAAATTTGGACGAGGACACCCATTCTTTCATCTCAAGAACTATCGCTTAGCCTCGCATCATTAAGCATAGAGAAGCGAGGCTTACTTGACAATATAAACTATTATGATATTTTTATATTAAAGAGTTTAAGAAAACTTAACGGTCGTCAAAATGGCGTTTCTGTTCAATAAAAGCTTATCCGTTTCTGGAATGCTTCCTTATGTTTTATAATTTCTTTATTACTTTTGAATAGTCTACAGGATTATCTCCTGTAAACCGCACTGGGGGGGATTTTCAAAAAAAAATGAAGACTTTCCTAGGGCTTAGTCCGTGTCAAAATTAGACACTAATAAGCTAAAGCTTTTCAAGGTATAAATTTTTCAAATTTGCTTTATAAACATAGGTATAGTAGGTAAACATACCGATGTTTTTAATAGCTATGAGGAGAGTTCAAGATGAGTATAAATAATTTTTGGAGTTCTCAAGTGTTAATTTACAGCAAAAAAACGTCATACTGAAAAAAAAATAAACCTATTAATCTGACGTTTACAAGATCGCCATAGTTTGCCTGGGAACTACTTCCGAGTGCCTCTTGGTGAGCAAGTCGATTGATGAAGAAAATAGCAAGGGCTTTCCTAATATGACAGAGTTTCTCACCCAGACAAGTTGGTGGGTGCCTTTCTATGGATTACTGGGGGCAGTTCTTACCCTGCCGTGGTCAACTGGATTTATTCGTCGGACAGGCCCACGCCCAGCAGCTTACTTTAACCTGTTGATGACTATCTTGGCGTTTGTACACGGCACGATTGTCTTCAGAAGTACCTGGAACCAAGAGCCGATAAAGCTTGTATTCCATTGGCTACAGGTGGCAGATTTAGATCTGACCGTTGCTTTGGATATCTCAGCCGTGAGTGTTGGGGCAATGGAGCTAGTGACGGGCTTAAGCCTCCTGGCGCAACTGTTTGCCTTGGGGTATATGGAGAAAGACTGGGCATTAGCTCGCTTCTTTGCCTTGATGGGATTTTTTGAAGGGGCGATGAGTGGCTTAGCCATTAGCGACTCTTTGTTTCTCACCTATGCCTTGTTGGAAGTGCTGACCCTTTCCACTTATTTACTGGTAGGGTTCTGGTATGCTCAGCCGCTAGTGGTGACAGCCGCGCGAGATGCCTTCCTAACCAAGCGGGTGGGAGACATCTTGCTATTGATGGGGGTGGTAGCGCTATCAACTGTAGCAGGAACCTTGGATTTTCCCGATTTATATGAGTGGGCGGAAACGGCTACCTTATCGCCATTAACATCCACGTTATTAGGATTGGCATTGATTGCTGGGCCGGTGGGAAAATGTGCCCAATTCCCGCTGCATCTTTGGCTAGATGAGGCGATGGAAGGGCCTAACCCGGCTTCAATCTTGCGAAACTCGGTCGTGGTGGCTTGTGGTGCTTATGTGCTGATTAAACTCCAGCCAATCTTAATCCTTTCCCCGGTGGCTTCGGCGGCCTTGGTGGCGATTGGCACAATGACGGCGATTGGTGCTTCGTTGGTGGCGATCGCGCAAATTGATATTAAACGAGCTTTATCCCATTCCACCAGCGCTTACTTGGGTTTGGTGTTTATCGCCGTCGGGTTGCAATGGACGGGTTTTGCCCTGATGTTGCTGTTTGCCCACGCGATCGCCAAAGCGTTATTGTTCATGAGTATCGGTTCCATCATCATCACCACCAACAACCAAAACCTTACGGAAATGGGCGGTCTCTGGTCGCGGATGCCAGCAACCACCACTGCCTTTTTGGTCGGCAGCGCTGGATTAGTCGGACTCCTGCCCTTGGGAGGCTTTTGGGCACTGCGCCTGGGGATTGATGACTTTTTCACAAACCAACCCTGGCTGGTAGCAGTCTTGCTCTTAGTTAACTGCCTGACCGCCGTAAATTTAACTCGCGTGTTTCGTCTGGTTTTCTTAGGCGAACCCCAGGCAAAAACTCGCAGGGCACCAGAGGTTCCTTGGCCGATGGCTGTGCCGATGGTGTCTTTGATCGTAGTCACACTGCTCGTCCCTGTGATGATGCAGCGCTTGTCACTGCTGCCTGATTGGGAATATCTCAACCAACAAGCGTTGCTGCTACTGGTGATTTCCGGCTTAATTGGCACAGTTCTAGGAAGCGTGATTTATCTACCCAGAACTTGGTCTAGATCCGTTCGGATTCCCTTCAGATTTCTGCAAGACTTGTTCGCCTACGATTTTTATATTGACCGACTTTACCGCGTGAGTGTGGTTTTTGCAGTTGACCGACTTTCGCGGTTAAATGCTTGGATCGATCGCTATGTAGTAGATGGATTCGTTAACTTGGTTGGCGTTGCCACAATTTTCAGCGGGCAAAGCTTAAAGTACAACGCTACAGGTCAGTCCCAGTTTTATTTACTCACCATCCTCGTAGGATTAAGCGTTTTAAGCATTCTCATACTCTGGCCCATTTTAAGTGTTTTGAGTTCCGAGTTGTCCTTAGGTAATTGGTAAGAGGGAATGGGTAATGGAATCCCCAATCCATTCCCTCTTACCCTTACGACCAACTACCAACTACCCATTAAAAATTACCCGTTCCCTAGTATGCTCAGTGCTTTGATTTGGTTGCCGGTAATAGGCGCTGCGATAATCGGGTTTCTGCCCGGAACCATGAACCCGCAAGTCCCCCGGAAAGTGGCTCTGGCTGTTATTAGTGGTGTCTTTATCTGGTCTATTTTCCTAGTGAGCCAGTTTCAATATACAGAGGGACTGTTACAGTTTTCTGAGTTTATCCCTTGGATTGACACCTTAGGATTGACCTACCATCTCGGTGTGGATGGCTTGTCTTTGCCTTTGCTCGTTTTAAATAGTCTTTTAACAGGAATAGCTCTTTACAGCACGAATGACTCTATTCAGAGACCTCGGTTCTATTACGCTCTAATTTTATTGTTGAATGGGGCTGTCTCTGGTGCCTTTTTAGCGCAGGATTTGCTGTTGTTTTTCCTCTTTTATGAGGTAGAACTGATTCCGCTGTATCTGTTGATTGCTATCTGGGGAGGACAACGGCGAGGCTACGCAGCCACAAAGTTTCTTATTTATACGGCAGTCTCTGGAATTCTAATTTTGGCATCTTTCTTTGGGTTAGTGCTACTTAGTGGTGCCTCGACGTTTGAATTTGAAAAATTGTATGCCCTGTCCCTACCCTTGGGAACACAATTTCTGCTGTTGGCAGGAATTTTGGTAGGCTTTGGCATCAAAATTCCTTTAGTTCCCTTCCACACCTGGTTGCCGGATGCTCACGTAGAAGCCTCAACGCCGGTTTCCGTCCTGTTGGCTGGTGTGTTGTTGAAGTTAGGAACCTATGGGTTACTGCGGTTTGGATTGGGTTTGTTCCCTGAAGCGTGGGCGGTTGTGGCACCTTGGTTGGCGACTTGGGCGGTCGTGAGCGCGTTGTATGGTGCATTCAATGCGATCGCTCAAAAAGATATGAAAAAAATGGTGGCTTATAGCTCCATTGCTCACATGAGTTACATCCTGTTAGCAGCAGCCGCCGCCACCCCCCTAAGCCTGATGGGAGCCGTCTTCCAAATGATTGCCCACGGCTTAATTTCATCGCTCCTGTTTCTGGTGGTAGGTGTCGTTTATAACAAGACAGGCACCCGCGATATAGAAACTCTCAAGGGTTTGCTCAATCCAGAGCGCGGCTTGCCCCTAATTGGTAGCTTGATGATAGTCGGGGTCATGGCAAGTTCCGGGATTCCCGGCATGGTAGGTTTTATTTCAGAATTTTTGGTATTCCGGGGCAGTTTCCCCGTGTTTCCGGTTCAAACCCTCCTGTGTCTGGTGGGAACAGGTTTAACCGCCGTGTACTTTTTGCTTTTGGTTAACCGCGCCTTTTTCGGACGCCTGTCTGAAAAAGCTATGAATTTGCCACCCGTCCAGTGGAGCGATCGCTACCCGGCGATGCTTCTAGCAGTTCTGATTGTCATCCTGGGAATACAGCCTAACTGGATGGTGCGTTGGAGTGAATCCACGATGACAGCCATGCTCAACCGATCGAGTATGGTCGCGGAAGTTTCTCCGATTGCTAAATCGGTGGATATCAAAACCGAATAGACCGAATACCCCAATCTTCTTCCCGACCAGGGAAGCGGGAAAATGACTCCTCTCCCCTCTTAGGGAAGGAGTCGGGGGAGTCAATCAGCAGGCAGTTCTGAAAATATTTCCTCTTTTAATTTTTTCATACACATTTTACGGTTACGAATAAGTCTCATGCCAAGCACCGCTTTAAAATTCTCAAATCACCCTCTAGCCGCGTATATTAACCGGCTGCAATCTGGAAAAGCTTTACTTGAGGATACGCCAGAGAATGTATTAGAAGTTGTCGGCATTCTCAAAAGCTATGGAATCGTCCTGGATGCTTATTATAAAAATCTCCTCTACATTGCCGATCATCAATTCTTAGTGCTGTTTCCCTTCTTTAAATACTTCAATGGCGAGATTACTTTTAAGAAGTTGCTGCGCCATTGGTGGCACGACCGGATTAATTATGAGTACGCCGAGTACGTGATGAAGGTGATGCTATGGCACGGTGGCGGTAGTATGGATGCTTACTTAGATTCACCGGAGTTCTACCAGCACGCGAGAACCGCAATCGAAGCCAAAATTAAAACAAACTTGCCCATTAGAGGTCTGGACAAACTGTTTCCAGAGTTTTTGCTCGAACAAGTCCGTCAGCAAGTTTATTACAGCGCTCTCGGTCAATTCTGGGAGGTGATGAGCGAAATGTTTCTCACCTTATCTGACCGCTATGACCGAGGAGAAATCAAATCAATCCCTGATGTGGTAGAACATATCCTGGCGGGTTTGGTCGCAGCGGCGGCTTCGCCAATTACTTACTCAGTAAAAATTCAAGACAAGGTTTATGACATCATTCCCAAATCAGCCGGGTTAACCTTTTTACCTGATGTCGCTGTGCCCTATGTGGAAACGATTTTCTTTAGAGGGACGCCTTTCTTAGGAACGGTTTCCTATAATGCCCAGGCTCAGCAAATTTCTCCCGATCAAAGTAGATTTGAATACGGCGCTCTCTATGCCGATCCACTGCCGGTTGGCGGTGCTGGAATTCCACCGACGCAACTGATGCAAGATATGCGTCATTTTATACCCGAATATTTATACGAGTTATACCGTCGCAGCCTTCGGGGAGAAGATGATTTGCGGGTGCAAATTTGCATCAGTTTCCAAAAGTCGATGTTTTGCGTGACGACTGCCGCAATTTTGGGACTGGCACCCCACCCCATTGACACCACCGATCCCTCTGAGCAAGCAGCGAATCAAGCTTATTTAGCGAAATGGATGGATCGGTTTATCACCTCGCGCTTAAATGACGTGAATGGTTAAAGAGTCGATTACTGGTTAATGTTGATTTGAGAAGTAGGGGCATGGTAGTTTCATGCCCTTACAGATATTTAAAACACGATCGACACAGCACTCAATTCACTCTTCATTTTTGAAAACTTGTGTCGCGAGCAAAGCTAAGGCAACGGTACTAGCGATCGCACCCAACTGGAGAGCCGGATTCTTAGCCAGCCAGTCAGTAAAGCTCGGTATCACCAGATTGCTAAAATCTCCATCCACTCTAGTATCGTCGGGGACAGGCTCATAAAGGTTGTTGCGATCGCTTGAGGACTTCGGCTCATTGGTTCGTTGGGCTTGGAAGCCGATGAGTAGCAACAAGGTATCTGCCAGTTCCGGCGAGAGCCGCTGTAGTGCATCTAGCGCTCTCGCTGCATCCCCAACCAAGTAATCACGAGTGGGATGTTCGGCAACATAGAGGATTGCGTCTACGACCAGCCTAGGGTCGTAGTAGGGCGGTATCCCTGACGGCTTCACGCCTAGCTTGGTGAGACCATTGTTCCAAAAAGGTGTATTGATGACCGCTGGTTTTACACTCGTCACGCTGATGGGGATGCCCTCATGTTGTAGCTCGACGCGCATTGCTTCGAGGAATCCCTCAATCCCATGCTTGGCTGCGGAGTATGCACTTTGATAAGGGAGACTTCGCACACCCTCCATTGAAGAAATGTGGATTAGCGCCCCCCGTCCCTCTCGCTTGAGATGGGGTAGCGCCGCCATTGCACCGTATACCTGCCCCATCAAGCTAACATCAATAACGCGCTTAAACTCTTCTGGTGTGGTGTTGTCGAATGTGGCAAAGATGCCCACGGCAGGGAGGTGTACCCAGGTATCGAGCCGCCCGTATACCTCTACGGTACGATCTGCGATCGCCTTCACCTGCTCGAATTCTGACACATCAGCTACCACAGCCGTTGCTTCACCACCAAGGCTACGAATCTCGTCCATCAAGGATGCTAGCTTCGACTCACTACGAGCTGAGACAACTAACTTTGCCCCTTTCTTGGCGAACTGAAGGGCTGTCTCGCGCCCGATGCCGCTGCTCGCCCCAACGACGGCAACAACCTGCTGATTGATTGGTTTTAGTTGCATTAATGCTACTCCTTAAAGTTTTTATGCCAAAAAATTCACCTTAAAGGTAAAGTTTTTCTAGAACGTTTGGTCTAATTGGAATCTACAAAATTAACTTTTCAATAATTACATCATACTAAGCAATAGAGAAACAAACATTGTACTTAAGCAGAGTTAAAAGCGCTCTGGATATTGTAAAAATCAAAAATTAGGATCTTGCCTGATTCCTCATCAGTTAAAAGGGGCATATTGTAAGCCGCGATCGCTTGCTCAATCTACTGATAACTATTCAGACAAATTTATGTGCTTCTAAGCAGAATAATTACTATGCCTTCACTCAACTTCTACCCAAAGCATGGTTTAGCATTAAGCTACGAAGTGCCCGTAGATACATAGAGCTTTAAATTCACGATGAATAAAGTTTTTTGTTTGCAGGAATAATAAATTTTCATCCTATTTGTGGATTTTGCTACTCTCATCTTTAGATATGTTGCATTTATAGGTATTCGCAGGATTCACATAAAGCATTATGGCTGATAAAACTAGGAAAGCAGACAACGAAGGCAATACACGCAAACAAGGAAATCTTTCAGATATACCCATTGAAGATACTGACCTAGTTTCAGATATCCCCGTAGAAGATACTGGCGAACCAATTATTTCAGATTTACCCCAGGCAATTACTGAATCCTTGGGAACGGGTGTTGCCCAAGAGCCAGGACTAGAAATTGGTGGGCGAACCATGCGCGATCGCATGGAACAGTACACATCGGCTGGCCCAGAACTAACTGGAGGAGATATCGATGCTCGTTGGGATCAGGCGGAAGCGGTTGGTGACGAAGCAGTAGGGGGAACTGTTGCTACTCCCGATCAGAATGTTGTTGACGAACTCGGAGTTGCTGTTGGGCTTGATTATGACGACGGGGTATCTCTTCAGACAAATGAGATTTTGGAGTCACGGGACGCTGGTCGATGGGAGTTAGACCCCATGTCTGCGGAAGATTATCCGGAGCATTGAGTATTGTGTGGAGCGCGATCGCATTTTCAGTGAGATTCCAGTAAACCCTTGCAATCAGGGAACTCCCAGAAAAAAATTATCAATCTAGATTAATCCTAACTAAGAGCAGTTTATGGCAACCCCAGATCCCGACACCAAACCAATAGACCTAGAAATCACTGGAAACATTGATACACCAGATACACCATCGATGCCAGCTCCAGATGCCTATGTTAATTTAGGCGATTCGGCAAGCAACCCGCTAATTATTTCGCCACTGTCGGAAGAAGCAGAAGCAACGGACTACCAGGAAGAGACTGAAGATGCCGAACGCTCAACAGCAGCTAGTGAGGGAGAGTGACTTCTGTTGGCAGGGTTAACAGAGCCGCTCCGAGTGCGACAACACCTGCCAAGGCACCCCACTTGAGAACGGGATTTTTATCCAGCCAATCGGTAACGCTCGGTATCGCTAAGTTGCTAAAATCTCCCTTAACCCGGTCATTGGCTGGGATAGATTCATAAAGATTGTTTGGCGCATCGTCTGACTTTGGCTCGTCGGTGCGCTGGAGTTTGAAGGCAACGCGCTGCAATATGGCATCTACCAGTCCCGGCGAAATCCGTTGAAGCAAATCTAGCGTTCTAGCCGCATCCCCAACCAGAAAGTCACGAGTTGGATGTTCGGCAACGTAGAGAACCGCGTCAGCTACTAAGCTGGGTTCGTAAAAAGGCGGTAGGCTGGCTGGCTTCACACCTAACCTGGTGAGCGCATTGTTGTACAGAGGTGTGTTGACGGCGGCGGGTTTGACACTCGTCACGCTGATAGGTATTTTCTCATGTTGCAGTTCGACACGCAGGGCTTCAATAAATCCCTCCATACCGTGCTTTGCGGTGCAGTAGGAACTCTGAAGCGGGAGACTGCGCCTGCCCAAGACGGAAGAGAGATGGATCAGCGCCCCTCGCCCCTCACGCTTGAGATGGGGTATCGCCGCCATCGCACCGTATGCCTGCCCGACCAATCCGACATCAATAACGCGCTTAAACTCTTCTGGTTTTGTCTTATCGAAGGCGGCATAAACGGCAATCGCGGGGCAATGCACCCAGGTATCGAGTCGCCCATACACCTCTACAGTACGGTCTGCGATCGCTTTGACCTGCTCGAATACCGTCACATCGGCGACGATAGCAGTTGCCTCACCGCCGAAGCTTTGAATCTCTTCCACCAAGGATGCTAGCTTCGATTCACTGCGAGCGGAAACGACCACCTTTGCCCCTTTCTTGGCAAACTGGAGGGCTGTCTCCCGCCCGATGCCGCTGCTCGCTCCCACGACTGCAACGACCTGCTGATTAATTGGCTTCAGTTGCATCAATGCTACTCCTTAAAGTCCTCATTAAAAATTCTTCACCTCTGGAGGTGAAGTCAATCTAGAAATGCTTGATTTAATTGAAATCTACGAGTTCAACTTCTACCCAATAAATAAGCCAGAGCCAGCGTGCCTACATCAGCCGCAGGGTTGACAGTTCTCTAAGCAGCAACTCCAGCAAGAAACTGGCTCAAATGGTCACTAAAAATTTCCGGGCGTTCGACATGGGGTAAGTGACCGCAATCCGGGATTAAGGCAAGGTGTCCTTGCTTTAGGCGGCTAACCGCGTCGTGAGCTTGCTCTTTTGGAAGAACCAAATCCTCCGTCCCCCACACGACTAGAGTCGGCATCGGTAACTCTCCTAGAGAGTCGAGAAACACTTGATGCTGTCCAAATACATTCAGCTGGGCGCGCAGCGAGGTCAGAGTAGCTTGAAGAAAACCGGGCATCTGAGACATTCGCTCTTGCTCTGCTATCCACACCGCGGGAGCCTGCGCGGGGTGGGCGAAGAACAGTGTCGCCCGTAACCAAGACCGCATCTTAGCACCAGGAGGCGTTTGGCACCCAACGATCGCTACATCCCCATACCCAGGTAAAGTTAACTGAGACAGCAACGGGGTGACAGCGTAACCAAGCCCGGAACTATCTACCAGCACCAAAGCTGCGACTTGTTCGGGACGGGATAGGGCAAAGCGTAACGCAACTTGACCGCCTAGGGAGTTGCCCACTAGCACCGCCCGCTCAATTCCCAGCGCGTCAAGAAAATCGACCAAGAACTGCTTAAGAAACTCTGGCGTGTACTCAAGGGATGGTTTGGCACTATCACCGAAACCGGGAAAGTCCGGCGCATAGACGCGATAGGTAGCTCCCAGGTTGGGAAGCACCCAAGACCAATCAAGAGCGCTGGCACTATCTCCATGTAGCAGCACTAACGGTAGACCATCATCGCCTGCTTTAAAGTACCGGATGCTTAAACCGCTCACATTGATTCGCCGCTCTTCAACCTCTGTTTTCACGCTTGGCTCCAATCCCATCTAAATAATGAAGTTTAATTATTAGTGTTGAATGTTCATTCAACCCAATGCGATCGCTATCGCCCTTAAGTGTGATGAGCGCCGTTGACTCTCACAACTTCGCCAGTGACGTAGCTGCTTGCGCTCGGTGAAAGCAGGAATGCAACTGCCCAAGCAACTTCCTCCGGTTTACCGAAGCGACGAAGCGGAATCTCGGACACAATGCGCTCTTTCACCTTATCTGGCACCGACTTAACCATATCAGTCTCAATAAATCCCGGTGATACAGCGTTGACTCGTACCCCATAACGAGCCGCCTCTAAAGCGAGGGACTTGGTTAAACCAATCACAGCCGCCTTGGTTGCGGCATAGTTAGTTTGACCGATGTTTCCCCGTTCACCCGAAATCGAGCTGATGCAAACCACAGAGCCTTCTTTCCGCTCGTACATTTTGGGGATAACGGGCATCAAGGTGTTGTAAACGCCTTTCAAGTTAGTGTTAATTACGGCATCCCAGTCTTCGGTTGTCAATTTGGGAAAAAAGTTGTCTTGGGTAATCCCAGCATTCGCCACAATCCCGTAAATTGACCCTAGTTTCTGTTCAACCTGTTCTGCTACTGCCGTCATCGCTGCTTTGTCGGTTACATCAGCTTGAATTGCGATCGCTTTATGCTGACCATTGGTAGCGCTGCGGTGGGTGTAAGCTACCTTAGCTCCCAGCTCCTCCAAGAGACTGACGATAGCGGCTCCTATCCCTCGATTACCACCCGTTACCAAGACGACTTTATCTTCCAGTCCCAAAGACACCATGAGCCACTTTCACCCTTATTTCTATTACTGATTCCAGTGTCTTCGCCGCTTAGCGCCAATATTTGCAGTTGTAGGTTGGGAGGATGGATTTATTAACGCCCAATTTCCTACGTAGGGGCATGGCAATGCCATGCCCCTACAAATCGCGAATTGTGTATGTAATCAGTACAGCAAGATGCTGACTTTTATTGCAATTAGGCTGACATTTCTTGCTGAATCTTGCTCTTGGCAGCTTTGAATTCAGTAGCCATTTGCTCTTTCTGTTCAGTGCTACAATTTTTGTCAATTGCCGTGAACATCGTAAATTCTTCTTGGCGAATGTGGTCGCCAACCACTTCCATTAGGTCTTTAATTTTTGATCTGAAATGGTCGGCATTAGCAGGGTCAATCGCCTTAATTTCATCGAGCATCTGCTTCATTTGCGCTTGCTCATCGTAAAGCTCTTGAGTGTTGTCATCGCCGTAGAAAGAGCGTACTTTCGGGTACACGACTTCTTCTTCTGCTTGAGCGTGTGCTAATAAATCTTTGTAGATTTGCCCGAAATACTCTTGGAGCTTTTGAGGATCTTTCGTCGCTCCAACTTCAGTGAAAAGTGTATTCACTTTCTCATGATCCAGCCGGATAAGGGTCTGGATATTCATATCTTGCTTGTCAGTGTTTTGCGTAAGCACACTGCCAGCTACACCAGATAGGGCAGCAACTGCATCTTGCACCCTTGCCCAGAGTCCCTGATGCGCGTCTTGACCAGTCATTTCGCGGACTCCCACCTGTTCGAGCATCCCCTTGAGCTGTTCTTGGTGAGCGCGACCCTCGAAGTTAACAGTATTGAGAGGCCCAATTGCCAGTTCAATATCAGCCCCTACAACTTGAGCGGCTTTGTGGATCATGATTCCACTCATGGCTTGACCATGCTTTATCAGTTCGTGGTGAATGAGTTTTTGATAATAGGTAAACTCATCACCTGACATCATCTGCTCAAACTGCGGAATAAATATCTTGGTTGCAGCACTCGGTTCAGATTGAATGCCGTATTGAACGATTACAGTGTCTATGATGCCCAGGTGTTTCTGGTCATCAGAAAGCATATTTTGCAGACGCTCACGGACATCTTCATAAGGGCAAGAATCTATGAGTTTTTGCTCGTTAGAGATGATTAAATTTAGAAAGGCTTTCAAGTCTGCCAATCTTTCAGCGATCGCCATCCGCTTTGTATCGTCTATTGTTGTAACCATGCTTTGTTATCCTGTAGGAAAATAATCTGATTGATACCCGCTTCACCGCAGAGGTAATGTAGCTCAATACGAGTTGCGCAAATATTACTCACAGAGCTTTTAGAGGCGTTGTTCACCCCTTGCTTTGAGAACCCGAACGAACACCATTACCTTAGTTCTGGAAATGGGTTATTTCAAGCGAAAAAAACCTTGAATATATTGATTTTGTCGTTGATCCAGTTCTCTTCCACCTAGCCCAGGTTAGATGTTTTGGTTTAGTCCACGAAAAGCTGAGTTGAGTTACTGAACCAAGAATTCTACGGCTATACGTTGTAAAAACCTTGGAAGTGTCAATTATCAAAGCCGCTCAATTGCGATCGCAGTTCCGCCACCAGTTCCATGACACACCGATGCCAGTCCCATCTGTCCATTTCGCTCCTGTAAGGCGTTGAGCAGCGTGACGATAATTCGCGCCCCCGACGCACCGATGGGATGCCCCAGCGCGATCGCTCCTCCATAGACATTCAGCTTCTCGTAAGGAATGCCCAGCTTCCGGTTGAACAGCACGCTACTCAGAGCAAAAGCCTCGTTGTTCTCGAACAAGTCAAAATCGTAGATTCTCATCTTGAGCTTGTCTAAAAGCTTGTTGACTGCCAGAATCGGAACTTCCGGGAAGCGCCAAGTTTCTCCACCTATCGACGCTCCCCCAAGGATGCGAGCTAAAGGTTTGAGTTTAAAGCGTTCCACCGCCGTTTTGCTTGCCAAAACTAAACCTGCGGCTCCATCGGATATCTGACTGCTGTTTCCAGCCGTGAACACCCCATCTTCTCTAAAAGCAGGTTTTAGCTTGGCAAGGCTCTGCAAGGTGGTTTCGGGGCGAATTCCCTCATCCTTGTCCACGAGTTGCAAACCTTTTTTCCCCTCTATTCTTATTGGTGCAATCTCCTTGTTGAACCAGCCGTTCTCGGTTGCGATCGCTGCCCTAGCTTGTGAATATAGCGCTACTTCGTCTAAATCCTTCCGCGTCACTTGGTAAGCTGCTGCCAGCCGCTCAGCTTGCTCTCCCATCGTTTCGCCGGTCGTGGAATCGGTAAGACCGTCGTAAAGTAAAATATCGCTGAGTTGCTCTGGCGCACCCAGTAGCATTTTATACCCCCATCTGCCTCGATGCGATAGGAAAAACCCTGCCTGGGACATGGATTCCATGCCGCCAGCAAGTATGATTTCCGCTTCGCCAGAGCGGATAGCGGTGGCGGCGTTCATCACGCTCATCATTCCCGACGAACACACCATATCCACTGCATACCCATTCACCGTCTGGGGAATCCCGGTTTTGAAAGCTGCCTGACGGGGCAAAGACTGCCCGTGTCCCGCCCTGAGTACATTACCAAAGATATATAGGTCTAAAGCTTCCCCCGAAACTTCCGCCCGATCCAACGCTGCTTGCATGACGTGGGCACCTAATTCTACTGGGGAAAAACCCGCTAACGCACCTCCGAACCGACCGAGCGGTGTCCGTACTGCCGAGACAATATAGGCTTCTTGCATACATCCTCATTATTTTTTACAATGTCAGGTCTTGTAACTTTACTAACTTAAGGCGGGATATTCCTTGAGGCTACTTTCATTAGTTTCAGGAAGGTTTCACCATTTACAATAAAGTCGAACTAAAGCCAGCCATTGTGATAGCTTCCCGCAAATAAATTAACCCCTATTCTGCAACAAAGGGATTTTTCCCAAGACCGTAACGCCGAAATTCAAAAGACGCTTTTTTGTAAATTATATTTACAATTAACTTAAAAAATTTAGTTTATTTATAAATCATCCATTAGAGCTAATCACCAATTATTATTTGATTAAAATAGTGGACAAACCATCTGTATTACATAAGAAAGTAACAGGAGTAACACTAATGGATTGGGCAAATAATTTTGAGCAGTTTACCAGACAGTTAAGCGAGTTGCAGAGTGGTATTCTCAAGAGCTGGACTTCTACCATGCCGGCTATGCAAGGTTTCAATACACCCAGTTACCGCGAGAATTTCGAGAAAACTTTGAAATTTCAGGAAGAAGTGCTGGCAAGTTCTCTGCAATTTCAGGCTTTGCTGGCTCGTCTGTCAATCGAAACTCAGAAGCAATTGTGGGAGGGATATTTTAATACGATCCGGAGTACACAGAGCCAAAAATCTGAGTGACTATTAGAGTTGTTTTTGAGATACGAGTGTTTTCAGTTTTTTTAGAGTTTGTTTGTAAAACAATTTACTTTGCAAACATCCTCTAAGGATTAATAAAGCTCGCCAAGGTATTTCTTGGGAGCTTTTTTTACTATAAAACAGTTTTGGAAAAAAGTTTTATATTCGCTTCTTATCATCAAAGCTTTCAATCTAGTAAACAAGCCACAAACCAAAATAAACCTGCTAATTTATTTAATCCTCTACCTACAGAAAGGACATAATGTTAAGCAAGCTTGTACTTTTGAATACAAAGGCCGAAGCTGAACTTTGGAAAGATTTCCTAAAGTCCAGTTACCCGACAAGTAAACTGCGCGATCGCTCAATGTAGAATGATGCCAAGAAGGTTTTGACCGATTCCTCCTCACGCCTCTTGCCATCATGGATTTTAGCCAATTGCTTGTTGGAAAAATAGACGCGATCGCCAAAAACTGGGTTGAAGCAGTCCGTTTGGATAGGCAGATTTCCAGCACTGACGATTTACCCAGATCGGCGATCCGGAATCATATTCCTGATGTGCTAAAAGCGATGGCAACTGTACTTTCCCGCTCCCAAGAAAACGATATTCAGTCCATCGTCCAGAACAGTTTGC
The DNA here is from genome assembly GCF_039961955.1 of Trichocoleus sp. DQ-A1. NCBI lineage: Bacteria > Bacillati > Cyanobacteriota > Cyanophyceae > Leptolyngbyales > Trichocoleusaceae > Trichocoleus > Trichocoleus sp. DQ-A1. Next base: position 142,323 of record NZ_JAMPKE010000001.1, read on the forward strand.
ATCATGGTGTTCTGCGGGCTGAACAAGGTTTCGCTACCACTGAAATTGCGCGAGAGTATCGTCTACTGCGCCAGACGATCTTTTCCACTTTAGAGGCAGATTTACTAGAGGGTACGGTTCCGGAAGTGATGCGAACCTACAATGCAATTGACGCGACCATCGACGAAGCGATCGCCCAATGCTTCAAAAGTTATGTAGAGGAGCGATTGCAAGAACTACAGCAGGTGCAAAGTCAGGTAGAGTTAACCAATCAAGAACTCACTCGCTTGGTAAAAGCGAATCAGGATAATCTCTCTCAACTAGCCCACGAACTGAAAAATCCTCTGAATTCAATTATTGGCTACTCGGAGCTGATGTTACGCTCTTCACGAAAGAATGTTGAAGTTCAAGACAATTTCCCGAATCTGGAACACATTGAGCGCGTGCTACGCAATAGCAGGCACTTACTGCGCCTGATCAACGATACCCTGGAAATTTCCCGGTATTCAGCAGGGAAGATAGAACTGCACCCAGAACTAATAGATGTACGCTCTTTAATCAACAATGTAGTTGAAATGTTGGAGCCTTTGGCAGCAGCCAAAGAGCTACAAATGGTGGTTGATTGTGATTCGGCTAGTGCCGATAGTTCTGCTGCACGCGCTCCTGAAAAAGTGCTGACAGACGCCTTGCGATTGCAGCAAATTGTCACGAATCTTTTAAGCAACGCAATTCGCTACACAGAGACAGGAAGTGTCCAATTAACGTGTCAGATGTTATCTGATAACCGCTGGTCTATTGCAGTGAGCGACACTGGTATTGGCATTGCTCCTGAAGACCAGGCGCGGGTTTTTGACCCTTTCTTTCAAGCTGGAACTCGCGATCGCATGCCCGATAGCACTGGCTTAGGTTTAGCAATTGTCGCCCAACTGGTAAACCTAATGCAAGGCAAAATCGAGCTGGTATCCCAGGTTGGCGTTGGCTCCACCTTCACCGTCATCTTGCCCCTAGAAGTGAAAACCCTGGAATCAATTTCTTGAATTTTGGTTTTATCTGGTTTTTCTTTTAACTGTATAATTCTTGAAATTATTGAGCAGGATTAACGATACTTTTCAATCGCAAAGATGCTTTAATTCTTGCCATTAACTCCTCAAAATCAATCGGCTTCCGAATGAAGTCATTCGCTCCTAACTCTAATCCTTGAGGGATATTAGCACTCTCACTTGCCGTAATCATCAGAATCGGAATAAAAGGGAGTTGCGGATTTTCCCGAATCCGCCGAGTTACTTCATAACCATCCATTCCTGGCATCATAGCGTCCATCAACACTAAATCCGGTGGCGATGCTTCTATCTTGGCTAACGCTGACTTACCATTTCTAGCGCTATCAATCTCATACCCTTCTTCCGCCAAAATCTCCTCTAGGAGGGATACATTATCCTCTAAATCATCTACCAATAAAATGCGTTTAGCTTGAGATTGAGACGATACCATAAAATCGACCCTCCATTTGGGGAAAGATGCTTATAAAAGCTTTTAAATTTTCCAATCTTTTAAATAATAGTTATTTGCTTACTAGCTAACCTCTTACCTAAGGGGAGTTTCACTTAAACCAACGGAAAATCGTGAGAAGAAAAAGGAATCTAAATATTAAGCCAATTTGTAATTTTGAATACAAAAAGAGATGAAGTGTAACATTTTATAACTACCTCCAGCGTCAGAGGTAGGCATCAAACCGATTCGTGAAAATGGTAAGCAATTTATTCGACTATCAGCATCGGCAGCATTGGGCGCGATTGCTGCCGAATTGGATGCAGACTGCGTATTCTATTCGTCGGTTGAAAGCTTCGTGCAAGCCGATGCGACCGTCAACGCATACGTTATCGAGGATTGCGCTTCATGGAGCCACAACAACTAAGTCAGGAACTGCGGAAAGGACAAAACCCTCACATGAGCCGTCGCCGAGCGATTATCGGCTTGTCTATGCTAGGGGGTTCGATGGGACAGCTTGTTACCCTATATCAGACCGGGATTATTAGCCATCTACCCGATCCTCCCGGACAAACGCTTTTCGATGCAGACCGCGTTGACGCATCTAACTATGCATACAGCCGATTTAACTCACCCGATGGCCCGATAATGGTGCTTACTTACGCCATCACCGCTTGGCTGGCGGCTGCGGGTGGTCTCGATCGCGCTAGACGCAACCCGCTCTTACCCATTGCAATGGGTATCAAAATCCTGATTGACGTGGTGACTAATCTTGAGCTAGCTCGTGAAGAGTGGAGCGAGAACAAAGCCTTTTGCGAGTACTGCCAGGTGGCGACGGTTTGCTCGTTAACGTCTCTAGTGCTGGCAGCGCCTGAAGTGATTGCCGCTACTCGCGCCTTGCTGGGACAGGGCGACAAGAACACCGCAGACGACGCACAGTAAACGCACAGTCATCGATACCAGGAAAGCCCAAAGCGCCCCAAAAGCTCAATTCCTTGCGTAGGGGCGTATTTGTGCTGTGCCGCTACAGAATGATCGGTAAGGGATAAATCAGTTGGTTGTTGCGCTTGGTGAACGAGAAGTGCGCGATTCTCTTTCGGAGACGCTACGCGATCGCTTAGACAATCCCGAAGATTTCGAGCGGATTCAGCAGACGGTGCAAATGTTCAAGGATGTCTTGCCGGAATTGATTGTACAGGATGCCCTATTTCATAGGGGTCTGGCAAATCTTAAACCCGTCACTAAACTTTGACCGGAATTGAGGAGATTTCATCAGATGGTGGTTGAGCGATCGCTGATTTAAGGCGTTAAATGAGCAGTGGATACGATTGGTTAAGCCTGTAATGCTTATAGAAAGAGCATTACAGGCTTAGTTTTGTCTTCTCAGGAGGAGAAGAGAATTTTGCCTAGATTGACCAACAATCAGACAGTTGCTCTTAGCGACCATTTTTCCCCTGCTAGACAAAGGCAAGTTTCGATAAGCTGGAAGAAACGAACAAGCGCAAGCAGCCTATAAGTTTTTGCTGTTAGCAGTCACAAGAGGATACCACTTACTATTTTTACCATTCATAAACGACTGGACTTGAGTGAGTAGATGCGTTCTACTCTCGCTAAAAATCATGAATTCCGCAAGGTAATCGCCTTTAGTCAAGGAAGATAAGTGATAAAGCCTGAGATCGTCGTCATTGGAGCATCGGCGGGAGGGATGGAAGCCCTGAAAAAGCTCCTTGCTCAACTCCCCTCCAATTTTCCGGGTGCTATTTTTATTGTTTGGCATATTGCCCCAGCGTATCCAAGTGTTTTGCCCCAAATTCTGGATCGGGTTTGCTCGCTGCCAGTCGCCCATGCAATTGACAAAGAGGCAATCAAACCGGGACGGGTTTATGTTGCTCCCCCCGATCACCATCTGCTTGTCGAATCGGGGTATGTCCGAGTCACGAAGGGCCCGAAAGAAAATCGCTTTCGTCCCTCGATTGACGTCTTATTCCGCTCCGCCGCTCGGAGCTATGGAAATCAAGCGATCGGGGTGGTTCTTACTGGAATGCTTGATGATGGGGCATCTGGGCTGTACGCAGTGAAGGAGCAAGGCGGGAAAGCGATTGTCCAAGACCCTTTTGATGCACTTCACGCCTCCATGCCTATCCAAGCGATGAAAGCGGTAGAGGTTGATTGGTGCGTCCCCGTCGCAGAAATGGGCGCTTTATTGATTGAGATGACAAACGAAGCCGTCGAGAAGAAAGGAGGACATCTGGTGTCTGAGCAGATGGACATTGAAGTCAAAGTAGCGCGGGAAGACAATGCTTTTGAGAGCGGCATCATGAAGCTTGGGAAGCTCTCTCCCTATACCTGTCCAGAGTGCCACGGGATGCTTCTGCAACTGAAAGAAGGCAACATTATCCGGTTCCGTTGCCATACAGGACATGCCTATTCCCTAAATTCTCTGCTTGTAGAAGTAACGGAGTCTATTGAAGCCTCACTTTGGAAAACACTTCGCGGGATCGAGGAGAGCGAAATGTTAATGAGCCACATGGCTAAACATCTGGGCGAAACGAACGATAGTGAGATGGCGGAACGCTTTTTGCAAAAATCCGAACAAGCAAATAGGCGAGCTAGCCTAGTTAGGCAGGCGGTGATGAGCCACGAAACCCTAAGTCAGGAGAAGATAATTAACCTGGATGGGTATGAGTAGCGACCAACCAAAAGCTTACAAATCGCCCAAGTTTGCCAAAAATCGACACGATTAAATCACCGCCCTATCTACAATTCACTGAGATATTGAATCAGGCAAATAACTTTTGAACCGCCATCCTTCAGGCTACCGCCCGCGATCGCAGTACTGAAAAATACGCTAGGCACCTTTTGAACTATCGAGTCTACCTCCACGGCTACTGCTCAGGCTACTGCTCAGACGTTCCCGGCTCAATCCGTGCCCCAAGCTGAAGAATCCGTCCGAGATCGTCAGCGTTTCGCCAAGTTTCCAGTATCTTGCCGTCAGCAATCCAATGAATGAACGTAGCCGTGAATGTCTGAGGCTGACCGCGACCGGGTATACCAAGGAAACTGTCTTGGACACAGGTGTTGATCGCACGCACGGCAACTTTGTCACCCTCAGCAATTACGTCTTCAATCGTCCATTTCTGCTCGATAGAACCCATTGTCCGAAAGAGTTCGCGAACCCCGTCCGGTCCAGGGATAAGCTCTGGCGGACCACCATGCATCCTCCAAGTCGGGGCAGTCATCTCGCATATCTCCTCAATCTTGTGTTCGTTGATGAGTTCAAACCACCGTCGAGCAATTATTTTGTTGTCCTCGATAGAAGACATGGCTGCCCCTCCTAAGAGCGAGATTAAAAACTGAATGCTACACACCCATGCAAACCCTAACGGCTAGCTTCCGCGATCGCTTATGAATTTTGCAACACAATCAATCAAGTAATCCTCCGTAATGAATCTAACAATCAGAAAAGAAGTTACTTCTGATGTGGCGGACATCAAAGCATTGACCACTGCCGCATTTCTCAATGCCGCCCATACTAGCCACACTGAGCAGTTGATTGTTGATGCCTTGCGTAACTCAGGGAACTTGACAGTTTCTCTCGTTGCCGAGGTGAATGGACAAATCGTTGGTCATGTTGCTGTGTCCCCGGTTTCCATTTCCGATGGGAGTCAGGATTGGTATGGACTCGGTCCGATCTCTGTCGCTCCGGAACATCAAGGCATTGGAATCGGGTCACAGCTTATGAAGCAGGCGTTGACTACTCTACGGGAGCTTGGTGCAGGTGGATGTGTATTGCTTGGCGAACCAAAATACTACAACCGTTTTGGTTTCAAGAGCCAGCCAAATCTTGTTCTACCCGATGTTCCACCTGAATACTTTCAAGCGATTTCATTCGGCGCACGGATACCCAGTGGAGTTGTCTCATTCCATAAGTCATTTAGCGTACAGGGCTAACACCGCTATTACAAGATCCAGCTCTCGTGTGCCTCTAGCAAGATGTTGCGAACTTTTCCTTGCGTTTGAATTTGCTCATAGCTATATGCACTTAAGCAATAGCTGGCAGATAAGGAGAACACATGTCAGAAAGTACGCCAAACTCAGAAATGCTATACCGAACTCTCGGCAGTACAGGAGAGCGCGTTTCTGCGATCGGACTCGGTGGCTGGCACATCGGATTGAAGAACGTTGATGAGCAACTGGGTATCCGGATTGTTCGCGCTGCGATCGATCGTGGCATCACTTTTATGGATAACAGTTGGGATTACAACGGCGGAGTCAGCGAGATTCGCATGGGGAAAGCGTTGCGCGATGGCTACCGAGACAAAGTATTCCTGATGACGAAAATTGACGGTCGCTCCAAGAAAGAAGCTGCAAGACAGCTAGACGAATCACTGGAACGTCTGCAAGTTGATTGCATCGATCTCGTCCAACACCACGAAATCCTTCGCTTCGAGGACCCGCATCGAGTTTTCGACCCAGAAGGGGCAAATGCCGCTTTGATAGAGGCGAGGGAAGCTGGCAAAGTCCGATATATTGGCTTCACCGGGCACAAAGACCCCCAGATTCATCTGCATATGCTGGAAGTTGCAGCCAGTAACGGGTTTAAATTTGATGCGGCTCAGTTGCCGCTGAATGTGATGGATGCACACTACCGAAGCTTTGCGAAGCTAGTTGTGCCAGAACTGGTTAAACAGGACATTGGCATTCTGGGGATGAAAAGCATGGCAAACGGGATTCTGTTACGGTCAAATACGGTAACGCCAATTGAGTGTCTGCACTATGCATTGAATCTGCCGACATCGGTTGTGATTACGGGAATTGACAGTATGGAGATTCTCGATCAGGCGTTTGAAGCGATGCGGACATTTCAGCCAATGAATGACGAGCAGGTGCGATCGCTGTTAGCAAAAACGGCAGAAGCCGCATCACGAGGCGAGTTTGAGCCATTCAAAACTTCATCAATTTTCGACAGCACTGCCCAGCATCTAGATTGGCTGGGAGAGGAACCACAGCGCATTCAGCAATTGATGCCAACGTGATCGAAGACGCGATCGCAAGTTTATTGCTATTTCTCAAGATCGCAACCCTACATCTGTTTCAGTAATGCAGACAATTTTGTGACTAGCCACTCCTGTTCAACGAGCCGTAATCTGGAGCCAATCATATAGTCTTGATAACGGGTACGGATGATACACAACCGCTCGTGTTGATAGCGCAATAGCACCACATACCTCTCATCGAACAGTTCGATACGAAGAACATCGGACAGGGGTAGGTGTACCAACGTCGGCGAAATGGGGTAAACAGTTGTAATCGCAACGCTTGAGGATCGATGACAATCTCTACAACCGTCCATTGCAAATGATAGCTTTTAGATCGACAGCTTTCATCAAAGCAGCTATTTTACACACCTTCCTATAAGAATCACAATTTGCTTGATGGCAAGTCTTGCTTCTCGCTCAAATAAATAGCAAATGTTAACTCTAATTGTGCTTTATCATACTTTTTGGCTAATTACCCAGTAATATCTCCTATTAAATTAGTCATAGAGGCAGTCCTAACCGGAGATAGAAAACCCTTAATAAACTAAAGAATATCCTAGTAGAATAGCCCAATTTATAAGGTGCAGTTTATGACAATAGAAAATCCTCAAGACAATCGGCAAGATGAGGTTAAATATGACCCTCAAGATAATCCTGGAAGCGAAACAACTGTACCAACCACAGAAGAGGGGGACACTCCGCTTGATGAGAGATATCGTATGACGAGTCAACAAGCCGATTCTGAAACCAGTCCCGGTGCGGAACCTGAAGCTCCAGGAGCTTCTCCTAAGGTGGTAGGCGCTCCGAATCAAGGAACTGATTCTCGTTAAAAAGATTAAAGATTCCTGAAAATTAGGCAAGTCTTTGATGAAAATGAACTGCTCGGCTCGGTTCTATCCCGCTGCTCCAAGGATTCTGGGTTGAGAGCTAGATTTAGCGATCGCAAAACCAAACACGTATGCGATCTCAGCTAATTTTGTAGGTTGGGTTGAGGGAAGAAACCCAACTCAAGGTTTGTCTGTTGAGTTTCGCCGCTCTATACAACGAACTGAAGTGCTAGTTGCTCTGACTGAAATGCTGCTTCTGGCTTGTGTATTTCGCCCTAGTTGTGGCTGATGGCGATCGCGAGTGAAGCTAGTGGAAGGGGAGAGGTTGATACCACAGTAATTGTTCTAAGAGATTCACCGATAAATTAGAAAAGAGTAATGCATCCATGCCGAATCAAGCAAGTGAGCCAAATCAAGAAGTTGGCGCATCTCAACAGGCTCAAGTTTTTGCATTCTCCGATGCAGGTGGAAGTGCTGTTTTAGATGCAAACATTGCAGCAGGAGTCAGCACAAACCCAGAGGGAGAAGAGATCGCGCATCCCATTGCTTCTAATTTCTCATCCACAACCATAACCACAGGCGATGCCAAAACTGCTGGAGCTTCAACGATTGCAGGCTCTTATGCAGCAGATGGCGAGCAGTCGGAAAAAGGTCGGGTTAATCTTCACAACAATCCCGACGTACCCAGTAGCGATGCTCAAGGAACGCTACCCGATACTGACCCAATTCAACTTCCGCTCGATCCTGAAGTCAATCATCCGGAATAAAAGTTCGGGCTTTTCTCCCCAATTTTATCGGTAAATAAGGATGCTTTTTCTTGTGCCGATATTAACAGTTGAACGTTACAAATCGAATCTTTAGATATAGGTAGAATGCAATCCTAACGGTAGACAATACTAGCAAATCTACTCGATAGCATGAAATCAAAACAACGTCATTGAGAACGATTCACTATGAAAAACTCAACCATCAATACTGCTAAAACCCCTACGGTCGCTCCAGCATATAACGGTTCCGATCGCAATGCCTGGATTTTTGGCTGGAACCCACAGCAAGAGCTATGGAACGGTCGCCTAGCAATGCTGGGTTTTGTTGCCTATCTTCTTTGGGATATGGCTGGTTATAGCGTTCTTCGGGATGTACTCCACCTGGTTCGCTAGAAGTTGAATGGTCAGTTAGAAGCTGTCTGTATTTCTCCAACAGCAGCAAAACACTTGTTTAGCCCACACCCAAAATTTTAAAAAACCAAAATACTGCCATGCAAACATCAACATCGCAAACATCAACATCTTCAGTTTCTTCAATTCGTTACGCTGCTCTAATCCTAGGTCTCCTTTTCTTGTCACTTGGCTTAGCTGGATTTATGCCTGGTTTTGTCACTCCTTCTGAGAACTTTACCTCCGAACCAGGTTTCGGCTATATATTCGGAGTATTCCCCACCAACTATTTTCATAATGCAATTGGCGTTTTAGTGGGTGTTTGGGGAATTGCGGCATTTACTAGCTTAAGCGGAGCAATTGTGTTCAATCGCATCTTCGCTATCCTTTATGCAGCAGGTGCTATTTTAGGATTGCTGCCCTTTGCAAATACGCTGTTTGGGCTTACACCACTTTTTGGAAATAATATCTGGCTCAATGCTTTAACTGCTGCGATCGCTTTCTACTTTGGATTTGTGAAGTCAGCAGAAATCGCTATGCCAAGTTCATCGAATGCTCAACCTAGCGCGTAACCAGAATACCTTCTCGAAGTAGAGACAGTGTTCTAATGCTTACGGCTGGAAATTATTTCATCTGCCCTCCTTGGCTTTGATTCTGTAATGCAAAAGTAGTCCTTGTGGGACTACTTTTTTTGCGCTGGTTTCAGTATCAATGCAAGAGATAGCTTTACGTCCTTGAATCACTCAACTGATGATCGCGCAACGTGTAACTTTAAGAAAGCCCCCGATAACAACGAGGGTTCTGAGTATAAAGTTGCACAGGACGTTAATTAATCTCTGCGTGAGGAGAAAAAGCTATTATGAGTCGTTCCCCACTCTTCGACAACTTAGCACGTGCTATCCGCATTGCTCGCTATTGCCAAGAGCAAAATATCTCCACCAACGAGGGAATTGAGCGAATTGCATCTCTAGAGGCATTGATGGCGGTACGGCGCACGAATCGGCGCGAATTTCTTACTGATATGGGCAAGCTGAGTGCGATCGGCGCGACAATAGGAGTAGGCTCAGGATTGCTTCACCGTACCCTCGCAGCTCCTGTACCAGCAGATGTAAGAGTTGGAATTGTGGGGGCTGGTTTAGCCGGACTTGCTTGCGGGTACGAACTGAAGAAAAACGGGATTAACGCTACCGTATTTGAAGCAAGCAATAGAAGTGGCGGTCGCTGTTATTCTCTGGGAGGCGATTTTGCTGGGAATGTTAATTTTACCGGTCAGGTTGTGGAAAGAGGCGGCGAGTTGATTGACAACTTGCACAAGACAATGCTGGGATACGTGCGGGAGTTTAACCTCAAGACAGAAGATTTATCAAAACAACCAGGAGAAGTTTTTTACTATTTCAACGGTCAGCGCTATTCAGAGTCAGTGGTTGTGGATGAATTCCGCAATTTTGTTGCCGCTATGCGTACCGACTTGCGATCGCTATCTGCACAGCCCACCGCCGACAATTATACTGATGCTGACAAAAAGCTCGACTTGCTCAGTCTGCGAGACTATCTAGATAGCCGTAATGCCGGAAACCTAATCAAAGGTGTTATCAAAGCTGCTTATATTGCCGAGTACGGTTTAGAAATTGACCAGCAAAGCAGCCTCAGTTTTCTCTATTTCATTCACGCCGACAAGCGATCGAAGTTTACACCCTTTGGTGTCTTCAGCGACGAGCGCTATCACGTCATTAACGGCAACCAGCAAATTGTTGAAGGTCTGCGTAGCCGACTGCAAGGACAAATTAACTATAACAAGCAGTTAGTAGGAGTCCGCTTTGATAGTGCAGGCAAAGTAGAATTAACATTTAATGATGCCTCATCTGCCAAATATGATGCAGTTGTCTTTGCGATTCCCTTCTCAACTTTGCGCCAAGTTGATTTAAAAGGTCTTCAACTGCCTGCCGAGAAACTATTTGCGATTAATAATTTGCGCTATGGAACCAATGCTAAGATGATGGTTGGCTTTAATAGTCGCCCTTGGGTTGCTCTTGGCAGTGACGGCTCATCCTATTCAGATTTATCAAATCATCAAAACACTTGGGAAACAAACCCACAAAATGCAACTAATAATAGAGCAGTGCTGACCGACTACTCTGGTGGAAATCGAGGCAAAAACATTAATCCTAATCAAGTTCAGCAGGAAACCGGGTCTTTTCTCAATGACCTCAACCGCGTTTTTCCTGGCACTTTAAAGGCAGCCACACGCAACGGCAATAATTTTTTAGTGCATCTAGAACACTGGCCTTCTAACCCCCTATTCCAGGGCAGTTACACCTGCAATCACCCCGGTTATTTCACAACAATTGCAGGTAATGAAGGTAAACCGTTTAAAAATATTTACTTTGCTGGCGAACACGCTAACTCTTTTTACGAGTGGCAAGGTTTTATGGAAGGTGCTGCTTTATCAGGTATCGATGCTGCCAAGAGAATACTTAAGACTAGAGTTTGATGTTGCACAGGTCCAGTCCCATGCCCATTGAAAGGGTACACCTACTCGTTGGGCAGCTTGTTCATCTTTGGGGCGATCGCTTACATACAGCGAATTTTGCTGCGATCATACCTCCTGCTGTGCTTGAATTTCATCGAGCAACATCTCGTCAGAGTAGGATTTTTCCCATTCACCCTGAAGTTTGAGCCGCACCGACTTCGCGCCACCACTGGGCGTACAAACGACCCAGTAGGTATCCTCCTGCCCTTTAACCTGCGCCGCATCCCGGTTTTCTGCATTGTTGTCAAGCCCAGAATAGGCTTGAATGCACGTCCAGGTAATGCCGTCGCTATCTGTAATCTCTCGTTCCATGAGTATCCTCTCTTGTTACCGTGCTTCTGTCAGGTTGGGAGCGATCGCTTCTTGATGTTGTGCGATCCAGTCCCATGCCCATTGAAAGGGTACACCTAATCGTTGGGCAGCTTGTTCATCTTCCGGGCGATCGCCTACATAAAGCGAATTTTGCGGAGTATGTTTGTGTCTCACCATTGCTAGTTGCAACATACCCGATCGCGGTTTGCGATACTGTCCAGACCACTTGGTTTGGCTGTGGTTATGAACATTGTGATGAGTGACGCGGAAACATTTTTTACCCTCAAAGTCTGGGCAAAAGTAAATTTCTCTCAACTCAGGGAATAACTCAAGCGTGTATTGCTGTTCCTGGATGCACCGTTGCATAGACTTATGACCTGCGGCAACTCCACCTTGGTTGGTGATGCCAACAATAATCCAATCATCTTTGTGGGCGCGAATGGCAATATCAGCACCTTCAATAATGCGTTGATCTTTGGGATGTTGGAAGTATTGGTGTCCGCTGAGTGGTTCGCGGAGCGTGCCATCCATGTCTATTAGTAATAAGCCCATCGTTCCTTGATGAAATTTCCTGTGTTATCAGACATCTTAAGCTGCGATTCATTTTTTATCCTCTAGCTAATGGTATGCACTGAGTAAGAGCGATCGCCATATCAACCTATCTTCCAAACAAGTGAAATATTAAATTAATGTGTTATTCAAAATACAAAGGCGAGGGAAACTGTTTTTTATAAAATGTGATAATTCTCACGTTTGGTTCTCTATAACTTATCTATAAATCATTAGATAAATCATCCTAAAGATAAAGTTAGAAATCGATAATTTGCTATAGCGTTAACTTGAGTTAACGGAAGATGTGCGGCGCGAACTGCAATTCGTACTGGTTGATTCCGCTGAGGATGTATTGACAGCAACCCGATCGCCCGTAAAGCGAACAAAACTGATGTTGATTAGCTAAATCTTTTGAGCAAGGGGACGATTTAGTGAAAGCAATAGCCGGATTGGTTGCGAAGCCTACACCATACCTGTACTCAGGTTGGTGCAGGAGATGTCACCAAGAACTCACGGGCGAACAGTTACTCCACTGGGCAGGAAACTCATCTAACCGCAAGGTGGGATGCGAGCGCTGTACTGGGAGCTGTAGGGTTAGCGGTACTGGCGGTGTCAGTGTCTAACACCAGTAAGCTCATCTAGCCTAGACAGGTTGCGAGATAACGGCTTTCATGAACTTTCATCAATATTGAGCTGCGAGAGCAGCTAGAGAGAGAAGCGATCGCTTCTTCCTCTAACAACAACTCTCAACCGTTCTTAGTGCCTAGCAACCTAGCGTACTCGCCCTGGATGATTTGATAACACTCACACGAAACCGCTTCCAATTCTTCCCGATTTAGGATGGTAACTTTGCCACGAGTGTAGCGAATCAGTTCTGCCTGTTGAAGAGCGTTAGCCACCTCCGTGACACCCGCACGTCGTACACCCAGCATCTGGCTCATAAATTCATGAGTCATGGGCAACTCCTTTGACTCTACACGGTCACAGACGAGCAGCAGCCAACGAGCCAGTCTCCCCTCCAGATAATGGAGGCGATTGCAGGCAGCATTTTGGGAAACGAAGGCGTGCAGCGCCTGCATGTAGCGCAGTAGCAGACTTTGCAGTGAAGCACCCCGCTGAAACTCGGTTTTCAGCACGCTTGCCTTCATCCTCATGGCAGAGTCTGGTACCTGCACCATTGCGATTGTAGTGGCGATGTTATCTCCCAAAGCGGCGGGGAGACCGACCACTCCGTCATTTCCCACTAAAGCAACTTCGACCATCGAGCCATCTGCCATCGTGGTGAGGGAAGAAACGATTGCCCGATCGGGGAAATAGACGTATTTAATTGGTTCACCAACCTCGTAAAGGACTTGCTTAAAAGGGAGCGAGACGTGCTCTAGATTGGGAACAAGGCCTTGGTACTCAGCATCTGGCAGAGCAGCTAGCAGTTGATTGACTGGCTTGGGTGAGGCTTCGGACATCGGGTATTAGGAATGTTCTAGGGTTGAGCCGTTGCAAGAAACAACTGACGGCATCGGGAGAAGTATTTAGACCCTAGTCCGAATGTCTTGAGGTGTTAATTGACCAGGAACTGAAAACCTGGCTCATATATGCTAGCGAATTAAAATTCTGTGCCGCCTATACCGCTTGCGGTATAGGCGGCACAGACCTAAGAGGTGGGGGTGTGGAGGGTTGCGATCGCGCGATCGCCAGCTGCTGTAAAGCGTTAGCAAAGCCTTCCGAAAAGCGCTCCGCAAAGCTTATATATAGCGGTTCTCACTCTTAGTGCAATATACACTCGGAACCTCACCCCCATCCCCTCTCCGTTTACGGAGAGGGGAGAATATTGAACCCTTCTCCGTTCGCGGGGAGAGGCAGAGGTGGGGTTAAACCTTACTGCATCCAATAGAGAATTGCTAGATGCCAACTGTTCTAAACTCGCGCCTTCAGCCAATCAACAATCGTGGGAGGAAGGTCTCGCTGCACCTTACTGCTCACATACATCCCGATATGCCCGACTGGGAAGGAGCGCACGGTATAGTCTTCGCTCCCGATATACTTCTCAAGAGCCAAGGAAGAAGCCGAGGGAACTAGATGATCTTGCTCGGCATAAATGTTCAAAACTGGGATGCAAATCTTCTCCAGATTTACTCGCTTCTTGCCAATCTCGATCTCGCCTTTGATGAGTTTGTTTCCCTGGTAGAAATCCTTCATAAACTGTCGATAAGCTTCCCCAGCTTGGTCAGGACTATCAAAAATCCACTTTTCCATGCGGAGAAAGTTAAGCAACGTGTCCTCATCGATAGTATCCAGAAAGTCAATATACTTCTGAATTCCTAACTGAAATGGCTTTAGCATCAAGAACTCTAAATTCATGAAGTCGCCAGGGATATTACCCAGAGTATCTACCATTAAATCCACATCCAGAGCTTGTGACCCCAGAGTGCTTCCACCCCAAACATTGAGCAGTCCCTCATGGGTGTGAAAATCCACCGGAGTGACCATAGTAATTAGGTTTTTTACCTTCTCCGGGTAAATGGAACTGTAGCAGAGACTGAAAGCGCCTCCCTGACAAATTCCTAACAGGTTGATTTGCTCTAGATTGTAGCGATCGCGTACTACGTCCACACAGTCATTGATATAACCATTGATGTAGTCGTCAAGGGTCAAAAAGCGATCGCCTCGACTCGGATAGCCCCAGTCAATCAGGTAAACATCCAAACCAAGATTGAGCAAGTTAGCAACAAGCGATCGCCCTTCCTGTAAATCGACGATGTAGGGACGGTTAACGAGAGCGTAAACAATCAGGATGGGGATATTCAGTGAAGGCTCCACCTTGGGAGTGAAGCGGTACAGCACCACCTTATCTTCGCGGTAAACCTCTTCCTTGGGTGTCACCCCAATCTGAATGTCCTCCTCGCGCAGGTGACTTAAGTTATGGGCACCCTTAAACAGTTTTTCGGTTAGCTCGGTAAACTCGTGCATTGCATCCTCAAGACACTTCGCGGCGTTGGGATTCTGCTAAAGCTTTTTTCAGGCTTTTAATTTCCTTCCGCAGTTCGTAGATGCTGTGGTGCATCTCATCGACTTCGCTGCGAGTTGGCAAGTCATTCATCTTCAGAAACACTTCCATTAGCTGTTGCTGGTGGAGCCTGTAGGTCATGGCTGCATTCAAGAACTTACCCTGGATCTGAAGGGCATTTTCTGAACGGAACGTCTGTGCGAATGCTTGGTCAAATACCTTACTCCAAACTTGCTGAAACTGCCGCCAGTTCTGAAGCGTTTCGCCTTTTTCCTGGGAAGATGCCAATCGCACCAGCTGCTCAAAGGCTCTCATCCAAACATCGATCAGCACTAACTGATAGTCAAAGCTTGCTTTATAGAAATTTGTCCAGGCATCAAAGCTTTTCAGCAGTTTGTTGTTGAACTCACGGGTATATCCCAGGCTTGGGCTTAAAAGAAAGTTGCCAAAGGTCTGTTGATAGTCCCAGTAGAGGTTGGTGGACGGCGACCTTGCATGATCGCCGCTCATCGCCTGAGTCGCCATCTCTAGTGGTTGCCGCAGTGGTTCTGCCCAAAATTGACCTAAGTTTTGCAGATTCTTTTCGTAGATTTGCCACAAATCAGCGTAATTGTTGAAGACGGGTTGCCAATCCTTGCCCAATTCAACCAAAAAATTTGTGTCCTTACTGGAGCTGGTCAATCTCTCCAGGAAACGCACAAAGACCGCCTGAGTGTCCAAAAGCGGCTGGGCGTCCTTGACCTCTGCGCGAGCATTGACGAGTGTTTCCGGAGTTGTAACAGACCTCATGAGATCGAACCAGCTTTTCCACATTTTCTCCGTCTCAACCCATATATTCACCAGCTTCTCGGATTGCTCTAGCCAGGGAGTATCGTTTCTTTCCATTGCCTTTACTCAACGATTGGTGACATTAATGGGCAATCATCTGAATTCCTTGTACTTTTAGCTCAAGATGGATTCCCCAGATGTATACCAAAAGAGGTTGAAGTAAAACTGCTAGTAAGGCTTTGCCTGGTTTTCTGGCATGATGAACCAACTCAAAAAAGCCCAGAAACCAAGGGGGTATCTGTTGGAAGCTTGGATGCGATCGCATCCAAGAGCGCAGTCAGCACCCCAGCGATTGTCCAGAACCATTCCATTCGATGCTCCTCAAAAACTCAAAGCTTGCTCGGCGACATAATTAAGTAGAAACCTCATTGACAAATTAACAGTATTTTCAAATCTTATGATTTTACTGAGATTTTGGATTCCACTACTCGTAGAATTACGGAGGCGTTCAGCAGTTTTGTTGAAATAAATCCAATTAATCTTTTAGATCGTATTAAAGAAAAAGAGAATTTATCTCCTGTGAGAGATGCAGAGCAATCAAGTCCTGCAATTGACTCTGAAGAGTGATTGGCTTAGACCTACTCTCCAGAACGCATGCATCCTGACTCTCTCGATGGCAAATCAACAAATACAACGCCCCGGATGGATACAGAGCTATTTCAAGCACTTAAAGCTGGTCAATCCTCTGCTCTGGGCACTCTCTACGACCGCTATGGCGCTCTTGTCTATGGGTTAGCATTAAAAATTTTGCAAAATCCCCAAGAAGCAGAAGACCTCACTCAAGAGATTTTTCTGCATCTGTGGCGTACTGATACTTACGATCCCGCTCGTGGTTCTCTTAGCAGCTTTCTAACCGTTATGACGCGATCGCGTGCGATTGACAAACTTCGCTCTCGTGGCACCACCCACAAATTTCTAGAGCGTTGGCGTCAAACAATGACGACTGAAATCAGCTCTGCAAGCCCTTTTGAGCAAGCTTCGTTAGGAGAGCGATCGCAGCAAGTTCGGGACGCCTTGGCGCAACTTTCAGAAAATCAGCGTCAAATCTTAGAAATGTCCTATTACCAGGGTCTCAGTCAATCGGAAATTGCGGCTCAACTAAATATCCCCTTAGGGACGGTCAAAACTCGCGCTCGTCAGGGACTACTGAAATTGAGGCAAACGTTACAAGATTTTCTAAAATAGTTGCACCATGACCGAACCTTTAAATCCCGAAAACTTAGAAGAATTAATGGCAGGTTATGTCCTCGGCGATCTTAGCGCTGAAGAAGCGGAGGAATTGAGGCAAATTCTCGAAAAAAATCCGCAACTGGCTGAAGAAGTGAGTCGGTTGCAGACATCGCTTGAACTCTTGCCCTACGCCCTTCCTGAAGTCACACCTCCCCCACATCTGCGTTCGACGATTCTGGAAGCTGCCAATCCGACAGTTAACCCCGAACCCGCTCCAAAACAGGTTTCTTTTCCTTGGAGCAAACTTTTTGCTAGTTTGGTAGCACTGTTAGCCCTAGCTTTGGCTTTTGACAATTATCGTCTGCGCCAAAATCTAAAGATAGTGCAATCTCGGCTGCGGCAAGAACTTCAAACGGTGCAGGCTCAGAAAGATGCCCTTGAGGTGCTACAACAGCGGAATACCCGCTTATATACGCTCACAGGTACAGAAAAAGCAAATACAGCGTCTGGAAGTATTCTCGTTAATCTGGACGAACAAAAAGCGGTCATCGCCTTTCAAAATCTTCCGGCTGTCCCATCTGGTCAAATTTATCGACTTTGGGCAATTGTTGACGAGAAAAAGATACCTTGTGCAAATTTTGGGGCAAGTCAGGGGGGAACTGTTTTAGAGCAAATTTCCATTCCCGTCGGTGCTTGTGGTGCTACAACCTCAACCTTAGCTGTTACCTTAGAACCCTCTAGCCTACCTCCGCAGCCAGTCGGTCCCGCAGTTATGGTCGAAAGTAGTTTGTAGCAGAGGGGAAGCAACGAGCGCTGGAATATTCGGAGGTATTTTAAAAGTGTTGAGCTTAAAAGTGTTGAGCTTAAAAGTGTTGAGCTTAAAAGTGTTGAGCAAATATTTTTAACCTTTTAACCGCTCTAAAAACCTATGGGGAATACCTTCGAGAAGGGTTTTCAGGTAAAGAAAACATACTTGAGATGCTCGCACTCACTACTTTGGTTTGACGCCCATCAGTACAGTTGCCAACCAGCTCGAAAGTATCGAACCAAGCCAGAAAAAAGCTAGGGAAATTCCGGCAAACTGAACGCCAATTTCTCCCAGAGGCGGCTCGGCTAATGATAGACCAATAGCCGCCAGCCATGCGATCGCTAAAACGATCGTGTAGGTTGCCATGAACTGTCTGGGCCATCCTGCCGGACAATTTAACATCGCGGTTATCGGTAGCAACAAGAGTCCTAGTGAGAGGGCGACGATGAGGATGTTGGTGTTTTTAGTCACCAACCACAAACCAATTGCCATTAAGATGCTTAGAAATACTGCCCCGACTAAATTTGAGTTCTTAACCTCTTGTTCGGAAAGGGTTAATCGCCCGAAGCGGTCAAACCGGAGCAATAAGGTGAATAAGGGGTCAGCAATCCAGGTAAGCAGGACAAACAGACAGTAGGCAATCACTACGAACCACAGCAAGGGGTTAAAGCTCGTTGCAGCGACGCCGCTCACTAGCAGGCGGAAGGCAAAGTACAAGCCGATACTGAAGCCCAACCTAGCTCCGTTACTCAGCCTAGAACTCCACAAGAAGTAGCGCAGCATCAGCCTGTAGAGCGGGTTCTTTGCCTTGAGCGCTTCGACGATTCCCCGTCGCGCCCACTCAAAGGTTGGTTGAAGCCGCAGCGCTTCGCGGAAACACTCTAACGCTTTAGCGGGATATCCTCCCTGCGCCAGGAGTATCCAGCCGCGGTTGGCATAGTTTCCTGCATATTCTGGGTCAAGCGCGATCGCACTCTCAATGACCGCCTGAGCTTCTGGTAAGCGACCGAGTTGCATCAGACACATCGCTCGGTAATTTAGGCACTCCACGTCCTCTGGGTCAACGACAAGCCCTTGGGTTGCCGCTTCAAGTGCTGAGTGCCAAAGCTGTAGATTATATCGGATGCGCGAGAGTAGGGCGAAGTAGCTGGGGTTATCGGGACTCAGCCGCAAAGCCTCTTTGAGTACCGTTTCCGCTTCTAGAAGCTGGTTGTAATCGCACAGAATATAGGCCAAGACGTAGTGAGCGTACCCCCAATCGGGAGCCAAGCGAATCGCTCGCTGAGCCATCTGGGTGGCTTCCGAGTACATTTGGCGATAATTCAAGCACAGGGCGAGCAGAGTATGCGCGATCGCGCTATCTGGCTCCATTGCCAGTTCCTGTCGCAGTTCTTTCTCTGCCATTTCATACCGCGACTGCTCAATCAGCAGCTGTGCCCGCTCCAAATGTATGCCCATCAGAGTTTCAGATATTTCAGGATGTCATCTCAGGATGTCGTCGTACAAACTGCTCTTATTCGCATATAAGGCATCATTACGAGCAGTCAAAAACCATTCTTTTTCAGGCACTACTTTAACTTGGGAGAGCTTCTTCTGCTCAAAAAAAAGGAAAAAAGCGTTCCCAATGCGAGAACGATGAACCAAGTCAACCAGAACCAAACGTCAACACTTACAAAAGGTAGCCCTGGTAATGGAAGAACTAGCCCTGCCAGCCCAACTAACCCCATGATGGTTGTATATCCCACCATGAGGTTGCTGTGCCACCCTGCTGAAGATCGGAATGTTGCCGATACAGGCAGAAGCAACAATCCAAATAAAACGGGAGCAAACAGAGTTTTAGAATTTCCGGTCATTAACCACAAATAAAATGCGCTTAGTATTGCCCAAACTAAAGTCGTGAGCCAATAGGATTGCTTAAACTTCAATTTGAGTAATAGGGTTATCAAGAGGTCTACAAACCAAGGCAAAAAGATTAACCAAAACGAAACAATCAGCGCTAACCAAATCAAAGGATTGGGATTAGTTGCAGCAAGATTCAGCAATATACGGAATCCCAAACACAAGCAGGCAAAGAAGCCCAACAAAGCTTTCCCGCTCAAAAATCTGCCTAGTTGTAAACGGCGGTACGGGAATATTACACACCTGTAAACTGGTCTGTATAGTGGGTTTTTTAACTTGATCGCTTGGATGAGTCCATCCTGTGCAGATTCCAAATTGGGGTTGAGTCGGAGTGCTTGGCGGAAATACTCCCAAGCTTTCGTGGGGCTTCCTTCCCGATTCAGTATCATCCATCCCAAGTTGTTGTAGTTGAGGGCATTCTCCGGGTCAAGCGCGATCGCTTGCTCAGTCGTAGCGATTGCCTCCTCTGTTCGACCCAACTCGAATAGGGCAATCCCTTTGTTATTCAAACAGTCAACATTCTCTGGCTCTATGTTAAGCCCCTGCGTCGCTGCTTCTAGTGCCTCCTGCCATCGCTTTTGTTTAACTCGAATGTTTGATAGTAGGATGAAATGGTTGGCATTTTCAGGATTTAGGCGAATTGCCTCTTTGGTTACGTTCTCAGCTTCCAGAAGCTGATTGCGATCGCAGAGAATCCAACCCAGAACGTAATAACCATTCTCCCAATCTGGTGCCAGCTTAATTGCTTGCTCAGCTTCTTTTATTGCTTCCTCGTACTTCTTGAGAAACCTCAAGCACCAGCCTAGCCACGCATAAGCCTGGGCGCTATCTGGATCGACTGCTAATTCCTGCTGCAATTCCTGCGCCGCCATCTCATAACGCGATTGAGCCATGAGGATTTCGGCACGCTCCAAATGTACGCCCATCAGAGTTTCAGATATTTCAGGATGTCATCGTACAAACCGCTCTCATTCGCATACAAGGCATAATTACGAGCCGTTGAAAACCATTCTTTTGTCGAAGGTTTCACGCTTCCTGCCGCCGAGGCTAAATCTTTGGTAGTCAGTGGCTTCGGGATACCAGCTTTCATTGCTTCTGCTAACTTCCTTTCTACTGCCACATCCACCACTGCCATTAAGTCTGCGCCTGAATAATTCTCAGTTTTCTTGGCTAAGTGGTTGTAGTCAATATCCTCCACTGGCTTACCCCGACACAGCAAGCGCAAAATCGCCGCCCTTGCTTCTGCATCAGGCGGCGGTACAAACAAGATGCGGTCAAAGCGTCCCGGACGACGGAAGGCTGAGTCTAAGTGCCAAGGGGCGTTCGTTGCAGCTAGGATTAATACCCCTTCATTAGAACTCCTCACGCCGTCCAATTCTGACAGGAATTGGTTAATTACCATGCGGCTAGAATTTTGTCGCAAATCCGCACGACTGGCAGCTAAAGCATCAACTTCATCAAAAAATAATACGCAAGGTTGGTTGCGTCTGGCTTGTTCAAAAAGGTCGTGCAAGTTGCGTTCGCTGTTGCCCAACCACATATCTAATACATCGTTAATTCCGACAGAGAGGAAACTAGAATTAATTTCGCCAGCTGTCGCACGAGCCAGGTAAGTTTTACCGCAACCCGGAGGGCCGTACATTAAAATTCCGCCCCCAATTGCCTTCCCGTAAGCTTTGTACAGTTCCGGCTGTTTCAGGGGATAAATAATTTTCATCCGAATTTCGTCTTTGACCGCTTCCATACCGCCAACATCTCGGAATCCGATCGCGGGTTTTTCGACTGGATTATCTTCTTCTGAGTTTGGAAAGTCTCCCACCCCTGCCCGAATTTTCCCGTCTACGACCTCTTGAACGTCCTCCTGTGCCCCAATTCCCAACCTTTCGGCAAAATCAGCATCTTTGACAGCAGGATCGATTTCGACTGCCCTACGATACTGACGGACAGCTTGTTCTACAGCCCCCGTGTTGAGAAGAAGACGCGCATGAAGCAGAAAAGCACCGGCTGGACAATCCAAGCGCTTTATTTGATCTTCCACAATTACCAGCGCTTGGGGATGTTTTCCTTGTTGATAGAAGGCACGAGCTAACCCCAATTTCAACTGCTGATTTTCGGGCGATCGCGCTAAGGCGAGGCGGTATTCTTGCTCGGCTTCCTCTGCCTGACCCTGGCTCAAAAATGTCTCTGCAAGATGTTGTCGCAAGGGTACATTATCCGGAGAAAATCGGAGAGCCTCGCGCAGTGCCTGAATTGCATCGTTGCTGCTAGTCATCGGTAATTGGTAAGGGGTGATTGGCGATTGGTGAACGGTAATTGGTAATAATTTTTAAGGTTTAATTTTCAGATTAAAAAACTCTCTTGTTATTCAAAACTCTCTTGTTACTCAAAACTCTAAAACTCAAAACTCACTTACCCATTCCCAATTTTAGGAAAGTCAGCCCAGGTTTCCAGGGATTGAGTTGATTGAACCAGATGCATTCCCGCTGCTGCAAATCTGGCAAAAGCTTCTTCTGCTCCATCCGTATAATCCACCACTCCAGGAACGACAACAGGTGAGGTGCAATCTTCTAGCAAATACACTTTTTTCGCAAGATTAGCGTCTTTTGCTGTTATTTCTGATAACAAATCATCAATTGTCCAGGCAACGCAGTGACTCTTGGCTTGACCAGCAATAATCACCGCATCAAACGCGAGTAACTGTTGAATCAAGCTGGTATTTTTCTGAGCAATCGGGCGTCCATTTGTACTTTCCAAAACTTCCGCCCGGAGGACAGAATAATTTTCAGTTAAAGGATTGTCGCCTTTAATTTCAAACTGCGTTTGGCTATTCCGGGCAATACAGTGGAAAAAGAGTGCCTCT
Organism: Trichocoleus sp. DQ-A1; assembly: GCF_039961955.1. Classification (NCBI taxonomy): domain Bacteria; kingdom Bacillati; phylum Cyanobacteriota; class Cyanophyceae; order Leptolyngbyales; family Trichocoleusaceae; genus Trichocoleus; species Trichocoleus sp. DQ-A1. The sequence goes on from NZ_JAMPKE010000001.1 coordinate 164,776, forward strand.
TCTACCGCTGACACCAAAGCGTGACCAATTCCACCCAGCATGGAATGATAAGGCCACACTGTCAGCGGATACTTCCCGGCTTCACTCAAATGTTTGACATAATGCAAAGCGTGTGAGGAAAGTTCGGTGTAATCGACACCAGCAATCCCGGCAACGGCTGGATTCACCTTCCACACACCTTGGTGAACATCCTCCGGTGTAATCATCGTCACGGCGGCGGTGGGATGTTCTCCGGCGTTGTTAATCCAGAAGACGGGATGGAAAATTTGCATCGCCGTGTGAGTATCCATTGTGGGAGCGATCGCGCTGATGACTCCCAAATTCCGATAAATAAATTCACACAGCCGCCGATTATCTTCTACCGCACCCGTACCCGTTCTCCCACCGACAAATAATTCAAAATCGGGGATGCAAAACGTATTCTGGACATCGATTAACAATAGGCAAATGCGAGTTTTGTCCTCAGCCGCCGCTGAAATCTGGTGTTTTTTCGCCCACTCCCTCGCATCCGCTGCCCGTTGCTGATAAGGCACCCGCCAGACTTCCCCGACCTTTTTGGCATCAAAGTGAGGCGGAATCGGCAACTGCTTTGTTGTTTGTGTGTTCATTATTTTCTCCTGCTGTCGCCACCGGAGTCAGCGGTGGAATTCCGGCTAAATCGAGGATTTGCGAAATCAAATCTTCTCGTTTCACTGCCATCATATGAACCCCTTGGCAGAGTTGACGAGCTAATTTGACTTGTTCGGCGGCAATTAACATCCCTTCTTGCAAGGGATCTGAAGCAGCGGCGAGTCTCTCAATAATGTGGTCGGGAATATTTACTCCCGGCACGCATCGATTGATAAATTGGGCATTCTTAGCAGATTTGAGCAGAAAAATTCCTGCCAAAATTGGCTTTCCACAGCCAGCCGCGATTTGATCCATAAATTTTTCTAGGCGGTCAAAATCGCAAATCAGCTGACTTTGGAAAAACTGCGCCCCTGCTGCTAATTTCCGCTCAAATCGACTTTGCAACCCCGACCAGCTAGCTAATTGCGGATCGATAGCCGCACCCACGAACAAGTCAGTCGCCCCATCACTCAAGGGTTTGTCGTTCCAGTCCAAGCCGAGATTCATTTTTTTGATTAATCCCAGCAACCGCACGGATTCTAGGTCAAATACACTCTTGGCATCGGCATGATCTCCAGCTTTTACAGGATCGCCAGTCAAAGCTAAGATATTGCGAATTCCCAACGCATGGGCACCCATCAAGTCAGCTTGCAATCCGATGCGGTTGCGATCGCGACAAGCAATCTGACAAATCGGCTCGATTCCATGCTGGAGCAATATCACTGAAGCCGCCATCGAACACATCCGCAACACCGCCCGACTGCCATCGGTAATATTGACCGCATGAACCCGACCTTCGAGGGTTTGCGCCATTTTCAGCATCTCGGAAGGATCGCCGCCCTTGGGAGGGGCAACCTCGGCGGTCACTAAAAATTCACCCGATTCCACAGCAGTACGCAAATTGGTCTTGTAGGGGCGGGGTTCCCGCGTTCCTGCTGAATTTTGAATTAAATAACTCATTCTGAAGCATCAATCACTAATCGCTTCCATCCTTGATAACTTATATCTGGTTAAAGGGGAACCGAATAACCGAGGGCAGCTTTCACTTGGGCGAGAGTAACGGACGCGATCGCTTCCGCTTTCTGCCTACCATCGCGCAACACGGACTCCAAATAGCCTTTGTCATCCATCACCGCTTGATACTTTTCCTGAATCGGTTTCAGGGCGTTAATCGTGGTTTCCGTCAGCAAGGGCTTAAATTGTCCCCAGCCCATATCCTGACACTCGGCTGCGACTTCTTCCTTCGTCTTGCTCGAAAGCACCATGTATAGCGTCAGCAAATTTCGGGCTTCGGGTCGTTCCGAATCATTAAAAGTTAGACCGCGCACTGAGTCAGTTTTGCAGCGTTTAATCTTATTTTGGATTTGCTCTGGGGTATCGAGCAGGTTAATTCGGCTCATGTCCGAAGGATCGGATTTCGACATCTTCCGAGTGCCATCCGTCAGACTCATTACTCTAGCACCCTCAGTCCGAATCAGCGGCTCTGGCAGTTTCAGCACCGGCTTTTCCCGGCAAAATTGGTAATTAAACCGATTCGCAATATCGCGGGTTAATTCTAAGTGCTGCTTCTGGTCTTCTCCCACCGGCACTTTATCCGCCTGGTAGAGCAAAATATCTGCCGCCATCAGCACTGGATAGTCTAGCAAGCCAGTATTGACATTTTCCCCCTGCTTAAGTGCCTTTTCCTTGAACTGGATCATATCTTCCAGCCAGTTAAGGGGAGTAATACAGTTAAGCAGCCAAGTCAGTTCGCTGTGAGCCGGGATGTGGGATTGTACGAAAATACTAGAATCTTCCAAATCAATCCCACAAGCCAAATACAAAGCAGCAATTTTATAAGTATTTTCAGCTAACGTACTGGCATCGTGGGGCGCGGTAATCGCGTGCAAATCCACCACACAGAAGAAATTTTCGTACTGACTCTGCCCTTCTACCCAGTTGCGGATTGCTCCCAAGTAGTTACCCAGATGCAGATTACCCGTTGGTTGAACCCCAGAGAGAACGCGTTGCTTAACCATGAATTTCAATTTAGCTATCTAGAAGCGCAGTTTTGATGCCTGCGTTAACAAAACTTATCTATCTAGTTTGACATTTTATGGCATCAGCGCGGCGTTATTTTAACAGCCCAGAAGTAAAGGAGCGATCGCGTCTTTTGCAATTATTCGTTACCTAAACGCTCCATTTTACCCATAATCAGTTTTTTTGCTGGGATGGAAAATAACCAACCCTACTCAGAATGCGATCGCGCTTTTCAGGAGTTTTGTTGGTAAATTTACTGGCAGATTATTTCTCTAAATTTCAGAACTGCATCTAGAGATTCTGGCTGCACAAAATAGACAACCAAAATGATTACATCTTCGGGTAGTATAGACTCGCTAAAATTCATTTTTTGAGAGTTGTTCAAGTATAGCTAAAAAAATATTTTATCCTTATTTTAAAGCAAAATTTTAGTAGATTACATAGGCGGAAAAAAGTGATAGAAAAGCTAGTTTTTTAAAACTCAATTCAATCTAATAAAATTAACACAGTAATCCTATTTTATTTTCAAAGCATTTTTAAATAAATTCCTAAAAACGCCAACCGAGGACATAAAGAAAAACAAAGCAGAGGATTCCATAAATCCCTTAAGATGACCATAGATAATAAAATTTCAGTGTGATGAAATTTTTAGGCATTGATTTGGGATGGCGATCGCAACCCAGTGGATTATGCTGCCTCGCATGGGAAGATGGGCAGTTGCATCTGCTGGATTTAGATAGACTCGAAACAATAGAAGAAATTCTCAACTGGATTGATACTTGGGCACCCGCAGCAGAACCGGCGATGATTGCCGTCGATGCCCCGACACTGATTCCCAACACCACTGGGACACGACTACCTGATAAACTTACCCACAAATATTTTGGTCGCTATCACGCAGGTTGCTACCCAGCGAATCTAGGACTCCCTTTCGCCCAACGCACCGTAGGATTTGGACTCAGCCTCGAATCCCGTGGATTTGCTCACGCACCAACGATCGAACCCCAACAACCGGGACGCTATCAAATCGAAGTATTTCCCCACCCAGCCATCGTAAATTTATTCAGCTTAGAGCGGATTCTTAAATACAAAAAAGGCAAGCTGGCAGAGCGTCAATTAGAACTAATCAAACTCCGCCAGTATATTGTCAATAGCTTACCAACTTTCCACCCTGCCCTAAATGTCTCCTCATCCTCTGTGCCGATTCTCCATCTTTGGGGTTCGATGCTTGCAGAAATCCCCAGTACTCTTGCAACCTTTAAAGCCTTAGAAGATAAGCTAGATAGCCTCATCTGTGCCTATGTGGGCGCTCACTGGTGGTACTGGGGATTAGAAAGAAATCTGGTGCTGGGAGATGACACCACCGGATATATTGTCGTCCCCAAGAATCGTTTTGAGTTTTAAATTTTGAATTAATAACTCAAAACTCAAAACTTTCTAAGCCCAAAGAATCAGTCCCAATTCGTAGGGGCTTGATAGATTGTCGTGTTTTGGCAAAACCCGTAAAGAGAAACCCTGCAAACCACTGGAGGTATAAAGAATATCAACAGTGTAAATACTACATCCTTGTTGATCTTTGCCTTGGTAATCCATCACTACGGGAATGCCGTTGACAATTTCCCCATCGACACCAACTGCACCCTGATAAAGTTCAACTTGAACATCATCGGAGCTGAGTTCCCCCAGATTAACCCGTGCTTTGACGCTAACGGTTTGGTTGACCATAATCCCAGCCGGTTCTGAGACATCAACTTCTTCGATTTTAATGTTGTACCATTGCTCGAAGATTCGTTGCTTCCAGGCGGCTATATCCTTGGCGGGGGCGTAGTTGTCTGCGGTCATTGTAGAGTAGCGATCGCTTGCCGGGAAATATCCCCGCACTGCATACTCCCGCACCATCCGCGACGTATTGAAGAACGGACAATTCAACCGAATCGAATCCTTCATTTTGGCAGTCCACTTACGGGGAATTCCAGCTCCATCCCGGTTATAGAACAGCGGCATGACTTCCTGTTCTAGCAAGTCGTACAAAGCATTCGCTTCCACATCATCTTGATAATTGAGGTCTTCATAGTCTTCCCCGTGACCGATGGGCCAGCCAGTGCGGACATAATCTGCTTCATCCCACCAGCCATCCAGCACGCTCAGATTTGGCAAACCATTCATCGCCGCCTTCATTCCACTGGTGCCAGATGCCTCTCGCGGACGCCTGGGGGTGTTCAGCCAAACATCACAACCCGCCACCATTAACCGGGCAACATAAGTATCGTAGTCCGGGATAAACACCACACTGGCATTCATTCCTTCTTCCCGCGAGAAATGAATGATATCCCGGATCAGTTCCTTCCCAGGCATATCCTTGGGATGAGCTTTTCCAGCAATCACGAACTGCACCCGCCGATTTGGATCGCCCAATAAGATTTTCTTGATCCGGTCTAGGTTCCGCAAAAACAGAGTTGCTCGCTTATAAGTCGCAAAACGACGCGCAAACCCGATTGTTAGCACCGTTGGATCTAATACTTCCTGCGCTTGGTCAATTTCAGAGGGAGAAGCACCGCGATCGCGCAACTTTCTCACTAGGCGATCGCGCACAAACACCACCAGTTCTGACCGCTGACGCTCGTGATTGCGCCACAACTCCTCATCCGGAATCGACTGCACCCGCTCCCACAACGGATCGTCTACTGGCGCGTCAGACCACTGAGGGCCAAGGTAGCGGTCATACAGCTCCTGCGTTGACTTCGCTACACAAGTGCGGGCGTGGACTCCATTCGTAATCGCGGTAATCGGCACCTCATTGAGTGGAAAATCTTTCCAGAGACTCTGAAACATCTTCCGCGACACCAACCCGTGCAGCTGAGCAACCCCATTGACAAAGCTCGATGTCTTCATCGCCAGTGCTGCCATGCTAAACGGTGACGCCAAATCCCCAGTGTCCTCCCGTCCTAAGCCGAGAAACTCTTCGTGGGAAAGTCCGTAAATATCGGCATAGTGCCCCACGTAATAAAGAGCCTTATCCGGGGGGAACAAATCGAACCCAGCAGAGACAGGCGTGTGAGTCGTGAAAACTTGACTTGCTTGCGCCACTTGTTTAGCGGCGGCAAAATCCAGTTTCTCTTCCTGCATCAGCATCCGGATGCGTTCCAGAATCAGAAACGCTGAGTGACCTTCATTCAGATGGTAAACAGTGGGTTTATATCCCAGCGCCTTCAGCATCCGGAAGCCCCCGATGCCCAACATCATCTCCTGATGAATCCGCATATCCAAGTCACCACCATACAGCTCGTCGGTGATGTCGTGGTCGTAGGGATTGTTTGGCTCAATGTTGGTATCGAGCAGGTATAGGGGCACAGTTCCCACTTGCACGCGCCAGACACGGGCATAGACGGTGCGCCCTGGATACTCTACAGAAATCCGCAGTTCCGAACCGTCAGGATTTTGCTCCGGGTGCAACGGCATATTGTAGAAATCGTTAACCGGATAGCGTTCCTGCTGCCAACCATCGGCATTGAGGTACTGGGCAAAATACCCTTCCTGATAGAGTAAGCCGACGGCAACCAGCGGTAAGCCTAAGTCACTGGCTGATTTCAGATGGTCTCCCGCGAGAACGCCCAAGCCACCAGAGTAAATGGGCAGGCAGTCGGTTAGACCAAATTCCGCGCAGAAATAGGCATAACACTCCTGAGTCCTGAGTCCTGAGGACGGAGGACTGAGCGAGGAAGCAGAAGAATTTTCTTGTTTCTTCTCAGTCCTCTGACCGTTCACCTCATTCCTGTGTTTGCGATACCACGTCCGTTCTTGCAGGTAGTCGTCTAGCTGGCGGCTGGCTCGTTCCATGTGGGCAACAAAGCCTTCATCTTCAGCAACTTCTTGTAGCCGCGCTTGAGAAATAGTTCCCAGCATTAGCACTGGATTGTGACGGCTGGATTCCCACAAATCGCGGTCTAGGCGGCGAAATAACTCTTTAGTTTCAAAGTTCCAATCCCAATGCAGGTTATATGCCAGTTTTCGTAAGGGTTCTAGTCTTGACGGCAAGGCGGGGGAAACGTTAAATGTCCGAATCGGCTGCATTGACAAAGCCTCTAAAGTCTTAATAGAGCTATTGTGTACTCACTTCCGCTACAAGTTGGATGCTCTTTATACTCTTTTTTTGGACTGGAAATGTTGATCCCTTTATCCAGCTAGCTGCCCTTAGCAAGCTGCCGCTTTCAATCTAAAATCCTAGTTTTTCCAGGGAATATTGAGAAAATTTGTTTAGAAAAGCGCTCCTAGCACGGGAGCGATCGCCTAAAAGCGGTGAACATCGCGTCTCTTGCAACGCTGCCCTTGGGCACCATTAGTGGCATTCGCGTGTTTATCCTCCTGGCGTCCAAACACCTTAGCTATCTGGGATCGCACCCTAGCAAGGATTTCAGTATTTCCCAGGTTCTCCAATTTCCTTGATTTTGAGCTAGGGAAAAGTTAAAACCCAGGAACCGGGTGCGATCTCGTGGTATAACAACTAAGCGATCGCTAGGGAAACTTCGCGCTCTGGCAATCGTCAGAGCAGTTTAAGCAGCTCAAACGACGGCTGGACTGACCGCTTGAGGTCAACAATCACTCCAGACTCAAGGCAAAAATGAAGCAATATTTCGGTATTATGAGAAAGTTGTTCTGCCTTTAAGGCAGCAACATTCAGCCTTTCCCGTCTGGAGTAGATATCGGTATGGTGACTCTCAAAATTGTCGTTTATATAGTCGTTGCCTTCTTCAGCCTGCTCTTTGTGTTTGGATTTTTGTCCAGCGATCCTTCCCGTAACCCAAAACGCCGGGATCTGGAATAAACAGCGATCGCTTTATGCCTCAGGCCGATGTCGGGGCAGCAGTCCACTGCGAGGCACCCTACTCAGAGTGCAGTTGAGGATAGGCATTGGTGCTGTCCGCTCAACTCCTGTTGCTAGAAGATGCCCCAACCAGTTCCGCCGCCCCCACCGCCTGCGATTATCAACACGTTGCCGCCAGAGGATGTCACTCCTCTAGCTGTCTCCGCTCAAACAATTGCATCGGATTCCCAGCGAACCCTGCAACCTGAGATCCTTGCTGCCCCGACGCAGCCGGAAACGTTTGCGCCGGAGTCTTCTTCCTCGCTCTCTGTAATTTCTATCCCTACCAGAAAAGCTGCCCCCCTTGGTGCCCCAATTTCAGTGGGTCATTCAATCGTCCGGAATCGGAATGGTAGGGAAGAAGCATCTGTGCAGACAGACCAGAATGACGACGACCCTGCATTATCAGCACAACGGCTTCGCCCTTACGCATACCCAGACCAGGATTTGCCGAACGTTGCTGAATTTGGTGCTTCGTCGGTAGAAAATCAAGAGTCAGAACCTAGCACTCAGAACGCGGGAAGTCAGGCTGTAAACGTAAAAGAACGCACGGCAACTCCTATGTTGCAAAAGCAGCTGCCGAGTGTCGAGCAACAGCCTCCAGAACCCTCAGAATCTCCGGAAGCTCTGGAATCTTCGCCGAGTGAAACTCCGATAGAATCGGCTCCTCCAGCGCCCGTGTCGGAGGGTGAGCCTTGGCCTGAAGAAGAATTGGCACCGGCACCGGCATCAGCACCCGCACCTCCCACCCCAGAAAATCAACCAGCACCCGCCCCCGCCCCCGGTACGACGCCACCTCCGCCTACGACTTCTGGCGGTACGGGAGGCGTTGTGGAATTAACTTCTGACCAGCAAGAATACGATGTAGATCGACAAGTCGTTACAGCAGAAGGCGATGTTGTCTTGCGCTACCAGGGTGCGGTAGTAGATGCGGATCGGCTACAGGTAAACTTGCCGAATCGCGTTGTAGTGGGCGACGGGAATGTCGCCATGACGCGAGGCGAACAAGTGCTGCGGGGCGATCGCGTTGAGTATTATTTTGCCCAGGATAGCGGTTTCCTCTTAAATGCCAGTGGCGAGATTTACCAGCCTTCAGCAGGGGCAGATTTTTCGAGTCCTTTACCCAATGATGCCAGTGCTGCGGCTGCCTCAGTACGACCGTTAAGCGATCGCATTACCGCCAACCAACCCGTCTCGAATATCACCAGTCCCGGCGGCTACGGACTGGTCTTTGGGGCTGGTCAGAACATCCAAAACCAGCAGTCGTTTCAGCAAGGGGGCGCAATTAACCGGTTGCGCTTTCAAGCCGATCGGGTAGATTTCGACTCCGAAGGAGCCTTTGCCACCAATGTTCGGCTAACCAACGACCCCTTTTCGCCACCAGAACTTGAGGTACGGGCAGATACAGCCAGATTTAGGCGGATTTCGCCCCTGGTAGATGAAATTACCACCACCCGCTCCCGCGTCGTTTTTGACCAGGGTTTTTCGATTCCAATTTTTCAAGATCGCAGAGTGATTGACCGGAGCGAAACCGAACCGGGTCTCGTCACCTTCGGGTATGATGCTGAAGACCGAGGTGGTGTGTTTGCGGAACGAACCTTTCAACTGATTTCTACCAACCGCGTGCGATTGCGCGTCACCCCGCAATATTTTCTTCAAAAAGCGGTTTCTGAGGGGAGCTTCCTCGATCCCTCCGTGTTTGGTCTCAGGACTAGACTAGATGCCACCCTCAGTCCCACCACAACCTTGAGAGGGTCGGCTGTTTTCACCAGTCTAGATCCCGAAGAGATCGCAGACGACCAGCTAAGAGCGAGCCTGCGGCTGCGCCAGATTATCGGCACCCGTCTACCCCATACCTTAAATTTAGAATATAGCTACCGCGATCGCCTGTTCAACGGCTCCCTCGGCTATCAAACGGTCCAGAGTAGTTTAGGCGCAGTTCTGACTTCTCCGGTCATTCCCTTAGGGAATACTGGCATCAACCTCACTTATCAAGCGGGTGCCCAGTTCATCAACGCAGATACAGACCGTTTAGACTTGCTCGAACCAGGGCACACCAACAATCGCGTCAGTCTCAGTCGCTATCAAGCCAGTGCCTCCCTCAACCGCAACTTTTTACTTTGGCGGGGTAAAGGGTTGCCTGCCACCCCCACCGAAGGACTGCGCTACACACCCGTGCCAGTTGTTCCCTATGTACAATTAACGACGGGCGTCACTGGCGTTTATAGTGGTTACAGTAGTGGGGATAGCCAGGAATCCTTGAGCGGGAGCATTGGGGTGCAAGGGCAATTCGGTCATTTCTCCCGACCTTTTTTAGATTACACCGGGTTTAATGTTACCTACTCTCAAGTTGCTCGTGGTGGTATATCACCTTTCTTATTTGACCGCCTCGTAGATACCAACGTCCTTTCCGCTGGCATTACCCAACAGATTTATGGCCCGTTTCGCCTGGGTTTTCAAACCTCGGTCAATTTAAATACTAAGGAGAACATCAGCACCGACTACTTTCTGGAATACAGCCGCCGCACCTACAACATTGTCCTGCGTTACAACCCTGTTTTGCAGCTGGGTTCCATCAGTTTTCGGCTGAATGACTTTAACTGGTTGGGTACTCCAGAACCGTTCCCTGGCTCTGGTGTGCGTCCAGTCGTGCAAGGGGTTTCTCGTTAGAAGCGAGAGTGCAACGCTTTAAATAAAACCTCCAATAGCAGGCATCTGTTGGGGGTTTTATTTATTTAGTCCGTACAGACGGGCATTTTTTATACCAGCGAACCTTTAGTCTATGGGTTTCGGTTGCTTTTTTTAACCTTCTTTTGCCGCTGCTTCACAGCCGTAATCGCATGGTCAGCAGGGAATCCGATTAATGGAATCACCTGATATTGCCGCTCTTGTTCAAGCTTTTTCAATTCCGTGTAATCGACCCAGTGGATACAATCGACCGGACAGGTGTCAATGGCTTCTTGAATGACTTCTTCCGAGTCTCCATCCTGCCGAACTACACGCGATCGCCCATAATCTGGCTCAATATAAAAAGTATTGCGAGCAACATGGGCACAGTGCTTGCAGCCAATACAGGTTATTTCATCAACATAGACGCCTTTTTGCCGCAGGGTGCCACCCAACTCCGGCTCCAAACCCGAACGTTCCGGGGCATCCCGCCAAATACCACCTAACTCTGGCTCCAAGCCAGAACGTTCGGGAATTGGCTGTTCAGGAGTTGGGTAATCAGACATTAGGCACTCCAGCGCTGCACTACTAGGCGGATTGAACCATCTTCATTCTGTTTTTGCTCGGCAACTTGGAAGCCCTGCATTGCAGATTCTTTGACAACCGTGTGGTAAGCATAACGCTGAGTCACTCGGTTGAGAAACCGCTCTACAGAACCCGTTTGCTGCCAATACTGTAGGTCAGCAACAAGTTCGTATTCCTGACCGTTCCAACGAAAACCGATGTCATAACCATTTTTTTGCTCAATGGCAACATCAGCCGTAAGGGTTTGACCGCGATAGCCGCGCACTGTTTGCGGGCCAGATTTCCAATCTATTCCTAAGTCGGTCAAAGCGGCTTCTAACGAGACAAGATTGCGGATTTGAGTTTTGATGTTGCTAAAGTGTGACATGACGATTTTTTCAAATAAATTAAGTTGGACTCAAAAAAAAACTTACCTTACCACTCGCTATAAGTTGCCCCGGCTGCCGCCGTCGCACTCTGATGAATCACTGAGGCAAAAAATTCAGAAGTCGGTTCCTGAGTTAGTACCAGACCCAATTGGGCTTCAATAGCGGCAGTCACTTCGGCACAGGATTTCCCAGTAATTCCGGTGACTTTCTCCTGCACCCGACCATCCGGATAAATGATAAACTCTAGCGTTTCCATGCTCATTGGTTAGGGATTGCTCAAGTTAGGCGGCGGCACGAACCATACTGCTGATGCTGCCGAATAAGACATCTTTCTTAGAACTGACTCGCTGGGATATTAATAAATTAATGTTGCTCAAATGTTGAGCAATTGAGTCACAACGAGTTAAAACGTAACAAAACTTAATTAATTAGGCGAGTCTTACTTTGATTATTTGTCAGTGTCGCTTAACTTTACATCTGCGTCAAGATAGAGAAATTATCCGAAATTGAGCAAAAAAGCCAACAGACTTCTTGAGCGATCGCTCAAGCTCTCAAAAGTGAACGAACCGGCGCGTCCAGGAGCCTGGATAATTAAAGTTTGTTCAATTGCAAGAAGACGCTATGAGTGCAGAGCAAGTCACAGGTTCAATCAACTCCCCAACCCCCATTCGAGTGGGCGTCTTAGGCTTTGGTGGACTGGGGCAGGCTGCCGCCAGAGTGCTTGCGCCAAAACGCGAGATGATCTGGGTTGCAGCTGCTGACCAGAAAGGCTATACCTACGCCGCCCAAGGGTTAGATCCAGATGCCAGCATTGCGATTTACCAAACAAGGGGTTCTCTTGGCTATTTAGAGCCGACAGGCACCCTCAGCAGCCAGAGCATCCAAGACTTAATCGAACGAGCTAAGCCAGTAGATGGATATTTCCTGGCACTGCCTAATCTGCCCAACACCTTTATGGCGTCCGTCGCGCGGCAATTTATTCAATCTGGCTGGCGGGGGGTTCTGGTAGACGCCCTGAAACGTACCAGCGCTGTCGAGCAGCTATTGGATCTGCAAGAGGAACTTCTTGCAGCAGGAATTACTTATCTGACTGGCTGTGGGGCGACGCCTGGGTTGTTGACGGCAGCCGCGGCTCTTGCTGCCCAAAGTTATGCCGAAATCCATAGCGTCAAGATTACGTTTGGGGTAGGGATTGCAAATTGGGAAGCCTACCGAGCGACAATTCGGGAAGATATTGCCCATCTACCCGGCTACGATGTGGAGCGCGCCAGAGCCATGAGTGATGCCGAAGTGGAAGCATTGCTGGATCAAACCAACGGCATCCTGGCTCTGGAGAATATGGAACACGCTGATGATGTGATGCTAGAGCTAGCTGGAATTTGTCCGCGCGCTCGCGTTACGGTCGGCGGCGTCGTCGATACCCGCAATCCCAAAAAACCACTCAGCACGAATGTCCAAGTGACAGGTCGCACCTTTGAAGGCAAGATTTCTACCCATACCTTTACCCTTGGCGATGAAACCAGTATGGCAGCCAATGTCTGCGGCCCTGCCTTCGGCTATCTCAAAGCCGGAGTCGCACTCCATCGTCGAGGCATCTACGGTTTGTTGACCGCCGCCGAAGTCATGCCGCAGTTTGTCAAGTAGTTAACAGGTTGAAAATGGGTACGTTAGCAGGTTGATTACACTTCAACCTGCTTCAACCGTCAAACGTTGGGACTTTCAGGCAAAAAAGATTCCTGTGCCTGTTCCTCAACATCCAACATTGGGGTCTGGATGACAAAGGGGAGACAGGCTCCCATTAAGCCTCGCTTAATTCGTTCTGGCGTCTCTGGAAATACAACAAACAAAGGATATAGCTTGTCAGCGCCCTCGCTGAAAATGTGTTGATGGCGAAGCGGCATCAACCACTCATATTCTTTGTCCAGCCACACTTGGGTCTGTCGCCAGCGACTCAACAAGTCGGAGAAGTCTTCTTGGGGACGGTGGATGAAGACAAAAATCTCCACCCCCATTTTGATTTTCCATTCGGGGTCACACATTAAAATTGCTACATCACAGGGCAAGCGAATGGCTTCCCCTCTAGATGTGACAACGCTAGCGCTTTCTGCTTTAGATAAGGCATGGCGAATCCGCACCACCGGCAAAGGAATGACGATCGCGCTCTCCTCAGACCGGCGCATACTAGGAATCATCTCCAGATAAGGTCGGTGCTGCTTGAGCAATGCGATCGCTCCAGACAGGTTACTGTACTCCGCCAAGCTAGCTTCGTAATAGGATTGCTTAACAAACATATTTTGATTTTAAATTTTCAATCTTAGATGGGAGATTAGGTCATCGTTAAGTACCATAAGCCCTCCATCCCAAATCTCATTCCCAGCTTTGTCTGGGAATGAGAAAAATCCAAAACCTGAAACTGATTAGCCTAGTTTGTCAAACACCGCAAACATGGGGAGATACATCGAAAGCAAAATCACCGCGACCATCCCCGCTAACACCACCATCATGATGGGTTCGAGAACGCTGGTGAGTGCTTTCACCGCTTGCTCAACCTCATCTTCATAGAAATCTGCCACTTTCATCATCATGGCGTCTAACTGACCTGTCTCTTCCCCAATACTAATCATCTGAATTGCCAGGATTGGAAAAACTTGCTCTTTTTGCAAAGCTAAGCTCATCATCCCACCTTGTTGAATGTCTTGCTTCGCTGCTTCCACCGCGTTAGCAATTACCTGGTTACCCGCCGTATCTCTCACAATATCCATGCAAGTGAGAATAGGCACTCCAGAACGAGTCAAGGTTCCAAAAATGCGGCAAAAGCGAGCAACACATGATTTCTCATTCAAGTCGCCCAATAGCGGCATTTTCAAGAAAAAGCGATCCATCGTCACACGACCAACTGGCGTCTTGTAATACTGTCTGTAAACAAAAGAGGCAACGATGACAGTAATGATAGGGATGATGATCCTCCAACTTCTGAGGATTTCGCTAATCCACAGCATGAACAGTGTTAGAGCCGGTAATTCTGTCCCCAAATCTTTGAAAATGCCAGCAAAGATTGGGATCAAAAACACGGTCATACAAATAAAGACAATGATTGCCAAGATTCCCACTGCCACGGGGTATGCCATTGCCCCTTTGACTTGGTTTTGCAGGCGTGCCATATCCTCTAGGACTTTGGCTAATCGGTTGAGTACCTCATCGAGGACACCGCCGACCTCTCCTGCTTGCACCATACTGACGTATAGATTATCGAAACACTCCGGATGTTTACGCATCGCATCCGAGAGATTCACACCTTGTTGAACCTCTGAGCTAATTTCCACCAGCGCTTTTTTAAGCTTAGGATTGCTACATTGTTCCGAAAGTACGCCCAAACATCTAACAATCGCCACACCCGCGTTGACCATCGCGGCAAATTGACGAGAAAAGACGGCTTTATCCTTGACCGTAACCTTCGCTAAAGAAGTTTGAAACTCTTTTAGGTTTAATTTGCTCAGGTCAAAGGTTTGAGTTTCTTTGATATTTGCAACAGAAACCCATTTTTCGCGCAGGGCGTCGCGGGCACTCCCCAGGGAGTCGGCAACAATTTTGTCTTTCTTTGCGGCTCCTTTAGAGTCTCGAACATCAGCAATATAGGTTGGCATACCTCACCTCTAAATGAAAGAAAAATGGCTTTTCAAAGGAAATTTTTTGTAATTGGAGGGTGTCTTCCGGGGAGGTTTTTGACAATTTCTGCTGAGTGCTGCCAGGTAGTCCAGACCGAAACCTATTCGGTTTGGTCTACCTGCATGACACAAGCTTATTGCAATAGGCTTTACACCGCCTCGAACCTACCGAGCGCCAGCTTTTGCCCCCGTCGCTGGCGATGTCCCCAGGATACGCTGTAATTCTTCAGGTTTAGATGATTTGCCCATCGCCGCTTCAAAGGAGATGGCACCAGCTTTGACATAACCAGCTAGAGCCTGTTCCATTGTCTGCATTCCCAATTTTGCTCCCGTCTGGATAGCAGAGTAGATTTGAGCAGATTTTCCTTCTCGAATCAAGTTAGCGATCGCTGGTGTTACCAGCATGATTTCCTGCGCCATTACCCGACCATATTCACCGGGTTTCGGATTATGTTTGGGCACTAAGCATTGGCTGAAGACTGCCAATAACGAACCAGACAACTGAGCGCGGATTTGGGGCTGTTGCTCTGGAGGAAATACGTCCAAGATCCGGTCGATAGTACCTGCTGCTGAGCTGGTGTGCAAAGTGCCGAACACCAAGTGACCTGTTTCAGCCGCTGATACCGCCAGACCAATGGTTTCTAGGTCGCGCATTTCCCCTACCAGGATAATATCGGGGTCTTCCCGGAGCGCGGCTCTCAGCGCATTCGCAAAGCTCTTAGTATCTTCGCCTTTTTGACGCTGGTGAAACAAGCTCTTGATGTTCGGGTAAACATATTCAATCGGATCTTCCACCGTTAGAATGTGTTCTGCCCGCGTCCGGTTGATCAAGTCGAGCATCGCAGCAAGGGTGGTGGTTTTCCCAGAACCCGTTTGCCCCGTCACCAACACCATTCCTCTCGGTCTGTGAGTCAATTCCCGCACGACGTCTGGGAGACCCAATTGATCGAAGTTCGGAATTTTAGAAGACAACGCTCTTAAGCATGCCGCATAGTAACCCCGCTCTTTGTACACATTGACGCGGAAGCGAGCCAATCCCTTAACCCCATAAGAGCAGTCAAGTTCCCAGTTTTGCTCTAATTCCTTACGCTGCGTGTTGTTCAGCATACTGAAGATGAGTTTCTGACACTCCTGGGGAGGAAGCGGTTCGTCCCCAATGGGGTTGAGTTTCCCACTAATGCGAAAGTAAACCGGCGCTCCTGCCTGGATGTGCATATCTGAGCCGCCCATTTCAATGAGTTGCTCCATCAAGTCTTCAATCATTAATTCCATGAGGCTGTCTCCTGGGGTGATTCTTGATTTCTCAGTTGCTAATTTTTCCTTGACTAAGGGCGTAGCTTGGGTGATTGCCATTCGCCATTAGCGATTGACGATTGAAATTTATTCGGAAAAGCGAGGCGTCATGCAATAAGGACAATCTAGCCACTCTGGCTTTAACTCAGCAGTGCAAGTGACACATTCTAGACCGCTCTTCCGCTTGGCTTTGAGTTCTGCCTCTAGACCAGAATCTGTAAATGTCACCCGTTCTACTTCTTCCAGAGTGGTATAACCTTGGCGTACCAGGTCTAAGCTGTATGCCAGCAATGTCTTCATCCCTTCTTCCACGGCTGCTTCTTTAATGCGCTCGGTGGGGGCACCTTGGCTGATTAAATTTTGCAAGCGTTCGGTTACGCGCATGACTTCATAAACACCCACACGTCCCTTATAGCCAATGCCATTACATTTTTGGCACAGAGCATTTCTGCTTTTGGCTTCCTTCGCTTCATCGGGTTGTAAAGTATTGGCTTTGTAGAAGGTAATATCCCCGTCCCCAGAAGCCGATAAACCAAATCGACCGAGTTCTTGTGAAGTGGGTGAATAGGAAAGGCGACAATCGCTACAAACACGCCGCATCAAGCGTTGCGCCAGAACGCCAATCAGCGAACCCGATACCATGAATGGCTCGATACCCATTTCGTCTAAGCGAGCGATCGCACCGGCTGCATCGTTGGTGTGCAGGGTTGTCAGTACCAAGTGTCCGGTTAGTGCTGCTTCAATTGCGGTTTTCGCTGTTTCTTTGTCCCGCGTTTCACCCACCAGAATTACATCCGGATCTTGGCGCATGAAGGCTCTTAAGATCGAGGAAAAGTCCATTCCCTTCTCTCGAATTACCTGTACCTGAGTAATCCCAGGCAAGGCATACTCAATCGGGTCTTCTGCCGTACTGATATTAATTCCCGGATCGTTCCGTTCTGCCAGAACCGAGTACAAGGTGGTAGATTTACCAGACCCAGTTGGCCCGGTTACTAAAATCAAGCCGAAGGGACGGCTTGCCATTTCTCTGACAATTTCTAGCGATTCTGAATCGGAAATTAACTTATCCAAACCTAGCTGGGTGGAAGAGTTATCGAGAATTCGCAAGACCACCTTTTCGCCGTAGCGGCTGGGTAAGGTATTCACCCGAAAGTCAACCTTACGCCCTTCAAACACCCGCCGGATACGACCATCCTGGGGCATCCGTCGCTCGGCAATGTCTAGCTCAGCCATGATTTTGAAGCGAGCTGTGACGGCTGCGATGATTTTTTTCGGAAACGGATCGAAGGCTTGTTGTAGCACCCCATCTTTCCGGAAGCGAATGCGTAAGAATTCTTCTTGGGGTTCAATGTGAATGTCTGAAACCTGCTCTTGCAGACCCTTGAGGAGGATTCTGTTAACCAGGTTGATGACGGGAGCGCCCTGAGCATCCTCTACATTCAGGTCATCTTCAATTTCAGGAGGCGCATCGCCTAAGTCGTTCAAATTATCCAGAACGTCTGAGACATCCACAGACTTTTGGATTCGCGCTACTTCCTCTTTCCTGGTTTGCTCATCCTTGTATTGGTTAATTAGATTCAAACAGTCTTCCAGCGTGATCACCATTCGCTGCAAGGCGATGCCCTGGGGTCGCAAGATGCGGTTGAGATCGTCCTGAGCCGCTAAATTATCTGGATCGACCATTGCCACCAGTACCGAGGATGGCTGGGTGTCATTTTTCGTTAAGGGTACTAGTTTATAGCGACTACAGATATCGATCGGAATCAGGGTTTCAATCAAAGACCCAATCTGAGAAGTGGGAATTTGGCTGATTTCCGGATCTAGAGATTCAACTCCGTAAAGAATTTTGAGTTCAAAAAGCTGTTGTTTTTTATACTGACGTAGCAAATCTGGGGGAAGCGATCGCCCAGTAATCGTTTCTAGAACCTCGGTTAAGGGTCTACCAGACTTGCGGCTTTCTACCATAGCCTGCCGCATTTGGTCGGTGTCAACATAGCCTGCCTGAATCAGCTGGTTGCCGAAGGGCGAAAACTCATTGCGGACAGCAAGGGCGCGATTTCGTGGTGAGGATTGAGTCATAGATCCGTGAGAATACCTCTTTACAAATTGTTCCCAAAACCATGAAGCAAAATTGCTATCGTCAGCCAAAAACTAAATTTTTACGGTTTAGATAACCGACTTGGGCTTGCGCCCCCGCAGTACCACCAGACCGTTTCATCATTTATGTTGAGCCGTTGTGGCGATTTTAAAGGCAAAATTGACGCGATAAGCCAATTTGCTCCTCACTAGCCGCAAGCAGTAATATCCGTACAACGATGCTGTAAGTTTTAAGATTGAAGACCTGCCGGAGCCTTAGAAGACTCGGACACGACTTGGTTAATGACAAGGAGCGTGTAAGGCTGAACGTGGTAGGGAACATTCACGATAATAGCCTTAACCAAGTCTTAGGCGTAGGATTGTCTTAATTTATTTTGCGATTCATACATCGTCTACTGTCTAGATTCTGATGTCTGGCACGCCCACTCGCTCAATGGCTATCCTGAAATTCGTGAAGATGACGTTACAATCGGAAAGTAGGCAATTGCTTCTATAAAGAAATTTCTGTGCAAATGCCAGCAGATGGCATAGCTTGGCACAATGTAGGGTTAAGGTAGGGTTGGCGTGTTGATACGGTTTTCCCACCCAAGCCTTGTCAGAAAGTTAAGCCAAAAGCTTTAAAGAGTATTGGTAGGATGCCTGGGCACACTATGATTCTAGAAAGGGGAAAGTTTTGTGGCAATGCGCCGGTTCTCTCCATCCCTAACTCAGGGAGTGGTGAGACACCAACCTGATACAGAAGGGGAGGTGGTAGTGGCGACATCGACAGGACTACCCATTAAAATGAGCGCGAGCAGTCTCTTAGCTGGGATGATAGCCCAATGAACGAGGAAGAAAATCAGCAAGACAATACTTCACCTCCAATGGTTGATAACCAGGCGGTGGCACAGGAAATGGGGAATGAACCATTATCTGAAACGGGAACCTTGAATGGAGAACCATTAGGGGAGGCGTCAGTGTATGGCACAAGCCAAACATCTGATGCGGTATCAGATGCCAGTGCAACCTCCGGAGCCAGCGGAGACGAAAGTAACGCAGAAGCAGCCAGCAACACAGCGGCTGTAGAAGCATTGACGCGGGAAGTGGAGGCTTTAAAAGCGCAAGTGGAAGAGCGCACGCAACAGTGTGACTCTTTCAAAACTCAGTACATGAGGATAGCCGCAGATTTTGAAAATTTCCGCAAGCGGACTCTCAAAGAGAAGGAAGACTCGGAGGTGCAGATCAAGTGCACCACCATTACTGAGTTACTGCCCGTAGTGGATAATTTTGAGCGGGCGCGATCGCAGATTAAGCCGCAAACTGATGGAGAATGGAGCATCCACAAAAGCTACCAGAGTGTCTACAAACAGCTGGCAGACGCTCTCAAGCGCATCGGAGTATCTCCCATGCGTCCGGAGGGCCAAGATTTCGATCCCAATCTCCACGAAGCCGTGATGCGGGAACCAACGAATGAATATCCAGAAGGAGCTGTGATCGAACAGCTGGTGCGCGGCTATTTCTTGGGCGATCGCGTCTTGCGCCACGCCCTAGTCAAAGTTGCTGCTGGTATGGAGCCCGTGGTAACCTCAGAGGAAGGTCATCCGCTTTCTGGCGAAAGTTAATGGAGTTTGATGAACTGCATCGACGGTTGAAGGCGTCAGAAATTACAATCAAATTGATGGAAATCTGGTGCCGGGTCCGAACCATTTCGGACAAGCAATTCGACGGCTACTTAACAAATCCTGTAAACCTTTACTACAGCTAGCTATGGGAAAAGTCATTGGCATCGACTTGGGCACGACCAATAGTTGCGTGGCTGTTTTAGAGGGGGGTCAACCCATCGTCATCTCTAACACAGAAGGAGGGAGAACGACCCCAAGTATCGTGGGATTTGGCAAGGGCGGCGATCGCCTAGTTGGTCAGCTAGCGAAACGGCAAGCTGTCACCAATGCCGAAAATACGGTATACAGCATTAAACGCTTTATCGGTCGCCGCTGGGATGACACCGAAGTAGAGCGATCGCGCGTGCCCTACACCTGTATCAAAGGTCGCGATGATACCGTCGATGTCCAAATTCGGGGACGCAACTACACCCCCCAAGAAATCTCAGCGATGATCCTGCAAAAGCTAAAGCAGGATGCAGAAAACTTTCTTGGCGAACAGGTAGACCAGGCAGTCATCACCGTACCTGCTTACTTCACAGACGCCCAAAGGCAGGCGACAAAAGATGCCGGTACCATTGCCGGACTGGAAGTTTTACGGATCATCAACGAACCCACGGCAGCTGCTCTTGCCTACGGCTTGGATAAACAAGATGAAGAGCAGTGCATTCTGGTGTTTGACTTAGGGGGCGGTACCTTCGACGTTTCCGTACTCCAATTGGGTGACGGCGTTTTTGAAGTCAAAGCTACCTCTGGAAACAACCATCTAGGCGGAGATGACTTTGACAACAGCATTGTCCGCTGGATGATCGAAAACTTCAAACAGCAAGATTCCATCGACCTGGGAACCGACAAAATGGCTCTCCAGCGGTTGCGAGAGGCAGCAGAGAAAGCCAAAATCGAACTTTCCAGCATGGGCAGCACCTCCATCAATTTGCCATTCATCACCGCCGATGAAACCGGGCCAAAACATTTAGAGATGGAACTTTCCCGCGCCCAGTTTGAAGAACTCGTCAACCATTTGGTGGAAGGTACCATTGAGCCTGTAGCTCAGGCGATCAAAGACAGCGGTTTGACAGCCAATGAGATTGACCGGATCATCCTGGTGGGAGGTTCAACTCGAATTCCTGCCGTTCAAGATGCGATTAAGAAGTTTTTTGGCGGCAAAGCACCCGATCGGTCGATCAACCCGGATGAAGCAGTGGCGCTGGGAGCAGCGATCCAAGGAGGCGTCTTAAGCGGCGAAGTCGAGGATCTGCTGCTATTGGATGTTGCCCCCCTAAGCTTGGGCATTGAAACCTTGGGAGAAGTGTTTACAAAAATTATTGAGCGCAACACCACAATTCCCACGACGAAATCCCAAGTTTTTTCCACCGCCACCGACGGACAAACCAGCGTGGAAATTCACGTCTTACAGGGTGAGCGGGCGATGGCGAAAGATAACAAAAGTCTTGGCAAATTCCTCCTAGCAGGAATTCCCCCCGCTCCCAGAGGCATCCCTCAAATTGAAGTGTCCTTTGAAATCGGCGTTGATGGAATTCTCAAAGTATTGGCTCAAGACAAAGGCACTGGGAGAGAGCAGAGTATCCGGATTAGCAATACCGGCGGCTTGAGTGCCAGCGAAGTCGAACGGATGCGGCACGAAGCTGAAACCTATGCCGAAGAAGACCAGCGTCGGATGCAAGTAGTGGAGCTGAAAAATCAGGCTGATAGCCTGTTCTACAGCTATGAATCGACGTTGAATGACAATGGGGATCTGGTTGCAGAGGATATCAAAACGCAGGCAAATAAGAAGGCTACAGCGGTGCGAGCGGCGCTGGCTAACCCCTCAATTAGTGTTGAGGAGATCAAACAACAGATCGACGATTTTCAGCAGACACTGTTTGCGATTGGTGCTGCCGTGTACCAGCAAGCCAGCGGACGCGAGACACCGGATGATTACGAAAGCCTGGAAAGTGGCATATCTCCAGAGTTTAGTGAAGCGCCTGACTCCACACCCGATGACGATGACTTTAGATTTGATGACGATAATACCGTTCAGGCTGACTACGAGCCAGTTGACTAAATCAAATAAAAATAAAAAAGGAAAAATGAAAAATTGAAGGATATCTAAAGTTTTCATTTTTCCGTTCCCCTAACCCTTAACCCCTAAAGAAGCAGCGTTCTATGGCCCGCGACTACTATGAAATTCTCGGGGTCTCCCGTGACTCAGACAAAGAGGAAATTAAGCGTGCCTATCGCCGTCTGGCCCGGAAATATCACCCGGATGTCAATAAAGAGCCAGGGGCGGAAGAACGCTTTAAAGAAATCAATCGAGCATACGAAGTCCTTTCGGAACCAGAAACCCGGACTCGCTACGATCGCTATGGAGAAGCCGGAGTCGCTTCTGGTGTCGGAGCTGGCCCAGACTTAGGCGATATTGGTAACTTTGCCGATATTTTTGAAAGCTTCTTCAGTGGGTTTGGGGGTGCCGGGGGTCAAACGGCTGCTCGCAGACGTAGCGGTCCCGTTCGCGGCGACGACCTGCGGTTAGATTTAAAGCTGGAATTTCGGGAAGCCGTCTTTGGGGGTGAAAAAGAAATCCGGATTCCCCATCTAGAAACCTGTGCTACCTGTAGCGGTGCAGGTGCCAAGCCGGGAACGCGACCGCGAGCCTGTCCGACTTGCAGTGGTTCCGGTCAAGTGCGTCGTGCGACACGGACTCCCTTTGGTAGCTTTACCCAAGTCTCTGTCTGTCCCACCTGTAACGGTGAAGGACAGGTAATTGAGGACAAGTGTGAAACTTGCGGAGGCGTCGGTCGCAAACAGGAGACGAAAAAGCTTAAAATTACTATCCCTCCAGGGGTAGATAATGGAACCCGGCTACGCGTTTCTAAAGAAGGAGACGCTGGTCTGCGCGGTGGGCCTCCGGGAGATTTGTACGTCTATTTGTTTGTTGAGGAAGACGCAGAGTTTCATCGGGATGGGATTAACGTCCTGTCAGAGATTAAGATTAGCTACTTGCAGGCGATCTTAGGATGCCGTCTGGAAGTGAATACAGTAGATGGGCCGGTAGAGTTAACAATTCCGGCGGGAACGCAACCGAATACGGTGCTGACGCTAGAAAATCATGGCGTACCCAAACTAGGGAACCCAGTCAGCCGGGGAGATCACCTGATTAATGTAGGAATTGATATTCCCAATCGGATTACGGCTGAAGAACGGGAACTGCTGGAGAAGCTGGCTAAAATCAAAGGCGATCGCACTGGGAAAGGCGGTTTAGAAGGATTTTTAGGAGGGTTGTTCAAGTGATCGACAATCCAGCGACTGCAACGGATGTGCCGGACGCTCAGCTGGACTTGCGGGGGACGCCTTGCCCGATTAATTTCGTTCGCACTAAACTCCGCCTGGAACAAATGGCACCCGGCACCTTATTAGAAGTGTGGCTAGATCCGGGTGAGCCAATTGAGCAGGTTCCTGATAGTTTAGCGATGGCGGGCTACACAATTGAAGAGACGCGATTCATTGCGTCTGAAGACCGCACAGGCTTTTTTGCCCTGAGGGTGCGGCGTCCAGCTTCCCTATGAGTTCTGTACCACCTCCGTCGCTACCGCCGACAGGAGAGGAGAGGGAGCAGAAATTTCCAGATCCGGTTGATCGGTTGGAAGAATCTTCGCCGTTAATTGGGACGGTGGTGGCTGTGCAGGCGAATTTTTATCAAGTGCGACTAGACCTCAGTAGTTTGGAGTTGGAAGCTGACACCTCGCTGATAACTCCCTTTCTCCTGTGTACTCGTCGCGCAAGGCTGAAAAAAATAGGTCAGAAGGTGATGGTAGGCGATCGCGTTCTGATTGAGGAAGCTGACTGGGCAGGTGGACGGGGAGCGATCGCTGAAGTTTTCCCCCGCACAAGCGAACTAGATCGTCCTCCAGTGGCAAATGCTCAGCAAATTCTTCTCGTTTTTGCCCTAGAAGAACCTACGTTGGATGCCTATCAATTGAGTCGTTTTCTGGTAAAAGGAGAGTCTACTGGCTTAGAAGTCTGCCTTTGCTTAAATAAAAGCGATTTAGTGACAACTGACCAACTCAACCAATGGCGCGATCGCTTGCAAGGATGGGGCTACCAACCGATATTTATCAGCGTCCACACAGGTCAAGGTCTAGAAGAATTCCAGCATCAACTAAATCATAAAATTACTATTTTTGCGGGTCTTTCTGGCGTCGGGAAATCGAGCATCGTAAACTATCTTATTCCCAGCGTCAATCTGCGCGTCGGAGAAGTTTCCGGCAAACTCAGCCGAGGGCGTCATACGACGCGACACGTTGAATTGTTTGAATTACCGACAGGCGGATTCATTGCAGATACCCCTGGATTCAACCAACCAGACTTGGATGCGACTCCGGAAGAGTTAGTGCATTATTTCCCAGAAGCACGCCAGCGCTTAGCGGTTGCCCGATGTCAATTTAGTGATTGCCTGCATCGGGATGAGCCGAATTGTGCGGTGCGAGGGGATTGGGAACGTTACGAGCATTATCTAGATTTTCTGAAAGATGCGATCGCTCTTTCTACTCATCTGAACCAACAAGCCGATCCCGACGCCACCCTGAAAATGAAAACGAAGGGTAAAGGGCACAGTCAATACGAACCCCGGTTGGAAGCAAAAAAATACCGTCGTCCTTCCCGGCGGACTCAACAGCAGGCACTTGACCAAGTGTATCAAGACACGGATTTTTTAGAAAAGATGGAAGATGAATAAAAAAGAGGGTTAGATTTATGCAGCAAATCGATCTCGCTGCGGCATCTCAACCTCTGCCCAAATTAATTGAGGTGGCACTTCGTGGTGAAGAAATCACGATCTCGAAAGACAACCATCCTGTTGTCAAATTAGTGCCAGTGTCGCCCCTGAAGCGTCGTCCTCAGTTTGGGAGTGTACAAATCCTCCATCGACGGACATCGGCATGTTCAATTACAAACGAAGTCGCATCCGAATCAAGCCAAAGAACCGCTTCGGGGATTTCGTCAGGCTTACTCGTTGTCACGGCGCTCTCCGGAGTTGAGCTTCCACGGAAGGTGGTCGCAAACGGGCGCTCGATCCGACGACCGCTCTCGCCCCAGAAAGACAAATCGAGGGACAAGGTGACGAATCCCTGCTCAGCCAGCTTTTGGGCATACAGATTTGCGCTCTGTTCTTTGACTGCGCCCATTGGGTGCCCGACTATGATTGCGGGATTCTTGGTGTTCTGATCTAAGGCTTTGGGAATGAAGAGATTCCCAGCAACCTGCATATTGTATTGGTTTCTGAACGTAACCTTCTGCACCGTCACCTTGTCGCTCTTATAGAAGTTGTCTGCTCCCTCGACTACCGCGGACTGCTACACGGGTGCTTGGGGGCTATTACGCCAGACGTGTGTTTTGTCGAGTGCAAATGCCGCCGTTGCGCCGATTGCACTCATCAAGAGGGTTGGTATTAGAACGCGGTGTTTCATTGATTTGTTCGTATGTGTGGGTTTATCTAGCGGGTTAGCTTCGGTTCGACGCGCCTGCCTTCAGCGGGGCTATGTCGATGACGAAGCGATAGCGCGCGTCCTTGTTCACCAAGCGCTCGTAAGCGCGTTTGCATTGGTACTCCTGCGAAGTTTCACCTCGGTTATTCAGATTTCAGAGAAGCCATATCAATTACAAAGCGATATTTCACATCGGACTTGAGCAGTCGCTCGTAGGCTTCGTTGACCTTCTGGATGGGGATGACTTCAACATCGGCGGTGATATTGTGTTCACCGCAAAAGTCGAGCATCTCTTGGGTTTCGGCGATGCCGCCGATCATAGAGCCAGAAAGACTGCGGCGACTCATAATCAGACTAAATGCCGCGACATCTAGAGGCTTTTCAGGCGCACCAACCAGGGTGATGTTACCATCGAGGTCCAGCAGGTTGAGATAAGCATTAATGTCGTGCTTGGCAGCGACGGTATCGAGGATAAAATCGAAGCTACCAGCGTGCTTTTGCATCTCGTCAGCATTGCGGGAAACAACAACTTCATCGGCACCCAGGCGGAGCGCGTCTTCTTTCTTGTCGGGGGACGTGGTAAAGACAACAACGTGCGCTCCCATTGCATGAGCAAGCTTCACGCCCATGTGCCCCAATCCGCCCAGACCGACCACACCTACTTTCTTACCCTCTGTAACTCCCCAATGACGGAGTGGCGAATACGTGGTAATGCCTGCACACAGGAGCGGTGCAACTCCAGCTAGATCGAGGTTTGGGGGAACGCGCAGCACAAAGCTTTGATCGACAACAATGCTATTGGAATAGCCACCATAGGTAACTGGAGCGGTCTTGTGCTTGTCTGGAGAGTTGTAGGTGAAGATCGCATTTTGGCAAAACTGCTCAAAGCCAGCCTTGCAATTGGGACAGTGACCATCCGAATCGACCATGCAGCCAACTCCCACTAGATCGCCCGATTTGAACTTGGTCACTGCTGAACCGACTTGAGTGACCCGTCCAACAATCTCATGACCGGGAACGATCGGGTAGGTTGTGGACATGAAATCGCTCCACTCGTCCCGCACTGAATGGAGGTCGGAGTGGCAGATGCCACAGAAGAGAATTTCAATCTGAACGTCGTGCTCGGTTGGATCGCGCCGTGCGATCGTGTCGGAGGCCAGTGGTGATGTTGCACTGACTGCGGAGTAAGCTTTGGCGTTGTACATAAATTGATGCTCCAATCTGGAAGATAAGCTGGTTTACTTCTACTCGGTCTTGAATCTGTCCTGGTATTGTTCGTCGCTGACCTTTTCCATCCAGTCTAAGGGCTTGCCGTCGAGTACCTCCTGAGTAGCGATATGAGTCATCGCCGTTGGCGGTGAAGGAGACGATGGCGACAATGCTTTGTTGTCGTGCGTTTAGGGTTCGATCGGGTTGGCGCTGCACATCACTACACCGTTTGACCGCCATCAATGACCAGGGCGTGCCCGACGGCGAAAGAGGACGCATCCGAACACAGCCAGACGACGGCATTGGCGATCTCTTCGGGTTGACCCATCCTGCCAATTGGTTCCTGCGAGATCACTCGTTCTCGTCCTTCGGAAGTGCCGCCGCTGAAGCGATCCATCATCGGGGTGTCGATGATTCCGGGGCATACAGCATTGATGCGAATGTTCTGCGCGGCGTAGTCGAGTGCCGCCGCCTTGGTCAGTCCGACCACGCCGTGCTTTGCAGCCACGTAAGCCGCTTGACCTTTGAAGCCTTTGACTCCAGCACCTGAAGAGGTATTCACGATCGCGCCGCTTCCTTGCTTAAGCATCAACAGGATTTCGTGCTTCAGGCACAGGAACACGCCGCGCAGGTTGATGTTGACGATGCGGTCCCAATCTGCGTCATCCAGTTCCGCAGTCGCCGCTATCTTCTGTTCCACACCAGCGTTGTTAAAGGCAAAGTCCAGCCGCCCGAAAGTCTCGATGGTCTTGTCCAGAGCCGCCTTCACATCCTCGGCTCGCGTCACGTCGCACCTGATGGCGATTGCCTTCGGCAGCAGCGAAGCTCCCGCCTGCCCACCGAGTTCCTCAATCATGCGGACTGTTTCTTGATTGCCCTGTTCTGAAATGTCAGCGACCACCACCGCCGCGCCTTCGCGTGCAAACGCCAGCGCTGTAGCTCGACCGATGCCGTTTCCTGCTCCGGTGACAAAGGCTACCTTGCCTGTAAAGTTTTGGTTGTTCATGGGATTGTTTACCTTGTTTCTTGCTTCACCCTATTTCAGATGTTGAGTGAAAAAGGATGTGAGCTTGTCAAAGGGGATAAGGTTCACCCGGTCATACAAATCGACGTGTCCCGCGTTCGGAACGATGTAGAGATCCTTTGGCTCGGCTGCGCGTTTATAGGCATCTTCGCTGAACTCCCTAGAATGGGCATTGTCACCCGTGATGAACAGCATGGGACGAGGCGAAATCGTCTCAATGTCATCGAACGGGTAAAAGTTCATGAATTTGACGTTGCTGGTAAGTGTCGGATGCGTTGTAAGTTTCGGCGACGAACTTTTGGGGGTGTATTCGCCTCTGGGAGTGCGGTAGAAGTCATAGAACTCACGCTCAATGGCGCTGGAGTTCTCATTTAGTTCATGCACAGTCCCGCTTGTGTATTTGGTCTCGCCGCCCGTGAACTCCGCATAGCGTTGCTCAGCCGCCTCTGCGATCGCTTTCTTTCTCTGTTCGAGGGTCGTAGACTGCCTCAGCCCGTTGCGGTTGGCTGCACCCATGTCATACATGCTGACCGTCGCAATGGCCTTCATGCGCGGGTCGATCTTGGCGGCGCTGATGACGAAGCTCCCGCTGCCGCAAATCCCGAGAACGCCAATCCGATCCCTGTCAACGAATGGTCGAGTGCCCAGAAAATCGACCGCAGCACTGAAATCCTCGGCATAAATATCCGGCGAAACAACGTTGCGAGGCTGCCCCTCACTCTCGCCCCAGAAAGACAAATCGAGGGACAAGGTGACGAATCCCTGCTCAGCCAGCTTTTGGGCATACAGATTTGCGCTCTGTTCTTTGACTGCGCCCATTGGGTGCCCGACAATGATTGCCGGATTCCTGGCGTTCTGATTCAAGGCTTTGGGGATGAAGAGAGTCCCAGCAACCTGTATGTTGTATTGGTTTTTGAATGTAACCTTCTGCATGGTCACCTTGTCGCTCTTATAGAAGTTGTCTACCCCCTCAACCACAGCGGACTGCTGCACGGGTGCTTGGGATATCTTCTTACGTGAGACGTGTGTTTTGTCGAGCGCAAATGCCGCCGTGGCACAGATTGCACTCATCAAGAGGGTTGGTATTAGAACGCGGTGTTTCATTGATTTGTTCGTATGTGTGGGTTTATTTAGCGGGTTCACTTTGGCTCAATAGCCGTCGCAAGCAGTTTCATTTCGTACCCTCTTTACTGCGATCGCAACTCGATCGTCACTTTGAAAGAACCAAGCACATTCAATGCCTCGATGTCACCGTCAATTTTTCCGAGGATAATGAGTCCGTTTGAGTATCCAAAATCGTTGTAATACATCGCCAAATTCCCCCAGGGAGCGTAATAAGCAATATCTCCAACCGTAGGATCGCTGCCCGGAGGTGCATCCTCTGTTGATAATCGTCTTGGCAAATCACTAACTTTTTCGGTGTTCGCGTGGTCTTCCAGCGTCAGCGTTAATGGCAGCAGGGAAATAAAATCCTGAGTGGTTTTGCTATCAATCAACGTGGCTGTCACGACTTCGTTTCCGACCCTGATGTTGATCTTCATCCTGTTTGCCTGCTCGATTGATAGTTCAGTTGGTATCTCTGACGGGGCATTTCTGGTCATACTGTTGTCGGCACGGCAGGCTGAGGAACACAGGGACATTGCTAAAGCGAGAACCAAAACCAGCATTCGCTTCTGACCGTTTTTTCCTCTAGTGGGAAGCCACCTCGAAAGCATCAAAATCGTCCTCCATATTGCTCGTCGCTGACCTGTTCCATCCAGTCCACAGGGCTGCCGTTGAGCGCCTCGTGAATGGCAGTATGAGTCATGGCTGTAGTGGCTGTAGCTCCGTGCCAGTGTTTCACACCGGGTGGAATCCAGACGACATCACCAGGTCTAATTTCCTGAATTTGACCGTCCCACTGCTGAACCCAGCCAACTCCAGCCGTCACAATGAGCGTCTGCCCCAAGGGATAGGTGTGCCATGCAGTTCGGGCACCTCGCTCAAAGGTGACACTTGCGCCAGATGTGTGTGATGGATCGTGTACTGGAAACAGGGGATTGATGCGGACAGAACCCGTGAAATAGTCGGCTGACCCTTCAGTGGAAGGCTGCGAACCATTCCGTGTGATTTCTACAGTCTGTGGGCGATCGCCAGATGAAACTTGTGTATGACCTGCCTGTGCAAACCCCAAAGCCAATAAGGAAAATGCCATAACAGGCATCGTGAGCCGTTTCATTTCTGTTCCTCCATGTTTGTGCTTAGCCGTGCAAAGCTTTCCCACAGCGACCAATGCCTACCGTGGATTTAAGGATGCTTCTCGTGCAATCGCCAGAAGCGATTGACCAATCAAACCTGAGTTTTCTTTTGAATAAAAATCCAGACGCTTACAAGCAGCCGGAATCACATTTCATTGCTTTAACCTCATTCTAGGAATCCTGAAAGGCAAGCAATAGGACGATCGTCTAGGATCGTTGTACAATCCTGCAAACCTACAGCCATTTCTATTCAAGCCACGCTAGATTCTTTACAGGCTTAGCTGCCAACCCCTTTCTAGACCTTGATGTGTCTATAAATCGATTTGAACGGACATCAGAAATGAACGCTGCAAGAACGAGTGAAAAGTCCGATAGAGCGTTGATGAATAACCCTCAGGCAAAGCGTGAAGCAGACCGAGCGCAAGCCAACCGAGAGGAACTAAGGGAGCGAATTGCCCAAGCGATTCGTCAAGATGGAGCGATCGAGCTGCTGAAAGGATTGCACTTCTATCGCACCTCGTCTCCTTCGGAATGCTTTCATAGTGTCTCTATTCCTGCCTTTTGTGCGATCGCTCAGGGCAGTAAAGAAGTCCTTCTAGGCAGCGATCGCTATCAGTACGATCCGATGCACTATCTGCTGGGGACAGTCGAACTGCCGATTGCCAGCCAAATTCTAGAAGCAACTCAGGAAAAACCGTACCTAGGCCTTCGTCTCGATCTCGACCCTACCCTCGTTGGCTCAGCTATGGTTGAGGCAGGCTATCCCTCAGCGCAACGGGGTGCTAGTGTAAAAGCGATCGACGTGAGTCCGTTGGATGCAGACCTGTTGGATGCTGTGGTGCGGCTTGTCAGGCTTCTCGATTCTCCTGCGGAAGCCCATATGCTTGCACCCCTGATTAAACGGGAAATTATCTACCGACTCCTAATGGGAACGCACGGAAATCGGCTGCGTCAGATTGCCGTTCTAGGTGGCTACACCCACCACATCGCCAGAGCCGTCGATCGACTTCGCAAAGACTTTAACCAGCCGCTTCGGATTGAAAGCATCGCACGAGAGCTTGGCATGAGTGTCTCAGGCTTCCACCATCACTTCAAGTCAGTCACTGCTATGAGTCCTTTACAGTTTCAGAAGCAACTACGGCTTCAAGAGGCTCGCCGTCTGATGCTGGGGCAAAACCTTGACGCTAACAGTGCTGCCTACCATGTGGGTTATGATGACGCCTCGCACTTCAACCGGGAATACAAGCGGCTCTTTGGTGCACCACCGATGCGTGATGTGGAGCGGCTGCGAGAAGCTGCCAGGGAGACTGCTGGTTCAATATGACTCTTCAAGACTCCTAATCTTGCCAGAAGTCGCTAAAAGTTTCTACCGGATAGATGTTCTAATTCGTTATAGGGCATTTTAACTCCCTCTTGCCGTCCTTCTTCCTAAAGTTTTCCCGATTCTCCTTTACCTTGATCGCTAACTGGCACATTGCTTTCCTATTCATGCAGGAGGTCTAAGGATGACACTCTACAGACAATGTTACGGTACGCGCCCACCGAGAAACGAAGCAGGCTAACTATCATTTCATTAGACTCATACAATCTATCTAACTCCTCTAATTCGGGCAATCATCGCTCTTTCGTTGCTCGCGTTAGAGTAAAATTTAAAACTCTTGCATCAAAGGAATTTGACCAATTTAGTATTAGCGTCGGGCTGACCAGTTGCGTCTATCTACTTTGGCACCGCCTAATATATCCACGCTTCCAATAATGGTGTTGTCAGAAATGCGCCCATTAAACTGCATGGTTACTAGCTTCCCTTGCTTCGGCTGTGTAACTTTAAAGCTAAGTTGGTCGCCGGTTAATTTCGCCTCAGTAATTGGTATTTCGTCATTGCTCATTCTCACCGTTCCCGTAACTTCTTGGAACTGTTGACGTAATTGCAGCGTGTAGGGGTTTTTGCTGCCAACGGATTGCATATTCCATTGCCAGGTTCCTGTTACCTGTGCGGGAATCACCCAATAGAAAACTCTATGAATGCGAGAACCGACCCGCAACACTTCAGTCCGATCGGGTTTCCATTCCTTCATGTCGAACTGGTGAGATACAACGGGCGTTCCGGGTTTGAGTTCGCGCAGCAGTTTCGGTCGCAGTTGGAGGTTAACTTTAGGCAACAGGTAAAGCGTCACCACGGTAGCCTCGCTGAGGTCAGTTTGGAACAAATCTTGCTCGACAAACTTCACGCGATCGCTCACACTGGCTAATCTAGCTTTTTCGTTACTTTCCTCAATTAGTCGGGGGTTAATCTCGAAACCGACACCCTTCGCGCCAAATTCCTTCGCGGCTGCGATAACCAGCCTGCCATCGCCAGAACCTAAATCGTAGACGACATCATCTTGAGTGACGTCAGCCATCTTTAGCATTGCTGTCACCACCTCGTTAGGTGTTGGCACATAAGGCACATCAGTCTGCGATCGCACCCCCTCCGGCAAGGGTGGAGGTTGAGCTTGGGAGACGGGTAGCGATCGCCCTTCCTGCCAGATGAAGAGGCTGCTAACACCCGCACACAACACCAAAAAGCCAAGGATTCGCTTCAAACGCATAGCAACTGATGACCTTTGTGAATGTGACGCTTCTCCTTATCTTGCCAGAAGCGATCGCTTGTGAAAACTAGATGACAAGAGAGAGCGATCGCTTCCCATCACTCGTCTTTTACAAATCTTACAAACCGCTATAAATTACTTTTGGCTACAAGTTGCCAGTCTCGACGCGAGAGAAGACATTTCCACAATTAAAAATGAAGAACCCACGTCCCCATTAAGATAGAAATTAAGTGATCGCATCCAAAGAAGATGTCCTGCTGGTACATCCAAGCTGGAGGTAAGTGAAATAGATCACCAGTACGTTTTTACTACAGGTTTGGAGAAGGTTCAATAATGGTATTAGTTAAAGGCTTTTATGATGACATCCACTTCACTGAAAGTAATATTAGTGGATTTAATATTGTGGGCAACGACCTAATGATCGATATACATTCTGGTCTAGAAATTTATCCTCCTCATCCCTTTGCAAATAGCCATACAATGTCAGCTCCCTGTTGCTTAATATTTAAAAATGTAGTGTCATCCCAAAGAACTTTCTCTATTTATGCAGGAGATCCCAAAAAAGATGGATTCAAAGAAACTAAGAAAGTTTTTGATAAGGTAAGTGAGCCTGAACCTAATAAAGCTTATGAAGAATATGGTGTGGAAGGAGTATTGCTAGAACCAAAAGCATGGATTAGCTGGAAGATTATTGCTGAGGAATTTTCTGTTGATAATTTAAAGGAATAGCATAAATTCTGCTGAAAGTTTTAATTTTTACTTACCCCTAAGTTACTAGCAACAGCATAGGAAAACTATAGTGTTTTAGCGAACCAAAGCTTCTAAAATGAATCTGGATGTTGCTTACTTAGAGGCTTTGGTATCACCTATCTTGCTAAAGATAGGTGATACCAAAGCCACCTTCGCCTAATTCTTTCTCGATGGCGTAC
The DNA here is from genome assembly GCF_039961955.1 of Trichocoleus sp. DQ-A1. Classification (NCBI taxonomy): domain Bacteria; kingdom Bacillati; phylum Cyanobacteriota; class Cyanophyceae; order Leptolyngbyales; family Trichocoleusaceae; genus Trichocoleus; species Trichocoleus sp. DQ-A1. Next base: position 198,050 of record NZ_JAMPKE010000001.1, read on the forward strand.
TTACCATCATGTAGTTTTTGTCCTGCTACCCAAGGCATTTCCTATAATTCCGAGACGCTTGGGTTCATTTTGGCACAGTATCAAGAAAGCGATCGCTCACTTAAACTTTATTGAATGTTACGAGATCGCTTATTCTTGCACTACTTCCAACAAATCTTCAATTAACACATCAAAAGTTCGCGCTAACTTTCGTAAAGCCGCTAAGTCAGCCATCACCATTCCCGGCGACACTGCATAAGTTTTGATGGTGCTGTATGAGACTCCGGAACGTTCGGAAACCTCCTTCAGCGTCCAGCCTTCCTTGGCGGCAAACTCCCTAATCCGCAACTTTATTAACTCTGTTCTTGACATAGAGTTTAAATTTCGACTAAAATATTTTATCCAGTAAAAAGCGATCGCCCTTTGGCGTCGGAAACTGAAGAGCGATCGCTAATTCCACAAAAACTCCATGATATTGGAGTTAATTATTATGATATCAAGCTCACAGCCTGAAGCAAGGGTTGTTCATCAATTGGCTCGGTTTGTGACGAAAGAAGCGATCGCGCTTTTGCTTAACCTCAACCCCGAACAGATATATCGGATCGATTGCTGGCAATATGTCATCCACGTTGTTGGCAAAGGCGTGAGTACGTTTGTCAGCTATGCGGATCTGCCACCCGTTTTAGGCGCAAAGACACCCACTGCCAAAGATTTCCTCAGATGGCGCAAGCGTTGGAGAAAGCATCAATATAAAGCCCCCGGCTTTTGGGTAAATTTTTACGAGCAGAAACTAAACACAGCCCCTTCCTTGGCAGAAATGTACAGATGGGGGGAATTGCTGAGCGTCATTAAATCTGTGCTGTCAGAGGCTCAATTGCGGAGGTTGCGGAGTCTCTACGCCCAGAAAAAACAAGCAATGGAAAATTTTCAAATTCAACTTGTTTAAGAATTAATTTCCAGAAATCTTGCGAACCAGCTGCTTCAAAACAAAGCGATCGCTCTTGAGTTGATTCGCCTTACAAATCGGGACGCGCCAGCAGCGACTCGCCAACCGTTACAAAACAACCCCAAACACCCCCCGAACCCCCGACTCGCCATCCCGGAAGATGTCCGGGGAGAGCATCGGAAGTGAAATTGAGGTCATTCCACCACAACCAAGTTTCGTTGACGCGCCAACCCACGCGATCGCCAAACGTGACAAAATCTTTCCCACACTCGTTGTAAATCCGCTTCTGGACGCTCAAGCCAAAGCGTCCGTTGCTGTAGTTTACCCAGAGAGTGTCGATGGTGCGTAAATCTTGCCCTGGAAACGATTCAATGTGTTCGTAATCCAGCCATTCTTCGTCCCGACGGGCTACCTTCAGCATAATCGCCGCCGTTTCCATATCGGCTTCTCTCCACTTCCCTGCTGCTAATAAATCCCGCAATTGACGGTAATTTTCCCCCACCTCCGGACTCAGCCTATTGTGGGAAGCGTCTGAAGAGACAAACATTGTCGTAGGAAGCGTGGTGTCAGACGTAGTAATGACTGGTTCAACGTTTCGGATGGGTAACGTCGCCGCATCTTGATTCAGACTGCTGAAATTGAATAAATCCAACCAAGCTTGCACGGAAGCAGGACGATTCTCTGGTTCAAACTCCATTCCCAGGAGAATTGCCAGCTCAACGCGATCGCTAATACTAGAATTAATTTGTCTCGGTGCCTCTAAGGGAACTTTCGCCGCTCTGGCAAAAGCCGGAGTCGGGCGCTTTCCCGTGAGTAAATAATACAGAGTTGCAGCGAGGGCGTAGACATCCGTATACTCGCCTCGCCTCGCTTCCTCAGCATATTGCTCAATCGGTGCAAAACCGTGGGTTAAAGCTTGAGTATGAGCTTGGGTAGTATCCCGGATAAACTCCCGTGCAATCCCAAAATCAATCAAAACTGCCTCTAATTTCCCAGAACGCAGCATGATGTTGTGCGGCTTTACATCCCGATGCAGCAACCCTTTATCGTGAACGACGGTAAGCGCTTCACCAATCTGCTGAATGTAGCGCAGTGCTTCTATTTCCGACAGCAGTCCCCACCTGTTCACCCACTTCCATAAATCTTCCCCTTCCACATATTCCATCGCCATACAGGGAAGCGAGCCTTCCTGAAAAGCATTGTCAATCTGCACGATATGCGGATGACGACATAAGGCTAAGCGTAGCGCCTCATCTCGGAAATCCCGCTGAAATTTATCCCGGAAAGAAGCGAGTTCTGGGTTGTTGAGGACATCGTCCTTCAGCGTCTTGATGACAACTTGATTGCCTTTTCTGTCTTTAGCAAGATAGGTAATCCCAACACCACCCTGACCCAGGGGTCTTTCGATGATATAGCGATCGCCGTATAACCTCTGCCCAGCTGCCCAAGCCATAGCTTACGAAAGACTCCAAGACGAACCGTGTTAATTTTTGCACAGTTTAACGCAGCAACAGCAAAACCCCCTGTAACAAACCCACGACAAACCCTAAGATGCCTCCTAAATTAACAATTGCTTGCAATTCACTTTTTACGATGCCTTGAATTGCCATTTCTAATTCCGCCGCCGATGTTCCCTTGACTCGGTCAATAATCACCTGATCGATCGACAAAATCGGAATTACTTGAGCGACAATTTTTTCCAGATCCTCCTCCAAATAGCGCTCTAAAATTAAAGCCAATTCTTTGCTAACCACTTCTAAGGAAGCGTTGACAGCAGGCGATGTTCGCAGCCGACCCAGGATTAACTTAGCAATATTTTCCCAGTCCACAGAGTCACTCAATCCCTGCAACAAATCAGCGCCCCGCTCTTGAATATAACTGCGGACGCTGTCGCGCATCGTTTTCCGCAACTGGCGCACCGTCGAAACCGGCAAATTTTGTAAAGAGAGATTTTGCAGCCATTCCTGCAAACGTTCTCGAATTCCCAAAGAGAGAATCAACTCTGTTATCCGCTGATTTGTTTCCTCTTTTTCATCCAGGCAAAACGTCCGCAGGCGCGTCAGAGTGTTGCGAAGACCAAACAAATTCGCCACTACCCAGTAAGTGCCACTCGTCTTTGCCCGAAAGCCTTCATCAATGACTTGAATATTGCGGTCAGTCAGGAAATCTATCAAAGCTTGCCGCACAATATCTGGTGGTAGCACCACTTGCAATATCCAGTCAGAAAGCTTCTTTGCCTGATCGTCACTGAGCTGAAATTCCAACAAAACCTTATCAAAAATTTGGTTGAGTTGGACTTCCAGAAAATCCTCGCGGCGGGCTAAAACTTTCAGCAGCCGGGGAAACGATTCCCCCAGGAGATCCCGCAGAATTCCCGCCATAATTTTAGCGGTTTTCTGTTCGGCATCGGGTTTGACCTGCTCTAGTGCCAATCGGAGTAACCAAAGAATTGCTCCTTGCACCCGTTCTGTATGCAGCAGTCGTCGCGCCAGCTTTTGCAATTCTTCTGGCGTCAGCAACGACCCCATAATCGTGTCAGAAACCCGGTTGGCTAGGCGTTCCTGATTTCGGGGAATCAATCCAGGCGTGAAAGGGACGCGCCGCCCACCGATGTAAAGAGTCCGATAGGGGCGGAATAACATTTTAATGGCGATATCGTTGGTGAAATAGCCAATAATTGCACCAACGATCGGAGGACTGACGTAAAGCCAGAGGTTAGACCAATTCAAGGCGGCGATCCAATTAGGCAGGGGTTACGTTTTCAGGGAAGTTATGAATGTTGAATTTTAAGTGTTGAGTTAGGCCCAATTTATAACTCATAACTCAACACTCATGACTCAAAACTCATCTGCTGCCCCCTACTACCATCTTAGGCTTTGGTTACTACCAATACGCCCATAACCCCACCCGCAATCTGATAGTGGGTAGCGGCGGTAAATCCCGCTTTCCTAGCTAAATCCACTTGTTCGCTGCCTGTGGGAAATTTATCTAAGCTAGGGCTAATGTAGGCATATTCTTCCGTCAATCCCATTTCTTTGGCGGTTGGGACGACGATGGTATCGAGATACCACTGCTGAAAGCTTCGCATGAAACGATTGCTGGGACGATGGAAGTCTAGGATAGCGGCTTTGGCACCCGGCTTGAGGACGCGGTGCAATTCCTCAAGACAGCGGGGAATATTGGTGACGTTGCGAAGTCCGTAACCCATTGTGGCGCAGTCGAAATAGTTGTCGGGGAAGGGGAGATTGAGGGCATCTCCTTCTATCCAGGTGATAGGGCACTCCTTTTGGGTGTCCCTATTTTCGCACCGCTCTCTGGCGATCGCTAATTGCGCCGGTGAAAAATCTACCCCAAATACTTGACCCTTCTCTCCCACCTGTCGCGCCAGTAGCTGGGCGATGTCACCACTCCCACAGCAGACATCTAAGCAAATATCTCCCCGACTTGCATAACTCCACTTCACCGTCATCAGCTTCCATACGCGGTGCTGTCCCAGACTTAAGCGATCGTTAAGCTCGTCGTAAACGGGTGCAATGCGGTCAAAGATGGCTTGAATATGCTCAGAGGTCATGATGTTTCAGTTGCTAACAGGTAAGGGCTAATGGCTAATTAGGAAATTACCATTAGCCCTTAACGATTACTGATGAGTGCGGGTCGTGGTTAGAACCAGAGCAATCTGCTGGGCGGATAAGTGAATGAATTTCAACTCATCTTCGCGTAGTTTACAGGGTCGTTTCCACTGGAGGGATAGCAACGCTAGCACGTCGCTCCGATAGATGATCGGGATCGCTAGATGCGCCTGGAGACCGGAAGCTTGGTATTGTTCGATACTTGCTGGAAGAGTCGTTCCCGGAGTATTTACCCAAACCTGAAGTTTTCGAGAGGCGATCGCATCCTGTACCAGAGGGTCTTTTTCCAGCCAGTTTTCCGTGTCGCCTACAGCACTATAAGTTCCTGCCGCTCCCAGCTGATTGCCTTCTACCTGCTGTAAAATACAGCCATCTGCTGCGAAATTTTTGCCAAAGGCACTGGCGATGGGTTCTAGCGTTGCCTCTACATTAGGAGACTCCTGAGCCACTTGTACAATCGTTGCCAGCAGTGCCGTTTGTGCTTGAGCGCGATGCAGTTCCTCCGTGCGTTGCTTTAGCAATTCATAGGTATCTGCTGCCCGCTGGACTACCGCCTTTAATTCGTTGGGGTCCCAAGGCTTGGTAATGTACTTGTAGACTTGTCCAGAATTAATCGCTTCTACCAAATCTTCCACATCGGTAAAACCCGTGAGGATGATTCGTACCGTATCCGGGAACTTGGGCACGGTTCTGCTCAAAAATTCCGTTCCCTTCATTTCTGGCATCCGCTGATCGGAGATAATCACGGCTACTTCCCCTTCTGTCGCCAGCACTTCCAGGGCGTGAATACCGCTTTCGGCTCTCAGCACATTGAAATCTCGTCGAAAAGTGCGGTAGAGCAAGTCTAAATTATCTGGCTCATCGTCTACCACCAACATTTTGGGCTTCTTGGGGCGTTCTAGGCTCATTAACTGACGGCTGATACTATCAAGCTCTGGAATAGCATTGTCCATAACGATACAACAAACTCTTGGTCAACTTGTTAAGGCAAATTCAGATACACAAAACATCTATCTTAAGACCGATTGTTTAGTAGCGCTTTCGGGACAAATGACATAACTAGGAATTCCTGGTTTGCGTCAAACAGACCGGACATCAAACTAAACTTGCCATGTAAATTTATTCGTGACCCGAACGCGATACATTTAAAAACGTTCCTGGTCGCTTGATAGCGATGAAAAGCTTTTTGAGGTCATTATGACTGAAACACCTTCCGCAGACACTCCCGATCGTAGCCTTCAACCAGAGTCAGCGAACGTGAATGTTGAAGATTTGCTGTTCTCGCTCCGACGTAAAGAAGGAACCTGGGTTGACTGGGGACACGCCTGTGCCAAATTGCAAAAAGCTGGTTACAGTACCCAAGCGATTTTTGAGGCAACTGGCTTTGAGCCAATACATCAGAATCAAGTAATTGTAGGTTCACAAGTCTATACGTCGTTGGTGAACGGTGGGGCAGTAGAAGAAGTGCGATCGCACTATTCTCGCACTGGCAGTGATATTTTATACGAATTGCGAATTCTGACTGAGCCGGAACGGGTCGCCGCGGCAGACTTTATCCGATCCAGAAACCTCGACGCCGATGTTGCCCGTGAAGTCGCCAAAGATGTGAAAGAATTGTCCCGGATGCGGACTCTACCGCAGGGGTTTACCGACCATCCTGGAGACGCGGTTGCTTATCAGTATTGGAGACGGGCAAAACAATTAAGTAATTTGCAAGAGCGATCGCGTTTTATTGCACGCGGCTTAATGTTTGCCCACAGCCAAACTGCCCGAAATCAAATCGAACAGCTGCTAACCGAAGGAGTCGCTGGGGCTACCCCTCGTCGCGCCCCTACTTTACCCCTGTACCGACTGGACGAGGACGAACAACTACCTCGGACGATACCCGTCGCCGGTGCCTTGCCCTTGACACCCGCAGACTTGCAATTGGTTCCCCCAGTAGAACAGATTGAGCCGTTCCGGTTAGTGCAAACTTCTTGGAGTGGATCTTGGGTGTCTCTACCCGGTTGGCAAGTCGTCTTGAACGCACAAGACCCGGTCGTCATTCTCTGCAACAGCAGCCAGTTGCCCAGCCAACATACCAACAAACCGGAAGGAATTCTAGTTCTCATCGATCGATCTCGACAAGAATGGAATGACAGCAGCTATTTTATCGTTGACCAGTCAGGAGAGCTGCAACTTCACTGGTTCCCCGATGCTCCTACTGTCCCCATCTTGGGACAAATCCTCCTAGTGTTGCGTCCGAAGAAAATTGTCGATGAAGACATGACTAAGGATTTATGGCAGATTGAAGAATAGTTGCCAATGGCTAATCAGAGTTTTGAGTTTTGAGTTACAGGAGAATTCTTTAATTCCAGGACTCAGGCAAAAACTCTCTCAAACTCTTATTCTTGTCTAAAGCGAAGATATAGCAGTCCTATTTGAGTTGTAAATTTTTTTAGGAACAGCGTTGGCGTTAGCCTCGCGTTCGCGTTAGCGCTTAGGAAGAGTAAGAAGAGAGAGCCAAGACTTCATAATCATTTAGGATTGCGATCGCGCTTCGCAACACTTACGCGGTTCATTTTGCCGTTCCTAGTACGTAAGTCCTAAACTCAAAACTCAAAAGCTAACGACACCGATATAGCTGATAAGGAACCCCGATTCGGTAGTGCTGAGTAGAGTCAATCGTACAACTCGTTGACTCGGCAAGTGCCAACGATTGGGGATAATCAACCCGCTTGAGTCCAGGGGCAACTACCCACAAGTTCAGGGGCGATTTCAAAGGAGTTTGGATGGCAGAGAGATTTTGCCAAAGGGCATCATAACTAGGTTTCGCGTTTAAGAAAGCAAAGTAGGCTTTTTCGCCCTCCGGCTCAAAATCACCGACGCGAGGTGCCCGGATTTTATCGACAGCAAGGGCAAAGCTTAACCCCAAAGCGACATCCTGGGAATCGTTGTATCCCACCACAACCATTAGAGGAACGGTCGGTTCTAAGTTCATGTGGTGGGAGACTTGCAGGGGGTTAAAGGGCTTTAGGAATGCTAGGTTAAAAACGACAAAGACGCTGCTGAGAAGGCAAACTAGCAGTACAACTGAGGACTGAGGACTCAGGAGTAAGTATGGATCTTGGCTTTGGTGCTGAGTTCGTGCATTTCCATCAAAATTTTCTTGGGCATCTTCAGTCGGCAATTCTTTTGCCACAGTCCCGATGGTGAGGATAGCTCCCAAAAGGGCGCACAAAGCTGGGTAAGAGACAAAGTGATAGCGAGGGGCAATGGTGATGTCTTTGTCCAGCAGGTAGACAATGGCTAAGAATTGCAGCAGCACGCAAAAAGTGAAACTACCCAAGGCGAAAATTGCTGAGGAATAGAGGGTTTTAAAACGACTTGGATTGACCTGCGTGCGCCCTCCAGAGGCGGTTAATTGCCTCTTTCCCTTAAAAAAATTATAAATTTGCCTTCCCAGCCAACAGCCAAATAGAAGCATCAGCAGCCCCGATGGAATTGCAATCCATAAAGGCTGACTTTCTACGGGTAGGGCGATCGCCATCAGCAGCCAACCGACCAAAGTTTGGTATAAGGGCGCAACATTATGGGGAGACGGAAGCCAACTGGTTTCCGAACGTCCAGAATGTCCCAGTAGTACCGGCAACCAAGGCAGAAAGCTGAGTACAATCCCCAAAATTGTCAGACTCAGCCCAACCCAGGTGTGAATTTTAAGCGATCGCCGCCGCCAGTAAAATATCGTCAGGAGCGTCACCAGCTGCGCCACGAAAGCTAAGACAAAAAAGTAGTGGACGTAGAAGGCAATACTGTTGACAACGCCCCAGCCAAGCCAAACGCGCCATCCCGTCTGCCGATTTTTTTCCAGATCTTGCTGAATTTGAATGAATCCTACCAGTGCCAAGGTAATCAACAGCACCGGAAGGGTGTAGTGCCGTGCTTCTTGGGAGAGGTAGACGCCAAAAGGGGAAACCGCCATGATTGCGGCGGTCATCAAACCGACAGTGGGGAAGAAGGCGATGCGTCCCAGCCAGTAAATTGCCGCGATCGCGCCGACTCCGAAAATTGCAGGGAGCGATCGCAAGTCAGTGCTGAGAAGTAGGGGGACGGTAGCGCCGTGTCCGTACTCATGGCTGAGGATTTTTAGCCAGCCGTGCATCAGGCAAAAAAATAGGGGAGGATGGGTAGACTGAGTTGCAAGTGTATGAGCAATTTCAGCACAGCTAACGTCTGGCTTCAGGGTAAAAATTTGCTTTAAGGTTGATAGGGGAAAAACTACGTTGAGCGGGACATCATTGTAAGTCCGTCCCAAACTAAATAACCCTGTAATCACCTCATCTAGCCACAGCGGTTTCAGGTCAAGATGCCAAAACCGCAAAGCAGCGCCCAAGACAATTACCCCAGCTAGCGCTAAATAATGTAGAAAGAACTTTAGGCGATTCATGTTTTTCTGTTGTTAGCTGCTAATTAGTAAAAAGTTTTAAGTGTTAAATTTTGAACTAAAAAATTCTCTTGGAACTCAAACCTCAAACGCGATAAACCGCGACTCTACAACTCAAACCTCAAAACTTAAACCTTAGACGCGACAAACCGCGACTCCACAACTCAAAACTCAAAACTCTCACAAGCCATTAGCCATGAATGACGATAATCTTATTCACCCAGATGGTACAGCAGCCCAAATGGTGCCGGATTTGGCTCAGGTGTCGCTAGCAGCAGTGCGCGAACAGGCAATGCAGCGACTCCGCAATGGGTTGCGAGCGGGGCAGCAAAGCATGGCTGACTGGCGAGGTGGCCCTTTAGCGGTTTCTGCCGTACCCGGTGCGGGTAAATCGACTGGGATGGCAGTGGCGGCGGCTTTAGCGATCGCTCGTTACCAATTGCATACTCGACGCTATTTAGTCGTTGTCACCTTTACTCGCTCGGCTGCGGCAAATATTAAAGCCAAGATTCGGCAGTGCCTGCGGGAGGATTTGCGACTACCGCAAACTGGCTTTGTTGTTCATACGTTGCACGGTTTGGCACTGAATATTGCCACCCGTCATCCAGAGCTATCGGGTTTGAATTTGGAAACGGTAACTTTGGTTTCTCCAAACCAAAGCCACCGCTTGATTCGAGACTGCGTAGAGCGATGGATTTCCCACAATCCTCAGCGCTACTCCACGCTGCTGGAGGGATTGCAATTTGATGGGGAAGAAACCGAGCGGTTGCGCCGTCAGGCAGTTTTACGCACCGAAGTGTTGCCCAGTCTTGCTAACACAGTCATTCACGAAGCAAAAAGCTCTGGATTGTTGCCGGAAAATTTGTGGGAACTGGCAAGACAGACGCCGGATGATTATGGAATTTTGAGCGTCGCTGCTGGGTTGTACGAACAATATCAAGCTTTATTGCGATCGCGCGACTTGATCGACTACGACGAAATGATTCTCGGTGCCCTGCGGGTGCTGCAAAACGAAAGCGCCCGCCAACTTTGGCAAAACCAAGTCTTTGCCGTCTTTGAAGATGAAGCCCAAGACTCTAGCCCCCTCCAAAGCCGACTTTTAGAAATTCTCGCCGCTCAACCCGCAAGCCATTCCCCAGCCCTCAACTTGGTGCGCGTGGGAGACCCCAACCAGGCAATTAACTCCACCTTCACCCCTGCCGATCCGATATACTTCCGTCGCTTCTGCGAAGCCTGCCAAGCCCAGGAACGCTTGGCAACGATGGATCGGGCGGGTCGGAGTAGTCAGACCATTGTTGACGCCGCGAACTTCGTCCTGGAGTGGGTGAATCACACCTATGGAGGCAAACCCGACCGTAGAGGAACAACTTCGTCAAAATCCTCCCAAAACCCAACTGAACTGCCCTTTCGTCCCCAAACCATTCATCCCGTTGCCGCAGGAGATCCCCAATCTGACGCCAACCCCGAACCAACGGGTCGAGGATTGGAAATCTACACCCCCCGCGACATTTACCATACCGTCCAGCTGATCGGAGAACGGACGATCGAATTATTTGAGAAAAATCCCAAAGGTCGGGCAGCAGTTTTGGTGCGGGAAAATCGGCAAGCCCGATTTGTGGCTGAAAGGCTGAGTTATCTGCAAAGCCAGCACAAGATTGAGGTGTACGATGTTTCCCAGAGCGATCGCCACTCTAACGTCCCCACCGAAATCCTCGCCCTCTTACAATTTCTCGATCGCCCCCACTCCCCCGACTATATAAAAGCCGCACTAGAGGTACTCGTACAGCGCCAGCTGATTCCCACCCAAGACCTCAACGCCCTCGCCACTTTTCCAGAGCAATTTCTCTATCCCGGCCCGCTCGATCCTCCCCAAACGCCACCCGTGCATCAGGCGGCGCGGTACTGTCGCAGTTTGCTTCGCGCCCGCTTGGAACTGCCCCACTACCAATTGCCTACCTTTCTCGCTCTCACCTTAAAATACGACCCGTCCGAACTCGCCACAGCGGATAAATTAGCCGAACGCATCGCCCAACAAACCTACGGCAACAGTTCCATGAGTTCCACTCTGGAAGTCTTAAGCGAAATTGTGAATTCCGAACGCTTTGAACCCGTAGAAACTGAAGACACAGACGCCCGCTATGTCCGCGCCGGTCAACTCACCATCATTACGATGCACAAAGCCAAGGGACTGGACTGGGATTATGTCTTTATGCCGTTTCTGCACGAAGATAGTATTCCCGGCAGTCCTTGGGTGCCTACTGCTGCCCAATTCCTGGGCGATTTTACCCTAGCAGAGGTCGCTAGGGCGCAGATTCGCGCCAGTCTCCACGGTCAATATCCCTTACCCCCAGCACCCGCAGCCTGGGAACAAGCGGGACAGCTCAAAAACGCAGAGGAATTCCGCCTCCTCTACGTGGCGATGACACGAGCGAAGCGCCTACTCTGGATGGCAGCTGCTCAAAAGGGACCTTTCCGCTGGAACACCTTCAACTGGAATAATCAAGACAATTTACAGGAGAAAAAACCGTGTCCGGTGATACCCGCGTTAAAGAGTCGCTTTCCTAAATCGGTGGTTGCTCTGTCTAGGATGCCGAGTTAGTTTACTTTTTTTGTTTGCGCTTAAGTCGTGAAGTTGCACCGAAAGCACCCAATGCCAGTAAACCCAATACAGAAGCTGGTTCGGGAACCGAAGCGGTTCGATCGGTGGTTAGATAACTAAGGTTGTCAAATCCCCATGAACCTAATTCGTTAGTGAAATCTACAACTGCCCGTTTTACAGGGGTGCCGCTGTAAGTAAAAGTAGTGCCGGAAACACTAATTCTGAGTGGGGAAGGAAAGTCGTCTACGAATGTTTTATCCAGAATCACCTCTGTGATGCCAAGAGAAGTGAAGTCTTCGTCAAAAAGTTGGACGGTTAATTTGGGTAGAGGCTGAAAGCGAAAATCCCCTAGCTTCGCCACGTCGAACATAATATTAGAAGTAGACATGGCAAAGTCAAGTGTTAAAATTCCTGGCGCACCAATCTCTAAGACGGGGGGTGATAAATCAAGGAAATAAAATGCTTCTTCAACGCCGAACAAACCTCCGAGATTCAATTTTCTTTCAACATTGTAGGTGGCAGCAGTTGAGTTTTCTCCATTTACTTTAAAGTCAAATGTAACGCCCTTAAAACTCAAATCATCCGCTGGTTGAGTCGGCAGCTCATCAAAAGTTAATGTAGTCAATGTAGCAGCCTGCACGCTTTTAGGTGCCATCAGTGCAGATAAGGAAAAGCAGACTGTGCTGAAGACTAAGGCTGAAAGTGTTTTTCTGAAGGTAGCCATACAAGCCATTTCTCAAAAATTGTAGAAGTTGCAAGTGGGAATGGGTAAAAGTGGAATGCGATCGCTATCTATGATTAGTCGTCGATCTGCTGTTTCTGTTGACGCTGCATCACTGAACCAGCACCCAAAGCACCCAATGCGAGTAAACCCAAACCTGAAGCGGGTTCTGGAACATCCTTTGGCGGTTCGCTAGACACTCCCGGATCGGCGCGGAAAATGCCGATAGTGCCATCCGCAAGACTGGCAAGAAATGCCACCTGACCAGCATTATTTAATCCTTCCCGCGAAAAACTAAGGGACGTTACGGTGGAACCAAATAGAGTATCACCAGTACTAATTACCTTATCTTTTAGGGGATCGGCTCCAGTGAAGATCCCTGTCCCGCCTGCATCCAGTTCAGCAAAGAAGGCAATAGTTCCCACATCATTAATTGAGGGAACGCCAAGAAAGCCGTTCAAGGAGCCGCTCGTGTCTGCAATTAAGGTTGTTGTTTTGCTATTGCTAGCGAACAAAGCTGCATTTTTTCCTCCCACAAATGGCTCTGGCGGAGTATACCAATCATTGCTTGGATCAATAGCCGGGGGAGCATAAAATGCAACGGTTCCTACATTATTGAGGGCAGGGGAACCAAAGGCAAAATCCTCAGGATAATTATTTCCAATGCTGGCAACGATAGTCCTTGTAGTGCCGTTACTCGTAACAATTACCGTGCTAGGATTCCCACTTTCAATTCTATAGGCTACAGTTCTTTCATCATTGATGAAGGGAGAATTGACGCTGCCATAAAAGATAGTATCGATAACTTTTCCTTCGCTGGTGAGAATACGTTCGCCCCGGTAAAGTCTCTCTATGAAAGCTACAACTCCGGCATTATTAATCGAGGGCGAATAAAAATCACTAAAGTAGTCCTTCGCGACAATAACGTCATCATCAATCCAGGGTGACTCAATACCATTCGAGTCGGATTGAGGGAAAGCAAGGGCGACAGGAGTGGGCGTTGTTGTTCCGTTCCCCTTGAAAATACCTGTGGCTACCTGAGCTAGGACAGCGCTGAAGGCGACGGTTCCTCCATCATTAATGGAGAGAGGAGTACGAAAGCTACTAAAGAAATTATTGGTGTTGGCAATCGTGGTAATTGTGGAGCCATTGGCCGTGAAAATACCTATTCTCCCTGTATCTAGTCCAGCCAAAAAGGCGGCGGTTCCAGCATTATTTAAGGCGGGAGATGACAGAAAGGAACTGAAGCGATCGCTTGTATCCGCAATTTTCGTAAAGGTAAAGCTGGCAGCTTGCGCCTCTCCCGCTGCCAAAAAGCTGAGGCATAAGCCCATCAATGCTGTGGGAATGCTCAAGTGTAATTTCATAGCTATTTCTCTTTTGAAATGGAGTGACTAGCGACAAGAGGAGTTACTTGTTTTGCAATTACCAAAAATTTGCCAGAATGTGCAGACTGTAGTAAAACAGTTTATTCTGGCAAATATTGCTAATTGGAAGCTAGTTTAGGCCTGTGGCGAGGACGATAATTTTCTTTTGCGGATTAGCATAGAAGCGCCGATGACACCTAGCGCGATCGCTGCCGTTGGTTCTGGTACGGACTCGACAACATTCACGGGTTTATGGGAAACAAATCCATATCCGTTAACGCCTGGAGCCGTAAAAACCGTAAATCCTTGACATTCTTTAACTAAACACTGGGAAACAGGTTCTCTTGGCCCCTGATCAGCCGTTGCTACACTTAGCTGAAAGTCCAAATTTGTCTCCTTAACATTTAGCCTCAAAACCTCTCTGAAAGCAAAGACTTGATTTACTGGAATTAAAGATGTTAAGGATGAGTCTGATGGCTTGCCACTAAAGATATTATTGCCATTCACGCTCAAGGAGAAAAAATCAAAAGGATTTTTGACATCTAGATAATTTCCTATGCGTACATCGCTGACTAATAAGTCTAGAATTTCATCGGCGACGGTGTAGGTGCCTTCGACTGAGTCTCCGTCAAGATTCCCTTGAAAGTTAAATGTTATGGCGTTCGCAGGAGCCAAATTAACTGTTCCCAAAGCCAAAAATGCTGCACTAACAGCTATTGACAATTTCTTCCACATTGTTGAAGTAGACATAAAACGAGCCTCAGTAAAGTTGAATGTTGATAAACTCGGTGCTTTTAACTGCCTATGCAATCGTCATGAATCTGCCAAATTCTTAGGGATTGCCAGCTGTAGCAAAGCAGTTAATTCTGGCAAATATTGCTAATTGAAATCTAGTTTAGGCGTGTAGCGAGGACGATAATTTTCTTTTGCGGATTAGCATAGAAGCGCCGATGATACCTAGCGCGATCGCTGCCGTTGGTTCTGGTACGGATTCGACATCATTCACAGGTTTATGCGGAACAAAGCCACCTCCGATAACGCCTGGTGGAGAGTTGATTCCACCTCCAAGGGCAAAACCCAGAAATCCTTGACATTCTTTAACTAAACACTGGTCAACCGGTTCTATCAGTCCTTCATCAGCGGTTGCGACATCTAGCTTAAAGGCGAAAAATAGGCCCCGATCATCTATAACGTCTAGTCTCAAAACCTCCCTGAAAGCAAAGACTCCATTTACCGGAATTAAAGATGTTAAAGATGAGTATGATGGCTTGCCACTAAAGATGTTATTGCCATTCACGGTAAAGGAAAAAAAATCCAAAGGATTCTCTACCTGTAGGAAAGGAGCTTGTATCCGTACATCGCTAACTAAGGTTTTGAGGATATCATCGGCGACGGTATAGCTGCCTTCAACTGAGCCTGCGTCTTCAGCATCCCCTTGAAATTTAAATGTTATGGCGTTCGCAGGAGCCGAATGAAATGTTCCTACAATCAATGTTGCACCGGCAACAGCCATTGATAACTTATTCCAAGTAGTTGAAATAGACATGAAATAACCCTCCCTCCGTAAAGCTTAATTTTGATATTGGAAATGATCCAAAGTGCGATCGCCACAATTGTCTTACCAAGGGCAACTGTGTATCTTTGGCGCTCAACAGAAGCGATAAATATTTGCGGAAATTACTTAGGCTGGTAATCTGGCAATCGCCAGGTTTTTTAGAGTGTTTTCGCTTGTCATGAAAGTTTCACATATTTTTTAGGAAAAATGCTAGTAGTTATACTGAATCTTTATCAAAACAATAAACTTTGAAGAGCCAAGAAAACGAAAAAACCCCTAAAGACCTCATGATTCGGTCGGTCTGGCTTTAAGTAGTTCTACTGAGAATTTATGAAGTTTTGGTTTAGATAAAACAAGCCAGACTTAAGGAAGATGCATAATCAATACTTTATTTAAACTCCCTTCATTTATGAGATTCATCTACCACCACAGAAATAGTAGAAAAAACTGGAAGTTCTATATCTAGAATAGATTGAAATTTTGAATCTATCTTTTGATAGATAAAGAGTGCTTTGAAGCGAATAACAGTCAAAATTACCCACACTCTCACACCAAAGACTGATTAAAGTCATTCTTGAAATTGACACGATCGATTTGTACAGGTTGCTTCAGCTCAATCGGGAGCGCAAGTATAGCGATAAACCATTTGGCACGCTAGGCGATCGCAGAGAGTAAAAAAATGATTAATTCAATGATGATTATTGGGGGCGTGACCTTATTCGTTGCGCTAGGAAGTCTCTTGTTTAGACCGCGCGATACTCAATGGGTCAAAAACTTGACCCGACCTAGTTGGCTTGTCTTTGAGCCTCTGATTCCGTTTATCTGGACGATTGTTTTTGCAGGCGGAGCTTTATCAGCAACCATAATTTGGGAACAAGATCCAGGTAGCCTCAAAACTTGGTTGTTGATGGCACTTTACCTACTCTTGGAAATTGTCACAGTCGCTTACATTCCTACCACGCTCAGACTCCGCAGCCTTACAGTCGGTACGCTATTAGGGGGATCGGGCGTTATTTTAGGGGTTCTTTTAGCATTGTTTGTATTACCGATTTCTGGATTATCGGCTCTTTTATTACTCCCCTATGTGCTTTGGAGTCCAGTTGGAACCTATACGACTTGGGAGATGATTCAACTGAATCCTGAGTCTATATAGTTAGGAAAGGCTTCTCAGCCGGTTTGAAATCTATTTGTAAAGACCCGAAACTTTGCCTCTCGACAGTCAGCGAAGACAGACTTCGTTTGATAAAAGCTCTCGCAATTTCTGCCCTCCTTCTTCTGAAGGGGGGCAGAAGTTGCGATTATAAACATCGCTAGGTACTTTCTCTCAACAAACCATGATGAATTTTCAACAAGTATTCGGTACAGAACCAGAAGTCGAAGCCAGCGCACCAGGACGAGTAAATCTACTAGGCGAACACACGGACTATAACGATGGATTTGTCCTCCCAACAGCTATCCCCCAAAAAACGACGGTACAATTGGGATTTAGCAAAGATGAACAGCACCACTTTTACTCTGCGGAACTTGACGAAAAAGTAGACGTTTTAGAAAGCACTCATACGCCGTCTAGTTTCGCAAGTTATGTATTTGGGTGTATCCGACTTTTAGAGCAGGAAGGTAAGACTATCCCGCCGGTTAATGTGTACGTTACATCCTCCGTTCCCATCGGTTCGGGTTTGTCTAGCAGTGCGGCGCTGGAAGTGGCGACTCTCAGAGGATTGAGATCGCTACTTTCACTCACTCTCGATGATGTGCAAATCGCCCAACTCGCACAGCAGGCGGAAATTCACTATGCTGGCGTGCAATGCGGAATTATGGATCAGATGGCGTCGAGCCTTGCTGACACCGATTCGATGCTGTTTCTGGACACGCGCACGCTGGAACGTCAAGTTCTTCCTTTCCCAAAGGGAGCAGAAATTGTGGTAATCGATAGCGGCGTGCCTCGTACCCTGGCGGCAAGTGGCTACAACCAGCGACGCGCTGATTGTGAGGAAGCAGCGCGGTTGTTGGGAGTGAAGGCGCTCAGAGATATCACCGATCCGCAAGCTGTAGAGTCTTTACCCGAACCGCTGCGGCGTCGCGCTCTTCATGTGGTTACAGAGGATAATCGGGTGCTGGAGGCGATACAGGGAGTCTCTGCGGAGCGCTTTGGCGAGTTGATGAATGCTTCTCATGCCAGTTTGCGGGACGATTACGAAGTTTCCGTACCGGCGTTGGATACGCTGGTGAGGATGTTGCAAGAAACCCGTGGTGTATTCGGCGCACGCTTGACAGGTGCTGGGTTTGGAGGTGCTTGCGTTGCTTTGGTGGAGGTTGGGAAGGCAGAAGCGATCGCCCAAAATGTACTTCAACGCTACAACGGATCGGGTTACACCGGACGGATTCTGGTTCAGTAAGGCGAAGCTAGCGGTATACACTTTATACACTCAGGGGAAGGGCGAGCAGCCGAATCATCCTGGCATCGGCGATCGCGCGATCGCTTCTTTAACTTTCTGGGTAATTAACTCTCGAAGTTCCTCCTTGCCACGCTGACGCTGAAAGCTAGCGCCTTCCTCAGTGGTGGCATAGAGGGGTGGCAGTCGATTGAGCGCATAAGCAGCAATCTCTCCCAGATCCAGAAGGCAAGGGTTGGTTACTTCCATTTTTAGCACCTGCACGCTCGCTTCTATTAGCACCAATGCTTCCATCACATTGATAAACTGTTTTCCGGGAATCGCGATCGCTTCATCGGTTAAAAGTTGCCCGAATAAGCGATCTAAAGCGATGTAGTCGTCAACAGAAATTTCCGAAATTTCGCAGATGCTGCCAATCTCTTGTGCTAGAGATGGCGTCATATATCCGTCCTGCAAAGCTTGTTCGACAATTGTTCCTATCGTGAGCTTTTCTAGACTCATTGCATCTCTCCCTGACGATCGCATTTCAAACGGCAATCCTATGATTCTGCCTTAGATTTGAAATTTATAACTTGTCTAATTAGCCTAAATAGTGCTAACTTTATAGATTGTGTCGAATTAAAGACCATCCATGCCTAAACTGAAAACCCGTAAAGCAGCGGCAAAGCGTTTTAGAGCCACCGGCAGCGGCAAAATCGTCCACCGCAAAGCCTTCAAAAGTCACTTGCTACAGCACAAGAGTTCTGACCGGAAACGGCGGATTTCTAAAATGGCTCTGGTGCATGAACGCGATGAAGAAAATGTGCGCTTGATGCTGCCCTATTTGTAAGGAAGCAATTTGCTTTCTATGATGAGTCTCTAGTCAATTGCTAATGACTAATGACGAATGACGAATGACTGCTGACCACCGATCAATAACAACTAATAATTAGCCATGACACGGGTAAAACGCGGTAACGTTGCTCGCAAACGCCGCAAAAAAATTCTCAAACTAGCCAAAGGCTTCCGAGGTTCTCATTCAACTTTGTTCCGGACAGCCAATCAACAGGTCATGAAGGCGCTGCGTAACGCCTACCGCGATCGCAAGAAGCGCAAGCGCGATTTCCGCAGCCTCTGGATCACCCGTATCAACGCCGCAGCACGTCAGCACGGCATTAGCTATAGCCAGCTGATGGGCAAATTGAAAAAGGCAAATGTCCAGATTAATCGCAAGATGCTGGCGCAGATGGCTGTTCTCGATCCCGCTGGCTTTGACAAAGTGCTGCAACTCGCTACACAGGCTCAAGGGTAAAGGATGAAGGATGTAGGGCTTTGTCCTTCCCAGAGGGTGGGATGAATGAAGCTCGCCACTCGTTTGTTGCCAGCCTCGTTCCCAGGCACCGCCTGGGAATGTTTTTTCTTTGGCTCTTTGCTAGTATAAAAACGCCAAACTTAGCGGTTGCTGCCGAGCTACAAGAGATTGTGGAGCGCGGCTACCTAATTGTTGCAGTGAAAGACAATGTCCGTCCCCTGGCTTTTCGGGATGGGGAAGGCAAACTGCAAGGGCTGGAAATTGACATTGCCCAGCGTTTAGCAGCAGAACTCCTAGATAAACCCGATGCGGTAAAGTTGCAGCCGGTGGCGAATCGAGAGCGGCTCTCGGTGGTGGTGGATGGAACGGTCGATCTGACGATCGCGAGGGTGACACAAAATGCTTCGCGCGATCGCTTGGTCAACTTCAGCATTCCTTACTACCTAGACGGCACCGCTGTAGTCACTCAGGACGCATCCTTACAAAGGCTTAACGATCTGCAACAGAGAAAAGTCGCCGTTTTGAAAGGATCGGATACGATTTCTACGGTGCGCTATCTGATCCCCCAAGTTCAGCTAATTGGCGTCGATTCCTACGAACAGGCGCGATCGCTCCTGGAATCGGGTAACGCCGATGCCTTCGCCGCCGATGCCAGCATTCTCAGCGGCTGGGTGCAGGAATACCCCCAGTACCGACTGCTGCCGGTACGCCTGTCGGGGGAGCCGCTAGCAGTAGTGATGCCCAAAGGGTTGCAGTACAATCAATTGCGGCAACGGGTAAATGATGCGATCGCGCGTTGGAAACGAGAAGGCTGGCTGCAAGAACGGGTTAAGTATTGGGGACTCCCCCAGAGCGATACCAACCGATTTTAGAAAACTTCCGATAGGGCACCTGTGGCGATCTACCTCCGCCGCAATCACGTCCCATAATGAATAGAGAAAGCAAATTAATCTCTGTATTTGAAGGGCAATGGATAACTCTCTGGCAATTTTTTATCTCTCCTTGTTGCTGGTACTGCTTGCCGTTGCCGGTTGGGCAGTTGTGCGCCAGGTTTTCAAAACCCGCAAAGTTGAAAGTGTCCTCTCCCGGCTGCAAAATAAGGTGCAAAACGACAAATGCACAACCCAAGAGTTTTACGAACTCGGCAGCATCTATTTAGATAAAAAACTTTACACCCAGGCAATCTCGCTGCTTCAAAAAGCACTCAAAGCTGAGGATGCCGAAGAGGAAAACCTCGCGCCTATCTACAATGCCTTAGGCTTTGCTTACTTCTCCCAAGAGCAGTACGACGTAGCGATTCGCAACTACAAAGAAGCTTTGAAAATAGCTCCAAATTATGTCACGGCGCTCAATAATCTGGGTCATGTTTACGAGAAGAAGAAGTTAACTGCTCAGGCGTTGGAAAGCTATGAGGAAGCGCTGAAGCACGAGCCTGACAATGGCACCGCCAAGCGCCGCGCCGAATCCTTGCGGAAACGGTTGGTTCCCTCGACTTAAAACGCCTTGTCATCCCTGAGGCTCTGCCTCCCGCGGAACTCAAATAAAACGTAACGATTGTAGGGGCGCAAACCTTTGTGCCCCTACAGCTTTATCCGTAGCAAGGTCATATTTTGGAGGCTGTAGAACTGATGGGACGCTATACAAAGCAAAGTTAATTAAAAAAGCTGACGCCTGTAATGAGGCTCAGCCTCATTACAGGCGTTTCAAGTTGGAGGCTGGGAACGGGAAAAAGCAAACTTTCAGTGACGGAGTGCGATCGCCCGCGTGGAAGATGAAGCCGCCTATCCAGAGGAACCATCTGGTTTTCCGTAGTAGATGCCCCTACCATTGGTACCGATAAACACCAGCCCAAACTGCTGCCAACTCGCCTCCATCACATTTGGCTCACCACCGATAGGATTCTCTTGAGAGCCAATGCTCGTCCAAGTTTGGCCTCTATCAAGAGACCGAAAAATTCCCTCGCCCATGCCAGCAACTTTTCCATACAGATAAAGTGCCGGAGTCGTGCTGCCATCCGGCGGTTTCCCGAAGGCGAACAAATGTGCCCTCTCTACTGAAGGCAGCTTAGTCAGAGTCTTGCCACCGTCTGTTGAACGGTACAAACCATTCCAGTCCAGACTAAGCCACACCTCATCTTTCACACCCGGAACTGTTTTCAGCCTGCACCACAAATCTGCCCAATACTCGCTTTTAATCGATGAGTTAACAACCTGAAACGATGCGCCCCTATCAGTACTGCGATAAACTTTGCCTTCGCTGTAATAGTAAAACGTGTTGCCATCTACTTTATCTGCGGCCAACGGCTCACCCCAATACCAGGGGCCTTTAGCCCCATTAGGTAGCCCCGACACTTTACCCCATGACGCGCCGCCATCAGTTGTCTGTATCGGCTGAGCCTCACTGAGAGTCACGACAAAATTGTTTGGGTTATTTGCCGATATAGCTACGCGCAACGGCATTGCCTTTGAGGGAAATGACCCAAACTTCTTCCAAGTCAATCCGCCGTCTGTCGAAGTTGTTCCGCCATTGTGGATTGGTTCCCACTCCACACCACCAACCCGCACCACCCGCGACGGGTCGCTTTCAGAGTAGGTAATACCGTAAGTATGCTGAGGCCAAGGTCCGATACCGCCCATCCTTTTCGATGGATAAGAATTAAGCCCATTGTTGTGATTGAAACCGTCTACATCGGCTACACCACTTAATAACACAGCACCTTTTGGAGGTGCAGCTAGGGCGAAAGCGACTATCTCTTCTTGTCCTTGCTGATAGTTAGCCCAAGTCACTGGATTGGCGTTGATATTGTCTGTTTGCCAAATTCCAGAACCATTCGTCAACCAAACTTTTCCCGGCACTTTCGGGTCAAATTCAATTGCTGAAACCCACGATTCAAACATGGCATCATGCCACCAAGAAACCGTGTGGTTTATATTTGCCTTTTTTTCTGTCCAAGTCGCTCCCCCATCTAAGGAACTATAGAGGATTTTGCTAGTTATTTGACCTAAAGATACGACTAAATGATTGGGATTCCTTGGGTTAACACCCAAGGCATTGAAAAACGCTGGCTTGCCACCTGGAGTGATGTTACTCCAGGTTCCACCAGCATATTTGCTAACTCCTGATTTGTGCGTAACGTAGAGAATACCGTTGCTGGAAACAGCCATTCGCTGTGCCTGTGTCGGGCTTCCCTGGATTTTGCTCCAAGTATTACCCGTGTCAGTAGATTTATAGATTCCATCTCCATAGACATTCGCGTAGACTAAACCGGGCGATCGCTTGTCAAACGCAATGCCTAAAATTCCAATTCCTTTTGTCAGATTTGGGGAAAAAGAAGTAACTCTAGCCCATGTCGCCCCCGCGTCAGACGACTTCCACAACCCATCGTGCCGCGAACCAAAAAAGATTACTTTAGAGTTAGACGGATCGACAGCTAACCTTTCTCCTGCCCACCGCTCTTCGGAGTTGCTGTCCATCCCTAAGTCTATCTTCAACTTAGTCCAAGTTTTTCCTCGATCGCTAGACTTGAAAATTGACCCCTTCGGCTCCCACTGGGAGTATTTGCCTGCCGCCATGTAGACAATATTCGCATCATTTGGATCGACGGCTAGTGCTTCTCCCCCGTAATAAGTTTTTTGGGCAAGTGGAAAGCTGTCATTTAAAGGAATCCAACTTTTATCTGCTGCATTCCAGCGATAAAAACCACCAACGTCAGTTCTGATATAAACAAGATCCTTTTCTAAAGGATGGGGGTAGACACCTGTAACAAACCCACCTCCACCTATAGAAACGTTAGCCCAGCGATATCCATTTCCCCCGATCGAGTAGATGGGTGCTGCGGCTACAGATGCTATGCCAAGGCTTTTGTATGTTTGCGGTTGTTGGTTGCTAGTGGCACACGCAGCAATAATTCCCACCAAAATAGGCAAACCAGTCAAAGCGATAAATTTTGGTATTTTCATAATTTATAACCAAAGATAAACACAGATGAACACCAATCAATTATTTGTGTAAGTCTCTGTTCATTCCCGATTTCATTCCCAGTAAATTAATGGTGTACGAGAAGTTATATTGCTTAAGTTTAATATTTAGGATTTTTTACAAAATTATAGAAAGCTCTCATATAGATTTTTAGTTTATCTATCGGTTTTACGGTGGCAAGATGATTTTTAACAAGTTTTTTAAACTCCGCATCCATTTCTCCATTCCGGAGATACACACCCATTCCTGTCGCCATCATGTGGTTAGAAAACTCATAAAATGATGAGAATTTGACTCCTATCCAATAGCCTAAAAGGATATTGATCTTGGCGGTTCGCTTCTGATAGTCTTTTGATTTCCCCTTAGTCTCTTTTCCGATAGCATTGGCGTTCTTCCCATGTACCCGATAAAGACTTAATTCCTTATCCAAAACGATCCCTTTACTTAGCCCTAATGAGCTAAAAATCAAAAAAGCATCATTAAGCAAAGTGCTTCCTGCTTTATCCGGCATTGGCAGAATTTGTTGTAAAAGTGACCGTTTCAAGCAAAGACCAGAGGTAGAGGGGTAAGGAAAGTTTTTGTAGAATCTGCCACTTTTAGTTAACTGTGTCAAATCGTACTCGCGGAATAAATCGGGACTGGTTTTAAGTTTTTTATCATTTATTTCCACTAACTTTTCGTCCACAAATTTAAGAGGATGGAAACACCAACCTAAATCTGGGCGATCGCCTAATGCTTCTACTACTTTTTCTGCTTTTTCAGGTACAAAAGTATCGTCAGCATCCAAAAAGCAAACAATATCTCCTTTACTCGCCGCAAAGCCTGCATTGAAAGCTGAAGCTTGTCCCCCATTTTCCTTTAGCACCGGGAGAATTTTATCGCCATAACTGGCAATAACTTCTCGTGAGTTGTCGGTAGAACCGTCGTCCACCACAATTACCTCGACGTGGGGATAGGTTTGCCTTAGGGCGCTATCAATTGCCTGTGATAGGAAACGAGCATAATTGTAGTTATTAATGGCGATGCTAACTTTAGGGTTGCTGTTCATGCTTTTAGTGTTGTTATGAGCGTCTGGTTTGAGTAGTGACAATAGCAGCAAGCTTGGGAAGAACACAGCAATGCCTATGAATCAATACCCAATACATGCCGATACTGTGCTACAGACTTTTCCAGGGAGAACTCATCAGCTCTTAGCCGCAGTGCTTCCGAGTCAGAAGGCTTATCTAAGGTAGTCGCGATCGCTTCTGCTAAACCTTTGACATCTCCAACACTGACTAACTGACCGTACTTTCCGTTTGCTAAAATCTCTTCTGGCCCGCTAGGACAATCGGTAGAAACTACCCTGGTCCCCATAGCGATCGCCTCAATGAGTACAGTAGGCAATCCTTCATATAAAGAAGATAGGACGAATACTGCTGAAGATGCCATATAAGCATAGGGATTTGCCACAAACCCAGGTAAAGCCACATTCGATGCTATACCCAATTCCTGCACCAAAGCTTCAAGCTGCGATCGCTCCGTTCCCTCCCCTAAAATCATCAGCCGCGCCGGACGCTGTTGTTGCACTTGAGCAAAGGCGCGAATCAAAGAAGGAAAGTCTTTCTGCTTTTCCAGGCGTCCCACACCCAAAATCACCGGAGGCTGTCCCGGCTCAAACCAAGGATGTTCCACAAGTTCACTGGCTTTTTTGAACAGATCCGGGGTAACAACTGGGTTGTAAATAACTTTGATTTGTTCTTTTGCTAATCCTAGATGCACCAAATCATCAGCCGACCCTTGAGACACACTAACAACTGCATCAGCCATCGGGTAAAACCAGCGTACCAAGTAAGGTGCAATTCGCCTTTTCAGCTGCTTAGAGTTTTGCGCCTCCTGAGATAGGGTGTTATGTACGCTCACTACCACTCTTGTAGATACACCAGCCAGCCTTCGAGCCAACAAAGCTACTATATTCGTATCTTCCAAAGCCGAAAGCAAAGCTGTAGGTTTATTTTCTTTCAGATAGCGTACCAAGGCGGGGAGACTTGACAGCAGCCGCTTACCTTTCAAGTCCACAATTCTCACCTCTGGCGGTACTAGAGACAGATAAGGTCCTTCCACCTTCACTAAAACTAAGTCTACGCTTAAGCCTTGCTCGACAAAACCACGAGCCAAATTAACGAGGACTCTCTCAGCGCCACCGCCATATAGGGAAGTAAGAAAAATTGTTAGGCTAGACATTTTTATTTGAGGTTGAAAATACTTCTATTCCCTAATTTCCGCTCTCTGGGGAGGAGTTAAGGGAAGGGTTACTTGAAAAAGTTGGTAAATTTATTGCGAACCTTACTAGGTTGTTTCAACTAATCCTTCCTTTCTTTCCTCTGGTTCAAATGGCCTAATATTTGACATTGGGAGGCGCTTCAATGATAAAGTTACTGATACATACAATATCCAAAACAGAGAGTGCGGTTCTACAATTGTACTTTCGGTATAGTTATACATTAGTAAAAACGTCACGTAGGTTATGGGCCATAAATCTTCTGGTTCTTTAGTCGAACGCACCCATTTTATGGCTCTAAAATAGGTGAAAATAATACTAATCCCAAAGAAGAATAGCCCTACAAAGCCGAGATCAACTGTCAAGTTTAAAAAGCCATTGTGAGCGTGGTATACCTTATAGCGAAGTACACGCCAAACATATTCCGACTCTCCTCCCTCCAGCCAAAATCCCTGATAACCATAGCCTAACCAAGGCCGATCCCAGATTTTTTCTATTACAGCATCCCAAATCTCTGTACGACCGCTGAGGGTAGGATCTTTGCCTAAGCTAAACAGCAAGTTATCCCAACTTGCCACGCCCCATGTAGCTAGACTTCCACCGATTAATATCAATGTAATGAAGAAGGGAATAGCTAAGTTGTCGCTCCACCGTAAAGCGCTGTAAAAAGGCAAGAGAATTATCAAAGTCAAGAAGATGATTAAAGCAGTTTTTGAAGTTGTAAGTACAATCACGCCAACGCAAATACCACAGACACCCCATACCAAGTAACGATATTTGCGAACGTTCAGAGCCACAAGTAAGGTAGACAATGCTGGTACCAGCATCAGGCGAGACAAGAGGTTTTTGTGTAACAAAGGCCCCCGCCAAGCTCCTGCATGAGTTCCACTTTCTATTCCACCTCCCCGAAAAACTAGGGTGTACATTACGGTAATTACTGCTCCTATACCCAGCGCCCACGCTATTATGCGTACTTGCTCTTTCAAGGTATAGCGCGAAGCCAAATACAGTCCAAACAAGGTTGTTTGTAATACATTGAGGCCAGCTTTTCTAGAAATAGGCGGGAAATCAGACCAAAAAAATGAGATTACAATTGTTGCGACTAAACCCCATAAGAAAACGTCTCTCAAAGCTGGACGAACAACACTTTTGAACCGGGCAAAAATAAAAAAGATTGTCCCTGCATAGACTCCCATCTGTAGCAGCGATATAATCTTGTCAAACACGGAAGAAACATAAACAGCGTAGCCAGCTGTTCCCTCCGAGGCATTGTTTAAGCTAGCAAAGTTTAATAATCCTGAGAACACTAGCAGCGCCAGAACCGAGAATCTCTTTTCAGCGAAATTTAGGAGTGGATTCACGACTTTAGAGGGTGGTAAAAGTATCTAGAATTAAACTCAAGTCTAGGTCTTTTCAGTCGGGTGAGGGGGGAGAAAATGACTTTTGACAAGTTTCTAGGATGATGCAGTTTTTGTTGAAGGTGGCGTTAAGCTTCGGATGATTTTTCCTGCTTTACTCCTTTGATACTTTTAATATAATCTCTCAGCTTCTGCTGGGTACTGGGCAACAATGCCACGACTACTAAGCCCAAAACTACCCACCATCCTAACTGGTAGGCAAACAAAGCTATTCCAAAGGTCCCGCACCACAAGCCAGCCAATCGATAGTCAGGACTGCCAATGTCCCGCACTAGGTAGAAGTGGATGACAATATAACTCGCTAAAGTCGCCACCTCAGCCCAGCCGTATCCCACTAATCCCAAGCGGGGTAACAGCACGAATGCTGCTCCTACAAAAAGAGCCATATACACGATGTGAAAAACTGTAACTTCCCAGTTCCGCCGCAAAACGTAGAGGGTTGAGGAATGCATATTAAACATGGAGTTGGTCAGATTGCTCAAGGCGATATAAGGATAGATCGCCACTACGGGAAGCCAGCGATCGCCAAACACCAATGGAATAAGCACAGGCAAAGCCCAGCTGACTACTACGAGCAGGGGTCCTAAAGCTAATATCTGAAGGCCCATGCCCTCAGTGACAGCTCTCCGTAACCGCTCTCGATCTCCCTGCAAGCGCCCCAAGGTGGCAATGGAAATCCGCCACGTTGCGGTTTTTACGAAACTGAGAATGTCGATGATCCGGATGGCTAGGGCTACATATCCCACTGCCTCGGCACCAGCGTATCTACCTACTAGCAGGGGGTTGATCAGAGTACGTAGTTGCCACACCCAGACTGAGGTGGAAAATCCGATGCTGTATCCCAGCATCTGCTTAACTAAAACCCAATTCCAAGCAAAGCGGGGACGATATCCGGCACTCCAGTAGAGTAGTGCTAGAGTTTGAACTTGCTGTAGCCACCATCCAGCCACCAGCGCCCAAACTCCGGCTCCCCGAAAAGCCATTGGAAAGGCTATCACGTAGTAAACTAACTGACCGAGAAGTTCAATTAAAGCTACCCGCTTGTAATCTAGATTGCGCTCTAGCCGAGCCATCGGGACTTGATTGAGGAGAACGACGGGAAGTCCCAGAAACAAGACTTGCGCTACCGGGCGAAACCCTTGGATATTCACCCAGCTTTCTACTAAGGGAAGCGCCAAAAAAGCTAAAAGCATTCCTGTAAACGCTTGCAGCAACAGCAGGGTGAAAGCTTGGTGATATACTCCGAGTTCCTCTTCCCCTTCCCGCCGCACCAGATAAACTTCAATGCCTAGCTGGCTGAGCATCTGAAGGTACAAAAATATACTGATGGTGGCAGCATAGAGACCGTATTTCTCCGGTCCTATGACTTTGGTAACTAGCATCACTCCTGCCAGACTGATGAATACTCCCAGCCCCTGACGCAGTACCAGGTAGACTCCTCCCCGCATGACTTGCGTTTTCAGGTTCATGCTTGTCCCTCAAAGTAGCAAATATTACGGAGAAATCCTTGATGTTCTACCAATGAAGACTTCCAGAAAAAGAGATTTATAGATAGCGATCGCAGCTTGGGAGTCTTTAGCGGCGCAAGATGCGGGAAAATCGGTAGAATGCTCATCAATTTTTTGAGCAGGTGGCTCAGCTCCAGCACATTTTTCTCCTTAGTTTGCCTTGGTTCATCGCTACTGCATCAGTAGACGGCCTTCTAAGGTCGTCAGCATATTTCATTGAATAAATAGTCAATTGCTACTAACGCTAGTACAGATTGGCAAAAATATCTCAGCAACAGTTAAAGCGATCGTACTTGGGTGCCAATCTCTTTTTAAGCAAGCAAATTTAATTTACCACAGACAACAGTGTGGATTTGTGAGAATTCCCCCCCAAAGTTTAAAGCTTTTATAAAGACACTGAATATTTACACATTTGGCATTGAGCTATGGAAGGCTTGATAATTCTTCATTAGAACTTCAACTTTATGAAATAGATAACTTACATTATTCTCTGCAAAATGTCTGTAATCTTACCAGTGTTTAGGCAATCATGATATTAAAACTTCTCCATCGGGCTGTGGCTCCTGTGTTTATTGGCACTATGCTTGGGTGTACTGCTAGTAGCAATAGGTAGCAACCAACAGCCGATTGTAGGCGCGGATCTTGTGTCCGTACTGATGGCACCCACTTCCTACGTCGCTGGGCTAACGTGTCGATAGGCAGTAGAGGGTTTGTTACAGGTGTTTATACTTACAACGCACAAAAGGATCTGGTTTAGATCAGAACCGACGTTGGTGGCTTTTATCGCTGGAATGCCGAAGATAAAACCTGCATTCGATTACATGACAGCTTCACAATGAAAGAGAAAACATATTACGGGGAAGAAGCGATCGCAACAGAATCCCATCAACCCAAATATCGTTTACATGGCAGCAGGTAAATACTCCCAGCGGCAACCCAAAAGATCAATCTTTAAGTCCACAGAGCGAGGTAAAAACTGGACTAAACTAAACATAAACTTAGGGATAGACAGTAATGTTGAGCATGGCTGGGTGGGAAAAAGACTAGCTCTCAATCCGGCTAACTCCAACATTATTTTCTTTGATTCGCGGCACGATGGGGTGTGGAGATCCTCGAATGCAGGCGCGACAATGGGCGAAAGTCGCAACTTTATCTCCAACGCTTACCAAAGGCGTTGGCATCTCGTCCGCGTTGGCGGTTCAAGGTGGAACTCAACTTCTACAGGAGCAACTTCAACAGACGGTGGATTAATTTGGAAGAAGCTTGGGTCGTTTCCGGCATCAATGCCGCTGCGCGTAGCGATATCGGCACCTAATCCAAACTTGTTCGTTGTAGCTGTAAGTAAAGCTCTACCCCTACGCACCACTAATAGCGGCGCTTCAGGGAGTGCAGTGTCTGGACTACCAAATTGCTCAGAAGGTCCCTGGTATTGAGATCAGCCCTTGGTGGCGAATAAAGTAGATAGAAATACTTTTTACTATTACAGCGACAGCAAAGTTTACCGCAGCACTGACCAAGGTGCATCCTTTAGCCTTTAGCATTGTCAACTCATCGATTCCCAATATTAAGAGTGACTACTATTCGTATGCGCTGAAAACAGTTCCAGATGCGAAAACTGAAGTCAGGCTCAGCTTAGACTAGGAAGGTTTATTTAACTCCACAGACGGTGGCAAAACGTTCGCTAAGCTGCCTTCAGTAGAAAAGGCGCATTTGTTTACTTTTGGGAAACCGCAGACCGGAAGGACAACTCCAGAGCTTTATTTGTATGGAAAAATTTCTGGTATGGGCGAGGGGATCTTCCGTTCTCTCGACAGAGGCAGAACTTGGATAAGCATTGGTTCTAGCCAAAATCCCATCGCTGGCGAGCCAAATGCGATGGAGGCGAGTTGGCAACAGTTTGGCTTGGTTTTCGTTGGTACCAATGGCAGGGGCATCTACTACGGAACTCCTGACGATTCCAAGGAGTAGGCTGCTTTATCTTCCGCGCCCGTACACGCAATTCGCCCCTGAATACTGGTTAAATTTACCCGAAAAGTACCAAGGCATTAGCCTTTAACAGAAGACGGTTCTTTCACGCTAGTAACACGTTCTGTTAAAGAATGATTTTGTAGTGCTGTTACTTGTGACAACACGTACGAGACGAGGGATTCAACCGTCATCAAGACTACCGAAAATGCCAATACTACGAAACCAGCAGCCGTGAAGAGAAACATGACGCTTGTAGAAATTAGTTTCTTGATAAAGGCGTTCATTTTGGTAAATAGTTTTGTTTACCCCTCTAGGATATGAAACACTACAGGGTCTTGACATCAGTGAATTTTTTGAATTTTTTGTAAAGAACTCCTTTATAAACCCGAAAACATACGGAGACGCTTTAAGTATATTTTTTTACAAATAAATTAAAGGATGTTTTTCTGATTTTGTCCTGAAAGCTAAGTTTTTTAACTGAATGCTGCTAGTAAATACGTAATTGAATGTAAATATGTGTGTCGCGCTTATAACACTGGTGAAGTGAGTGTTAATGGCTATTTTGTGTAAAAAAAATATAAAGATAATATAAAGACAAAAAATAGTAGGGGCGTACAGCTATTTGTGCGCCCCTATCACCTGGCAGGAAAATATTAAGTTATATTGACAATTTAGAAATGCAACAGCGCTTTTAAGCCTTGACCAGGTCTGATGGAACTGGAATTCGTTTGCCGTTTTCGTTGTCTAGTGGAGCAAGGGCGGTGAGTGTTCTGTACAACTCCAATGTTTCGCTAGTAATCTGGTTCCAGGTATAGTGTGCTTGCACATAACTCTGGGCGTTTTTAGCCATTACCGCCAATTCATTCTGGTGATTGATTGCCCATTCCAAGCTGCGGAGGCAGGAGTCTACATTTTTTACCTGGAAAAGCATCCCTCGGTTTTTGCCAATCAATTGCTGATGCACGGGAATGTCACTACCGAGTACGGGAACACCTTCCTGCATTGCTTCCAACATTGATAGAGGTAATCCCTCCAACTCAGAAGGAAGTACAAACAATCCCGCACCCCGAAGGATTTCTGCAAGACGGGGACCTCTAAGTTCACCTGTGAATATGATGTTCTTGTTATTCGCCGCCATCTCGGTGATCTCCGAGGTGAACTCATTGGTATCGCTGGTACCGCCCACCATGACGAGTTTCCATCCTTCTTGCTGAAGATTTTGGAAGGCTTTGATGAGTAAGTCGGGGCACTTTTCCGGTACGAGTCTACCTAAAAATAGAATATAGCGTCCCTGTTCCAGACCTAGCGAAGTTCCATAGCTAAAAGTAGGGTCTGAATCACCCATATTTGAGGGTGCGTTAGGAATATAAATTGTCTCCTTACCGTAAGTTTCCTTAAAGTATGAGCGCAGTTCCTCTGAGACGACGATCATGCTATCAGAGAAGCGGACAGCAGCACGTTCGCCGCGACGGATTAGGTCGCTAGAAGCTTTGTTCCATTTGGCACGTTGCCAATCTAAGCCATGACAGGTAACAACAACTTTTGCCGAGGAAGCAAGTTTGGGTAGCCAAGTAAAGAGGGCTGGTCCTAAAGCGTGGAAGTGAACGATATCATAACGCTTCGCATTGCAAGCGATCGCTCCCAGCGCCGAACTCAACAGAGCATCCATTCCCTTGATATTCAAGCTGGGTATGGAAACAACCTTCACACCATGAACGTTATAGTGGCTGAGCGAAACATCTCCAGTGTATGAGGAACGGGCAAACAAATCCACTTCATGACCCTGTTCCACAACCCGTGAATAAATTTCTTCACAGTGGTGCTCGATACCACCCTGTTTAGCAGGCAACCCTTTTGCTCCAATTACGGCAATTTTCATGGCGAAACCCCGGTAAAAGTTTTTTGATTAATCTGGCTAGTAGACAAATTCCGCTGTTGCCAGCGGCTTAGCATATCGCTGTAGATATCACCCACGACAGTCTTGGCACTGTAAGGTTTGGCAGCTTTAACGCACGCCTCGATTGGATAATCTCCACCGTTGTGCAGTACCTTCCGCAAGGCATCTGCAATTGCGGCTGGCGATCGCTCCTCGCACACCACTCCACTATCAGTAGTGAGTAGGTTTGGAGTTTCGCCGCATTGGGTTGTCACCACTGGCGTACCACTGGCAAGTGCTTCGAGAACGACCATAGGAAGACCTTCATAGGCGCTCGTTAGTACAAAAACACTACATACACGTTGCAACTGTGCAAGTTCTGCCTGGGCTAATGGTCCCAGCAGCGTTACCTGTCCGGACAATCCAAGGCGGGAAATCTCAGAACGTAGCTTATCCTTTAAGTCTCCATCGCCTGCTATGAGGAGGTGAACATTTGAATCGTTCAGGGCAGCAATGGAGCGGACTAGCAAGACGGGGTCTTTCTGGGCGTGAAGGCGACCAGCAAATAGAATAAAGCGTGTATCTTCCGCTAAACCCATCTGCTGTGCAAGTGTGCGCCTACCTTTCTCTCGTTCATCTAAGGTCAATGGGTAGCAGATTTCGTTATCTACTGTGTTTTTGACGTAGGAAATGCGCTCTGCTATCTCTGGGTAATGCTGCTGGTAATGTTGCACCGATTCAGTATTACACGACAAGATTTGAGAAAACTGACTTACAAGATAGCGTTCGATAGCAAAATATGCTGCTGGAAAACGTTGCCACAGAATCGCATTTTTTTTGTCCGCAGAATTAATTTGCTTTTGAATATCGTTGTGAATAAAGAGAGTCTTTTCTCCTGACCAGTTGCGAGTAAAAAGTGTGGGTTCCAGCCTGTGAAAGTGCATGAAATCCGAACTCAAATTCCGACCTAAAAGGGCAGCCGTATATTTAATAGTGGTTGGTACTAATTTTTTAAAGTTATCGTTTTCTATAAAAAACAAGGGCATAAAGCGGATCTCTCTGCCTGCCAACTGGGCGTCTCTCCATACTCCTATGGGTTGCGATGGATCGTTCTCCGTGCCTACCAGCCGGATTTCAAACTCGCTAGGAGCGTATTTAACAAAAGTGCGTATGACTGTTTGTATACCCCCGATGCTAATGCTACTCGGATTGAACTGGTAGAAGATAGTCAAAACAGGTTTACGCATAACAATACCTATATATAGCTAGGTGTATTGGTTGTTTTTTTGTTGTGGCAAAGATTAATTAAGCAGTCTGTCAGTAGATTTATTTCAGCATGATTGCTTAGCTGACTTGAGAGTCTGAGATTCTCTTCCTCATAATTGCTTAGATTACTGTAAAACCCTACTTAAGTAAATTGAATTTGCCAGATTTTACAGAAAGTTCTCAAATTTCCCACTTGACTTCATGGCAACTTTATAATGAGGTTCAAGACGCTATGAAGGCAAAAAATGGCTCAATTTTAACACTGCCCAATAATTTCTCCCAAACCCGAAAAACCCTGACCCAGCCATTCCTAAGCTTTTACTAAATCTAATACCACTCTAGAAGAGAACTCGTTACTCCTACTACTACTATCAAAAGTAGGAGTTATAAAATACTCCTTATGGAAGATGCGGACTGAGTTTATACGTAAGATTACTTAGTTAGATGAATTGTACTTTACGATTAACTTTCCGAAGCCTATTACTACTATCAAAAGTAGGAATTATGAATACTCCTTATGGAAGATGCGGACTAAGTTTATACGTAAGATTACTTAGTTAGATGAATTGTACTTTACGATTAACTTTCCGAAGCCTATTACTACTATCAAAAGTAGGAATTATGAATACTCCTTATGGAAGATGCGAACTGAGTTTATACGTAAAACCGCTCGATTGTATAAATTGTACTTTCGTACTTTACAATTAACTTTCCGAGGCATCGGATATAAACTGCTAATGAAGTCTGTATTTAAAAGTGTAATTTGACAGCCACTATGCAAAAATACAATTTTATTTAATATTCTCTACTAGAAGATATTTCTTTGCCGATCCGCAGTAGCAGCCTGCAAGAGCGAATTTGCTTAGTTGTCCTATTGGTGAGGGGTATCAACGTAACGCATTTAAGCAAGTGTATATCAGCGGTCTTCTCTACACGGAAAGGGGACTCGCCTTTTTCCCATAACAAAATTCTCCTACCCCGAACACGGTTAGGAGAAGAGGATTCGCCATAAGCGTATATAACGTCCTTACAACAGTACGCTTATGGTTCGAGCTAGAAGTAATCGATTAATGCTTGTTTAAACGCGATCGCTATTTTTAGGAGCCTTCGCTGTCAGCATTTTTGGCGTACTGGCATCTTCCTTGTAGTATGCCTTGGCATGGTGGAAATAACTATCAGGTTCGTTTTCCACAATCACACCATTGACGACCAAGCCCAAGACCTTCTGACCTGACTGTACCAAAAATTGCTTACAAGCAGCAGCGCTGACAGTATCAACCACGCCTGGGCGAACTACCAATAACATACCATCAGTCATCTTGCCTACTGCCAGAGCATCTGCCACCAGAACAATTGGAGGCGTATCAAGGATTATAAAATCGTAGTCTTTAGAAAAATTGTCAATTAATCCAGCCATCCGCTTTGAGTCAACAAGAGCCAATGGATTAGGAGGAATCACCCCAGAAGGAAGCACATCCAAGTTATCCATCACTTCTCGCACAGCCATCTCAAACTCAGCTTGATTAACGATGACATCGCTCAGACCAATTGCATTAGTCAAGTCCCAGATATGATGCTGCATGGGATGGTGCAGATCCGCATCTATTAATAAAACTCGTCTTCCTAGTTGAGCCATAGCGATAGCCAAGTTGGCACAAACTGTAGACTTGCCTTCTTTGGAAACAGAACTTGTCACCGCAATGACTTTCAGCTCTTGATCTGGACTGAGAAACTTCAAGTTTGCCTGAAGCATACGGTAAGCTTCACTGATAACCGAATGTGGATGATCTCTAACAGGAAGCTGCGGAAGAATTCTTTCTAGTTTCTTACTGCGAAAAGTAACTTTTTTCTTCAAAGAAGGAATCATTCCCAGGACAGTATATTTAAATAACTCCCGCACCTCCTTGGCAGTTTTGATAGTTGGATCTTTCAGGTCTACAAGGAAAGCAGTAATTACATAAAGTAGACTGCCTGCAACAATTCCGGCAGCTATGATTATTAGCTTGCGAGTACCTACGGGCTTTTCTGGAACTGTAGCGGCGGAAATTAAACTAGCGTTGCCTACATTTTGATTTTCCGCAATCTGTACCTCTTGAAGATTTTTCAAAAGAATTTGGTAGGTAGATTGCGCGGCTTCTACTTGCCGTTGTAAATCCCGCTGACCCTGTTGCAATCTAGGTAAAATGTTCGCTCTTTGTTTGTACGCCTCCTGAGCGCGAGATAAAAAAGTCACTTGATTAGCCAAACCTAAGCGTTGCACTTCTGCATTGACTAATTCTGCGGTCAGTTTTTGTTCAAGTTCCCCAATTTGTAAATTTGCTTCGGATACTTGTTGGTTGGTGCCAACAATCTCTCCTACCCGTTCCTGTAGTAAAGCTTTTAATGCCGCTTGTTTGCTTTCGAGATTAATTATTTTGGGGTTTTCATCCTGAAAGCGGGTGCGCTCAACTGTCAACTCGCCTTCAATTTTTTGGAGTTCTATCAGCACTTGCTGAACTGCGGGAGATTGGCTGAGCGAGTTTAGAGCCATAGCCCGCTGTGAATTCAGTCCTATCTTACTTTGGAAGGCGGCGACTCTAGCAGTTGCATCTTCAAGCTCAGCTTGAGTTTGCGCTTTTTTGCTGTCTAGCTCTGCGATCGCTTTTACGGCTGAGCTTCCTTCTTCTTCTAGAGCTACAATGTTATTCTGTTCTTTGAAACTACGCAAAGCGGCTTCTGCTTGACGAACAGTGGCTTCAGTCTTCGGTAGCTGCTTACTAATAAATTCGCGAGCCGCCGCTGCTTGAGCGCGGTTATTAAGTACATTCTTCTCGCGATACAAATCCATCAGTTTGTTGACTATCTTTGCAGCTTCCTCGGGATCTTTGCCTTTAACGGATATCTGCAAAACATCGGTTCCTTTGATCCCTTTTACCGTAAGCTGTTTTAGGAAATCAGCAGGTTTTAGGGGATCTCCCTTTTTGTCTTTTAGGTTTAGAGAATTTATCGTCTCTTGTATCAGAGGCTCAGAACGGACTATCTCGGCTTCTGTATCCAGAGGAGTATTCAAGACATTGAGCGGTTCCAACTGTCCGATTTTTGCTCCCGCCTCTGTGACTAAGGCAGAAGTCGTATTTTGCTTCTTAAACAAAAGCCTCCCTTCGGCTTCGTAGGTAGGCTTTTTTAAGAACGCAAATGCGGCGGCGAGTGCAACTGTAAATATAAAGACGGTACTGGCGGGTAGCCAACGCCGTTTGAGGATAAGCCAGTATTTTTTAAAATCTATATCTTCTGTGTATTGTCTAGTTTCCATAAGAGGCTCGTGTAGGAGAGTGGTAATAAGGTTGTTTTGGAGGCAGGTGTATTAGCCGCTCCCAGAAGCGAGTCCTTGCAGTGTAGACTATTTCCTCGCTTATCGAGAGGCAGCATCTGGTAGTTCTTACTCAGCCGACAATTGTATCCTAACAAGGCTAGTAAAAGTTGGAGTGATAAAAAAAACTGTTAATCAATGAAAGGATGAGCTTAAAGCTGTATGCAGTAGCATTCGGCTGGTAGCTCTAGATAAGAGGGATTAACAAAAGCGGGCTGCGAAATTTTTTTGATGCTGACGGACAACCGGACTATGGCAAAGAGTAGAAGTGCGATCGCTTTGGATGAAAGCACCTTAAGCTTACACCTTAAAGCAGGATTAACTGCGCGATCGCTATAGAATGACTCAAACAATTGAGTCGGAAATATTTTAGGTCCTATCGGAGGCAGTTTTGGGACGATTGCCAGAGTGACTGGAAGATTAATTTGGCACAAATATCTGGGAACATATTTCTGCTTTGTGCGATCACCCTCAAAATCCTGAGATATCTGTATAAACATCCGATTATTCTTTAGCCAAAGAGATTACCACCAGCCTTAACAAATCGGATGATTGCCAGGATTCACGGCATGAATATCCTTGGTGTGTGAATGAAACCGTCCCCGCTCCTGAAGATAAATCTCTTACCTTAAAGCTTTCAACCTGTTTGACAGGTTGAAAGCCTTTGCCTAAACTCCCTAAAAAAAGTTGCACGCGGCGTGAGCCAAATTGCCTGACTACGGCTTAATCAAATGTTGCTCAAACTTGCGATAGTTACCAATTAACCTTGCCCGCTCAAAAGGGGGATAAAACAAGATGGTTCCCAAAGGTAAACCAACTGCCAAAACAGCGCCCATCACCAAAGGATTTAGCAATCCAACTTGGAAGCCAACTCCTAAAGTCATGCCTAACGCCATTGCTAATAGCGACACCCCAATCGCGAGATTGGGACTAAATCCTCTTTTCAAACAACTAACTGCCAGACTCTGCGCCCCAAAACCAGCCATAAATACAGCAAAATCCACCGCTTCAAACCCAACCGCCGCCGAATTTGCCGCTCTAAATTGCTCGCCAAAACCCGTCACAAAAAAAGCGACAATTCCCGCAACCAACAAAGCTACAACCGTGTCTATACCCGCAAACTTAACTTTATACCTGGATAGAAGCTTAGCGACAAACACAGCCCCAGCCGCCGCCGTAGCCGCTGCTGCCACACCAAATGCAGCGACAAACAGCGTGATAAACCCAGCCATGACCACACCCATCGCCCCAACTTGGGCAATCGTTCCGCCCCAAGCGATTCCCTCAATCCAAGCCGCCGAGGCAGCAAGTGTCACCAGTAAAGCGAGCGCGATATAAGGTAGTTTTTTGTTCGCAATCGGAACCGGGGCAGTCTGAATCTTAACAGTAATATCGTGAGTTTCTGGCAGAGAATTTGTGTGTAATAACAGATGTCGCTCGTAGGTCTTATCTGCCATCAACCGGCTGGTATTCACATTGATTTTACACTTCGCCTGATTGTTCTCAAACTTAACGGAATCAAAAGAAATCCAAGTGTGAGTATCTGGTGTATGGGGGGGATCGCTTTCGTGGGGTGCCACTTCCCAATTTCCTTCCAGAAGGGTATCAGGAATCGAGTTCGTAACTGCGATTGTCTGAGTCACCCTTTCACCTAATTTTCTTGCCTTAAATTCTAAGATGGGTTTACTCAGTTTCGCTTCGGGTACCCGAATCACATAGATGGGCTTGAGTGCTTCCAACGCGATCGCTGCGTTAGGATAGCGGTCTTTTGGTTTGATTTCCACCATCTTTTGCAACCAGTCAATCCACCGCAGACTGAGTTTGGGAACGAGATGCTTGAAATTAATTCGATAATCATCATCAATTAACTGGCTGATCTCAGCAGATTTGATTCCAGTTAATAAGCAAATCAGCGTTGCTCCCAAACTATATAAATCTGAGGCTTCAGTGAGTTGGCGATGAAATAATTGTTCGGGCGGCATGAACCCTAAAGTTCCTTTTGCCACGCTGTTCATCGTCACTTCCCCATCCCCAATTCGAGCCAGACCAAAATCAACTAAGAAAACATTGATGTTGCCATCGACCAAGATATTTTCGGGTTTAATATCTCGATGGATAACAGTGGGAATGCGATTTTGCAGATAAACGAGAATTTCTAATAAAGAAACCGCAATTTTCTTAATTTCATCAGGATCGAAGCTACGGGGCACGGCTAAAGACGGTGCTTTTTTATACTCCTGAACCATACAAAAGCCATCGGAAGTCTGAAAGGAATCCAGGTAGCGGGGGATTCCGGGATGATTCAGCCCCTGCAACACTTGAATTTCGCGCTGGTAGGCGTCGTAGTCAGACCAGGTAGCGTTGATTTTAGCAAACTGAAATCGTTTAATGACGGCGGGTTGCCGTGTTTTCAGGTTGAGCGCCAGGTAGGTTACTCGACCACCGGCGCGGTTGTGTCCTAATTCTCGGACGAC
Source organism: Trichocoleus sp. DQ-A1 (assembly GCF_039961955.1). Lineage (NCBI taxonomy): Bacteria > Bacillati > Cyanobacteriota > Cyanophyceae > Leptolyngbyales > Trichocoleusaceae > Trichocoleus > Trichocoleus sp. DQ-A1. The sequence continues at coordinate 237,047 of NZ_JAMPKE010000001.1, forward strand.
CTGATAACCGTGGCTGGATAAGTCTGGAAAGTTGCTCATGTGTGAGAGAACGAACGCAGGTTGAATGATTCTATGCAACCGCTACGCGAGCAGTTGCAGTTAGCGGGAGCAGCTAGAGCGAGTAGCCGCTAACTTGCGGTCATAAGCCAGAGCGAGTAGCCGCTAACTGCGGCATACGCCAAAGCGATCGCGCAATCCGAACAAACCAGGGATGGCAGATAAAGGAAGTGGGTGTACGCCTTTTTTGAGACTTCATCTTTCCCGTTTTCCCAGTTGTCCCTTCTCATCCTAGTTCACCAGCTTAGGAGTAGGAATTTCTGTTTTCGCTGTGAAAGTTCATAAAAATAAAGTGAGTGAGCTACACCTAGTTAAGAACTTGATATCTAAGGATTGTAATTATGACACAGCTATCAGAAGCGAATGTGGCGATTTCTAAGGAAGTTAATAATTCGAGAGGTTGCGATTGTTTAGGTTGGGAGCGTCTAGGCTGATTGTTGCGATCGCCTTCTTCGCTATGCGCTTTTCGCGCTGCTCGTCGCCCCGCCCGCTCCTGCCACTTTTTGCAACGGCTCCTCGGAAGCATCCACGGTCTTAGCACTGCTTGCAACTTTGCAAAATACAGATTCGTCACCATTATTGCCAACATCCCCATTTGGATTGACCCGAATGGGCGATGAAGATTTGGTTCCAGTGTTTATACAGTGAAGTTAGCAACTGAGAAGTGATTTTAATTATGCGTCAGATCCTGGGCACTCTTTCTCTATTGGGGCTTCTACAATGTTTTCCAGCAGTTGTTTCTGCTCAAACACAACCTGCTTCAGACGCTCCATCTGACCCCATCGAACAGGTGATTGCTGCCAAATTAATGACTGCATATCCTGATGGACAGTTTCGTTCAGAACAATTCATCAGTCGTGCAGAACTTGCCTCAATTTTGGTCAAAACTTTTAAACTTGATAAACGAGCGAGTGCCGCCAAACAAGAAGTTATTTCAGTTCAAGATGTACCTTCTTCCCACTGGGCATATAACGATATTCAGACAGTTTTAAAAACTGGCATTATGAAGGGATATCGGGGAGATATGTTCTTCCCCAACCAAAAAATCAATCGCGCTGAAGCTTTATCCATCTTTGCCCAAGCTCACGGTGTATTTCAGTTTCCGAATGACACCGTTGCGAAAATTCTTGCGAAATATCCAGATTCAGGAAATATACCGGATTGGGCTAAAAAATCGATGGCAACTGCACTTTATGAGGGATTTGCCAATACCGATGAACTAGGCAATCTGAATCCCCTAAATCCGATGACAAGAGGGGATATGGCTTACGCCTTGAGTAAATTTTTGGAACGACAAGAAGCACCCGCACCGCTGTTGGAAGAAGATTTACCTTCGCCAGCGAGTTTACCAATCCAATAAGTTCGGAATAAGTTCCGAAAAAGCCGTTTTCTTTAAGAAAACGGCTTTTTTGCTTTTGAAGAGCGCAAGAAGGCGGCTCGCTTGTTACACTCGATAAGTTTGGAGCGATAAGTTTGGAGCGATCGCTAACCGATGAACGCCACGCCAAATAATCGAGATATGCGGCGAGAATTTGCCAGCCGCGACGAGTTAATTACCTATCTGCGCGAACAATTCCCCCCCGCCGCCGAACGCGATGACGCGATCGCTACCACCGTAGGAGGACGTAAAGCCGCAGAAGCCTTCTTAAGTCAAGTAGATCCCGCCCGTTACGCCAAAACGCGCAATTCTTTTAGTGGCGCAGTCACGCGCCTTTCACCCTATCTCCGCTACGGCGTCTTGAGCTTGGCAGAAGTGCGGGATGCTGTGCTGAACAAAGTGGAAAACCGAGATGACGCACAAAAACTCATCAACGAACTCGGCTGGCGCGATTACTGGCAGCGTCTCTATGCCAAGCTGGGAAACGACATTTGGGAAGATCAAGAGTCTTACAAGACAGGCTACACAGCCAAAGACTATGCCGAAAAGTTACCGGAAGATGTTGACAAAAGTAGCACTGGCATGGTCTGTATTGACAGTTTTAGCCGCGACTTGCACTCCTCTGGGTACCTGCACAACCACGGGCGAATGTGGCTAGCCGCTTACCTAGTTCACTGGCGGCGGATTCGTTGGCAAGTCGGGGCAAGATGGTTTCTGCAACACTTACTGGATGGCGATCCAGCCAGCAATAATCTCTCCTGGCAGTGGGTTGCCAGCACCTTTAGCCAAAAGCCTTATTTCTTTAACCGGGAGAACTTAGAACGCTATACGGATGGCGTCTATTGCCGCCAATGCCCCCTGTACGGTCATTGTGACTTCGAGGGCAGCTACGATGAACTAGAGAAGCGATTGTTTCCTAAATCTCAAAGTTTCGATCGAAGTGGCGGTAGCAAGAGTTTTCAGCGCGGGAAGAAGCGTCGGTAGTGCGTGAGTTTTGAGTGCGTGAGTCTTGAATTAATGAAACAGCCGATAATTTGGGTGCATGGAGACTGTTTAAGTCCTGGAAATCCCGCATTGCAAGCATACCCTGAAAGCCCCGCGATATGGGTTTGGGACGATGCTTTGATTGAAGAGTGGCAGCTGAGTCTCAAGCGGATTACTTTTATTTATGAATGTTTGCTAGAACTTCCAGTAACGATTCGACGTGGGGATGTCGCTGTTGAAGTTATCGCTTTTGCCAAGGAACACAGTGCCGATGGAATCGTTACAGCAGAAAGTCCTAGCCCCCGTTTTGACGGCATTTGCGACAAAATTGAGGAATCGCTGCCTATCGAAGTGTTACCTGTTGAGCCGTTTGTGAAATACGACGGATATATTGACCTTAAACGCTTTTCTCGCTACTGGCGCGTTGCCGAACGTTATGTTTTTGATTAGCACTGGGAGACTATTGTGAAGAATACAAAAATTAGGAGTTTGATAGCGATCGCCCTTGTCTCCTCAACTGGCACAGCGGCTTATTCGCGTCCAGCAACGAATATCCAATCGATACCAATGCAGCAACAAGTTGGGGAAGTAGTGTCGCATTTAGTCGGAGTAATGGATACTTCTGCACAAGCGCAAGCCAATCCCAAAGCCCCAAATGTGAGAATGACTACCTGCAAAGTCAGCGTAGAAAATACTAAAAAAAATCCCAAGGTAGTTTTCCTCTACCAAGAACAAGCCATGTCTCAGAATCTTGCCAAGCCCTATCGGCAGAGACTCCTAAAAATTGCCCCCAGTGCTGATAACCAAAGCATAGAATCGCAATCATTTAAGCCACCAACACCAGAAACTTTGATTGGTCTATGTAGTAAACCAGAAGCAAAGCGTGTCATCAAATTAACCGATATTGGTGCTGCTAAATGCAGCGTATTTTTAAAACCTGACGGTGAGAATTACATCGGCGAGACGCCGAAGGTAGGTTGTCCCAGCGACTACAAAGGCGCAGTGAAAGTAACAAATCGAATTGTGTTGCATTCTACTGGAATGGACACTTTAGATCGGGCTTTTGATGCCGCAGGGAATCAAGTTTGGGGGTCAAAAGGTGAACCTTATCAGTTTCGGTGGGTTCAGCCAAGCGCGAGTCGGTGAAACAGTGCTAAGTAAATGGGGAAAAACCTAACTCCAATCCCCTTCCCTACGTTAGCGTTAGCGCGGGAATGGGGGAATTTTCTTCACCTTATAAGGGAGAGGTTCTATAGCAGTTCTCGATCATGTGCAATACACCTGTAGAGGCATGGCATTGCCATACCAAAACCCAAGCGGATGTAGCTCAAAGGTGAAAACCCCGATAGATTCCACCCAACAGTCACAATTACTTTTGCAGGGTGAAAAATGTTTTGAAATGCCCTGTCATATTGTTCACAACATCCACAAAGTTGGCTCTGTATTAGATTTAATATTGTGTAATATTTTTACAAGTATAACTTTTGCTTTATTTCATTTTATGCTAGGCAGGCTTTTTAAAATTCTCGCATTTTGCTTTCAATATTCTGACGTACTCAATATAGCCGTCTTTTATTTGGAATCAAATATTTCCTGCAAAAGCTTGCTTAACTCAGAAAGGGAATTGGGATCGTGTTCAATCAACCACTCTGTAAGTTTGGGAGAATGCGTTGTTTTTGAAAATTCTAATCGGGTATCACAGAGTTCAGCAAATAAATCCTTCAGAAGGTTAGCCCCATCAACCTTAGAAAACCATTGCTCATCTGGGAGTGTCTCCCAGCTAACACCTCTCGGTAGATAAAGCCCTTCCTGCTTCGTTTTGTCAAGCCATTCCTGAACCTCTATGCTAGTAAGAGGTTCTTTCCTGGATTTATCATATTGATTGATTACCGCTGCTATTGCCTCTGCGTGAAGCAGATAATTTTCGTACATACGTCTTGGCAAAAATTTCACTGGATTCTGGCTTCTCTTGGCTAAACCCTCCATATCTTTTTCCGGTTTACCCTCACTATCAAGCACAAAACCAATTGCGGGAGGCGATAAGCTTTTTCCACCACTCAGCTTATCGTAGATATCAAATATGATGCGAGCGCGTTTTCCTTCTAAATCACCAGTATTCTTAATGGCGAGAATTTGGGTACCTCTAAGGGGCATTTTTGCCAATTTTTGTAGTATCATTGGAAAGCATTTCTCTTCAGTTGGGCCTTCTACCCATAAAATATTGTCTGCTCCGAAAACGTCGGATAGCCTAACTCCAACTTCATCCAAAAGAGAGCGCTGTTCTTCGACATCTTCTGAGTTCATCACCGATGTTTTTGTTTCGCAATCAACATATCGAAGCTTCACGATAGTAGAGGGATTTGCAGCAGCAATAATCATTGGTGAATGAGTAGCAATGAAATATTGATGCTCTGGAAATTCTTTGATAATTTCTATGAGTTTTTTAGCTGCTCCTGGATGTAGAAATGACTGTGGTTCATCAATGATAATAGTTTGCGGCTCTTGGGATGAAGTAAGAACGACATATAGAATAGCCAATACCTGACCTATTCCAGTGCCACATGATGAAAGCGGAAAAGCTAAATCTTCTCTTTCTGTATTATGATCTATATGCCAAACCATAATTTCTAGTTGATTAGCTTGCTTGGGTTCAATACTAATTCTTTTAATATCTGGGAAGATTACCGATACAAGCTGATTGAACCTTTCCCAACGTGCTGGATTCCTTGACAAAAGAACATTAAGAACTTCGGCAAGGTTAGATGCGTTTGGTTGTAGCTTCGATTCTTTACCAAAGTTGCAGAGACCAACATTTAGGCGCTCTGCATAAAATCGGTATATACGGCTTCTAAATAGATTGAATAATTTGACTCCGCTATGTCTTTCTATTTCACAATAGCTTTGTCCATAGGAGCCGAAACTATCATCTTTAGTTCGTTTAATATCAATTGATGAATACCTGCCTTCATTGTTTGGAGGTTTTGGCTGATAACCAAAATTTATATCATTAAGGGGGTTGTCTACATGGCTAAGGCGAGCGTTTATTGAAGGTATTAATAAACTCACTTCCACAGGGCTTGGTTCAAATAACCATTGCCGAAACCTATGCGTTGTTGCATCAAAACTTAAATTTTCATCATCACTTGCTTTAGGAATTGATAGAGGAAGCAAGTGGTTATCAATAATAGAGCAAAATTCTGTTTTTTCAATTTTCAATCTAACTTGAACTGTTGAAACATAGTTTATTTGTGAAAATGGGGTGGGTAATGTTTTGATACTGCGGTGTGGTACGTCAATAAAATTTAAGGCCAGCGCTTCTAGCAGCGCTGTTTTGCCTGAATTGTTTTGTCCAACAATAATGTTAATCCCTGGTAAAAATTCTAGAGGTTCAGATTTTACAAAAGATTTGTAGTTAAATATTTGAACTTCTGAAAGATACATTTAAGGTTTTGTGTGAATTATATTTGATTATAGTTGGCTATACCTTGAAATTAGGCTAAAGGTTCTCCAAAATTTACTTAAGTAGCAATCTGCTCTAAGGAAAACACTTATCTTAAGGAATTTAGAAGGCACTGAATTCCATCAGTTTTGCAGCTTGCATTCACCTAAGTAATTTCTTCAGTAGACACCTTTTTTGATTCAAAATTTTAGAATGCGATCGCTGCTGAGTTCAACGCCCATTGTTCTGGCAGCAGCAATGCACACTTCCTGACTTCGAGATTAAGCAGCAGCGGAGAGGTCAGCCACTACTGCTACCCGTCCTTTGAGTACAGAACGCAGCAGTCTGTTGACGCAACCTCTTTCTTCTTCATCCAAGGACTCATCCAGAGCAGCTGCCATCAGTCCATAACGGTCAGCCAGAGTCAGAATACCAGTTTCGCTGACAGAGGCTAGGATTTCAGAGATAGCACCGGGGAGTAGTTGGATTTGGGGAAGCATGGTTGTTGGGCGTCAACTCTACGATATTTAATATCTCACCCCTTTCCGTCCCGCCGAGCGATCGCTTCGATGAGTAACGTGTGAAAATTCTCAGCCTTTCGAGTGATCTGAGTTACATAGCACTCAAGGCACAAGCGGCTCAATCGCGATCGCATCCCTCAACTAGCCACGCGATCGCATTTTCTCAGCTTCTTTCCAAAAAAATAAAACCGATGGACAAACAAGAAAGCAACTTCACCGGCTGGACGCATATCAGCTATGAAAAAATACCGGAAAGCTCGAATAATTGGAATTTAACAGAATCAGATTATCGCATTTTCAAGAAAACTGCCTGGGTGGTAACTGAAAAAATTCACGGGGCGAATTTCTGTATAATCGCAGACGGATCAGACGTTCGCTTTGCCAAGAGAAAAGAATTATTGCAGCCAGACGAAGACTTTTTTGGATATCAAACGCTTAGATATAAATTAGCCCAACAAGCCAAAGATATATTCAAAATTATCCAGTTGGAACATCCGGAAACGTTTAGAGTTTCTGTGTATGGGGAATTATTTGGCGGAGAATATCCCCATCCTGACGTAGTTCCTGTTCCTAGTGTTCAGGCTGTCCAAACAGGAATCTATTATTCACCTAAAATTGAGTTTTGTGCTTTTGATATTGCTATTGAAGAAAATAATAGAACTGCAAAACGAGATTACATAGATTATGAGAAAGCGCTGAAATTATTTCAGCAAGTAGAAATGCTGGGTGCTAAACCGCTATTTACTGGAAAATACGAACAAGCGCTTGCACAGAAGATAGAGTTTGATTCTACTATTCCTGCCTTATTAGGTTTACCCAAATTGCCGTTTAGCAATCAGGCGGAAGGGATTGTCATTAAACCTGTAAAGTCGATCTATATAGATACTCCCAAGGGAAAAATTAGGCCGATTTTGAAGAGAAAAATCCCAAAATTCGCTGAAGAGAGCCGATTCCATCACGCAGAAAAATGGAGCGGCCAAAAATTAGCAACATCTCCTCCCTATTTGAGTGATGACAAATGGCTCCATGAGGCGATGCTTGCATTGGTTACAGAAAATAGATTGATGAATACTCTATCAAAAGTAGGCCGGGTTTCTGGTAAAGACCCAAAAGCAATAGACAAAGTTTTTCAATTATTTGTGAATGATGTAATAGAAACATTTAACGAATCTTATGAAAGCATTTTTAAAAGCTTACCTGAGAAAAGTCAACAGACTTTAATCGAACAATTGGAGCAGGAATCAAAAAAATTGATAAATAATTACTTCAAAAAATAATATTTAGGAACAGGTGTAGGGTGAGCAGCGGCTAACTAAATATTCGCTCTGAAACGAAGAGTGCGAACTGACTTTTTCTGCGCTAGGCTAACGCCTCGCTTCGCATGAGCGCGATCGCACTCTAGTCTTCAATGACTACCCTGGAATTAGAGTTCCCACCTTTTGACATGAAATCGATACGTTTCTTGCTGCTGCTGCTCATCCTGACTACAGCAGCCGCCTGTGACTCAACTCAGGCATCCCTCGACCCCCAGATAACCCAACCAAGCCAACAACCGACAGAAACTCCGGCACAGCCGAACCAACAGCTTTCCCAAGCGGCGCAGACCAACAACGTGGTGCGAACCGAACCACTCACACCCCAACCGATTCGCATCACCCTCGATAACTTACCCAAACCCTACGCCAGCGACAGTGCCTCCAACTCGCCCAATGTGGTGCCCATCCCAGAAAACCCCACCCTGCGAGTCCCGGCTGGTTTCGTCGTCAACGTTTTTGCCGATGGATTAGATGCACCCCGTTGGCTGGCACTCACCCCGAACGGTGACGTGTTAGTCACCGAAACGCGACAAAACCAGATTCGCTTGCTGCGCGACACTAACGGCGATGGCGTCGCTGATGTCCGCCAAACCTTTGCCAGTTCCCAAAATGGGGTAAATATCCCCTTTGGCATGACTTTTGCGGGCGGATACTTCTTCCTCGGCAACACAGGCGAAGTCCGGCGGTATCCCTACACTCAAGGACAACAACAACTCACCGGAACCGGCGAAAAAATCGCTAACTTAACCCCCGGCGGCTACAACCAGCACTGGACGCGCAACGTCGTTGCCTCACCCGATGGGCAAAAGCTCTACGTCTCAGTTGGGTCGGCATCCAACGCTTCAGAAGAACCCATCCCCCGCGCCTCTGTACAGGTGATGAACCTAGACGGTTCCAACCAGCAAACTTTTGCTTCCGGTTTACGCAACCCAGTCGGACTCGACTTTCACCCTACCACTGGCGAACTGTATACCGCCGTGAACGAACGAGACGGACTGGGCGACGACCTGGTACCCGACTATCTAACCCGCATCCAACAGGGAGAATTCTATGGCTGGCCTTACGCCTACCTGGCACCAAATCTCCTTGACCCGCGTCATCTGGTCAACGGAAAAAGCAAACGTCCCGACCTGGTAGCGAAAACAAAGACGCCCGACGTTCTGTTCCAAGCCCACTCGGCTGCTTTGGGATTGCAGTTTTATGACGGTAATACCTTTCCAGAAAAATATCGCAATGGCGCTTTTGTCGCCTTTCGCGGTTCCTGGAACCGTAACCAAGGCACCGGCTACAAAATTGTCTTTGCCCCCTTCTCTAACGGGCGTCCTCAGGGCTACTATGAAGACTTTCTCACTGGGTTCCTGCTTGACCCCTCTGTTCCCACCACCTGGGGGCGTCCGGTGGGGTTACTCGTGCTACCTGATGGGAGTTTGCTGCTGACGGAAGAAGCCAATAACCGGATTTACCGCATCCAGTATCGTGGCTCTTAAGTAGTTGTTAATCGCGGCTCAAAGAACTGCCCCATGCGCCCAAAACTCGTTAATCAATTTGCTGTCCTTAAGCCCGCCTTCGCGGGCTTGGTTTGTTTAGCTGCGACTTCAGCCGTCGGAGTGTTAACGCTTGGCTTACCAACCCCAGCCCAAGCGGCAAACTCCAAAGACTTGCAGAAGTTACTGACGCTGAAAACTTGCCCTGGATGTGACCTAAAAGATGCCCAACTCAGGGGGATTAATCTCAGAAACGCCGACTTGAGGAATGCTCAGCTTGACGGTGCGGATTTAACGGCGGCTGACCTTTCGGGCGCTAAGCTAGAGGGTGCCCAGCTCAACGGTGCCAAACTAATTGCCGCTAATTTGGAAAAAGCGAACTTGAGACAGGCAAAATTGGCGGCGGCGAATAAGATTGTTGCTGATTTAACAGACGCTAAATTGCGGGGGGCAAACTTATATGCAGCGAACCTCACGGGCGCTAAGCTAGAGCGTGCCCAGCTAGCCCAAACTCAACTGAATTTTGCTCAGTTAGTCGGTGCAAATCTCGGACAAGCGAATTTGATAGAAGCGAATCTTTCGGGTGCCAATTTAGGCGGGGCAAACCTAAAAGATGCTCAGATGCAAATTGTTAACTTAGCCGGTGCCAATCTTACAGGTGCCAAGTTGAATAATGCCCAGTTAGAGACTGCCAATATGGATAGTGTCAACTTGAGCAATGCTGATTTGAGTCAGGCTTCTTTGAATAATGCTGACTTGAATGGGGGAATTCTCACGGGTGCCAATCTGCAAAAAGGATCGCTGACAGCAGCTAATTTGCAAAGTGCTACGCTCACAGGTGCCAATTTGACGGGTGCCAATTTGACGGGTGCTGGTTTCAATCGTGCCAATTTGACGGGTGCTAAATTTAACGATGCTGATTTAACCAATGCCAAACTGCCGCTTGCCAATCTTACCAACGCTAATTTAGCGGGTGCTAACCTCCAGGATGCTTATCTGGATAGTACCAATCTCAACGGTGCTAATCTCAGCGGTGTAAACTTGCGCGGGGCGAATTTGCGGTCTGCCAATTTAAGCGGTGCGTCGATGATGGGTACGAATCTAGAAAGTGCCAATCTGACGAATGCTATTTTGACAGGAGCCAATTTGAGTTACACCAATTTCAGCAGTGCCGATCTCCGGGGTGCCAATTTAGGAAATACTAATCTGAGTTATGCCAACTTGACTCAAACAGATTTGGGTCAAGCTAGCTTAGCGAATGCCAACCTGACGGGTGCCAACTGGAAGGATGCTAAGCTCAAAGGTGTCATTGGATTGAATGGATATTGAGCGATCGCATTCTATCCCCATTGACTCTTTTGTTCTGATTTTGTGCATTCTATAGCGCGATCGCGCATGGCTACCAAGAGGGTGTTTTGGCAGTTCAATCGATACTCATTTCCTCAGTTGGCTAGCCTCCCATGAAACCAGGAATCCTCGCTGTTGCCCTGTTGATGCCTGTCTGCTTTGCAGTGCCGGTCAAAGCAGAGAATCCAGAACACGTTCAGAGATTATTAATTTATAAAGAATGCCAATTTTGTGACTTGAGCAATGTGAACTTAACTGGGTATGACCTCAGCGGTGCCAACTTGAAGGGTGCCAATCTACTCAATGCCAATCTCACCAGTGTCGTGCTAGCTGGAGCCGATCTTACAGCAGCCACCTTGGAAAATGCGAATTTGAACAATGCGGTTCTTAATGGCGCGAACCTCAGCGGTACGAAGATGCGGTTTGCGAACTTGCAGTATGCGAGTCTACAAGGAGTCAAAGCGAAGGAAGCATTTGACGTGACAGGTGCCGATCTCACCGGGACAATTATGCCTTCCGGTCTAGTTTACAAGCCGCTTGCTGAGGGTCAAAAGAAACCGGCACCTGAGACCGGGAAACCCCTCAACCAAGACCGAAGCGACCCGATAAACCCGTAAAATCAATAAGCTTTTTAGTATAATACCCACACAGTAGAGAGGGGAACCAGCTCCAAAGCCCTAATAGGAGTTGGAACAAATGTGATAGTATCCCTTTGCTTTCCTGTTACACGCAGTCCTCTTCTGTCCCTGAATTTTGCCCCATGCAACTGCGAAATCCCCAGCGCCGGACAAAAATTGTCGCAACGATTGGCCCTGCTACCAGTAGCCCAGAGGTCTTACGCGCTTTAATTGAAGCGGGTGCGACGACCCTGCGCCTCAACTTTTCTCATGGAACTCATGAAGACCATCAGCGGAGCATTCGCTTGATCCGCCAGATGGCTTTTGAACTGAATCAGCCGGTGGGCATTTTGCAAGATTTGCAAGGCCCGAAAATTCGTTTGGGACGGTTTGAAACGGGGTCTATCGTCCTGAATAAGGGCGATCGCTTCATCCTAACCAGTCACCCTGTCCCAGGCACCCAAGAAATTAGCTCTGTCACCTACGAACCTCTAGCAGATGAAGTTCCAAACGGGGCAACGATTCTCTTGGATGATGGCAAAGTGGAAATGCGGGTCGAGCAGGTAGACCCCACTGCGCGGGAATTGCACTGTCGCGTTGTCGTCGGCGGCCCACTTTCTAACAACAAAGGAGTGAATTTCCCCGGCGTCTATCTGTCAATTAAGGCGCTAACTGACAAAGACCGTAAAGACTTGATGTTTGGTCTTGACCAAGGCGTTGACTGGGTAGCGCTGAGCTTTGTCCGCAACCCCCAGGATGTGCTGGAAATTAAAGAGCTGATTTCTAGTGCTGGTAAGCAAGTGCCGGTGGTTGTCAAGATTGAAAAGCACGAAGCCATCGACCAAATGGAAGCGATTCTCTCGCTTAGCGATGGTGTCATGGTGGCTCGTGGTGACTTAGGCGTTGAATTGCCTGCTGAGGATGTCCCCATTCTGCAAAAGCGGCTGATTGCCACGGCGAATCAACTGGGGATTCCGGTGATTACGGCAACTCAGATGTTGGACAGCATGGTGAACAATCCCCGTCCCACCCGTGCTGAAATTTCCGATGTCGCCAATGCGATTTTGGACGGAACCGACGCCGTGATGCTCTCCAACGAGACAGCGGTGGGTAAATACGCCGTCGAAGCGGTGGAGACGATGGCGCGGATTGCCGTGCGGATCGAGCAAGAACAAATCGCCCGGAACGTCCGGGGTACGACTCGCTCGATCACGAATGCGATTAGTCAGGCGGTTGGTCAAATTTCTGAGCAGCTAGGGGCAGCTGCGATTATGTCGTTGACCAAAAGCGGTGCCACTGCCCGAAATGTTTCTAAGTTTCGACCTTCAACGCCCGTTCTAGCAGTGACTCCCCATGTAGACGTGGCGCGGCAGTTGCAGATGGTGTGGGGCGTGAAGCCGCTTCTAGTGCTGGATTTGCCTTCTGCGGGTCAGACGTTCCAAGCGGCAATCAATGTGGCGCTGGAGAAACAGCTGCTGGCTGAAGGAGATTTGGTGGTAATGACTGCCGGGACGCTCCAAGGTATCTCTGGTTCAACCGACCTGATTAAAGTTGAGGTGGTGACATCCATTCTTGGCAAGGGAATTGGGATTGGTCAGGGATCGGTGAGCGGTCGAGCGCGAGTGGCTCGCACTGCCAGAGAGGTGGGCAATTTCAATCATGGGGAAATTTTGGTAGTACCGGGCACAAATGCCGATTATGTGGAAGCAATTCGCAAGGCATCTGGGATTATTACTGAGGATGAAAGCCTAACCAGTCATGCGGCGGTGATTGGCTTACGCCTTGGGGTGCCGGTCATTGTGGGCGTCAAGAAGGCGACGGAAATGATTCGGGATGGGGCGATTTTGACCCTAGATATGCAACGGGGTCTGGTTTACTCTGGTGCGATGGCAGGGACTTCTCAGACGACTCCGGCACTGCCAGTTTAAGTGCGATCGCGTCTGTTTATCTCTCATAAGCGATCGCGCTTTCCCCCAAACCTTCACAATGAGGTAAAGAAAGTAAGGATTTAATTTTTCCTACACGAGACAACAAAAAACATAACCTCCAGCCCCCTTCGCATCTCTCTTCCTGCTCCTAATCGGAGCGGGAAGAAGAAATTTTTTATCTGCAAGGGATCTTTCTCCCCTTCCCTTGCAGGGGAGGGGTTGGGGGAGAGGTTCCCGATCCAGCATGGACACTCTCAACTTTTTCACCGACTATCTAATTGCTAGCCTGCGCCTCTCAGTACCATTAGCCTTTGCTGCCCTTGGTGGACTTTTTTCCGAACGATCGGGAGTGCTAAATATTGGACTAGAAGGAATGTTACTCTCCGGGGCATTTGCGAGTGCAGCAGGAGCATTTTTTACTGGCAATGTTTGGCTGGGAATGCTGTTAGCAATCGTCGTCGGGGGATTGGTCGGACTGCTTCATGCTTATCTGTGCGTTACCTTGCGGGTCGATCAATTAGTATCTGGACTTGCCATCAATCTTACAGCAGCAGGATTAACTTCTTTCTGGTCGCGTGTCTTATTTAATAGCGGTCAGGCGCAGCAACTACCAGGAATTCAAATCATCGGCATTCCCGGATTAAAGAATATTCCGATAATTGGGAATCTCCTCTTTAATCAAGACCCCTTAATTTACTTATTATTCCTGTTAGTTCCCCTGAGTACATACCTACTATTTCGTACAAGTTTAGGCTTATCTTTACGCGCCGTTGGAGAATATCCCCGTGCTGCGGATACTGCTGGCGTTTCTGTCACCAAGGTGCGCTATGTTGCAGTCACTCTCAGCGGCTGTCTCGCCGGTTTAGGAGGAGCTTATTTAACATTAGTTCACGTCAGATTCTTTGTAGAGGATATGAGTGCAGGAAGAGGTTTTATTGCCCTTGCAGCTTTGATTTTTGGCAGATGGCATCCCGTCAGCACGGCTTTAGCTTGCTTGTTATTCGGTGCTACAGAAGCTTTGCAACTGCGAATTCAAGCCTTTAATCTGAATATTCCCTATCAATTTTTAGTAATGTTGCCTTATATCATTGCGCTGTTGGCGCTAGTGGGATTAGCTGGAAAATCAACCCCTCCCGCAGCCCTCGGTGTTCCTTACATTCCCGAAAGTCGCGAACAATGAGTCGATATCAGTTAATTATTTTTGACTTTGATGGCACTTTAGCCATTACGCATCCGGCTATCATATCCTGCGTTATTAAAACCTTCCAGACATTTAACATCGACCCGCCAGATGAAGAACAGATTCGCTCAGTCATTGGCGTTACGCTTGCCGAGGCTTTCCCGATTTTCCACCCAGCGATCGCGCCCGAAGAAATTCCTACATGGATTCAAACTTACAGACACTTTTATCAAACAGAAGGTTTATTAAAAATCAATTTATTTTCGGGAGTGAAGCAAGTGATTCAAGCTGCATCTTCCGAGGGTTTGAACTTAGCAATTGTTAGCGTCAAACACACTAAGTTTTTAAAGCTTGCTGTAGAAAAGCTAAAAATTAATACTGACTTCGATCTAGTTATTGGCGATGACGGACAAACACCAACCAAACCGGATGCAAGATTATTCCACTCAGTCATCCAGCCAATTTATCCAGACATCCAAAGTAAGGAAGTTTTAGTATTTGGCGACAGTCATGTAGACTTAATGTTTGCTAAAAATGCTGGATTAGATGCTTGTTGGGCTACTTATGGCTATGGCGATCGCGCAAAATGTTTACCACTCAACCCAACTTTTGTCGTTAACCAGATTTCCGAATTGATTTCAATCATCAAATCCTAAGTGCAAATCGCTACTTTGTCCCGTACAAGCGATCGCCTGCATCCCCAAGTCCTGGGACAATATAACCGTGTTCATCTAATTTTTCGTCAATTGCAGCCGTATAAATAGGCACGTCTGGGTGTTCGCGGCGTAAGTGTGCAATCCCCTCTGGTGCTGCCAGCAAGCACAAAAACTTGATTGACATCGGGCTAACTTCCTTAATTCTGTCAATTGCCGCGACGGCTGAATTTCCGGTTGCCAACATGGGATCGACAACCAAAATATCTCGCTGTTCAATATCATTCGGAACCTTGAAATAATACTCAATCGCTACATGAGTAGTCGGGTCGCGATATAAACCAATATGCCCGACTCTTGCTGAAGGAATCAGTTCCAAAATTCCATCTAAAATCCCTTGTCCTGCCCGCATTATTGAGATAATTACCATCTTCTTTTCCGCAGCCAGCATCGGTGCCAACATGGGGGCAATAGGCGTCTTAATTTCTTCATATTTCAGTGGTAAATCTCGCGTCACCTCGTAAGCTAACAACATCCCGATTTCTTTGAGGAGATTGCGAAATTTTCCTGTGCTAGTTTCCGTTTTCCGCATCAGGGTTAATTTATGTTGGATCAAGGGATGTTCGATTACAGTGACTTCAGCATTCATTAATAAATTCCTCTCGAAAGATGCACAAAGACAAAGCCTACCTACGCAGGCTTAAAAAATAAGCAAAAATTCCTTTTCACTTGAGTGCAATATATAAAAGAACCTCACCCCCAACCCCTCTCCGTAAACGGAGAAGAGGGAATATTTAACCCCTCCTCGTAAGCGGGGAGGGGCAAGGGTGGGGTTAAACTGCATCCAATAGAGCATTGCTATATTCACCAGCTAATTTCTATTAAAACACGGTTCCATCACTCGCAATTTCAATTGGAGGAACGCCGCCTTCTCGTAATTGTGCGGCAATTTTTCTCCCCGCACTCCAAGTTCCTCCTTGTAAAACTTTTACTAGGGGTAATTCATCAGCAGTCATATTCAGCTTTTGTCGAATCGTTGCCGCAATTTTATCTAACAAACTAACCGTTAAAGCCCTCCATTCTACAATTACCTCAGAACCTACTGGATGACGTTCCTGCAAAACTGCTGAATCTTTGACTTGTAACAATCCAGTATCTAGACATAAACCGCCATTACGATATTCGGGCAAACCTGTAAGTTCCTCTAGTCCAGTGATTTTTAAATCGAGTTCCTGAAGGGGTTCTAAAAGAGAATAAGTTAACCACTGGGAGAGTTTGTGAAACGGCACATAATTGTCGCTTTTCTTATCTCCCGATAAAGCTGAATGAATCCACACATCGCCTAAGTTTACCCCAGCGATCGCAAGTCTCCCCGACCAAATTTCCCCTAACCCCTCCAAAACTGCACTCAACACCGTACTCGCAGCCAATTGTCCGTAATTGCTGTTATCCCACAAATAATGGACTAGATTGCCAAGACGCGGGCTTTCGGTGCCAAAAAACTTAGGATTTTGAGTAAGGACTTGTCCCAAACGCTGTAGCAGCTGAACGCGCCCTTCCACCCCTACCAGCGGATTTTTTTCACTAACTTGGAAACCCTGCACTAAAGCGTCTTCTGTTAACTGTAGGAGTCCATCGGCATCTACCTGTAATGGTGATTTCGAGTGACTAGAGAAAGCACCTTGGAAAAACATTCGGAAGCTAGCCACGGCTAAGCCTTCCGAACGCCGAAACACTTGTCCCGTTTCTGGTTCGCAATACTGCCAATCGGTACCCGCGCCTGCATCCAGTAAAACGCTAACAATCGCTAAATCAAACTTAACTTTCGCTTTTTCTAATCCAGTCAGTCTCGTTAAAGCTTGTTCAAGTTCCAAAAGACGAGGCACATTTCCGACTTCAAAATGTCGCCAGCGACTGTGAAAAGGAATATCGAGATCGGGATAATCATCGCGCATCACCCCGATGACATAATCAGCGCATTTGTCTAACTGCGTTAAATCAACTCGAAAGTAACGAAGCTTGTCTTCACAGCCTAAAAGAAAGAGGCGATCGCATCTTTCCCGAATTGCCGCCGGACTCCTCAAATATGCGATCGCTTCCCGTTCAGAATTGCTCATAAACAATAAAAACGCAAAGATTAACTTTGCGTACCTTTGCGTAAACCTTTGCGTACCTTTGCGTTAAAAAACCTAATCTCCTAAACCCCGTCCCTTAATTTCTGCCAGAGTTGTCGCAGTGGGCACCTCTCCCGGCGTGTAGTAACCAGCGGCTTGCTTGGCAGCAATTTCCACCCACGCATCTTCTGGAATCCAATCATCGGGAATTGGGATGCGTTCGATTACCTCGATACCAGAATTTGTAATCGCGTTGTATTTCATATCACTCATCGACACCAAGCGGTCAATTCGCGTAATTCCTAGCCAATGCAACACATCCGGCATCAGTTCTTGAAACCGCATATCTTGAAGTCCCGCCACGCATTCAGTCCGGGCAAAATAGGCATCTGCGCGATCGCCTCCTTCCTGACGCTTCCGGGCATTGTAAACTAAAAATTTAGTTACTTCGCCCAAGGCACGACCTTCTTTGCGGAAATAGACAATCACCCCTGCGCCGCCTGCTTGTGCTGTCTGGACGCAGACTTCAATGCCATGCACCAGATAAGGGCGACAAGTGCAAATATCGGAACCAAACACATCTGAACCGTTGCATTCATCATGTACCCGCACGGCAAGCAGTCGGTTGGGATCTGTAATTGCGGCGACATCGCCAATCAGATAAATCGTCGTGCCGCCAATCGGTGGTAAGAATACGTGTAAATCTGGGCGCGTTACTAATTCTGGGAACATCCCGCCTGTTTGCTGGAAGAGAATGCGACGTAAATCGCTTTCTTCAATGTTGAGTCGCTTGGCAATCCCTGGTAAATACCAGACTGGATCGATTGCGACCTTTGTGACGACTAAATTACCGTTATTTTTGATAATTTGACCGTCAACTTGCAAGCGCCCTTTTGCCACAGAATCTTGCAATTCCGGCATATTAATGTGAGCTTTGGTGACAGCAATGGTGGGCCGAATATCGTACCCCTCTTCATAAAATGAAGGGAAAACTTCACCCACAATTGCTCCAAATGGATCGAGTGAGACAATTTTGTTCGCATCTGCCCAACTGGGATATGGCCCAATGTGGACAACCGGAGAGGTATTGGTTAAATCGGCGCGGTGATTTGCCTGGAGTGCGCCAGATGCGATCGCAAGTGCCCGATAAACGGCATAAGATCCCGAATGCGTGCCAATTGCATTCCGTTGATTTGGGTTCGCTAATGTCCCAATAATGGGTCCTCGTTTAATCGGATCGCTTTCTCCCCAATGAACGGAAACGGATTTTTTACCCGATTTACCGGGATGGGATGTTAAAACAATATGCTTATGCGAAGATACTTTTTTTGGGTTTTCCATAAATAGCTCACAAGATGCACTCAAGATGTCGTCTAGGGCAATCTACGCAGGGAATTGGAAATAAGCTCTCATCATAGCAAGGGGATTTTGGCTCTCGGAGTATCCTGCACAGCCAAATCTGTTTGTGGTTGCTACCCTTTCATTTAGTATTATTTGCTACAAACTTATACAATTTCCAGATTTTTAAATTAACTTAATAGAAATCTAATCCTATCGCTATACTTCCATGAATTCATCCATACAAACGTTTGTGCTTAACTTTTCTCCTGAGGTTTTTAGAGGATTTTCGTCGCTAGTTAGGCTTTATGAGTAAGCTCGATCGGCGCGATCGCGGCAGACGATCCCCGCACTACAATACAACGCCCATACAGAGAAATCATGCTTAACCGAGAATTACTATATTGTCAAGAATATTCCCGAAAAAACCGCTAGAGAAAACTCCCCAGCGGTTGCGGCTTGGCTTTATTGATAATACAAACTTTACCGAGCATCAAAAAAGCGCAAAGGACCATAACCTAAAAATTGCTTTTCGGGTTTATCGCCTGTAGGAAACGCTGACACGCCAAAGTTATAAATCCCAGAAACACTAGGATTTTCAAAGGGTCCAATGGCAACCGTTACAGTTTGACCGGGTTGAATTGGGGGATCGAATACTAGGTCAACTTCCTGAGTTTTTTTGTCAACTTTTACTTCGCCCAACTTACAATTCTCTTTGGGTTCCTCATTGAGAAACGCTTTAGTTCTGGCAGAATCGAATTCAACTAAATTGCCACCATTTTGACGAATTGTTACTCGATTTAAAGATTGAGACGCCGTTTTTGGTAAGTTAAAAGTGAAGTAATAGCTTGCGCCTCTGAACCGGACGCTGGCTTGACTCGTTCTGGTATTACTTAATTGAAAAGGAACACCAAAAGAACTTCTGCCATTTGAGAATTGAATCGCCTGCGCTGATGGATTGTTTACTCCAGAAGCGCCGACGCCAAAGGTAAGAGTGCCTGCAATTAATGCCAGAGACAATTGCTTAAGACGCTTCATTGTTGTGACCTCCTAGGGTTGCGAGTGTCTGGTAGATGCGATTCAGGAACTTGGAAAGCTGTTCTAAAGGGAGAGCCATTTACGGCAAAGCGATCGCGTATATCATCTTCAACAATTATTCATGAAAATGATAAGTAACAATGCTACCTAAGAAGGATGCTTTATCTTTCTTACCTTTTTTATAGCAAAGAATTTTAAAAGTAGCTCAGCCTTGAACATATAATTTTAAACCTTCATTTAAGATTTGAGCGATCGCTCCTAATAATTCCCTTCAGATTTGTGCAGTTCTCATTCGCCGCTTCTAAGTTTACAGAATGTCAATAACTGCATCAAATCAGCTAAAAATCGGAAAATAATAGATAAAATCAAGCTACAGATTAATTTTTAAAGCGCGGTTGAGCAAAGCTGAGAACAACCGAGTTTTAACCTAACTACAAAAGATTTTGAAAAACTAGGGAGTTTTTCACAGGTTGTCTTTGCCGACTCAGCGCTTTCACCAGCGTGTATACAGGTGTGCGGAGGAACTATGTTTAAGCTATTCCGGGCTTTAGGACTTGGTATAGGCATCTGGGGTGTCGCTTTGCTATTGTGCAATCGTGCCGTTGCTATAGAAGCGATCGCCACAGCAATTGCCAATACCGAACCTAATACCACTTCCTTAGAAACAATTGCCTCATCTACCCCAGAAACCCAGGAGTCACCAGGAGCAAACAGCACCGAGCTTGCACCAATAGATATCAGCATAGATGTCAGTTCAGTTGCCGTTCTATCTGAGCCGACTCCTGCCGATCTCAATCCAAATTTACCGGAAGCGCCAGTTATTGAATCAGTTATTGAAACAGAGTTAAGCGAAAAAGCGACAACAATAGCGCAAACCCCTGACGACTTGGAGCCAACCAGCCTAGATGAGCTAGAAGCTGACTCGATGGAGCAAGTCACTTCCGTCACTCAACTTTCCGATGTGCAGCCGACAGACTGGGCATTCCAGGCGCTGGAATCCCTAGTCGAGCGCTATGGTTGCATTGCAGGTTATCCCGACAGCACCTTTAGAGGCAACCGCGCACTCAGTCGCTATGAATTTGCCGCCGGGTTAAATGCCTGTCTCAATCGAATCAATCAACTCATTCAAACCTCAACTGGCGAACTTGCCAGCCAAGAAGATTTAGCGACGCTGCAACGATTACAAACCGAATTTGCACCAGAACTCGCAACCTTGTTAACTCGTGTCGGTAACTTAGAGGCATCCGTTACTCAGTTAGAAGAACAACGCTTTTCCACGACAACCAGACTTCGGGGAGAAATCCTGTTTGCCGTCAGTGGAGTGGGTGGCGGCGAAATCAACAACCAGGATGTCGATGCGAATGTTGTCCTCAGCAACCGAGTTGAATTGAATTTTGATACCAGTTTCTCTGGTCAAGACTTGTTGAGAACCCGATTAGCGGCTCAAAATACGCCTAACTTTGCAGAAGTCACGGGAACCAACTTTGCCAAACTCTCATTCACCGGAAACAACGAGAATGACATTCAACTTGGCGCACTGTTCTATCGGTATCCGGTGACAGAGCAAGCGATCGTTTACTTTGGACTGATCGGGATTGGCTTTGGTGATTTTACGCCTACCCTCAATCCCTATGTCAACAATTCTCTTCTTGCTGCCGTTTCTAACTTTGCCGGAGAATCGCAGCTATTTGGCCTGAATGGAGGCACGGGGTTTGGTTTAGAATATCGCATTAGTCGAGCGGTGCGGCTGTCTTTGGGATATCTCGCATCGAACACCAATCAAGCGGAAACGGGTCTATTTGGGGGTCGTTACGGCGCGATCGCTCAAGTCACTTTATATCCTACAGACAGTCTGAGTGTGGGTTTGACTTATATTCATTCTTATAACATCGTCACTGGCAAAGGCAGTCGTAACGCCGAAGACCCCTTTAATGGTGCGGCTCTTTCTACCAATGCTTATGGATTACAAGCCTCTTATCAAGTCTCTCCTAACTTCAACATTTCCGGCTGGACAGGGTTAATTAATGCTCGTGCCGAATCCGATCCACATAAAGGCAGCGATGCCAAAATCTTTACGTGGGCTTTAAGCTTTGCTTTGCCCGATGTCGGTGGACTGGGTAATCTGCTCGGATTCGTGATTGGTCAACCGCCTAAAGCGATTGAAAATGATGTTGTTGGGCGCGAAGATCCCGATACCTCCTTACATTTAGAGACCTTTTACCGCTATCAAATCACTGATAATATTGCGATTACCCCAGGATTTTTTGTAATTACAAATCCCGAACACAATGCTAACAACGATCTAATTTATGTCGGCACCGTCCGCACCAGTTTTGTGTTTTAAGAAAGTGTTTTAATCCTGTTACCATTCTGAGCATTACCGAAACGCGATCTCTTGTTAGCGTAGCGGTGCATAGCACAGGCAAGCTCTGTAGAGTCTTCGCAGATGTAGGGGCATAGCAAAGAGTCAGGGAAACAATCCCCTGGCTCTTTGACCGAGTCAAACAAAAATTTTTTCTGATTGCAAAATGAACCTTTAGTGTTGCCTAACGCCCAACCGCAAGCGGTTGCCGTCTAAAAACAGCATCCCCCGTCTGCACATCAAACCAGTGGATATTCTGAAGTGGCAATGCCAGTGTTATATCTTCGCCACTCCAGCGCCGATCCGTCGGTAACAAGGTACGAATTGTCGTGGGTTCGCCAGCAGAACCCTCAACCCGTACGCTTACTAAGTTGTTCATCCCCAAGTTTTCTACCAAAAACACCCGACCCCGAACGGTGTTTCTATCTTCAGGTTGGGCAATGCGAACATTTTCCGGACGAATCCCCAACACAATCTGCGGCGGCACGGTTGGAACTTCCGGCAGCGGGATTCTAGAATTCCCTAGCATGGCGGAATTTCCCTGACAAGGCAGGGTTAACAAATTCATCTGGGGACTGCCCACAAACCCCGCCACAAATAGATTCGCCGGATTATTATAAATACGTTCGGGGGGGTCAAGTTGCTGCACATCCCCCTTGTTGAGAACCGCCACTTTACTAGAAAGCGTCATCGCTTCTGTCTGGTCGTGGGTGACGTAAACAACCGGAACGTGTTGAGATTCAAATAGTTGCTTAATTTCAGCCCTAACGTTTTCCCGCAACAGCGCATCCAAGTTACTGAGGGGTTCATCTAATAAAAAGACATGAGGACGGCGTACCAAAGCCCTTGCTAGGGCGACCCGCTGCCGTTGTCCGCCAGACATTTGACCCGGTTTGCGGCTCATTAATTCGTCTAATCCCAATACTCTTGAAGCTTCTGCCACCCGTTGTTTAATTTCTTCCGGGGGTGTTTTTTGCAGTTTGAGACCAGAACCGATATTCTCGTAAACCGTCATGTGAGGATAAAGGGCATAGCTTTGAAATACCATTGCAATGTCGCGATCGCCCGGTCGCAAGTTTGTAACATCTTTATCCCCGATGGAGACCCGACCGCGTGTGGGTTCCTCTAGACCTGCAATCAACCGCAGAATGGTAGATTTACCGCATCCAGAAGGTCCAAGTAACGTGAGAAACTCACCATCTTCTACGCTCAAGCTAACGTCTTTGACCGGGATGACTTTCGGATTATAGGTTTTATTTAAGTTTCGGAGTTCGAGTCTAGCCATGATTTTAAACAGGTTGAAGGTTGAAAGTTGCAGAAAGTTGAAGGTTGAAAGTTTTTTTACCTCGGTTTCTGGCTCAGCCTGAATCAAAGGGATGATTTTTAAAGTTTGAGTGATTCATTCATCACTCAAAACTCAAAATTCATCCCTTTATCCTTTAACAGCACCCGCTGTTAAACCTTGGACAATCTTGCGCTGGAAGAACAACACCAGTAAAACTAGGGGCAAAGTTCCCAAGACCGTTGCCGCAGCAATTGGCCCGTATGGAATTTCAAATAGGGACGCACCGCCTAATTGAGCCGCCCCAACCGGAATCGTCTTCATATCTTCACGAGTAATAAAGGTGAGGGCGAAGATAAACTCGTTCCAAGCAAAAATAAAGGTGAGAATCCCAGTCGTGACCAAAGCCGGAACCGTCATCGGCAGTAAGATTTGCGTCAGCATTTGGAAAGTATTATAGCCATCAACTTTAGCGGCATCTTCCAAATCTTTTGGCAATTGCTCGAAAAAGCTTCGCAGCACTAAAATCGTCAACGGTAAATTGATAGCGGTATAAGGAATTATCAGCGCCAAATAGTTGTTACCCAAGCGAAATGCCTGGACAATTTCTAACAGTCCCAAGAACAACAAAATTCCAGGGAATAAAGTAATGATGAGGACACCGGCGAGGATAACTTTGCCGCCCCGAAGATGCAATCGTGCCAGAGCGTAAGCAGCGGGTGCCCCAATCGCTAAAGCCAGAGCAGTGGAAGTAATCGAGACGAAGGCACTATTTAAGATGTAGCGCCAAAATGGACGACGAACGAATAACTCAATGTAGTGAGCAAGGGTGTATCGAGTGGGAAAATAGACCGTGGGAACGGCGGCAATATCCTCATTGACTTTGAATGAAGTCAGCAGTTGCCATAAAACTGGCGCTAGGCAGAAGATTACTACCAGGGCAACTGCCAGGGGCATTAAGATTTTTTTCCAGGAAAACTTTTTCCCCTTGGTTGGGGTTGGAGCGGTTGGGCGTTCTTGGGGAATGACAGTCATAACTTAAGCGGCTCCTGAAGTTTTGGCACGAGAGCGACTGAGCAAGAAACTAGCGATCGCTACTGCTACAATCAGCAACGTAAAGGTCACTACCACCAGCGCCGCACCATAACCAAAGTCTAAGTAGCGCATCACGGTGGAGTAGATGTACAGCGAGACCACTTCCGTCGAACCTCCAGGCCCGCCACCCGTCATCACCGCAATCAAGTCGAAAATCCCGAAAGATTGGGCAAATCGAAATAGCAGTGCAATTAAGATTTGCGGCATCAGCAACGGTAGCGTAATTCTAGTGAAGTTTTGCCAAGGGGTTGCTCCATCAATCGAATGGGCTTCGTAAAGGTCAGGCGAAATCGACTGCAACCCAGCCAAGAGCAGAATGCTGATAAACGGCGTGGTTTTCCAAACATCGGCAAAGATCACCGCCATCAATGCCAGGGTTGGATCTCCCAGCCAGTTAATCCCACCTTCAATTAGACCCACTCGTCTGAGAATGTCGTTGACAACGCCAAACTGGTCGTTAAAAATCCAACCCCAGGCAAGACCGATCAGAGCAGTCGGTAATGCCCACGGTAAGATAGCTGTCGTTCGCACCAAGCTTCTTCCCCGAAATTTCTGAGTCAGAACCAGAGCGATTCCCAGCCCTAGTAATAGCTCGATAATGACGGCTGAGGTAGTGAAGACTGTTGTTGTCCAGAAACTCTGCCAGAAACGACCATCCCCCGCCATCCGCCCGTAATTATCCAGACCCACGAAGACAGGTTGCAACTCGGTTCCTAGGTTCTTCGTAAACAAACTCAACCAGAATGCCCGGACAATCGGGTAGCCATAGACCAATAACAGGACAAGCAAGGCAGGCATTAGTAAAATCCAGCCCGTGCGTTGTTCCCGACCTCGGATTGTATTCAGGTTCATCATGAAGTCAAAGGTAAAAATTCAAAAGGCTAACTCTTAAAAAAGTCAAAAGTCCAAGGTGAAAAGGCAAAAGAAACCGCAAATATTGTTTTGATTTACTTTTGCCTTTTACAGGGTTGCCTGGTTATGCCGACGGTTTCGCTTGACCCGCGTTGAGGAGTCGGCGCGTTTCATTGGCGGCAGATTGCATTGCTCTTTCCGGACTCGTTCGGTTGGTGAGTGCGGCACTGAGGTAGCGTTGCAAAATATCAGAGGCTTGGGCATATTGTGCAATCGGCGGACGTAAGACGGCTCTTTGCACTACCTCTAAAATCTGCGGGTAGTGGGGGTATTTAGCGACAATCTGTGGGTCTGTAAATAATGCCCGTCGGCTGGGCAGATAGCCCTCTTTCAATATGAATCGCCGTTGTGTTTCTTCACTGGTAAAGTATTGAATCGCTTTCCAGGCTTCCTCTGGATGTCGAGAGGATTTAGAAATTCCAAAACCCCACCCGCCTAGGCAAGCCGCCCCACTTTGACCGGGGACGTGAACCATTGGTTTAATCCCGATTTTTCCCTTGATGGGCGAAGTCTCTTCATTCGCTAAAGGCCAGACATAAGGCCAACTTCTTAAAAACGCTGCCTGACCGTTCTGGAAGAAGCGTCGGGTATCTTCTTCGTGGTAGGTTGTCACCCCAGGCGGGGCAATCCCCTCCTGAACGGTGCTACGCAAAAACTCAATGGCTCTTAAGGATTCCGGTCGATCTAACCCAACTTCTAACGTGTCGGGATTCACCCAGAAGCCACCAGCGCCTTCGAGAACCTCCATAAACATTGCCACCGCTCCTTCGTATTGGCGACCTTGCCAGAGGTAGCCCCATGTTACCTTTCCTGCCTTCTGCAAGGTTTTGGAAGCTGCCATCAAATCTTGAAAAGTTTCTGGCGGCTGCAATCCGGCTTCTGCTAGCAAGTCTTTCCGGTAGTAGAGCATCCCCGCATCAGAACGAATTGGCAGTCGGTACAGCTTGCCTTCGTAACGTCCCCCTTCGACATCATTGGGTGAAAATGCTGCCAATTCGTCTTGGGAAATCCGGTTGCTGAGGTCTAGCAGCCAACCCGCCGCCGCAAATTTTGGCGTCCAGATGATATCCATGACCACCAGGTCATAAGGAGATTCTCCCAAGATGAAAGCAGAGGTATAGAGGTCTTCAACCAAGTTTGTAGCGTTAGGACCTTCAACGATGTTGATGCGAATGCCTGGATTCTCTGCCTCGAAGTCTTTGATCATCCGCTGCAAGGGTGGGGCATCTGGGGCAGGCAGCAACAGGTTGAGCGTGACTGGCTGCTGAGCCATCACGAACCAGCTAAACAATACGATGCCCAAGAAAAGAAGAATAGATATCCCAAAGCGACGCAAAGAGCGGAGGTTTGGTAGGAATTTTCGCAGTTTGTTTACCGATTGGCGATATAACATTGTTGCTTTATCAAGCAAAGGTTTAATAGTTGATTGGGAAACAAATAAAGACAATTAAATTTTCTCAACCGGCTTATTTGATGGCTAGCTTACTCACTTTGCTTAAAATTGCTTAATACTCTGATAAGAAGCCCGAAAAAAATAGCTCGTGCTACAGACATTTCAGCTTGTCATCAATGCAGATGATTCCTTTGAAAAAGGCAAAGTTTGCAGAAACGTATCCTAGGCTGAACTGAGATCGTCTCTGGTTCTGCTAGGAGTACAAACTGTTTATTTCCGATAGATAAAAATGCTTTGATATCAGTAAATTAATTTCTTATTAATGAGAGATCAACCTTCCAAAGAAATAGCAAGCTATAAACAAAAAACTTTCCTGGGGGGTTTGAGTTGCAGACCTAAAAGTGGTAAAATCCTCGTTAATATAAGATTAAGTTTTATTAAATTTAAAAAAAGTTTGATTAACCTTGGAAGGGTTAAGACTAGCGATCGCTATGAAAAACTCTAAGGGTTAAGACTAGCGATCGCTGCGAAAAACTACCCAATTGTACAAACCACAATTTCTATTGATATTCATCTATTAGAATTAGCAGTTATCGATTTGAAGTGCTTGCCGCCAGCTTTGCAACCACATTCGCCAATTCATCTGGCTCAACTGGCTTCGCCAAATGCATCTGAAAGCCTGCCGAGAGAGCCTGCGTGCGGTCTTCTTCCCTCGCATAGGCAGTCAGCGCGATCGCCGGAGTCTCTCCTCCTTGGGTGGCATCCAGTTTCCGCACTTTCCCAAGCAAAGAATAGCCATCCTCGTCCGGCATCCCAATGTCACTCACCAGAACATCCGGTCTGACTTGAGGGATTCGCTCAAATGCTTCTTGTGCCGATGCCGCTGCGATCGCTTCAGCGCCATATTGTTCCAGCATGAAGGTCAGAAATTCCCGCGTGTCAGTATCATCGTCCACAACCAGTACTCGCACGCCATCGAGTAAAGCGCTGCCGACGGAGGATTCAGAACCCAATAAAACATCTTCTTCCATTGTTAGTTTTTTCGCCTCACTCTTGATAAGTGGCAATATTACTGTGAAAGTTGCTCCCTGTCCTTCGCCCGGACTTTCTGCGTAGACAGTCCCACCGTGCAGTTCTACTAAATGATGCACGATTGCCAAACCGAGTCCCAGTCCACCGTGCTTCCGAGTCGTTGAGCCATCCGCTTGTCGGAAGTAATCAAAGACATGGGGCAAAAAGTCAGCACGGATGCCCTTCCCGGTGTCGAGGACTTGAATTTGGGCATAGTTGCGATAAGTCCTGAGTCCTTCATTTGTCATGAGTTCGCGTTCGTTGGCGAATGACTTTTGACCGCTGACCATTGACAGTCTTATCTCAACACGACCGCCTTCCGGCGTAAACTTAATCGCGTTTGAGAGCAAATTCCAAACAACTTGTTGTATGCGGCTGGAATCGCCCGAAACCAGCCCTACAGATGGATCGAGGAAAGACTGAAGCTGAATCGATTTCGCGTCAGCCGCCAGACGCACCGTGTCGATAGCTGCCTCAAGGGTAGAGACTAGGTTGATTGGGGAGATATTTAGACCGACTTTTCCGCGGATGATCCGCGAGACATCCAGCAAATCATCAATGAGCTGTGTCTGCAACTTAGCATTGCGCTCGATAGTTTCAATCGCACGAGTGGTGGTAGCTTGGTCAAACTTTCGGGTGCGGAGTAGTTGCGTCCAACCGAGGATTGGGTTGAGCGGCGATCGCAACTCGTGAGAAAGTATCGCCAAGAACTCATCCTTCATGCGATTCGCTTGCTGAGATTCTTGGTAAAGCTGTGCATTATCAATCGCCGCCGATGCCATCTGAGCCATTTGTACCAGGATGGCTTCGTCCTCTTCGGTAAATTCCCCCTCGTATTTGTCGGAAAGCTGAATTAAACCGATATTTTGTCCATTGCGACCGATCAGGGGAACAGCCAGCCAACCCCGCATGGGTGGGTGGTTGTCCGCCGCCTTCCCAAAACCTCGCCAAGCTGGATGTGCTTCTAGTTCGGCTTGCGTCATCCGCATCGGGCGCTTCATGCTACAGACCAGTGCATAGATGCCAGAACCATCAGTTGTTTCACTGTAATCTCGCCACTGCGCGTACTTATCTGACAGAGAGACTGAGTTAATCGCCTGTGCCCAGTTCTCGTCTAGCGTCAAGCTTGTGACTGACTGATGTGCCCCAATAATGTCGCGGGACTGCTCCGTAATCAACCGTAGCAACTCTTCGAGAGATAGGGTTGAGTTGATGGAAACGGATGCCTCTGCGAGGCGTTGCAAACGGCTGGTATATTGCCGTTGACGGGTTAACATTTGGGCGCGTTCTAATGCGATCGCTATCTGATCGCAAACAACCTTCATCAATTCAATTTCATCCGGCTCGAAACGGATGCGGTTGCGGGTGCCAAAAGAAAGGATTCCCATGAGCTGACCGTGGGCAAGTAACGGGTGACAAGCATAAGCTGTCATCCCTAGCGATCGCGCCATTTCTATTTTCGGGTCTGTCGATTGCTGAATGTTCTCTGCGACGATGTGGTGACGCTCTAAAGCGACACGTCCACACACAGTTTCACCCAAATCCAACCACTCTCTTTCTTGGGAAACTTGCTCGGAAACTCCACCACAACAGTTTAAATGCAGAAGTTGTTTTTCCCGATCGACCAAGTAGTTGAAATAAACTTCAAGTCCTAGATGAGAAGAAAGTTCTTGAAATAGGTTGTCGATCAGTTCTTGCGGTCGATCGTTCAACAGTAACTTGCTTGCCGTTTCAGAGAGAAGCTTGAGCCGCTCGTGGCTTTTGTGCAGGTCTTGTTCGGCAGCTTTGCGATCGCTGCGTTCCTGGCTTTCTCGCAAAGCTCGCATGACTGATGGCACCAGTCGCTCTAGCCGTTGCTTCACCACGTAGTCTGTGGCACCGTTTTTCAGAGTGTCAATCGCCAATTCCTCCCCAATCGTCGCCGAGACAAAAATAAATGGCACGTCGCAACAAAGGGAGCGAGCGATTTTCAGCGCTGAGATGCCATCAAACGACGGCAGCGAGTAATCTGAGAGAATCAAGTCAAAAGAGTCTGTTTCTAGTGCTGTAACAAAGTCAGTGCGCGTCTCTACTTGCACCAACTCGCAGTCAATCCCACCATTGCTTAAATTCGCATAGATGAGTTCTGTATCTAGCAGACTGTCTTCGAGTAGGAGGATACGCAGTACTTTCACTGGACTCAAACCTTTTTTTGATTATTCAGCGCAACCGTGGAAATCAACATTACTGCTTAAAGCTGAAAACGAAAGTTTTGATTTTGAGTGATTAGATTTTTTTTTGATTCCAAATTTAAAACTCATAACTTAAAAATTTTTCGTTTATAATCCCTTGTTTTCATGAATAAACTCCATCATGAATGCTTAATTTCTTCTACCTGCTTAGACAGTACAGGCAATGGGTAAAGAACCAGGTGGTGGCTGATTGACGATTGCCCAAAAAAGCCCGATTTCCTTGATGGCGTTCACAAATTCATGAAAATCAACTGGCTTCACAACATAAGCATTCACCCCTAAATCGTAACTCCTAATCAGATCTTGCTCTTCCCGTGAAGAAGTCAGCATGACGATTGGGATTACTTTCATCGTAGGGTCAGACTTCAACTGTGCTAGCACCTCCAGCCCATCCACTTTGGGTAATTTTAGATCTAGCAGTACCACGACCGGATTCCCTTCAATCCGCAGCTTAAAAATCCCCCGTCGATAGAGATAATCTAACGCTTCCTCCCCGTCGCGCACGACCACCACTTCATTCGCTAGATGGTTTTCCTCTAGGGCTGCGAGTGTTAACTCAACATCGTTGGGACTATCTTCAACTAGCAAAATTCGTTTCAATTCCTTCATTCATCCCCCTGTATCCATTAAAAATTAAAAAATTTATTATTCTTAATTTTTAATTTTGCCTTTTTAATTTTCATGATTTTCCTGCCAATTTTGGCAATGAGAAGTAGAAAGTTGCTCCACCCTCTACTGCACCCTCTGCCCAGGTTCGACCGCCATGACGATGGATAATTCGTTGGACGTTGGCTAATCCAATGCCAGTCCCCTCGAACTCTTGCTCGCTGTGCAGGCGCTGAAATACGCCAAAAAGTTTGTGTACGTACTGCATATCGAATCCTACGCCATTATCCCGAATAAAAAAGACAACTTCAGACTCATTGTCAGTGCTGCCAATTTCTATTTCGGCATGGGTGCGTGTCTGCGTGTACTTAACAGCATTCGCCATTAGATTGCGGAGTACCAGCCGTAACATGGAAGGGTCGCCCTGGACTTCCGGTAAGGGGTCAAGTTGCCAAGTTATCGCCCGGTGATTGATTTCCGGCTCTAGATCGCGTTGGACTTCTCGAACCAGCCGATCCATATTAATCGATGCATAGCGCATCTCAGTGCGCCCCATGCGGGAAAAAGCGAGCAGTTCATCGACGAGAACTCCGGCTTGTTTAGTGGTCTGGGCAATCGTTTTGAGATAACGCAGACTGGTTTCATCGAGGGTGGTTGAACCCAGCCGTTTTAGGAGCAAGTCCACGAAACCGCTAATATGGCGAAGTGGTGCCCGCAAGTCATGGGAAACCGAGTAGGAGAAAGATTCAAGTTCTTTATTAGCGGCTTCTAGTTGAGCAGTCCGTTCTTGGACTCGTTTTTCTAATTTTTCATTGAGTTGTCGAATCGATGCTTCAGCTTCTTTGCGATCGCTAATGTCGATAGACGAGCCGACATAACCCACAAAACTGCCATCCGGTGTAAATCGGGGAATCCCAATGTCTAGAAGCCATCGGTACTCCCCATCAAAACGTCTGAGACGATATTCCATTTTGAAATCTTGACGAGCATCAAACGCATTTACATAAGTATCTAAATAAAACTGGAGATCGTCGGGATGGACTCCTTCCATCCAACCGTTGCCCATCTCTTGTTCCAAAGCCCTGCCGGTAAAGTTTAGCCAGGGTTTATTGAAGTAGTCACAGTGCTTGTCTAAACCAGACATCCAAATCAAGACGGGAGCTGTGTCTGCCATTAGGCGAAAGCGTTCCTCACTTTCGATTAATGCGGCTTCAGCTTTTTTGCGATCGCTAATGTTCCGGAAGTATAGCGATAGTCCTCCGGCTTGAGTCGGGTAAGCGCGGGCGACAAACCAAGCGTCGAATGGTGGGTAATAGTCTTCCAGTTCCATCGGTACTTGCTCGGCAACTGTCCGCTGGTAAAGCTGACCGAAGTTGGTGTCTGCAAGTTCTGGGAACTCTTCCCACAAGTTCTTGCCCTGAAGTTCTTCAGGAGAATGACCCAAAGTTTTGGCTCCCTCGTGGTTGAGGTAGGTGAAGCGCCACTGGTTGTCGAAGGCAAGAAAGCCGTCGGTGATGCTTTCGAGAATATTGGAGATTTCCTCTCTAGCGGCTTCTGCTTCTGCACGGGCGATTTGCTCCAAGGAAAACAGCAGGGCGCGTTCTGCCTCCACTTGTTTGCGATCGCTAATATCCAGTACGAAAGCTACACCCTCTTGTTGGGAGTCGTTGAGCAAGGCAATCCCCAGAACGATCGGCACTCGCTTGCCGTCCCGTTGGACGTACTCTTTCTCGTAAATATTGGAAACTCCCGTTGCTAGAACCTCTGCGATCGCTCGCTCATCTACGTGTTGGTACTCTGGGGGCGTTAGGTTTTTCCAACTGATTTTTCCCAATTCGGTAAATTCTTCGCGGGTGTAGCCAACCAAGCGGAGGTAAGCGTCATTGGCTTCGGTGATGAAACCATCCAAATTCCAGAAGGCAATGCCGCTCAGGTTAGAGTCGAACAGTCTACGGAAGCGTTCTTCCGAGCGACGCAGCGCTTCCTCAGCCGCTTTGCGATCGCTAATATCGCTGACTAAGCCGACAAATCCTTCAACTTGCCCAAGACTGTCAAACTGGGGAATGTAAGTGGCACTGATGTAGCGGGTACCACCATCTTTATACGGGAGTTTGGTTTCGTAAGTAACTTGTTTTCCTGACAAGACCGTCTCAATATACGGACGAGTCGCTTCATAAGCGGCTTCGCCTAGAACCTCCCGAGCGTGCTTTCCATTCACTTGCGTGCCAGAATCCCCGAACCATTCTTCATAGGCTTTGTTGTGAAAGCAATAGCGCTGTTCTGAATCGATATAGGCAATCAGGACGGGCAAGGCATTTGTAATCAGGCGGAGTTCATCTTCTCTTTTTTGCAGCGCCTCCTGCGCTTGCTTGCGCTCGGTGATGTCCCGGTAATAAATGCCCAGCCCGTCTTCGGAAGGATACGCATGGATCTCCAACCAGATGTTTAACGGCTCGTAGAACACCTCGAAATGGACAGCCACCTGCTCGGCAATTGCCCGTCGATATTCTCTCTCAACTTTCGTCCCTACTGACCAAGGCCATTGCTCCCAGTGAGTTTTGCCAATGATTTCCTCCGGCTTTTGCCCGTTGAGCCTCGCCGTTTCATGGTTTACATAAGCGATCCGCCACTGGCGATCCAAGGCGACAAACGCATCAGTGATGCTCTCTAGGATGTTCGTAACGCGACGGGTGGACTCCTGTAGGACAAACTCTGCTTGCTTGCGATCGCTGACATCGGTAATCATGGCAAGGGTGCCGAGGAATTCTCCTATGTCGCTGAAAATTGGACTGGTGCATACAATTGCCCAGAGATTCGAGCCGTCTTTACGGCGAAATTGCCAGTCATATTGAGCAGTGACGCCTGGGTTGGGTTGTGGTATTTTTTGCAGTGCCTCTCCGCGCGATGCTTCATCCACAAAGTCGAAAATTGAGAGATCGCGCATTTCCTCCACGCTATATCCCAGCATTTGCGCCATCCGCTGGTTGACGTAGTCTGTCTGTCCTTGGGTATCGATTGTCCAAATGCCTTCGTTGGCAGTATCGATGAGGCGACGATAGCGCTTCTCACTTGCCTGTAGCTTCAGCAGACTCGTCTCTAGCCGCTGTTTTGCAGTGTGTAGTTCTGAGTTCAGCGAGCTGATCAGGAACGTCACAAGAATAAATACACCCAGTCGCACTACAAGGCTCGTGCTGGCAACGTTTAAAGAATAGAGCGGCCCTAAGAAGAGGAAATTGGTAACGAAAGCCGATAAAATTGCAGCTAGCAGCCCCGGAACCATGCCACCATACCAGGCACTAATCGACACTGCTGCATAAAAGAAGGGGAAAATGAGCGGTCCCATCAGTGGCTGTAACAGGAGTGTCAGTAGCAGAGCTACCACCACACTCAATACAACCACGCCATAGCTCAAGAGTTGGGAGCGTGTTACTTTCAGCATGAACCTTTCAAGATCGAAATCCAAAGCGCACCTATCACCAAGGCTTTTTTAACCCTAAGGTAGATGACAATTTTTTGGCATTCACCTTATGGATTATTTATTGAGTTGTTATGATTCGTAATGATTAGCAGCGATCGCGCTCAAAATCGCAACTCGCCACTTTTTCCCGGTATCTTTGGGTTTTAGTGTCTAAATTCACGCGAATCTCGTTCATTCAATGCGATCGCTCTGGAAATTTATTCATAAAATTTAAATTAAACTCAGTTGATAAAAACGACATGAAAACAAAAAAATACTTGGCGCATAGAGTTCGCATCTGAATAAACTTATGCAAACCCTCCGCGAAAGTTAGTATGCTTTCATCGAACTAATCGGGGATCTGCCCAAGTAATCCGCACCATTAGCCATTCTCTTTTCCGCAATGACCACTGACGACATCGCTGAAGAATATGTCAATTTGATGGCAAAATTAATTGATTTGCCACTGGCTCCAGAACACCATCCAGGTGTGGTGGAGAATCTGAGTAAAATTGCCGCGATCGCGCAACTCGTCAACGAGTTTCCTCTGCCCGATGAAATCGAAGCCGCACCCGTGTTTCAACCATGAGCCAAGCCTATCCTGACGCTACTCAAATTGCCTATGCCGTGCGGAATTCTGAAGTTTCAGCAAAAGCCGTCGTTGCTGCTACCTTGGCGAGAATTGCCGACCAGAATCAGACGCTGAACTGTTTTACGGCTGTTACGGCTGAGACGGCAATTGCAGACGCCGAAACCATCGATCGCGCGATCGCTCAAGGCGACGATCCGGGTGTTTTAGCAGGGGTACCTTTCGCCGTTAAAAATCTCTTCGATATCGCGGGTTTAACCACCCTCGCAGGCGCAAAAATTAACGCCGAAAATCCTCCAGCGATCCAAGACGCCACCGCCGTCGCCAAACTCAAACAAGCGGGTGCCGTGCTAGTCGGGGCGTTGAACATGGATGAGTACGCTTACGGCTTTGTCACTGAAAACAGCCACTACGGTACATCAGCAAACCCCCACGATCTGACTCGCGTTACCGGAGGTTCTTCTGGAGGTTCTGCGGCGGCTGTGGCATCTGGGTTAGTGCCGCTGACGCTGGGTTCGGATACGAACGGCTCGATCCGCGTTCCTGCGGCATTTTGCGGGGTTTTCGGCTTTAAGCCGACTTATGGGCGTTTGTCAAGAGCAGGCGCGGGATTGTTTTCGAGTAGCTTCGATCATATTGGGCCGTTTGCCCGTTCTGTGCGCGACCTAGCTGCCGTTTTTGATGTCTTGCAAGGGGCAGATGCCAGAGATCCGGTTTGTACAACTCGCCCCCCAGAACCGTGCTTGCCGTACCTCAAACGGAGCATTGAGGGGTTGCGAATTGCCGTGGCGGATGTTTATTTTGCCCAAGGTGCAGAACCAGAAGCGTTGGAAGCGGTTGCTAATGTCGCGCGGGCGTTAGGCGTGCAAGAAACTGTCACCATCCCGGAACCCCATCGGGCAAGGGCGGCGGCGTATGTGATTACGGCGAGTGAAGGGTCGAATCTGCATTTAGCTTCCTTGCGATCGCGTCCTCAAGATTTCGATCCGGCAACCCGCGATCGCTTTCTAGCCGGTGCCCTGATTCCGGCAAGCTGGTACATTCAGGCGCAAAGATTTCGGCAATGGTACCGCGATCGCGTTCGGGAAATCTTCAGCGAGGTTGATATCATTCTCGCCCCAACCACTCCCTGCATTGCCCCTCCGATTGGACAAGAAAAAATGGCGATCGCTGGCGAGGAGGTGCTAGTCCGTCCCCACCTAGGACTCTTCACGCAACCCCTATCTTTTATTGGTTTGCCGGTTCTCTCTGTCCCCATTCATCGCCCCGATGCCATGCCTTTAGGAGTGCAAATCATCGCCGCACCTTACAACGAGACGCTGATTCTCCGGGTGGCGGCGGTACTGGAGGCACAGGGTATCATTTCAGCACCGATTGCAAATGGCGATCGCGCTTAACCCGATACATCTCGTTATCGAGATTCAGTTTTTAGAAATCCCATCCCTGATAACGTCGGGGTACGGGGGTTTCTGATCTATCGTTGCCCAAAAGTTAAAGGGTATCCCAAGAAAAAACCTCGGTTGTGTATGCCGAGGTTAATGTCTAGAGAAGAGATATCCGGTTTAGGAAAGTGTTTTAGCCGTGTTGAGCTTTTTCAAACCCCCGATCTTGCTATGGGTGTCAATCGCTCTAACAACCACTCTGTAACACTTCCAGAATTCTTTAATTTTTGAAGTTTCTGCAACAGTAAAGCCATTACACCTTCGTAGGGAGCGGTTTATGTGCGATCGCTTGGATTGGCTGCTACTGCTTTCTTCGGTTTCTTGCCTGCTTTTAGCTCTTGTTTTTCGTCGAAATGCATCTCTAGTGGTTCGCCGACATACACATCAGCCTCCATAAAGAAGCTGTCGGCAGTCATACACTCATCGAGGGTTAGGGTATTCCCTTCTTTATTGGTGTATCGCATGAATGTGTAACCTCGTGTGAACCTATGTAAACTAATATAACATCTTTTTTAATTATCTTGACAGAATTTCAATTTCATAATAAAAATCATGCTTTGGGAGGAGCATCCTGATGTATGCGAATTTAGTCCCACCGCCTCAAGCTTGGGGATATGTGCGTATTCAGTCCGCCTAGTCGCCCTTACATTTTTGCTGTCATGGGGCACACTTCATGGAATTGATTAATTGTGCAAGACACACTAGGTCATTTTCCGGTAAAGATTCAGACACCGGCAGGTAAAGCACATGCTGGATCAGCCGTTGTGCATTCCCAGCTGCTTCAGTCGCTGGTTTGTCACCTGACGAAGCGTTATCTATATCTATATCTATAAAGGTCAAACTGGTATTTCCTTGAGTGGCGTCAAAACCTTGCTCTCTAAGCTTTGCCATCACCGATGGGGGATTTGAAACCAGTATGGGAACAACCCAAAACGAGTTGTACTCAGTTTGGCTTCCGGGGCAAGGAATTTCGGGTTTGAGAAGAGACAGAAATTTGCGGGCATTTTTTGACCGTCTTTCAAACCATTGGGTATCGCAGGTTCTTAATCTCCGTTTTAAAAGAACTAGCATCCGAGTTGGAGGACGATACCTAATTTTTTCCAGAATGTCTCCTTGAGAAAACCCCCGTGTCAAAGAGTTAATTACAGAGTCGAGATTCTTTCCCAAGGATTTAAAAAAAACAAGTACGTGGTAATACAACCAAGGAATAGAAAAAAGCTTTAAGCACAAATATTTAAGAATGCGTTGAAAAAACCAAGGCTCACTCTTGCAGGGATACTGTTGATTGATATCTTGCATCTTTTGAGCGATCGCTCGCTCCCGAATGATAGCGATCGCTCCCCCAAGCGCGGTACAGGACTTGATCGGGCCAAAACTAAATAAACTTACATCCGCATCCTGATAACCGTGATATTTGTCACCAGCAAAAGCTTGGGCACAATCCTCTACTAAGAAAATCTGGTATTTCTTGCACAGTTCGGCATAAGGCTTTAGATCGATAATCGAGCCGAATAAATGTGCCACAATCAAAACTTTACTTTTTTCCGAAATCAGAGATTCCAGTAAATTGAGATCGGGTGCAAGCGTATCTAAAGAAATATCAACGGGTATCGGCACTAACCCGTGCCGTTTCACCACTTCAACCATATCCCGAATATTGACACTACTCATCAAGACTTCCGATCCAGCAGGAAGGTTTAATGACTGTAGCAGCAGGTCGAGAGCTGTTCTGACTGAAAGCGTAACTAGAACCTTTCTACACTCATCAATTTCTTCGTCCCATCTACGCTTAAATCCAGGCTTAGGGAGAATTTTGACGCGATCGTATTGTGTTTCTAAAAGTTCTCGCCCCAGCCAATCAAATTGAATCTCTCGGATGATTTGCTCTCTGTTTGGGAAGTAAAGAAAGGAAAAAAGACTTGCTGCAAGGTCGGCAAAGCTAATATGCAGACGCAATCTAGGATAAACTTTCAACCTTGTTACAGGCGACTTTAAGCTCGACGCTAACGATAAGTTGGTTGTCACATCTTTCACCAGTCGCATTACCCGCCCGGAGCTTAATTCCTGGCTAACAGAATCAAGTCTTCTAAGAGAAGACTGCCTAAGAATTTTAGTTTATTTCAATGGACTTGAGCGATGAGCCTTGAACTTGAGTTTCAGGCGAACCTGGGGCTACACAAAGAGCGCACTCCAAGCACTTCAATTACTTTCCCAAACAATCCTGCTACTTGGTCGCGACACCGGCGATTTGAGGGCTAACAATGGGGAAATCGATCTCAAACTTTTCGTAATTGAGGCGGTCAAAACCAGCGTTTTCTAACGCTACCCAAGTTTCTCGATCTGGGTCGCAACCATCGGCAAGAAATTTCCACACTGGACGCACACCCTCCTGTACCCGTCGCAAGAAAGTACCTTGGCGTGCGGCGACGTGTTCGAGAAACAAGAAGCGCCCGCCGGGTTTGAGGACTCGCAAGATTTCATGGAAAGTTGCTGTTAAATCCGGCACCGAACACAAGACAAGGGTACTAACAACCGCATCGATACTGTTATCTTCAGCTTCCAGTCGTTGGGCGCTAATACTGCGGATATCGGGATTGTTTAAGCCATTTCGTTCGGCTTCTTTTCGCAGATAAGGATGCATATACGGGTTCGGCTCAATGCCAATCCAGCGAATGTCTTTTGGATAATAAGGGAAGTTAGCACCCGTTCCTGGGCCAATTTCCAACACATCGCCGTGCAAGTCAGAAAATAGATCGCGCTTGCGATCGCTTACCAGTTTTTCATATCCAGCGTTGCCTTTGGATAGCAACCACGCAAATAAGCGCTTATTCCAGCAACAGGGACAGCTTTGCATTTGTAACTCCATAGAAATTTCTTATTATCTACTAGCTGCTGACCGAGTGCTGAGTGGCTGTGCTGGGCGGCTATAAAAATACCCTAGGGGCATGGCAATACCATATCCCTAGGGAACACGAACTTTATACGTTATTTAAGCCCGATTCCTTATTCAATCGTCAACTTAAATGTGTATCTGGAATTGGTCAGCTTATAAGGCTGTGCAACCACAACCCGGTAATCGCCTGTTGATGTTGCCTCGAAATAAATATTTTGTGGGTGTTCCATCACTTCTCCGTTAGGCCAAACGAAGGTGAAGCCAGACAGTCCTTCGTCGTTGTTATCGGCACCTACGCGATCGCCTTCCCAGGTTATTTCTGTAATAATTGTTTGACCTTTCCGTGCCCTGAAAGTATAGATGTCTTTTTTGCCTAGGGGCACTGCTCCCTTAATCGTAGTAGAGCTTCTCCCCCGTGCAAATTGTACGCGCCGGTTGACGCCGGTTTGGGGTTGGGCGGCAATTTGTAGAGTAGTATTGCCTACGTTAGTCTTAGAAACATGAATACCGGAAGCGTTGTTAGTGAGTGCTGTTGCCCATGCTTGGGAGTTCAACAATAAAAATGCGCTTGCACCGAGTAGCGCCAGCGTTGAAACATATTTGTAATTAAATTTACGAAGACCGAATGCCATGTGTTAACCTTCCTTTGAACTGAAGACGAGTTGTCGGCATCTGCACTTAGCACCCTTCAACTGCCTGCTTTTTGGTTCTTCAAATCGACGAAAAGCATTTCCAGAAATCAGGCAAAACCAAGGCTCGTTAGGGTTACAGAGCTTTACAGAGCGTGTGTGCGCGGGGAAGGAAAATAGTCAGAACTTACGCAGGAATGACCAATGGCAATGATGAAAACTTACGACTGGATTGTTGTCGGCGGCGGCATTACAGGCGCGGCGCTGGCTTACGAACTGGCAATCAAAGGCTTTTCGGTTCTTTTGTTAGAGCAACACGCCTCACTACAAGGTGCCACCCGCTATAGTTATGGTGGAATTGCCTACTGGTCAGGGACGACTGAGTTGACGCGACAGTTATGTGCTGAGGGGATTGAGCGTCACCGCATTTTATCTGAGGAATTAGACACCGATACCCAGTTCCGCGAATTAGATTTAATTTTGACCATTGGTACTGATGACGAGCCGGAGAAAGTTGCTGCCAACTACGCTGAGTTTGCAATTCCGCCTCGGTTACTCAGCGTTGCAGAAGCTTGCGAGATGGAACCGCTACTCAATCCAGATGCGATCGCAGCTGCTTTAACGGTTCGTCACGGTCACATTGAACCCGAAAAACTAACTCAAGGCTACACTCAAGCTTTTCGCCGCGCTGGGGGTGAGGTGCAAATCGATCGGGTGGTGGAACTACTCGGCACAGGCTCAAAGATTCAGGGAGTCAAAACCGCAACTGCAACCTACCACGCTGCCAAAACCGTTATTTGTGCCGGTGCCATGAGTCGGCAGCTACTCAAAGCTGCGGAGATTCCAATCCGCTTGTATTTCACCCATACCGAACTCATCGAAACGCCACCCATTGATGTACAGTTGCAGACAACGGTGATGCCAGCAGAGATCAAACGCTTTCAACTAGAAGCCCAAGCAACTATCCCTGAACACGATCGCTTATGGGATGAACCCGATTATGAGCCTGTTCCACCGATTCTAGATGCCGGTGCGATTCAGTTCCAAGATGGCAGTTTACGCATCGGTCAAATTAGCCGAGTTCTGACCGCTCCCAACGCTAAAATTGATGCGGCCCAAAGTGAAGCGAACCTCCGCGCTGCGGTTGGTAAAATCTTACCTGCACTAGAAAATCTACCCGGAAAGTGGCATCACTGCTTGGTTGCGTTTAGTAGCGATCGCCTTCCCTTAGTTGGGGCACTCAATAACGTAGACGGCGCTTATCTCTTCTCCGGATTCTCAAATCCCTTGGTATTCGTGCCATCCTTAGCCAAGCATTTTGCTAGTTGGGCAGCAGGTCAAGAAGACGAGGTTCTCACCCAATTATCGCCGCTACAGTTGTAGCGATACAATCCCTATTAGTCTGCGTAGGCAGGCTTTGTTTGTATAGCCGCGACTTCAATCGTCAGGGGTTTTTACTATGACAACCACGAGTTTATTGATTTTTGCGATCGCTGGACTCTTTGCCGGAATTCTCGCGGGATTTTTAGGCATTGGCGGTGGTACGGTTCTTGTCCCCTTATTAGTCGCTTTGAAATACACACCCGTGCAAGCGGTTGGCACCAGTAGCCTAGCAATTTTAATTACGGCAATTTCTGGCAGTGTCCAAAACTGGCGGATGGGGTTATTCAGCTTCAAAAGAGTGATTGCCATTGGATTTCCTGCTGTAGTCACTGCACAAATTGGTGCTTATTTAGCTACCCAATTCCGTCCTTATTTACTGCTAGCAGCTTTTGGATTATTGCTACTTTTAAATATTTACTTAGTTGAACTACGCAAGCAGCTAACAATCAAGAAGAAGCAGGAAGAAGAACAGGAACTAAAAACTCCAGGTAGCCACGATACCATCCCTAAAAATTCAAACATCTTCTTCAATCCAAATTTTGCCAGAATTGCCACTGGCAGCGCTGCTGGGATACTCGCAGGTTTATTTGGTGTTGGTGGCGGTGTAATTATGGTGCCGCTGCAAATTTTACTTTTAGGAGAAACCATCAAAGTCGCCATTCAAACCAGTTTAGGTGTCATCGTTATTACAGCTATATCAGCGACTATAGGACACGCTTTCAGAGGCAATGTTTTGTTAGTTGAAGGACTTCTTTTAGGATGTGGTGGTTTCTTGGGGGCGCAAATAAGTACGCGGTTTCTCCCCAAATTGCCCGATGAAGTCGTCAGTTTAGCCTTTCGCACCTTGCTAGGGATTTTATCTATTTATGTTTTTTGGCAAGCATGGCAAAACTATAACGATTTTAAAGTTTAAACTTATCTAAAAACAGTTTTTAGATAAGTTTAAACTTTAAATTACAATAAGTACCTTTCTCTATTTATTGAATTTATTTGTATTGATAACGAGCCTGGTTTAGTTATCAGATACGAGCGGTTCAGATCCCCGACTTCTCGCAGAAGTCAGGGATCTCGCCTTCACTCATAACTCGTAACTAATAACTAAGCAGACAAACCGTTTCTTTCTCTTAAACCTTTAGCAAGCGACAAGCGCATCTGAACGATTCAGAACTCTTAAATCCTCCTCATCCAACTCGACGGGGACGCCGCTGCGAATCAGTTCCACAAAGTCCTCGTTGGGAACCATAAAGCACAGCGTATACAAGCGATCGCAACCTGTATTTTCAATTTTATGAATCCCCGTCGGCGGTACTAATAAGCTGTCTCCAGGGCAAATCGGGACGGTTTTGCCGTCGCAAGTCGCTAGCCCTTGCCCCTTGAGGACAAAAAACATCTCCACAGCCATTTGGTGACGATTGGGAGGAGTTTTCCCACCAACATCAAAAATTTCTACACAAAACGTTAATGAAACGTTAGCGCTTGCCGGATCGAAGACAATCGCTAACCGATTACTATCCTCAGGACTGATGCGAAAGGCTTGATAGTCTCTGGGAGACTTGACGATCGGAATCATGCAACGGGACGAGTCCATCGGGCATTTCTCCTCTAAAAGAGAGCAATATGGCTAATGGCTAATTGTTCGTTACCATTGGCGATTAGCATTAGCGGTTAGCCAACTTAATTGCTTCTACGATAGCTTG
Organism: Trichocoleus sp. DQ-A1; assembly: GCF_039961955.1. NCBI lineage: Bacteria > Bacillati > Cyanobacteriota > Cyanophyceae > Leptolyngbyales > Trichocoleusaceae > Trichocoleus > Trichocoleus sp. DQ-A1. The sequence continues at coordinate 279,483 of NZ_JAMPKE010000001.1, forward strand.
AGAATCTGCCACGAAACCAAAACACTGTTTTACGTTATAAAGGGTGGCTTGCCAGCAATACTCTGGGGATGTGGTAGCAGTACCATCTTTCACCAAAATGCAGTCATAGCCGAGAAAGTTAGCATCTTGCAGCGTTGCCATCACGCACTGATCTGCATTGACTCCGGCAAAGAACAAAGTCGTTTTTCCCAGGTTCCGCAAGATGCTGTCGAGAGGTGTATCCCAAAAACCGCTCATCCGGTACTTATCGACGCGGATATCTTCGGGGTTTGGTTCCAATTCATCCACCACCGCCGCCGCCCAACTGCCCACCATCAGCACTGGCGAACCATTCGCGGGCAGCGGATCTCCTAAACCCACGCCATCGCCGGTGGGATTATAGACATGGCGTACACTAGCGCTGATATTCAGTAAGTCGGGGCGGTTCCCCCAGTTAACCCAAATCACCGGAACGTTTGCCGTTCGCAATTCTGGCAACAGCGTTTTAAGCGGATTGATGGGAGTTCGGGCGGGTGTCACGTCTACGCCAATGTGGGCTAGCCAGCCATCTGGATGGCAGAAATCATTCTGCATATCAATCACCAAAATTGCGGCTTTTGCCAAATCCAGGCGTAGCGTCTTGGTTTCTGTGGCTAGGGTGACAACTTGCGGTTTTAAAGGCGGGCGCGTGATATCAGCAATTTCCGCATCAACTGCCCAAGCATTCGGCGGCACGCCCAAGGTACGGAGGGGTCGATTCATAGGGAGAGTGCAAGGGGGCAATCTTGAGGAATACTACTTTTTCTGCCCAGGACTCTTAAATTTTTTGATTTCTTAACTTCACGGGAAAATGCGCGAGTTATAAACTTACAGAAGGTTTGGGCATACCCGATTGACCTGTTCCTGCTTACTTGCACAACCTCCTCACTTCCCCACCAGCAAGAGTAAGATCGGAAATAATTTTTAATCCCAAAAGGCAAAATTCCCCTTCTCCGTACCCCCCTCTATCTCCCCGCCAGCAGAGGGAAGATAAGGAATAAATTTTATTCAGGAGGGTTGGGGTGGGGTTCCGGAACTAGAATGAAACGATCTTGTTGCTTAAACCACCATCGGTAACTCTTGAAAGCTACTTTTTAGTAAAGTTTTGTCTTCCTCGGCGCGGAGGAGTTCCATTACCCGATCCTTATAATCCTGAAACAGAGGATTGCACTTAATGTCATAAGTGCGATCGCTTGGGAGTTTTATACTTAATTCTTCTTTAACCGTACCTGGACGCGAACTCAGCACATAGATGCGTTGAGATAGAAACACTGCTTCCTCAACATCGTGAGTAATCATAAATATTGTTGTCCGCGTGCGTTGCCAGACTTCTAGTAAAAATTGCTGCATCGCTTCTTTCGTCTGCACATCCAACGCCCCAAACGGTTCATCCATCAGTAAAATTTTCGGTTGCGAGGCTAAAGCACGCGCGATCGCGACCCGTTGCTTCATCCCACCTGAAAGTTCCTTTGGAAGTGACTTCGCAAACCCAGACAACCCAACCACGTCCAGATAATAAGCCACCCGTCGCCGTCGTTCTACCGAGGAGACACCTTGCAGCTTTAAACCAAATCCCACGTTCTCTGCAACCGTCATCCACGGATATAGCGTATAGCTTTGGAACACCATTCCCCGGTCAGGGCCAGGTCCCGTCACGCGCACCCCATCGACCAAAACTTCCCCCGCCGTGGGAGTATCCAATCCAGCAATCAACCGTAGCAATGTTGACTTACCAGAACCCGAAGCACCTACCGCACAGATACATTCTCCCTCTTCAATCTGCAAATTGATATCTTTGAGAGCAACGAGCGAACCGCGTCGAATTGGAAATTGTTTATGGAGTTGAGAAACTTGCAAATGCATAATGAGTGATAATTTTAAGTTTTTAGATTGAGTTGCCCACTCTAATCGTCATTGGTCACTAGCACCGAACGAATCCTTCAAAACCAATGACTGCTTACTTCTTTTCTTAATCATTAGCCCACTTACAAGACACGCGCAGTAACAATCGAAACAAAAGGTCTATCGTCAAACCAATCAAGCCAATTACAATCAGTCCCGCAAAAATTTCATCGGTCTTGAGAAATCTTTGGGCGACACTAATACGGCGACCCAAGCCTTCTGTCGCTGCCACCAACTCGGACACGATGACTAAGTTCCAAGAAGCTGCCATATTGACGCGACCCGCATCGATAATACTCGGAAGAATAAAGGGAAAAATTACTTGCAATAAAACTTGCTTTCGCTGACCGCCCAAGGTGTAGGAAGTTTCCAATAGCTCTTTCGGTACAAACTTCACCGCATCCATCACCATGAGCGTGTTAAAAAATAGCGTTCCGATAAAAATCAGCAGAATTTTTGGTTCTTCTCCCAGACCAAAATACAAAATTAGTAAGGGAATAAAAGCCGGTGCTGGCATATAACGCACAATGCCAATAATCGGTTCCATCAGCGCTCGAATGCTGGAAAAAGTTCCCATCAGTATCCCTAAGGGAATTGCAATCAGCGCCGCCAGAGAAAAGCCACTCAGAACGCGAAACAGGCTATAGGCAATATCTTTTTGCAAATCGCCAGTTGCTAAAAGCCTCTGAAAAGCGCCCCAAACTTGAGCGGGAGTCGGCAAAAATAAAGGTGCGACTATCCCAGCATTGGAGACTATCCACCAAAGAGCAACCGGGATGCAAATTGACAGAACCATTAAAGTCCATGCCAATTTTTTAGGAATCTCCTCACCAATGCGCCAGAAGACGCTAGGCGATAACATTTTACGAGGACGAGCGGAATTATTTTCCGGCAAATCTTCAGCGTAGCGGTTCATGATTTTTGCTTTGCCGCGTAGGCTTTGATAAACTGATCGTCAAATATTTGGGTAAGATTCGGAGTCTGTTGAGTTAACTTAGCCTCAACTAAAAATTTGCTAATTTCTTGAGCGGCGTAACTCAAAGAGGTCATGTCATTACCGGGACTAAATGCTTTCAAGTTGTCTTCAATGCTGAAGATTTTCGTCCCGGCTTCGTATTTCTTGTATTCCTCAACCGTGACCCCAGCCCGTTTTGCCATCGCGGCGTAAGCTTTGTCAGGATTGGTGCGGATAAACGCCAAGGTATCGAACCATGTATTGACCAAAGCTTGCACGTCTTGAGGACGTTCGTTAATCAGTTTTCGGCTGACCGTTAAATGATCGGGAATTGCTCCCGGAAAGTCTTTAGAACTGAATAATTCTTTACTTCCAGCACGTTCTAGCGCCTTGCTGGTAAACGGTGCAAAAACTCCAACTGCATCCACTTGACCCGCAACAAAAGCAGCTGAGGCTGCGCCGGTTTCTAAAGGCTGAAAAGTAATATCAGCCTGGGTTAAACCCGCTTTTTTCAGTCCGAGAAGTAGCAAGAAATGATCGACGGTTCCTTCTTCAGCAGCGATTTTTTTCCCTTTGAGGTCGGCAATACTATTGATACCTTCCCGAACAATAATTTTATCGTTGCCTGTTGAATTGTCATTAACTAATACAATCACTTGATCGGAACCAGCAGCCACTGAGCTGATCGTGTCATTCAAGGTTTGGGTATTCGCGCTGAGCTGACCAGCATTGAGGGCGTTAATGGAATCTAAATAGCCATCAAACCACTTCAAATTCACATTAACTTTGTTCGCGTCAAACAGCTTTTCTTCCTGAGCCACCTGCCAGGGCAACCACCCAGGCCAGACACTGAAACCCATTTGGATTGTTTCAGTTTTTGAGGATGTAGCGGTTTGCTGGGGGTTAGCACAACTAACCGTAATGACGAGGCTGAGCAAAAAGACCGAGAATAGAGAAAGTAACTGGCGGGTCTTCATTGAGTCTCACTCTTTACTAGCAGGCTCATTAGGCGGGTAGCATTTCTGTTGCCGCAGCAGATGAACGTTGATTTAAAACTTGCGACTTTACCCAATCAAACCAATTTTCTAATCCCTCACCCGTCTTGGCAGAAACCGCAATAATTGTGACATGAGGGTTCATCTGACGGACGTTGGCTGCAATCCGATTAATATCAATATCGAGATAAGGAGCCAAATCGATCTTGGTAATTAATAAACAATCCGCTTCTTGAAACATCACCGGATACTTGAGGGGTTTATCTTCTCCTTCAGTCACGCTCAACAAAGCAACTTTAACGTGTTCTCCTACTTCAAACTCAGCAGGACAAACTAAATTACCGACATTTTCAACTAGCACTAAATCAAAATCCGAAGGATTATATTGGTGTTCTAGTTGATGAATTCCTCCAGCTACCATCTTGGAATCCAAGTGGCAGGAACGCCCCGTATTAATTGCAATTACAGGGACTCCAGATTGACGCAAACGGTCGGCATCCAACTCCGTCGTCATATCCCCTTCAATTACGGCGATTTTTAAATCATCCGTCAAAACCGCAAGCGATCGCTCTAACAGTGCTGTTTTACCCGCCCCAGGACTACTCATAATATTGAAACAAGTAATCCCCCACTTATCGAAATGCGCCCGATTATGATCGGCTCCTTTCTGATTAGCATGGAGCAAGTTAATTCCTAATGCAGCGTCAAATGTTTGATGCATAAGCGTTTTTCTGTACTTCGTCAAAACTATACTCAATTCGGTCAATTTTTAGTTCTCTACCTGAGCGAATATCCTCCATCGGTGAGTCACACTCAGGGCAGCCGTATTGCAATCCAACTTGGGGTGCATATTCTTGTTGGCAGCGGTGACAAAAGGCAATCAGCGGTGTTTCCTGAATTACCAGTTCTACCCCTTCTAAAAAGGTGTTGCCAGTCTGTACTTCAAAAGCAAATTTTAGACTGACAGGTTCGACACAAGTGAACTTACCAACAATTAAGTGAATCTGGGTAATCTGGGGGCGCTCAGTCTGGGATTCCCACCAGTCTTTTACTGTGAAAATGAGCGCCTTTGTCATGTCAGTTTCGTGCAAGGCTCAACTCCACTCTGCAACTAATTCTGGTTGGGCGTAGGGGTGAATGTATGCGGCTTTTTCTTTTCGAGGTAACTGTCCTGACAGCACTAGATGCGCCATCGTGTCGCAAATCACTCGCGTTGCCATCAAAGATGTCATGTCGCTGATGTCGTAAGGGGGCGATACTTCCACCACCTCAAGCCCGCAAACGGGTGCTTTCTGAACAATTTTGCCCAGCATATAAAGAGCCTCGCGGGGTAATAATCCACCTGGTTCAGGCCAACCCGTTCCTGGGACAAAACCGGCATCAATGCAGTCAATATCAAAGCTGATATAAACGCAGTCGGTTCCGTCTAAAGCTCTTTCTAGAGCGAAGTTTACCGCTGCATCCAAACCCATTTCTGTGATGTCTGTAACTGTCAGAATATTTGTGGCTCGTTCTCGACAGACTTTTACACCTTGACGCGGCACTTGCCAGCCGCCGATTCCTAATTGCACGAGGTTTTTTGGATTGGCATTTTTGATGTTTGTGGCATGGAACCAAGGGCAGGTGTGCATGCGCTCATCGAGGTCTGTTTCCTGGGTATCGACGTGGCGATCGAAGTGAATAATCCCCAGTTTTTTATCGCCTAAATGGCGACAAACTCCCCGCACTGTGGGATAGCCAATTGAATGATCGCCTCCCAAAATAATTGGGAAAGCACCAGAACTAAAGATATGAGCAATTCCTTTAGAAATTTGGTCAAATGACTTTTCGTTATTTCCGGGAATTGTGAAAATATCTCCAACATCACACAGGGTAATTTGCTCTCGCAAATCAACGCCTAATTCAAAGTTATAGGGCGTATACAAAGCCGAAATCCGCCGAATTCCTTGAGGACCAAACCGGGTTCCAGGTCGGTAGGTGGTGCCAGAATCATGCGGTACGCCTACAATTGCAACATCGTATTCACCCACTTTTCGCACATCTTCTATATAAGGTGCTTTCAGGAAGGTGTTAATACCTGCGTAGTGGGGAAGTTCGCCGCGAGAGAAGGTAGAAATAGAGCGATCGCGTATACTTTCTGCTGCCTCTAATCCAAACTCTAACCCTTTTGCAACCTCCTGTTGCCAGCCTGTCATTGGCAGATGGGTTTCTTTCTCTAAGGCGCGACTCGCTTCAGTAGACGGCGGCTGAAAATCCGAATTCGAGTTTTGAGAATTTATGTCAGTCATGTTTGGAAAAATGGGATGTTTCGTCAGTCTAAAAGCTCTATTTTTTCTCCCAAGTCAAAGAAGACTTGCAAAAACAATAGCCCGGGTAAGCCATAACAGATAAGCTTCTGCTATGTACCTCCCGGGCTTTTCTCCCGCCGTGTAACCAGTCCGTGTTTCAATTTCTAAAAACACTCTATGACTGATTCGCTTCTCTCGGACCAGCCGTTTAAATCTTGAGACTTAAACCGGAACCCTAGAAGCTATTAATTTTTTTTACCCGATAGCTATCAATATTTGTTGGATGAACTTTGAAAGCTTAAATGTATAGATATCAATAAATTTTAAGGGAGAATGTAATCAAAGTTACAATTGGGCGGATTCCCCCCAGGGGGGAATCCAGAGTCAAGCGATCGCTACCTAGATGAACGCTCGCATCACAGCCTACAAGCAGGATTTTGCTACCGAGAAGGCTCAAATCGTACCGGACACCGCAGCCAAACCTGGATGCAAACGACTCCAGGCTTGGCGCATCATCAGCGCCCAATTAGGACAATCTTGTGTAGTTGCGCCTACCCCTTAGGAGAGCGATCGCCCTACACGGGTCAGTCGTCGGAAAGCTTTAGTCTTCGTGATCTTCAAACGGATCGCTCAATTCCTTAGAAGGAGGCCCGAACGCAGTGTAGATGGTGAAACCAGTGATAGCGACGAGAAAGGTAGCGATAGAAATGCTAAGAACTGTTGCGGGTTCCATAGGTGAGATAATTTATGAGAGCAGTTCCTATACAATATTACAAAACGTTAAAAACTTCTGTCGAGATTGATCCTAGGAAAGCTATGGCACAACGGACTTGGTTAGGAGATGTCCTCAAACCCCTTAACTCTGAATATGGGAAAGTATCTCCGGGGTGGGGCACTACGCCATTGATGGGCGTCTTTATGGTGCTATTTTTGGTCTTTTTACTGATTATTCTGCAACTTTACAATTCCTCACTCCTCGTTGAGGGTGTTGATGTCGATTGGAAAAGCCTAGGGCGTTAATCGACTGTAATCTGGCGCGAAGTCCTTGGGCTTTACATAACGCCACGATTAAAAAACACTGATGCTTTCCCGGCTAGACCGGGTTTTTTTGTCGGTTCTATACTAAAGTTAACCTTTTGCACGAAAAATCCTATGAATATCTTTGGCATCGGTCTGCCGGAAATGGCGCTGATTATGGTTGTGGCTCTTTTGATTTTTGGTCCTAAAAAGTTGCCAGAAATTGGTCGCAGTATGGGCAAGGCAATTCGCGGCTTCCAGGAAGCATCCAGAGAATTTGAAACTGAGTTCAAGCAGGAAGCAGAGCAGATAGAACAAGCTGTCAAGACACTTCCCCAGGCTGACTCAGAGAAAGTAGCAAACGGAAAGTCAGAGAATCCCGCAACTAGCTCATCGCAACACAGCTAAAACTGGCAATTCTCGTTGCCACGCTAGCGATTCTCACTCTTAGTGGAATATACAGGAACCTCACCCCCGACCCCCTTTTATGAACCGAGAGGGGATATCGAACCCCTCCCCGTTCGCTGGGAGAGTGCAGGAGTGGGGTTAAACCGTAGTGGATCCAATAGAGAATTGCTATAGAACAGGAAAGGGGGTAGACGCTAATTGTCAGCGACTGGTAGAAAGCCATATTTCTGCAATATCTGCTGCCCTCTGTTACTAGTAACAAAGTCGATGAATTCTTTTGCCTGCTGAGAATTTTGACTTTGCTTGACAACCGCTATCCAATAGCTGATAGGTCGAGTTGATTCAGGGGGAATTCGGGCGATCGCCTTCACTTTCTTCGATATCGCCGCATCCGTTGCATAGACAAGGGCGGCGTCAACATTTCCCTGCTCCACATAAGTCAAAACTTGACGCACATTGTCACCAAAGACTAACTTTTTTTCTTTTTCCAGTTTGGTATAAAGATTTTCTTTTTCGAGAGCTATTTTTGCGTACTCTCCCGCTGGCACTGTAGCTGGATTACCGATTGCTAAACGTTTCAGACGACTATCCCTTAAGTCAGATAGTTTCTTCAGCCAAGGGGTTTGAGCAGTAGTTGCCACCAGGACTAATTGATTACGAGCAAACGTCTTGCGAGTTTGGGGAAGCAACAAATTCTGCGTTTCTAAAGCATCCATCGGTCGAGCTGCTGCACTCGCGAATACATCAATGGGGGCACCCCGTTCGATTTGCTTTTGCAAGAAACCAGAAGCGGCAAAATTAAAGTGAACGGTAAAGGTAGGAAGCTGAGCTTGAAAGGATGTGGCAATCTCTGTAAAAGCTTCGCTCAACGAAGCAGCAGCAGCAACAGTCAGCGTGGTAGATGTAGATTCAGATGCCTTTGGGGAAATAGCTGGGGCACTGCAAGCCCCCAGCAGAAAACTCATAACCAGACTTAGCAGGATGAGAGGGGGTAGGATAGCGAACCGATTGGCATTCTCCGGACACTTGCGTGGCATCAAAAAAGAACTCAAGCGTTTTTTCCTTAGCAAAAACTATGATTTGAGGCTTTGATGTTCTTGAACCATTCGTTTCAGCGCTCCGCTTTGCCATTGAGTTCGGGTTTACCCGGAACTTCAAATTTGTAACCGACGCCCCGAACTGTTTGAATTAACTCAGGCTGAGTAGAATCGATTTCTATCTTCTTGCGAATCTGCCCGATATGAACGTCAACAACCCGTGGGTCTCCAATGTAGTCAGAAGCCCAAACTTCTTTGATTAACTCGGCTCGACGCCAAACCCGACCGGGATGACTCGCCAAGAAATGCAACAAATTAAATTCTAAGGCGGTCAGAGGTACTGGTTGATCGCTCAGATTCACCTCTCGACGCACTGGATCAATCACCAGTTTGTCAAAGATGAGGCGTTGCTGTTCGGCGACTTTCAGGGGCCGATGGCGCTTTAAAAGCGCCCCGACGCGGACGCCTAACTCTCCCAAGCTAAAAGGCTTGGTAATGTAGTCATCCGCACCCTGGGAGAAGCCGTGGATTTTATCGTTTTCGTCGGCGCGACTCGTTAGCAGCAGTACTAATACGTCGGTGCGGCTTTGCAATTCTTTGCAGAGTTGATAGCCATTCGCGTCAGGCAAATTCACGTCCAGAATCACCAGGTTTGGGTTGAATTGATCAAACACGGCGCGGGCGGTCTTGCCGTCTTCAGCAGACTCCATTTGATAATTTTGCTGACTTAAGAAGCGATAGATGAGATTCCGGATGGCCGGATCGTCATCCACGACAAGAATCTTGTGAGTTGCGGAAGCCAGGACCATAACTTTCCACTAAGAACTGGATTATGATTAACGGACAGCGGTATTTTAAGCAAACAGGTCGAGTCGGGGAAATAAGCGCTTTGGAAGGCGAAAAATCGCTTCCTTACCTTATTAATATTCCCAAGCTTAATGACGTAATGAGCATTTTAGACAATTATCGTCGCTCTCCCCAGTTAGTGAAAATATCTCGTAATCGTCAAGTCTCCACGATGGGCAGTCTGGCGGTTTGTTGTAAGTCTTTTTTGTCTAAAAAAATTAAATTTGCCGAGCGAATCCGGATAAATCATCTGACGGTTAGCTGGTAAACGAATAAAAGTGTCTTTCGAGAGAAGCGCTTGTGTTCAAGGATCAAGCTAAACTAACTTGGAGGATAGGATGAATGTAGGCACTCAAGGCTAAGGGTCAACTGCGATTAGGCAGTGATTTCAAGGACTTGAACGGCTTTGAACAAAAAACCAGTATGACAAAACTTCACGGGAAATGTATAGATACTTTGCCAAATGTAGTAATTTATGACCATTCCATCCTTCAAGAGCCGTAGCACCTTCTCCAATCAGCGTGAAAGTATTCCAATCGCGCTCTCATGGGGTCGGAGATCTTCTTTTCGCAACGGGAATTAGGGAGTTTTAGGTTACATAGGTTAGAACGGCTGGCTAACGATACTTTCTTCTAGCCTGAGGAACTGGCAGTGTAGATAGGGAGCTAGATTGCCAGAAACGATTGAGTCGATGAAGACTGCTAAAAATAATAGATCTCTGGGAGGTTTTGGATGAGCGAGCAAAATCCCTACGAAAAGCTTGGACTGTCAGAAGACGCAACTTTTGAGGAAATTCAGGAGACCCGCAAGCGCCTTCTTCAAGAGCATCATGGCGAGAAGGAGCTTCTGGAAGCGATGGAGACGGCCTACGATGCGATTTTAATGGAACGTCTGAGGATGCGCCAAGAGGGAAAAATTAAGGTTCCGGAACGGATTCGGTTCCCAGAGCGGGCGATCGCGCCTCCTCCCACTTTTACTCCTGTGCCGGTCAACCGTTCCCCAGCTTGGTTGCAAAATCTGATTGATACGCCTTCCTTACAGGAGGTGGCGTGGCCTAGCGGTTTGTTCTTGGCATTGAGCGCCATTACAGCCTATCCAGGCACCAATGATTCGATGCTGCCATTGAATATGGCGTTAGGGGCTGGATTAACTTTATTTTTGGTCAATCGCAAAGAGCGGAAATTTGGTCGCGCTTTCCTGCTGACGCTGCTGGGGTTGTTCGTAGGAATTGGATTGGGAACGCTGCTCGATAATGTGCTGATGACGCAAATTTCCAATATCGGATTGACGCCAGATAAATTCGTCACGGTGGTGACGTTTATTATTCTCTGGCTGGTTAGTAGCTTTCTGCGCTAAAGCTAAGAATTAAACATGAAAAATTAAGAGTTAATTAGAGAATTTTTAATTTTTCATTTTTTATGTTTAATTCTTCAGGCAGCGGCTGACTCAACACGAAATCTACGGCTTCACCAAGGTTGTTTACGATCAAGTCTGGCTGGTATTGCTCAAGCTGAGCGCGATCGCGTATCCCGCACAAAACCCCGATGACCTTAACGCCGTGGTTTTTTGCAGCAATCATATCAGCCTCGGTATCCCCGATCATCCACACATCAGAGGCGGGAGGAAGTTCCGCGATCGCGCGTTCCATCAGCAGCGGTTTGTCGTCGATGTCACGAGTCTTCACGTAGTCGTTTGCCAGGTGGTAGCACCGATTCTCTGGGAAAAATCGCGCTAAGTCGTAACGACCGAAAGCGTAATCTAACTCTCGTTGACGGCGCATGGTTAGTACCACCAAATCGACGCCTGCTTGCTGTACTTTTTCCAGGGCGTCAACGGCTCCGGGTGCCAGGGCGTCATAAACTAGATAGGGCATGGTATGCACGGTTTGACGCCGCAGTGCCGCAAATGCTTGGGCTTGCTCTTCATCGAGACCGGAAAGGATGCCGATTTGTCGTTCTGGGACGCGCGATCGCTTCAAACCCCAAAACTCCTCCTTAGACATCTGACGCACTGACTGGTCTTCCCGCCGCGTCTGTTCCAAACAAAACTGGTAAACTTGGTAATATCGCTCCGAAACGTCCATAATTGGGCCGTCGAAGTCACTGATAATTCTTAACATTTTTAGACGCAGGGGTTAATCTATATGATTAAGATTAATCACAAATTACCCCTTTTTTACCTGCCTGCCGATAGGTTCCTCAATACAGGCTACCTCGCTTCATCTGCTCTCGTTCAATCGCTTCAAAAAGAGCGCGAAAGTTGCCTTCCCCAAAACCCCGTGCCTGTAAGCGGCGCTCAATTAACTCAAAGAAGAAAGTAGGTTGTTCAAAAATCGGTTGAGTGAAGATTTGCAGTAGCAACGCTTCGGGAGAGTTTTCCTCCCAATCCACCAAAATTTGTTGCACCGCAATTTCCTGAATTTCAGCCTCCGATAGCTGAAGTCCTTGCCGGTGAAGCAGTTGCGTGTAGTAGGTGCGGGGGACTTGCAGAAAGGGTAGACCGCGTTGACGGAGATAGGCGATCGCATTCACAATATTGGGCGTTTGCAAAGCAATATGCTGAACTCCTGGCCCCTGATTCACCTCCAAAAATTCCTGAATTTGGGAATTCGCAGATGCGGGTTGATTAATCGGTAACTTGACCCAACCATCCGGATGATGCATCACCTTACTGTGCAGTCCCGAACGCTCGGTTTGAATCGCAAACGACTGCTGCGGTATAAACGCTAGCGTCTTTTCATACCAAGCAACTGCCCGATCCAAGTCCCCAGCCGCCACATTCAGCACCACATGATCGATGCCGCCAAACGCGAAGCCGGTGTTGCTCCTGCCATCTAACCGCTCGGAATCATCATCCCATAAGGCTTTTCCGCCATCCCAGTCAAGCTGGGGAAAAGTGCAAATAAAACCTCTATCTTGGCGCTCAACAAACTTAGGCTGCCTTTCTATCAAGGTATGGCTCAAAGAACCCCAAGCGGCAATCTTGCCCCACTTCAGAAAGACCTTACCCGGTTGTTCTTGGATGGGTTGCAACACCTTAGCGCCTCCATTGACCGCCTTCGTCATCACCGCTTCCACATCAGGAACGCTAAAAGCGATGTCAGCAACACCGGGAGGATGTTGGTGCAGAAACTGGGCAACGGGACTCGCCGATGTCAGGGGTGAAGATAGCAAAAAATAGACTGAGCCGCTTTTGACCACTTCTGTGCGAGTGTGGTCGCTTACCCCAGCGGCTACTGCTTGAAAGCCCAGCAGTAGCACAAACCAGTCGCGCGACGCTTTGGCATCTTCAACATAGAAGTGAACATGGTCAATTTTCATGGTTTATCCAGTCTGAGCAGCTCTACCTGAGTGTAAATTTTGCCCTCTTCCTGGCATTTACAGGTCATTCTTGAGAAAGAATCCCTCCTTTGATAAAGCGCTGAGTGCGGTAGGCGCTGGGTTTCCCTGCCCCTGTTGAGTAGTGAGTGGAGATGGAAAGAGTGGCACAGAGTCAGTAAAAAACAGCAGATTTTATACGTGGTGTACTCAGTTCGCGATGACGATTTAGAAAAACAGGTGGCTTTCTGGTTGAATATTAATTTCCATCGGCACCGCTTGCGGATCGGCGCTGAGCGCGAACAAAATCGCATCAGCCGCAGTTTCAGGGCTGAGCATCTTTTTGCGATCAACTTTCAGGCTGACATTGTCCCAAAAAGGAGAATCAACGCCGCCAAAATAGAACAGGGTGAACTTGATGCCGAAGCGCTTCAGCTCATCTGCCATACACTTGCTGAAACCGACGACGCCAAACTTGGAGGCACAGTAAGCCGATGCCATCGCCATTGAGTGCTTGCCCAGAATCCCCACCACATTGCAGATATGACCGCTTTTCTGCTCCTTCATCGCCTCCGCAGCTGCCTGACAGGTGTAGAAGCTGCCTTTTAAGTTCACATCAAGCATGGCGTCTAAATCTGCGGGTTCTAACTGGTTGTACTGCTTCATGACGCCAGCGCCCGCCGCATTGACTAAAACATCAATTTGACCAAAGTGGGCGATCGCTTTTTCCATTAGCGTCTCCACTTGCTGCGGTTTAGTAATATCTGTCGGTACGGTTAAGACTTGGGGGAGTCCAGATGCCAAGTTTTCCAACCGGCTGCTATCTCTTGCCGCTAGTACCAACCGCGCCCCCATCGGTGCCAGTTTGCGAGTTAAGACGGAACCAATGCCGCCAGTGGCACCAACGATGACAACGACTTTATCTTGCATATTCCTTTACATTTCTTTACATCTTCTCCCATCATACTGACCGCGATTGATTCTGCTCAAACCAGTGATTTCTCGTTTGCAGAGCGAGGAGACGCCTAAGAACGCTCTCAGGACGCTCTTGCTTCCAGCAATCACCGAGAAAGCCTAGGAAGAGGGTGGAACCCCATAGCAGCACCTAAGCACGGTAGCAAGCCCATCCAGTAGGCATTTCCTGGTAGAGCCTCTCAAAGCAGAAACCGAGAAAATGGGCAGACTATCCAGAAAAAACCTTGACATTTCGTAAAAATCGAGGCTGTGATGGACAAGGTGCGTGAGAGTTCCTGCTTCAGGTTGAGTAAATCATGGATTGGATAGTCAAAGAGACAGGGGAAATATTTGCTGGCTTATCCCAGCTATTTACAACCCCGGTTTTTGAAATCGGCAACACCCGTCTTTCCCTCGGTTCGATTGTCCAACTGATTTTGTTAGCGATCGCTGTCTTTATTGCTTCTCGCGCTACCAGCGAGTGGATTAAGCGGAAAATTCTGGTGCGGGTGAAATTGGATCGAGGAACGCGAGAAGCGATCGCAGCGGTCATCGGCTACCTTTTAGCCGGTTTCGGATTTATGATTGTCCTGCAAACAGCAGGCATCAACCTGAGTTCTCTAACAGTATTCGCTGGAGTGATTGGGATTGGGTTGGGCTTCGGATTACAGAATTTATCCAGCAACTTTATCAGCGGATTGACGCTACTTTTTGAACAACCGATTAGAGCCGGAGACTTTATTGAAGTTGATGGTCTTTTAGGAACTGTAGAAAATATTTCTATTCGTTCTACAATTGTTCGGACGCTGGATGGCGTTTTTGTCATCGTTCCCAATGTTCGATTTGTAGAAAACCATATTATTAACTGGACTTATAAGGACCCCAAGTGTCGCATCCATATCCCGATTGGAGTTGCCTATGGGAGCGAACCCATCTTAGTCACAGAAGCACTTTTAGCGGCTGCTCGAATGGAACCAGGCGTTTTATCTTCTCCTGCTCCTAAAGTTTGGTTTAAAAATTTTGGGGAAAGTTCTTTAAATTTTGAGCTATTAGTTTGGATCGATCGACCGCAGGGTAGCGATCCCATCAAAAGTTCTTTAAACTTTGCGATTGAGAATGAATTTCGCGACCGGGGAATCTCCATTCCTTTTCCCCAGAGGGATATCCACATTCGCAATTTAGAAGAAATAACGCATCGGTTTCATAAAACCAGCGCGACAGATGTTCCTAATGGCAAAGTCAATTCGCACAATAACACCATCACACCCAACCCCAAAGTTCTTGCCAAATCCCCCGATAACTGGACGCTGCGCGATTTGTTACGAAGAGTCACCTTTTTTGAGTCATGTACGGATTTAGAACTGCGGCAATTGATTGAGTACGGATACCGACAACTGTTTCCGAACGGACAGGCTGTCTGTCAAGAAAATGACCCCGGCGATTCATTTTATATTATTCTGACTGGCTCTGTAGAAGTCTTTTCTCAAAAAGCCGAGAAATATATTGCCACGCTTCACAAAGGCGAGTTTTTTGGAGAAATTTCTTTGTTACTAGGAACTCCTCGTTCGGCAACAGTTCGCACTTTGGAAGATTCGATTTTGTTTGTAGTAGATCGCAACGACTTACAGAAGCTTTTAGTCACCCATCAGGAGTTAGCCGATCAGATTGCCCAAAAGTTATCAGAACGACAACAGGCGTTACGAGATTTGGGAATACTGGCAGAAGAAGTCTCCGAACAGACTCCTTTAATCCGAATCAGACAACGAATTCAAAGCCTTTTTGGCATCTAAGAATTAATTCGCTTAAGATAGGCAATGGATTAAGTTTTGATTTAGGAGTTCTGAGCGATCGCTACTTGATATCCTTTATTTATTTTCTCTACCTTGAAGCAGCTACAAGACTGTAAAAATTGAGTGAAGCTACCTTCCAAATTTAAGTGCTTGATAATTTCAGTTATTGGTTGATTGTATTTCTTATGAAATTCTCCTCCTAAAGTTTCTAGGGGAATATATTTTTTTAAAGATTCAGACGCTAGACTATTTAACATATTTAATAACACTTGTTCCAGCTCAAGACAGGATGTGATTTTAGATAAAGAAGCGTGAGCGATCGCTACCTGATAACCTTGCCCATTTTTCTCAACTTTTAATTTAGAGCATGACTGTAAAAATTGGGTAAAATTAGTACCTGGTTTTAATTTTTTAACCAATGCAGTAGGGGATTGACCATAAACTTTCCTAAACTCTCCACCCAACGCCATTATTGAGATTTGAGCATCTAGGGACTGGACTTGCATTGCCTGAATAATTTTAAAAACTGCATTTTCTAGTTCTGCTAGAGAAGTAATAGTAGATAAAGCTTGAAGTTTATCGTCTGATTGCTGTTCAAGTTTAGAATTTTCTGGCGCTTTTTGGGGTTCAACTAAAGTCTGATTCCCGGCTTGAGTTTTATCAGTTTTTAACTCTGGATCTTGTTTAGTCGTTTTGGTCATTTGACCGATTTTAAATAGAGTGATATATATCTCAGCAGTTTCGGGGAGTTGATGTACTACAAAATCAGAGGGTTTATCTATGAAAATATCTTTATCAGTCTTACCGGGACTATAAGTATCAACAACTTGATTGATAGTAATTTCGTACTTTTCGTAAAATAGCTGAGATAGGGCAGATAACTTTACCCACTGAATTTTAGCCCGTTCTTGTTCTTCGACAAGCAACGCTTTTAAATAACTAATACATTGCATTAATGGTGGGATAACTGGTAAGTCTTTGGGCGTATAAGTTTCAATTTCACCTGTTTTATAGTTAGATACGGTTATATTAGAACCCTGTCGAAAAACCCGATATACCGTTAATCCGTATTTCTGAAGATGGTTGCAAAGATTGGTCATCACCGTATCTGATGAACAAACTAAGACTTCCTTAACTTTTGGGTAGTGTTCCCGGATTGATAAGCCAACTGCTATCATTTTTCCATCAGCGTTATCTCTACCAGCAGGAACGTGAATTAAATCATAGCCGCGTTCATGCAATTCCGCATCTAATTTACCCATGCGCCGCCAATTGGCAAAGGCAATTTTAACTTGGATAAAGTAAGTACAGACGGTTGTTAAAAATTTTTCTGTTTCGGTATCGAGTTGTAAGTTTTCGGCATCCAAAAGCAAAATCGCGATATGTTGCTCTGGAATCAGCACTCGTGGCGCTTCTGCTGGATGTGAAAAGGCTGAGCCATTTCTGGGAGCTATTTCAGATGATGAATCGATTAAGATACGAAGTTTTTCTATTAATTTACTAGATATCGGTAATTCTAAACATTGAGGAGTTAAGATTAATCGCAGTAACTTTTGTACTGTTTTAATTAGTGTGTCTCTATCAGGTGCTTTGTTGAATTCTGTTTGCAATTTTAAGAGGAAGGAGGATTGGTAAGGAGCATCACTCCAGGGAAGATTCCGGTACTTTTCAGTTAATAATTTTGGCTGCTGTTGCTGAATGAAAATAATGGATTGATAGATACAGAAGCTAATTTCATTAATAACAGCAGAATCATTGACCGAAGCCACACGAACGTTATCTGGCATAGTTTTTTTGGGTTATATTCAGGCGGCGTATCCCTAAAGTCTCTAGGGAGCGCTCTTAGGTTTAGGATTCCCCTCATAATAAAAGAAAGTGCTTTATACTTCTTAATCTTTACTATGGCAAGAGACTTGCGGGGATTCATCAAGCTACTGGAAGAACGAGGGCAGTTACGGAGAATCGATGCCCTAGTTGACCCAGATATGGAAATTGCTGAGATTTCTAACCGGATGTTACAACGCGGTGGCCCTGGGCTGCTATTTGAAAATGTAAAAGGGTCAGCTTATCCAGTAGCGGTGAACCTGATGGGTACAGTTGAACGGATTTGCTGGGCGATGAATATGCAGCATCCGTTGGAGTTGGAGGAACTGGGCAAAAAGCTGAGTATGTTGCAACAGCCGAAGCCACCGAAGAAGATTTCTCAGGCGGTGGAGTTTGGCAAGGTGCTATTTGATGTGCTGAAGGCGAAACCGGGGCGCGATTTTTTCCCAGCCTGTCAGCAAGTGGTTATCCAAGGTGATGATCTGGATCTGAACCAATTGCCGTTAATTCGTCCTTATTCTGGGGATGCTGGGAAGATAATCACGCTAGGGCTGGTCATTACCAAGGATTGCGAGACGGGTACGCCGAATGTGGGGGTGTACCGACTGCAACTGCAATCGCACAACACGATGACGGTGCATTGGCTATCGGTGCGGGGTGGTGCGAGACATCTACGCAAGGCGGCGGAACGGGGGAAAAAGTTGGAAGTTGCGATCGCACTCGGTGTTGACCCTCTGATCATCATGGCAGCTGCAACACCGATTCCAGTCGATTTATCAGAATGGCTGTTTGCTGGACTCTACGGCGGTTCTGGGGTGCAGTTGGCGAAGTGTAAGACGGTAGATTTAGAAGTGCCAGCCGACTCGGAATTTGTCCTAGAAGGCACGATTACGCCGGGGGAAGTGTTGTCAGATGGCCCTTTTGGCGATCACATGGGCTATTACGGCGGTGTCGAGGATTCGCCATTGATTCGCTTCCAGTGTATGACGCACCGCAAAGACCCAATATATATGACAACTTTTAGCGGTCGTCCACCAAAAGAAGAAGCGATGATGGCGATCGCGCTAAACCGCATCTACACGCCGATTTTGCGGCAACAAGTGTCAGAAATTGTTGATTTCTTCCTCCCAATGGAGGCGTTGAGTTATAAAGCGGCGATTATTTCCATTGATAAGGCATATCCGGGTCAGGCGCGACGTGCAGCCTTAGCTTTTTGGAGTGCTTTACCTCAGTTTACTTACACCAAGTTTGTGATTGTGGTAGATAAAGACATTAACATCCGCGATCCGCGTCAAGTGGTGTGGGCAATTAGTTCTAAAGTTGACCCGGTGCGTGATGTTTTCATTTTGCCGAATACGCCTTTTGATACTTTGGATTTCGCCAGTGAAAAAATTGGTTTAGGCGGACGCATGGGAATTGATGCGACTACGAAGATTCCTCCTGAAACCGAACATGAATGGGGCGAACCTTTGGAATCCGATCCAGATGTGGCGGCGATGGTGGAACGACGCTGGGCAGAGTATGGTTTAGCCGACTTGCAATTAGGAGAAGTTGATCCGAAATTGTTCGGCTACGATATGAAGTAATTGTTTGGCACCAGCACTAACGCTGGTGTTAAATAATCGGGAAAATTATGGCTAAAAAGGCGAACAAGACAGCATCAAAGCTAACCTTAGGATTAGCGCTAGCTAGCATGAGTTGGGTTATCAATACTGGCACGGCTAATCTTAGCGTATTAGCGCAACCAGTTAATGAAAAAAAATGCGATATTTCTGCCGTCGTTATCGACAAAGATCCGCAAGGTTTAAATGTGCGTAGCGGCCCAAGTAGTAATAGTCGAATCTTGGGAAAAATTCCCACATACGAGTCAGTTGATATCATTGCTTCCTCTGGAAATTGGGTAAAAATTACGAATGCTTTTAGAGAAATTGGCGGCTTTCAGGGAACTGGCTGGGTGTTTTTGCCCATGTTAGGCACATCAACGAGGGGCTATGAAACTAATGGCGTTAATCTTTATGTTAGTCCCAGTCAGCAAAGCCGAAAAATTGCACGAGTTCCACGTAGAACCGATGTTAAATTAATAGGCTGTCAGGGAGAATGGGCGGAGATTGAATATCGAGGTGTTAAAGGTTGGCTGAAAAGTGACGATCAATGTGGTGTAGGCACAACCTGTTCTTAATTGTTTTGCGAGGTGCAATAGATTAGGTTTATGGGCTAGTGCGATCGCTATCAGACCCAGATGCAGCTTGGGCTGATAAATTGTTGCGATCGCAAGCTTTACGGTAGTTCAAGCTTGAAGAGGCGCGTAGGAGGAAGTCTGAGGCGATCGCGATCGCCTGCTGTGTCTTTTCTATCGCTTAAGTAAATTTTATTGAGAATAGACCCACAAAGCCCCAAGGTTGACTGTCTTGGGGTTTTGCTTTAGCAATTACAGGCGATCGCATATCCCAAACGGCTTACAGACGCAAGTAGGCAGTTGAACACTTGAATTTGTAATCCATCTTAAAGCTCAGAGTTCTGAGTTTTAAGATGACACGAAATCACGAAGATTGCATTACCCTTCTTGAACAAATTCGCTGGGGTGGAAAGCCAAAGTGTCCCTACTGCGAATCGAAAAATGCTACAGCAATGAAAAATCAACGCAGATACCACTGTAATACTTGCTTTACTTCATATAGCGTTACAGTTGGCACTCTTTTCCACAAAACTTATGTAGACTTACAGAAATGGTTTCTAGCGATTACCCTTATACTGAATTCACCAAAAAGTATTACTGTGCGTCAGCTCGCAAAGGAGATTGAGGTCAACAAAAACACAGCAGCGTATATGCTAACACGTATACGCAAGGCAATGGTAGAGAACCCTAAACTCCTACAAAAGATTGTGGAGATGGATAAGCTTTAGAGCATCGAAAAAACTCTAAAATCTCAAAACAAATCTACTGGTAGTGCTCTAAGTGAGTTTATTGCCAGTAGACAATATTAGTTTAGTCAAGTGATCCCAAGTATTTCTCCAGATAGGAGTGTTATTGTGGCACGGTCTACAGTGTTTTCTACGGCAGTAGTTGCTGGATTAATATATTTGATTTGTAGTCTAGCGATAACTTTTGCTGCATACATTAGTTGCAAATGCATTAATGGAGGTTTTGATTCCGGATTTATGGGCACTATAGTTGCTGTAATTGCAATTCCTATACCTTTTTTAGTTCCTCCATTGGTTGGTAACTTAACAAAAGAAGTAAACAAAAAAGTAGAGAAAGAAGTTAGAAATCACTTGTTGCCTGAAATAAAACAACAGTTAGATTATGTAAAAAATAGTCTAAATGCTTTGGATGCCTCTAAAGTAAATGTAGCCGATTTTAATAATAAATTAGACCAAACCGTAAACGATATAGAAGTCTACTTTAGAAGCTATGATGCTTCTCAAAAAGCTGAAAAATGGTTAACTGACATTAGACAGCGTCAACTACTAGCTTTGAGAGTTAGCAGCTCTACTTTAGATAAATGCAATTTACATAATGATTTGAAATATATACTTTGTGATGATATCTTTCAATGTCTGACTTGGCTCCATCTTTGCCTAAAGTATAATGTGCGGCGACCTGTAATAAAAGCCAATATGGTTAAAGCAATACCTGATAACATTAAACCTTATGAGGAGGCACTAAAAATTATTAAGGATAAAGCAGTAAAAAACCTACCTAAAGACGCATCTGAATTAACAGAATATTATATTGATATTCTGCTGAATCAACTAAAGAGCTAGAGGGATTAATCAGATTAAGTAGTAGCATATTAAAAATATACTTATCAAAGTTTTTCCTTTTGGGTATGCCTAGGGAAAAAGCTATATCAATCACGTCGAAAAACACTGAATTTATCTATGAGTTCAATCAGTCGCCAACTCTGCTTTTGCGCCATCACATTCTGAGTTTCTTCGTCCCCTAAATTAATAACTTTTTCTTCATAATCTTTAAGTTCTTGTAAATCAGCTATTAATTTGTTTTCAAAGTGTCCTAATCGAGTAGTGATATCCAAATAAATAGTCGCGTCTAAGTGAACTATTTTTTGAGTTAAATCTGTCTTTAGATTATTGAATTCGCTTAAAGTAATTGATAGTGATTGTATTAGTTCTGATAAAGTTCTAACAGACATTTGTCTTTCTCTCTAATGATAGGAAAGCTTCTACTAAAATGCATGATATTTAGTAAATTTAATATAGTCACTATCTATGGCTGGGATATCATGACTCTTGGTCAACCTTCATCAAGGCTAAGCTCAGAAGGAGCTGAAGCTGCTCAAATGAGAAGCTGGCGCGATCGCTCTCCTTTGCCACAATAAAGAAAACTTTTACACAGAATATTCTTATGAGTACCCAAGTCACTCTTACCCTGCCAGATGAGGTTTACCGTAGAGCTGAGCGACTAGCACAACTGAGCAGCCGAGATGTCGCTGATGTCCTGGCAGATACAATTGAGCTTTCACTATCACCACTTGGTCTACAGTCGGAAGCAATTAAACCAGTATTAGCTTTATCTGATGATGAAGTGATGGCTTTAGCGCAGCTTCAGATGGAACCGGATCAAGACCAAAGTCTGAGTAGACTGTTGGACAGCCAACAAGCGGGGACACTTACACAAACACAACGTTCCGAGTTACTAGCGCTGATGCAGGTTTACGAAGAAGGCTTGTTATAGAAAGCCCAAGCAATGAGTGAAGCAGTACGACGCGGCTTGATGGAACCTTGTCGAACGAGAGGGCTTTCAAGATGGTCAACACTTTCATGATTGTCAGTTTTACATCAGCACTCAATCCCTGTGTGCCAACCAATTTCTAGCCGACACCATTGGACATTGGGGTATTGAAAACCGGCTCCATTGGGTTAGAGATGTTACCTTCGCTGAAGACTTTCCACCCCGACGCGGTGGCAATGCTCCGGTTAATTGGGCGATTTTACACAATTTTTTCATTACCATCGCCAGATTTCTTGGTTTCCGAACTATCCCTCAGGCGCAACGCGCTTTAGCCAATCAACTCTACCAAGTTTTTTCTCTTCTTGTATGAAACCACCCTGAAGGGAGGAGGGGCAGGGGTGGAGTTAAACTCCCCGTCTCTAGACGAGATTGATTGCGTCTGGAGAAGATTCGCCTATTTATCCGCATCGTCTGGATAAATGGGCGATCGCTGCCACCAATGCTAATGGTTTCACTGGCTTCGCGACGTGTGTCTGAAAGCCAGCTTTGACAGCCCGCGAGCGATCTTCTTCTCTGGCATACGCTGTCAGAGCCAAAGCTGGAATTCCCTTTTGTTGTGCATCCAGCGCCCTAACTTTGCGGATAAAAGTGTAGCCGTCCTCGTTCGGCATATCGATGTCGCTCACCAGGACATCCGGACGCCAATCCGAAGCATCGTCAGTTAAGACTGCCATTGCCTCTTTTGCGGATGCAACTGCCATCACTTCGCCTCCGTAGTGTTGCAAGATAACCGTCAGCAACTCACGGGCATCGGCTTCATCATCTACTACCAGCACTCGCAATCCGTTGAGTCCTGGAGGACACTCTGAGAGTCCTTCGTTGTCCCTTGTCCAGAATCCCTGCTCGATATCCTTTGGCTCGATGAGGACAGCGAGGATCGGCAGCTTCACTGTAAAGGTTGCGCCTTTTCCTTCTCCCGGACTTTGGGCAGAGACGGTACCTCCGTGCAGTTCTATCAAGTGGCGGGCGACGGCTAACCCCAGTCCCAGTCCGCCGTATGACCGGGTGATGGAGCTATCAGCTTGACGGAAACGATCGAACACATAGGGGAGAAAGTCGGCAGCGATTCCCTGTCCGGTGTCGCTGACTTGAATCTCAACCCAAGAGTTGCTCCGCTCCAGCCGCACCTCGACTCGCCCCCGTTTGGGTGTAAACTTCACTGCATTCGACAGTAAATTCCATACAACTTGCTGCAAGCGGTCGGGATCGCCGCAGATTAGCCCTGCGGAGGAATCAAGAAAAGACTCCAATCGAATCGACTTGGCACTAGCCGCCGGTTGGATGGTCGCGATCGCAGCTTCAATGACGGAGGATAGCTCCAGCGGACGGACATAAAGGCGAAATTTCCCCTGAATAATCCGCGAAACATCCAGCAAATCCTCAATTAGCTGTGTTTGCAACCGAGCATTACGCTCAATTGTCTCCATTGCCCGCACAATAATCGCTTCGTCAAGCTTCCGAGTCCGAAGCAACTGAGTCCATCCCAGCATTGAGTTGAGGGGGGTGCGAAGCTCGTGAGAGAGGGTTGCTAAGAACTCATCCTTCAGGCGGTTGGTTTCTTCAGCTGCCATTCTCGCCTGTTGTTCGTAAACGAGCAGTTTTTCGCGCTCTTGTTCGGCTTGCTTGCGCTCGGTAATGTCTATACAAGAGCCGATATAACCGACAAAGCTCCCGCCTGGAGTCAGCCGGGGAACGCCTCGATCGAAAACCCAGCGATACTCGCCATCAAAGCGCCTCAGGCGGTATTCCATTTCAAAATTTTCGCGGGCATCAAAGGCAGTGCGGTATGTTTCTACACACTGCTGAAGATCGTCAGGATGGAGGCTTTGCGTCCAACCCATGCCGATTGATTCTTCTAAAGTCCTGCCAGTAAAGTCGAGCCAGCCTTTATTAAAATAATTACAAGTTTTGTCGCAATCGCACATCCACAACATCACGGGAGCCATATCTGCCATCAGGCGAAATCGTTGTTCGCTTTCCCGCAGCGACTCCTGCGATCGCTGGCGCTCGGTAATGTCGCGGTAAGCGATCGCGATACCCGCTACACTCTTCACATCTAGTAAATTATTGGCGATCGCTTCAAAATCTCGCCAAGAGCCATCGACTTTCTGGATGCGAAACTGTGCGGTAATTTTGCTAGTTGGAGAGTTGCTAGTTGGAGAATTCAGTGCATCTGCTAATAGTTTCTCTGCCTGAGAGCGATCGCTTGGATGAACGATTTCAATCGCTTTTTTCGAGAGCCAATTTTCCGGTTCGTAGCCCAAAATCGATTGAATGGAGGCACTGGTGTAGCGAATTGTGCCATCAGCTGCAACAATCACAAGAATGTCAGAGGCATTCTGCGCTAAAGCCCGGAATCGCTCTTCGCTTTCCCGCAGTGCCTCTGCTCTGGCAAGCTGAATTTTCAGCCGTCGATCGAAGACAGAACCCAGCAGCGCTAGCGCTAGCACGATCGTCGTGGCAATTCCAATTTCAACTGCCAGCCAAGAATTGCCCATAATCAAGGACAACTCCATCCCGGAGGGATTGGTTGATTGATAGCTTACCGCTGCCATCCCGGTATAGTGCATCCCTGCGATCGCGCATCCCATGACAATCGCGCTGCCGATCTTTCGCAAGTTCCCGGTTAATGTCGCCGCTGTACGCAGATGAAAAGCTAACCACAAGGCGATCCAGGAAGCACTAATGGCGATCGCCATCGAAACTGCTACCAGTCTAAGGTCATAGGTAACGGTCGCTTCTAACCGCATCCCCGCCATGCCTGTATAGTGCATCGCGGCAATGCCACAGCCCATGAAAATGCCACCTGCGAGTAATCTTCGCCAACCCATTTGTTCGCGGCTAACGATATACAAAGCTGCGCCGGATGCGATCGCTGCGACTCCCATCGAAACCAAGACCGTGGGGAAATCGTAAGCCATTGAGATTGGCAGGCAATAGGCGAGCATTCCGATAAAATGCATCGACCAAATGCCACTTCCCATCGCGATCGCACCTCCTGCTAGCCACAGCTTCCGCCCACGTCCTTGAGCCGCCGTGACTCGTCCCGCTAAATCCAGCGCCGTGTAGGAAGCGGCGATCGCGATCGCCATCGAAAGCACAACCAGACGTAAATCGTAGGTTGCTATCATCTCTTGGGCTGCATCATTGATTCCCTTCATCTCTATACTGAACGCTGAGATTGTGGTGGCAATCGCAATCTCTCACGATCGGATTGCCTAATTCAAGTGTTTAAATTTTATCGGAGCAGCGGTTGAAAACTGTTTAACCTTCAGGAATAGCCTGAGTATATCTTCCTATGAGTTAATCTTATGGAAATCGAGGAGAAGGAACAGAGAACGACGTAGAATGCCCCTGCACCCCTACCCTTTTTACTTGTCCTTTTTCACCTGCCTTTTTTACTTCTGGCGTTCGCCATTTTTGCCAAACCGAGTTTCTTGTAACGTTGTGCCAATGCCTTGAATGATGCCGCGTCCAATTAAGCCAATGCCTCTGCCGATTACTTGCGTGAGGACGTAAACAACACCGCTACCTAGGAAGGCAACCGTTGAGCGCAGACGTGGCGCGATCGCATCTCTAGTTTCTAGCGCTAGCGTACAAGCGAGTTGGGCACCCCTGAGTTGCTGCAATTCATCAGTGCGGGGGGCATAAATAGAGATTTTTTTGATTCCAATTACACCTAGCGCTAGCAGAAGATATCGGCTTTCAAAAATTGCGGTTGGCTCACCCACATATCTTTCTAAACGATATTTCCACGATAGATTGTTCCGAAATCGAGCAATTTCCCGCGATGAAATTAACCGTCTATCGTAAAAAATCTGCTTAATTGCTTCCACATCTGCGAAATAGTTCAGCAGGGGTTGGACAACGCTATTGGCAATTTGAATTAATAAATTCTCCAAGATCATTTCTGCTCGATCCCGCGCTTCCGGTGTCCCAAAAGAGTAGGAAACATTATCAATCATCAGCGAAGTTTGAAAAAGCAAATAGTTGATGATTTCGGCAACCAGAGGAATTTTATCTAGAAAAGATTGTTGAATAATTGTTGCATCCTGTAACAATGTATTGACAATATCTACTTCAAGGTTTCCGACTTGAATTGTGCAATATTTGCCAAAAAAATCAGTGGTAGACGCTTGCCACAAATCCCGCAGAATCAGCGAGTGCTTCAGAGCGATCGCTTCCGGCTGTAGCTGGGAAAAGCGCAGTTCCTCTAAGACATCCTCGAATTTACGCAAGATCAGATAAAGCAATTCCCGTTTCTTTTCTTCCAGCAGAATATCAATTTCCAACGGAGAGCCAGTCAGATTTTTTAGCCCAAATTGAAGTTTATTTAAAGTAGCGTCTAGCAGGGGGCTGAGGATCGAGGATTCAGAAAGTGCTGAGGACTGAGTCGCGAGTGTTGAGTCTAACGAGGGATTATTTCTTCTCCTCGGTTCCGGGGTAGGGAGAGGAATCCCACTGCGGCGATCGCGACTTCCCGATCTAGGTGGGTTGAGGAGGTCATTCGAGTTTTCCCCAGGGGGGTCAGTAAAACCCGTCCCTGCCACCTGATTTCTTGCGCCGGTCGTCGCCACAGGTAACAGCTGTTTGACCAGCCAACGGGCTGTCCGCAATTCTCGTCGCCGTCCCGTTAGGATGAACCAATCTAGTGTCGAAAGATTGGGATTTTGTACCTGGTTTGTCACCTGGGCGATCGCGGTATCGATTTGCCGTAGTCCCGACTGACGGATTTGCCAGAGCAAGGATGAACGACTTTGTATGACATCTGAGGCTTCTACAGGCGCGTCGTTTTGCGTCTGTACAAGTTCTGACCAGTAAACTTCCCCAACGGCTACCTGACGAAGCGCTGGCACCAGAACCGAGAGATCGGTGCCTTTGGGGCAATAGCCCTCGACGCCTAGGGTTCTGGCTGCTATCAGTTCCTCTGGCGTGAGTCGTTGGCTGAGAAGGAATATCGGTAATTTCGGGAATTGCGTCTTTAATTCCTGGCACAGCTGCAATCCGATCGATCCCCCCAAAGACAAGTTAGAGCGACCTAGGTTTAGTTCTAAAATCACCAGATTTGGAGCGTTGTCTGTACCAACTCCAGCTGCCAACGTCTGCAAAGCGTCAGCAACGCTATCCGCCTCGGCAACGACTTGTAGGTCGGGAAACGACGCCAAAGCGGTGCTAAGACCCAACCGAAAAATCGGGTCATCATCGATTAGCATCAACTTGAAGCGGCGAACAGTCCCAAGGGTATCCGCTACGCGATCGCTCATCAACAACCTCCTGCTTCACACCGCTTTCTCCCTGCTATAACAGATTACTCATTCCAGGGGCGATACGAACAAAGCGCGATCGCGTACCTTGGAAGCGAGGATAACGCCTCGCGCAGAAAAAGTCAGTTCGCCACGCTTGTACTTTCCCTTGTATTTTCCACAGAGCGCGATCGCTGTCATCTAACTATTTTTTTGGGAAATTTATCTTAAATCGTCCTATTTAATCTTCCCCTCTTTTTAGTTCAAGCTAAAGAAAAAGTTGTAGATTTTATAGTGGACAAGACCCACGAAATGCGATTAGGGCGGGTATTGCTCCCCCTGCTACTACAGAAACATCATCATCTAGTTCTTGTATTAAAAATCGAGCTGCTATTTCTATAGTCAGATATTTAGCACCTAGAAGCTCTAACTATAGAACTATGCTCAGACTCGACATCTCCTATAAGCTAACGAAGACATACAAAAGCTGGAAATCATTCAAAGCAAGAAGATTTGGATGAACCACAAATAGGAGGCTTTCTAAGCCACAAACGGTGCATTTATTAGCATCTTGTGTTTTTGAAAGAGGAACTGACGCTGATGACAGCAAAATTTTTTAAGTCAACTATCAAATCCCTGAGCATTCTTTCTGCGGTTGCCTCGCTCCCGCTGCTCTTGAACGGGATGAGTGCAAACGCTGCCGGGATTAGTGCTTCTCAGATCAACCCTGAGATAAATGAAGTGCCCATCGATATGCACGGTGGGAGCTATGAACAGCCAACAAGACAAGCGCAGCTGATTCCCGATCCAACGGGGCGTAATGAAGGACCAACTGTGCCCGTTGAAAACACAGCGCCTGCAAAATTTAATCCCCTTGCCCGCTATTCTCCCTCACCCGCGCCGATGCTAAAAAGCGGTAGTCAGGGAGCAGTGGTGACAGAAGTTCAGACAGTATTAAAAGATCGAGGACTCTATAAAGGCGGAATTGACGGCGTGTATGGGTCGCAAACGCGCTCAGCCGTTATCGCCTTCCAGCAGTCGAGAAACTTAAGCCCGGATGGGATCGTTGGCCCTCGGACTTGGGAAGCGATGATTGCAGCTTAAAGCAGATACAGAACGATGGGCACGCTCCTGCTGGAGAGTGCCAATAAAAGAGAAAATGCTGAAAAAGTCAAGCAGCGAAACAAACAAAGGCTGCCTATGCAGCCTTTGTTGATTTCGCCCCAGGATGAGAGGCTGGGGGGAATTATCCAAGCCTTGGGAAACTTTACTGTCCCTTCTCGGTGAGGGAGATCGACAGCGTCAATAATTCCCCTCCAGCTCACTATTCGTTTGAGATTCAGAGGAACTGTCTTCGATAGACTGCTGAAGTTCATCTGCCTTTTGTCTTTCTATTAAAATGGCTTCTCGTTCAGATGCCCAACGAGCGATCGCTCCTTGCGCTTCTCGATAAAGTGCCCGACCGTAGCGAATCCTAGAAGCCTTATTAATTGCCGCAGTGAGCCGCCCATCAGCCGCTAAAGCGTTCGCCTCGTTAAGAATCGGCGTATCTTCAGCGATTTGAATTTGCGTTACCCAATCGCTCAGCGATGCCTGTGCCTCAGAGTACAAAGCACGTCCAGGAGCGATTTTGGAGGCAGCTGCAACCGCCGCCTGGAGATTTCCCTGCTGAGCCAAACCTTTCGCTAAATCTAGGCTCGGTCGGTCTTCCATCGTTTGGATAGCTTTAGTCCATTGGGCGATATAGGTTTGCGCCTCTATCCGCAAAGGCTGACCCAGCTTAATCCGGCTTCCCTCCTCAACCGCCGCCCTCAAACTTTCTAGAGTTCCCGGTGTTGCCAGCTGTTTGGATCGGGCAAGGGCGATTCGGTCTTGAATTTGTTGAATTTGCTTTCGCCAGTGGGCAATTTGAGTTTGGGCTTCGATGCGTCCGGGTCGTTTGGGCGCGATCGCTTGGGCTTGGCTAATCGCAAATTCAAATGCCAACGGTTGATCGAAGCTGGCTATTGTTTCGGCAAATTGCATTTGCAGCCGATCTTGTAAATTAGATTCCCAAAGCGCCTCGGTCACTCGTGCTTGCTGGCGAAGCGGACTTTTTGGGGAAATCTGACGCAGCGCCGCTTGCGCCTCTAGGAAGCTGAGGATTTTATTTTCCTGAGCAACTGCATAAGAACGACTCAGTTGAATCCAATCTTGAGCTTCCTTATAGACTGAAGCCTTCGGAGGAATCAGCTGGGCGGCGGTAATGGCACGGTCAAACTCTTCCTTCTCGAAATGCTCGGCAGTTATTTTTAGCAACTCCTGGCTCCAGAGATTGATTTCGGCTTTTGCCTTTGATTTGACATAGGTGTTGGGGTTCACCTTTCCTGCCAGGGCGATCGCTGGCGCGTATCCCTCAGGTGTCTTGGCTTCGGCAAATGTCTGCGCCTCTTCTAGCTGTTGCCAAGCTTTTTTTTCCTGACTCATCCGATCGATCAGTTTATCGAGTTGTTTTTGATCCCAGTAGCGGTTATCGAGACGAGACAAAGCTTGTATTTGCAAAGAAGCTTCAAACCACTTTTGTTCTTTTAAAGTTGCTAAGAATTTTTTGGTAATCTCCTGACCCTGCCGCCAATCCCCTTGCCATTGTTTCATTGCTGCTTGCACCTCTGGATACAGGGGGCTAGAGGAGGGAATTTGGCGGGCAATGGCGATCGCTCCCTTTAAATCTCCTTGGTCAATTCTCTGACGGGCGATCGCCAAGAGCGATCGCGACCAGTCTTCCATCAGCCGAGTCGCTTCTGGATACACCGGGTTATCGGGGGACAAGCTCTTGACGAACTTCATTGCCTCCACCAGCTGCTCTAACTTGCCCGACTGAGCCGCCTGCTGGGCGCAAGTCAACCGATCCATTTCCGGAGCCAAAGGCGACATATTTTTACAGTTAACTTGGGGAGGAATCGTTGCCAGCAAGAAGAAAGCCGCGAGTGCCGTCCCACCCAACCCGAAGATGATACTCAGCCACAACAGCCACCACTGCCAAATCTTATTTCGCCGTCTCAGCGGTGTCAGAGGCGGCTGCATCGCTGAGGCAGGGGCTTCAGTTTGCTCCGCATCCTCGTCCCGGAGCTTGGTGGCAGATGCGCTGGCATTCGAGACGACTCTAATTACCAGTTTGCGTCCCTGCCGTTGCCGCAATCGGTTTGCCGTGCGTACTTGAAATTCATGTAATTGTCTTTTCACTACCATCTCACTACCACTACCCTTGAGTCCTCGTTTTGCTGCTCCTGCTTGATGACATCGATCCGGAGCCGAATCGCCGTCAGCGTAAAGGGTCTAAAACTGATAATAAAAGCTTTAAGTTTGTAGGGGTAAAGCTTTTGTGAGTGAATTTAGAGATCGAGCTGATTTTTTGCACCCGTGCTTCGCTCTTACATAAGTTATCCTGAAATTCAACTCAATTAGGGATGATGAAAAACAGCTTCTACCCCATTCATCACGATTGGTCGGCACACCAGCCGCCTACACTCCCGATAACATGACTAATAAGTGGCATATTGAGTTATTTCCTAGAATTGAGGTGGGATGAGCCTTAGCATTCGGCATTGGCTGGCGGAACGCAACATTGAACTGGCAACCTTGAGGCACCCAGGCACTCAGATTGCCGGGATTGCCTTTCGCATTGTCCGGGATATGGAACTCAAGAGCCTGACACCTTTTGATATTAGTGTCTTAGCGGAAGTCTTAGAACTACCTTTGAGAGCAGCTTGGGAAGTGGCAGGCGTAGCTTCCCAACTTTGTGTGGGGTTGCTGCGTATCCTGAGTCAAAAAAAGCCCCTGAAGCGCAACGAAGGAACCTGGCTAACTTTCCAAGTTGCTTACCTGAACGCCTTACAAGGAATTTTAGAACAAGAATCTCAACTGAGAAGACCGTGGTTGTCTCGTGCAGGCGTCCCAGGTGAGTCAGAAGACTTGTACGGGCAGGTCTGGGATGCGCCCCTTTCCGATCCCCAGTTGCAAGCCTTACTGAAAACTTTGCGTCCCGGACGCCTCACCGATAGTCAGGCAGAACAAGCGCTGAGTATGGTGGGCGACTCCTTTCTCGTGCAGCAGATGAATAGTACGGGCATTGCCTGGTTGATCGCTAATGGTGCCGAGGAAACAGAAGCCAAGCTAATCGCCCAACGCCTGGTTCACGGACTCCCAGGATATTTACTTGCCGCGATCGCTGAAAATGCCCTGCCGCTGGCACAACTACAGAAATTTGTCCAGCTAGGGAATTTATCAACTTGGCAGGATACTCCTGGTGCGGGAAACCCGGAGCGGAAGCGTTCTGGGTTCTCCACCACTTTGAATTTTGAGCCAAATCAAAACTCAGACCCAAACACGCCACAATTTTCGCTGAACCTCGAACGAGAACGCTATCGAGCCAGCCTTCTACAATCTTTGAGCGAACCGTTACTGGCAGAACCTTTTGCCCTAAAGGATTTATACGTCCCTTTGAAGGGAGTGCTGCTCGAAGAAAGCTCCACCCGGTTAGAGACGAAAAATCCCAAGTCAGATCCGACCACGACACCGCTTGCCGCTAACGCCGTACCTGCGAAACCCGTGGATTTAATGGAGTGGGTCACGGCTCAGCTAAATGATACGACCAGCATTGCGGCGATCGAGAGTCTTCCGGGCACGGGCAAGACCAGTTTTTGCCAAATATTGGCATCAACCGTTGCTCAGGAGCTTTACCCTAGATGGATGCCAGCGTTCATCCGACTCAAGGACGCTACCTTGGGGCAAACTTTGGAGCAAACCCTGAACTCTGCCTTCCCTTGGGGCAGATTTACAGATGCAGATGGTTGGCTTTCACCAATGCATCCTCCTTGCTTGTTGATTTTGGATGGCTTGGATGAATTGCCCCGCTCAAGCCACGCAGGGCGTCATTACCATGCCTTCCTGAACCAGCTGATGCAGTTTCAAGGGGAAGCAATGGCGTCTTTTGAGGGCACGCCCCGCCACAAGATTATTCTGACCAGCCGGACAACTGGAAGAGAAGGAGAATATTTCGATCTTGCCTCTACTCTGATACCTTTGCCTCACGATTTGCGGCGGCGGATTGCAATTCAGCCAATGGAACACGAGGAGTTCCGGGAGTGGTTCAAGCAGTGGTCGAAACTGCAATCGAAAGCGATCGCTCAAGGATATTTCGCCTTTGTCAAAGAAAGAGGCGGCTTTTCGACTCGTCCCGTTGGCACCCCAGGCGCTGCTAACGTACTCGCCGCCCTCGTCCGCAAGCCTTTGATGCTCTATCTACTGGGTATCTTGCATCGAGATGGACTGCTCAACGACACGATCTTTCACCTGACATTACCCCAAGCGAAGTTTGAAATTTACGACCGGATTTGCCGCTGGCTTTTGGCATACCCCGAAGCTGGCAGCGGTTCCATGCCTTTTGTGATTCGGGAAGGTCTGGCTCATGCTTACCGCAGCAATGATGCGATCGCTCATCTCCTGCAAAACCGACGCCCCCAAGACCTACGCCACCAGATGCAAGTGGCGGCACTGACCATTCTGCAAACAGGTCGCCATCAAGCCCCCCAATCCGCTGTAGAGGCGACCTTTACCAGAATGGTGACGGAGTCACAGAAACCGATAAACCCCCGCTTACAGCCGTCAGATGACACCCTGCCAGCCTTTTTCTTCCACACTCATCACTCAGCGATCGAGTTTTCTCACCGCAACCTGGGAGAATATCTCTGCGCTGAAGAAATTGCCACTCAGCTGCAAGCCCTCACCCTACCAGTCCAAGATACCTACGGTGAATTCACCTTTGCGATCCACTCGCCGGTTAATGTAGCCCAGCATCTTTATCAATTACTGGGTTATGGCGTATTGTCAGTTGAAATCGAAGACATGGTAATTGAGCGACTGCGGCGGATTTTTGAGCGCAACCCGGCTCAGTTTAGCTTCAATGTTTTGTTTGAACGCCTCTATCGGTTTTACCGCACCTACTGTCGAGGTCGCTGGCTAGATGAAGGAATCGCCCACCAGTGTCATACCCAGTTGCAGGCGTTGCACAACCCCTTAAAAATCTTGCAAATCGATGCCGCCGTTGGGCTGAATGTCTTCTTGTTGCTCAGCGCGATCGCAAAGCAGATGCGCGAAGCACATCTCGGTCATCGGGCAACGCAGATTTCTTTCTGGCCTTGCGGCAACCCCGACCTGCCATCTGAATTTGACGCCGAAGCACTGCTGACTTTAATAGGTCGCACTGTTGTCCTATCTCCCACCGCCTTTTGGCAGAGGGCGCGGCACAGCCTCAGTCAATTACAGCTACGCTCTGCCTGTTTGAATCATGCTCTGTTAGCAGAGGCTAACCTCTGGCAAACCAATCTGTTAGCGGCTGAGCTAGCAGGAGCCAATTTAGCAGGTGCCAACCTCCAGCAAGCTAATTTGTCTTGGGCGAATCTCTCCGGTGCTGACTTATCAGGAGCCAATCTTGCTGGAGCAAGGCTTGAAGGGGCAAACTTAACGGGCGCTAACCTGCAAAGAACCAATCTTACGTTAGCGAACATCACTCATGCCTGTCTGTTTCAAGCCCAGTTAGATGACCAGAACCACTACTTTGCCCGGAAAAATGGTGCCCTATTTTCCTTGGAAGAGTTCCAGGCATACATTCAAAGATTACCCCGTCTCAAACAGGCTGGAAGCGCTCAGGACAAAGGCAGTGCAGATTCTGAACCTACAGTGTTTCTGATAGAAAGTGCCGAAGGAGAACCGATGTTGCCGGAAGAACCTATGGAGGATGAAGACGATGAAACGGTGATTGCAGAAACTTCTTCTACCCTAGGGGAACCCTTAGCATTCCAAGAAGCTCCTAAGGTAGATTCCCAATACGATGATGAGACGGCGCTAGTAGAAAACCCTCAACGAAGCAATTAGCTGTTAAGGATGTTAAAAACTCTAAAACCGTATGAAGTATTCGTTGGGTTTCGCTAACGCCCAATTCCACTTACTAGCGCTAGTGGGTCTATTTGTAAATGTTAGGTAAAGGAAATTTGGAGCAGCGATTTAATCTCCAGTTTTCCCGCCCTCAGTTAGCCCACTGAATCAAACTAGACAGCCTGCTACAAGCGTTTTTCACTAAACTTTAATCAGCCTGTAGTTACGCAAAATTTTCCGTCCCTACAAACGGTTTAAAAAATTATTGATATAGCAGCAATCGGTATTAAAAAGTGGATTCTACCGTCTACTGATTACCCGTTCTCCGCTTGAGACCCAGATTCCGGTAATTTGTACCCGTAGAAGTTAATGCAATATTCACTAATCCGAACCCCTGTTTGTTGTTCAATTTCTTTAAGCAGGGTTTCAGGCAGTTCTACATAAACATCTAAAATCTGATTGGTATCCAGACAGTTTACGTGACTGTGAGCGTCGCTGATATTGCCGTACAAACGACCATCCGCACGCTCAATACACTCAATAATGCCTTGAACCGATAGCGCTTCTAAATTTTGATACACGGATGTATGACCGATGTCCTTACCTTGGTGGTTCAAGCGGTCATAAATTTCTCGCGCCGACAGGTGTTCTTTCGCTTGCCACAGCAATTCCAGAATGAAGCGGCGTTGACGGCTCACGCGCATACCCAGCGCTTGACAACGATTTAAGGCATCCTCTAACGAGCGAATAGGTTTGACCGCTGCCGCTTCTTTTTGCATACTTTAGACTTTAACACGCTTGCCTGCTAATCCAAACTCATTTCCACTTTAACCTAGCCATTCTCGGAATGTCCACCGTCCCAATATTCTAGGACAGCACTATCGAGTGCAGCCGATTAATTGATTCTATTGTTGCAGTAAATTTTCTTCTAGAAGCCGGGCGATCATGGCGGTTCTAGAAGTGACACCTAACTTGCCAAAAATCCGGCGTAAATAGGTAGCAACTGTCCAATGAGTGATGCCTAATTGATTTCCAATGCACTTGTTGGGAAGACCCTGTGCTACCAATCGGGCAATCCGCTGTTCTTGGGGGCTGAGGCTAATCCCGCGTTCTGACTTGGGGCGACAACGCACCAGATAATAGTGGGTTCCGTCAACATCAGATTCAAAGATTACTTCATCCACCGTCTGATCAGATTTTTGAATCCCTTTGGATGGACTAACAGAATCAACTTGTTCTACAAGGTGCTTGAGCATTTCTTGGGGGATCATGGCCTCTCCTTGTTCTTTGGTTTTCATTTAACGATCAGAACTCGTAATTTCACGCAAAGTATCAGGAGTAGATGCCCGATCTTTATCAAATCTTCACAAAGCCTTGTGGAAAATACTTACTTCCTGACATAGTGCTGCTACAGGAAAATTGAGATGGATTTCGGAGATGGATGAATCCCCCAGATTTTTTGCTGAATGCATCGTATCCGCTCTATGCTGAAAAACCTGGAAGCGAAGACTCAAGTTGCCTGTATTGTAAAGATTGCAAACCTGTACGCCGTATGGTTGCTGAAAGAATATAAGACTAAAGTGCGATTAAGTGAGATTAAGTGCGATCGCGCTGAGAGAATATCGCCAAACAAAATGTCTGTTAACGCAGTTATAACAGCGGGGATAACAAAAAGCTAACGACATCTTACAGCTAAAGCTCCTTTCTACCCTGGTCAAAAAGGGAAATGACGGTGGAAAAGCTATCAAAGGACATCAGGCGAATTGCCACTAGCCCGACACAAAGCGTGGGACAACTAATTTAGAGCCGGGACTGACGTGACGGAGCAAGGCTGCAACAATGTAGAGAGAAGCCAGCGCTAGCCAGCGCTATTGTCGGCATTCAAAGTGTGTCACCTTAACAATGGTTCAATGACGACAGCAATCGCGCTCAATTCTGACTTAATTCAAACTCTGGATCTGTCGCCGGTGCAGTCGGCGATCGAAAAGTTGCTCCAAGAGGGAGCGATCGCATCCTCGGAACAGCAACTGCGTTTTGAGATTGACTATCCCCGCGAACCGGAAGATCCACGAGAACTCTCCGAAATCCCAGAAGTCCGTCTATGGTTTATTCGCTTAGATGCCCAATATCCCTGGATGCCCTTTCTGCTGGATTGGAAATCCGGTGAACTCGCCCGCTACACTGCTATGCTCGTGCCACACCAGTTCAATCGGACAGAAGGGATTGAGTACAATCCCGAAGCCCTAGAGATTTTTGTGATGCAAAAAATCTTTGTCCTGACACAATGGATGAAGCAGATGGGAATCCCCAGTACCTCTCGTGTAAAGTCAATGGCTAAAATGCTGGGCTATGAGCTGGATGATGCCTTCTTTGAGTTAATCGGCTGATATAGCCGTCCTAAATGCTTCGTGAAAGCGAGATCCCCGACTTCTCTAAGAAGTCGGGGATCTAAACCACTGGTATCTCACAACTAATATGGGATTACTATTGCTATAGATACATAGATAGCAGATCAGCCTCCTAACTCCTCAGCCGTCTTTCACTCACTCCTCAGCCCTCAATCCTAAACTCCTAACTCCTCAGCCGTCTTTCACTCACTCCTCAGCCCTCAGTCCTCAGTCCTAACTCCTAACTCCTCAGCCCTCAGTCCTCAGTCCTAACTCCTTTTTAAAGATAGCCTTCCAGCGTTTCAGGTTAAAATCAATTGCGGAAGACTCTAAAACATTGGGAGAGGTTCCGTTGCCTACACTTGGCGTCAATATCGATCACATTGCCACCATTCGGCAGGCACGACGGACAGTAGAACCAGATCCGGTGGCAGCAGCGGTGCTGGCAGAACTTGCCGGTGCCGATGGGATCACGGTGCATCTGCGGGAAGACCGGCGGCATATTCAAGACCGGGATGTGCGATTACTGCGGCAGACAGTGCGGACTCATTTAAATTTAGAGATGGCACCCACCGACGAAATGGTCGCGATCGCTCTCGACATCAAACCCGATTACGTCACCCTCGTGCCCGAAAAACGCGAAGAAGTGACGACAGAAGGCGGATTGGATGTTTCCAGTCAAATCGACCGAATTGGGGAAATGGTGACAAAGTTGCAAGACGCCGGAATCCCCGTCAGCTTGTTCATCGACGCCGATCCCGGTCAGATTATGGCAGCTGCGATTATTAAGGCGAAGTTCATTGAACTGCACACGGGTTGCTATGCCGAAGCAGCAGATGAAACCAGTCGAGAGAAGGAATTAGCCGTGTTAGCCAAAGGATGTGAGCAAGCGCGTGCTGCTGGCATCCGGATCAACGCCGGTCACGGTCTTACCTACTGGAACGTTTACCCTGTTGCTTGCCTTGAAGGGATGGAAGAACTCAATATTGGTCATACCATTATTAGTCGAGCAGCTCTTGTCGGAATAGAACGAGCCGTTCGAGAGATGAAACAAGCAATGTTCGGTCATTGGTAACAACTGAAGTGTCATGAGTGATGAGTCTTCAGTCACTCGCTAATGACTCATCACCGATTGCTAACAACCCATTACCCATTAACAACCTATTAAGATGCAAAATTACTACTACGTTCTGGCTAGCCAACGCTTTTTACTTGAAGAAGAACCCTTGGATGAAGTCCTCAAAGAGCGTACCCGTAACTACCACGAACAAGAAAAAGAAATTGATTTTTGGCTAGTCAAGCAACCGGCATTTTTAGAGGCACCGGAAATGGCAGCAATTAAGGCTCAGTGCCCTCAACCTGCTGTGGCAGTCATTTCTAGGAATTCCCAATTTATTACCTGGTTAAAGCTGCGGTTAGAGTTTGTGCTGAGCGGGGAATTTCAGGCACCTTCCCAAAGTATCCCTAATCCACTTGCTTCCCTCGCATCCGTTTCCTGAGAAGGCAAAAGTAAACAGTTAAAAATTAAGGAAAAAAGCAAAAAGGAAAAACTGAAAACATGAAAAAAATCTTTCTTTTGCCTTTTGCCTTTTTTCTTTTGCCGGGTGCAGTTGCGTCTGCTCAATCGTCGCCTCCCACTTGCCAGCCGCCTCCCCAAGGCGAGTATTTGGTATTAGTGGGAAGCCAAACGAGGGAAAGTCAAGAGCAAATCCAACGAACGTTACCTAACAACACAAGTACGTCAACTTGTAAATATCTTGAAGATACGATGACGCGGATTGGTGGCTTCAGGAGCGTGGAAGATGCCAACGGTTGGGCACGTTATCTGAATGAGATTGTTGGGCTATCGGCTTTCGTTCTCCGACCTCCAGAGGCACCGGCAAATCCAAATGCACCCACCTATAAACCGCAGGCACTCGGTGCTGGTTATGCGGTGTTGGTGGATTATTCAAGCAAACCGGAAGTAGCGGCTCAAGTACGGCAGATGTTGGGCGGCGATGTAGGCTTGGTTTCCTATGCCCAACGTCCTTATTTACTGGCAGTTTACACAACCAATCCAAATGAGGCAAATTCGGCTTTGAGAAGATTGAGCGATCGCGGTTTTTTGGTGATGCTAGTCGATAGCCGCAGAGTGACACTGCTTAGATCGTCAGTGGTGAGTAAATAGCCAATCGTTGTGGTGAGTCATTGGTCCCTGGTTGCACCCTAATCACTAATAACCAATGACTAATAGGCTGGCCCTGCTAAGCAGGAGACAGCGATACCCAGAGCTGATCCGACAATCACCTGAAACGGCGTATGTCCCAGTAACTCCTTGAGACGATCTTCGTTAAACTTGTGATGTTCTTGAAATAGCTCATCGATGATTTGGTTCAGGATGCGAGCTTGCTTACCCGCAGCCTGACGGACGCCAGCGGCATCGTACATGACGATAACGGCAAAAATGGTGGCGAGTGCAAATTCAATACTGTCCCACCCCACCGTTTGTCCAATGCCGGTTGCCAGCGCTGTTACCAATGCTGAATGAGCGCTTGGCATCCCGCCAGTGGTGACTAAGACGCGCACATTCACCTTGCCATGTTGGGCTAAGTCGATGATCAGCTTGGATGCTTGAGCGATTAAACAAGCTACGGTCGCAACCAGTAGCACATGGTTTTCTAGGATGTGGGCAAAGTCCTGCATTTTGTTTTGCGTTGGGTAAAAACGAGCAGCATGGTTCGGATGAGCTTTAAGGAGTGGGGGGTCGAGAATTCAGGATGAAACAAACGGATCGTCCTGCTTATTTTCTAGTGAGTGCGAGTAGTAATGAAATCTGCGATCGCAATCAGGGGATTGGCTTTCTCTCCAAAAATTGCCAGTTCTCCTTTAGCAGCGTCAATCAGTTGCTGAGCCTGAACTTTTGATTCCTCCAGTCCCCAAAGTCGCGGGTAAGTTGCCTTTTGTGCTTGGATGTCTTTCCCGGCAGTTTTACCCAACTCCTCCTGAGTCGCCGTGATATCCAAAATGTCATCCACAATCTGAAACGCCAACCCAATATTTTGGGCATAGCGAGACATCCGTTGCAAGTCCGCTGATTCTGCTCCCGCTAAAATCGCGCCGGAGACCACACAAGCTTCTAGGAGCGCCCCTGTTTTGTGAGTATGAATGAAATTGAGCGTTTCTTCCTGAATATCCGGCTTTCCCTCAGATTCCAAGTCAACGACTTGACCGCCCACCAATCCGGCAGCACCAACTGCTTTGGCTAACTGAGCAATCACCTGCAAAACTCGCTCTGCCGGTACATTCTGGGTATTTGAGGCAATGAACTCAAAGGCGTATGTCAGTAGACCATCCCCCGCCAGAATGGCAATATCTTCACCATAAACCTTATGGTTGGTCAATTTGCCCCGCCGGTAGTCGTCGTTATCCATCGCCGGTAAGTCATCGTGAATCAAGGACATGGTATGAACCATCTCCAGGGCGCAGGCAGTGGGCATCGCCATTTCTAGGGTGCCTCCAGCCAGTTCGCAGCTGGCAAGGCAAAGAATCGGACGCAGGCGCTTGCCTCCAGCCAAAAGCGAGTAGCGCATCGCCTCATAAATTTTCTCTGGATACGTGACTGGGAGGGAACTATCCAGAGCTGCTTCTACCAGAGCCTGTTGTTGAGTCAGGTAGGTTGAAAGGTCAAAGGTCGCCGATTCACCTTTGGGAGCATGAAGGTCATCTGTCGCTAACATCCCGTGATTCCTTGTAGCACAGTCGTTTCCGTAACAATTTTACGGGGCTTTGGGTCACAAAAAGTGATGAGTTATGAGTTATGAGTGTTGAGTTATGGAATTAGTCCAGAGTCTTCGCCCCTCAAACCGTCTTCATTCAATCAAAACTAGAGATAGCGCTGGCTGTAGCTCCAGACTGTATTTTGCAGCAGCATGGCGACGGTCATCGCGCCAACCCCGCCGGGAACTGGGGTGATAAACTGCGCGACCTTTTTGACGGAATCAAAGTGGACATCTCCCACTAAACGAGAATTACCGGCGTCGTCGGTGACGCGATTGATGCCAACATCAATGACGACAGCGCCAGGTTTGACCATCTCGGCGGTAATCAGCGCTGGACGACCCACGGCTGCCAGCAGAATATCAGCGTTGCGGGTAATGGCTGGGAGATCGTGCGATCGCGAATGGGCGATGGTAACGGTGGCATCTGCGTCTAAGAGCATCAAAGCCAACGGCTTGCCCACGAGGATACTCCGCCCTACGACTACTGCCTGTTTTCCCTTCACCTCAATCTGGTATTCCTGCAACAGGCGCATGACTCCGGCTGGCGTGCAGCTGCGTAAACCAGCTTCAGAACGTACCAGCCGCCCCAAGTTAAGGGGATGCAGTCCATCGGCGTCTTTATCTGGATCGATTTGATGCAGCAGGGAAACAGCGTCTAGGTGGTTAGGTAGGGGCAGCTGAACGAGAATTCCATCAACCCGCTCATCTTGATTCAGGTTTTGAATGACTTGCTCTAGTTCTGAAGCGGTTGTTTCCGCCGGGAAATGGGAGCCATAGGAGGCAATCCCGACTTTGGCACAGGCGCGTTCTTTATTCCGCACGTAGGCAGCGCTGGCTGGATTATCTCCAACCATCAGCACTGCGAGTCCCGGCGGGCGTCCCGCAGTGGTTTGTATTTGCTGAATTTGCTCTTGTAGCTGTCCGTAAATTCGTTCAGCGAGGGCTTTACCGTCTAATAGTTGGGCGATTGATTCGTCCATTGTGGTGTCAGGAATGTGGGCAGGAATTCATTCTTTGAGGATGAAACAGAGCGCATCTGTCATAGGATAGTTTCGCAGATTTCCCACCCTTACTGCCAAAGGATAATGAGAGAAATGGAACGCGATCGCGTTTTTCCTTTTGCCTTGTAGCTGCATCTTGGGGGGATCTCCTTCGCCTTCTTTGCGTTTAATCTTATTTGAGACAGTCCTGCCCGACTGTAAATCTTTGGAAGATTCACTATATTTGTACCAGTCAGAGCCATCTGGATAGGGATAAGTATTAATACCGAAATAGTGAGAAACTTGAGATTTCCCCGATGCAAGATATGAGGTCAGTCAAAATCCGGGTATTGCAATTCAGCACCACCACACTACTTTTGGGTGGGTTGTTCGGCTGCGGTCATGTGGCTCAGTCTGGATTGGGTCTGTTTAACAACCGCAGTGTCCCGATCACCAGTATTAGCGATCTTCAACAGAGTTATGAGGGCAACCCAACGGTTTATCTGGAAGGCAAGGTAGCATCTCAAGCGCCTTTTGTGGGAAGCGGCGCTTATGAATTGCGAGATGCGACGGGAAAAATATGGGTTTTCACCAGCCAGAGTCTCCCCGATAGAGGAGATGAAGTTTTAATCAAGGGGAAAGTGCAGTATCAAAGCATTCCCTTAGCGGGGAAAGATTTAGGAGAAGTTTTTCTTCAGCAGCAGGAACAGCTAGAGCGGAAGCCAGCGAAGAAGGGAGCGCCTTTACTACCGGAAGGAACTTATGAACAATAAACCTATTGTTGAGGTAGCGATCGCCATCCTCTATCGCCACGGCAAATTTCTCCTCCAGCTGCGCGACAACATCCCCGGTATTCTCTACCCCGGACACTGGGCATTTTTTGGCGGACACATCGAACCAGGGGAAACTCCAGACGACGCTATCAAGCGGGAACTGCTGGAGGAAATTGGCTATACACCGCCCGCGTTATCATTATTTGGCTATTATCCCGATACCTACGTTCTTCGCCATGTCTATCAGGCACCGCTTCCCGTAGAACTTAACCAGCTAGTGCTAGGAGAAGGTTGGGATATGGATTTATTAACGCCTGAAGAAATTCAACGCGGTGAGGGTTACTCTGAAAAAGCTGAGCAAGTAAGACCGTTAGGCCCTCCTCACCAAAAAATTTTGCTGGATTTTATGGACAAGTTTCCTCAATTGACTGCGTAGCCAGAGTGACTGTGTAGCCAGAGGCATAACTTTTTAATTGTTATGAATCCCGATTTCAAAACCTCAACATGATGCAATCAGCAAACAAGTTACCGCGATGGGTCGTTTTAGGATTGGCATTTCCCCTCGCCGTTCTCAATGGTTGGCTATTGCTGCTCGTGTTGCAATATTTTCAACCTCTAGTTAACGTTTTTGTTGCCGCACTCTTGCTGGCTTTTGTATTAGATTATCCTATCCGGTTTTTACAGCAACAAAAAGTTAAACGGAACAATGCGGTCGTCGCTGTTTCCCTAGTGGCGTTGCTAATTTTGGTAGGTTTGGGACTTACCTTAGTTCCGATCATTTGGCAACAGCTCAACGAACTAGCTAATATATTGCCTAGTTGGATTGATTCGGGTAGGCAACAACTCCAAGCTTTTCAAATTTGGGCTGAAACTCAGCAACTTCCGATTAATTTAGGCGGAATCGTTACTCAACTAACAGACCGATTATCCAGTCAACTTCAAAACGTAACGGGTAGAATTCTTAATTTTGCCTTTGATACGATTGGCAGTGCTGTCAATGTTCTGCTAACGGTGGTTCTAACTTTCTACCTAATCTTAAATGGGGATCGTCTCTGGGACGGAATTTTTAAGTGGTTTCCGGCTAGCTTTAGTTCCCAAGTAAGGCAAGCTCTCCGCGAAGATTTCCACAATTATTTTATCGGTCAGGCGACGTTCGCTGCTTGGAGCGGATGTGTGATCACGCTGGCATTTCTGGCTTTGCGAGTGCCGTTAGGATTATTGTTTGGAATTGCAATTGGTTTTTTGGCTCTTTTTCCCTTTGGTGCCGGAATCGGTATCAGCATTGTTAGTCTGCTAGTAGCATTACAAAATTTTTGGCTAGGGGTGGAAGTGTTCGCTGTAGCTGCCGCTATCGATCAAATCAATGCTAATTTCATCGCACCTCGCATTTTAGGTGGTTTTACTGGCTTAAATCCTGTTTGGATTTTGCTTTCGCTGTTGATAGGAGCGAAGCTGGGAGGGCTATTGGGGTTATTAATTGCCGTACCTTTAGCGAGTTTCATTAAAAGTACCGCAGATAGCTTGCGCGACGGAAAATGGAACGAGATAGAGGAGATTGAATCTGACTCTACACCCTTAAATGTTTCGCCCGTCATAGCGTCTAAGAGCTTAGCGAGTGATGCCGGGAGTTGATGACTGTTTTAATTGGTACAAATGCCGCTTGAGAAGGCAAGACTAATAAATGTTTCTTGAAGCAACGCCGATAGTTTGGCACAACGGAAAGTTAGTTGAACGGGAAAATGCTGCGCCTTCTATTGCTAGCCATTCTCTGCATTTAGGGATCGGCGTTTTTGATGGGATTATGGCTTATTGGAATCGCGATCGCTATTACATTCATCGCTTAGATGCACATCTAGACCGCCTTCGCAATGGTTCTGCACATATAGGTTTGGGGTTTTCTTGGTCGAATGAAGACCTGAAAGCAGGTATTTTGGCACTTTTAGAGGCAGTTCCGGCAACAAATTACTATATCCGACCGATTGTTTATCGCTCGGTGCCTCAACTGAACTTTAACGATAAAATGCCAGTCGATGTGACCATTTTGGCAGTGACGATTCCACGGGATGTTGATAAATCTCTGACTTGCCACATCTCCCCTTACGAACGGGTTTCGGGGGGTGCGATTCCAGTGGCGTGGAAACTCTGTGGAACTTATGTAAACAGTTATTTAGCTCGTCGTGCGGCGGAAGTGGCTGGATTTAATGATGCGATTTTGCTTGACC
Source organism: Trichocoleus sp. DQ-A1 (assembly GCF_039961955.1). NCBI lineage: Bacteria > Bacillati > Cyanobacteriota > Cyanophyceae > Leptolyngbyales > Trichocoleusaceae > Trichocoleus > Trichocoleus sp. DQ-A1. The sequence continues at coordinate 323,862 of NZ_JAMPKE010000001.1, forward strand.
AACAAGGCAGAATTACTGAAGCTGCGGTAGCTAACCTTTTTCTCTTGCAAAAGGATACTGTAATTACGCCTGCGCTGACTCCGAATATTTTCCCTGGTATCACCCGCGCTACACTGCTTGACATTGCAGGCGAATTAGGAATTGAAGTGGTTGAACGGGATGTGCGACCAGAGGAATTAGGGAATTTTGACGCTGCTTTCCTGGCTGCGACGATGATGGAATTGAAGCCATTAGCAAGTATTCATCCTTATGAATATGATTCGGCAAATCATCCTCTATTTCGACGCTTTTTGAAAGAATTTCGCGAAATTACGCACCAGTAGGAACGATTTTTAGGATCTCGCCAACTTCCTTTTGTGGAGACACCATTAATTGCGCCTCTACATCTCCTGGCGGGTGAAGACGTTAGGTACAAGATTTCAGGTTAACAAACTGCAAACAACGGCAAGAGATACCTGCGGTAAAGTCATTAAAGACCTTGGCGTAGCACTGACTTTCCATGAACGTTCCTGACTCGGCATCTACCCCGACCGAACCCAAAATCCGTAACGCTGACTCACGACTGGTGGATCGCAGCAAGCTGAGTAAGATGTACCACCATTACGTAGAAGTGAAGGATAAGTATCCTCATGCGCTGCTGCTGTATCGGGTGGGAGACTTCTTTGAAACCTTTTTTCAGGATGCGATCGCTGTATCGAGAGAATTAGAACTTGTCCTCACCAGCAAGCAAGCCGGAGAAATTGGTCGGGTGCCGATGACGGGAGTGCCGCACCATGCTTGGGAACGCTACACGACTCAACTGGTGGAGAAGGGGTATGCAGTTGTAATCTGCGACCAAGTAGAAGACTCTGCCGATACTGACCCTGGAAAGCTGGTGAAGCGGGAAGTGACGCGGATTCTCACCCCCGGTACGTTGCTGGAAGAAGGGATGCTGAATGCGCGTCGCAATAATTACCTGGCGGCGGTGGTGATTGCCGGGAATCATTGGGGTTTAGCTTATGCAGATATTTCTACTGGGGAATTTCTCACAACCCAATCGAGCGAATTAGAGCATTTGACGCAAGAATTGATGCGTTTGCAGCCTTCTGAAGTTTTGGTGCCAACAAATGCGCCAGATTTGGGCAGTTTGCTGCGACCGGGGGAGACTTCCGAGCATTTACCGAGTTGTTTGCCGCCATCTTTCTGTTATGCGTTGCGATCGCAAACTCCTTTTACAGCAGGGGAATCGAGACATCGGCTATTGCAGCGGTTTAAAGTGCGAAGTCTAGAAGGACTCGGTTGCGAACACCTCCCTCTTGCTGTCCGCGCTGCGGGTGGTTTGCTGGAATATTTAGAAGACACCCAGAAAGAAAACCTCGTTCCTCTCCAGTTCCTCCGCACCTACACCCTCAGCGATTATCTAATTCTCGACCACCAAACCCGCCGCAATCTAGAAATTACGCAAACGGTGCGGGATGGCACCTTTCACGGTTCCCTGCTTTGGGCTTTAGATAGAACTAGCACAGCGATGGGGGGACGTGCCTTGCGGCGGTGGTTGCTGCAACCGCTACTGGATCTCAAAGGCATTGCAGCGCGGCAAGATACGATTCAAGAATTAGTCGAAAATAGCTTCTTGCGGCAAGATTTGCGCCAACTGTTGCGACAAATTTACGATTTAGAACGGCTAACGGGTCGCGCTGGTTCCGGCACGGCGAATGCGAAGGATTTAGTTGCTTTAGCGGATTCTCTGGCAAAATTACCGGAATTAGCGGAACTGGTGGCGGATGCTTGCTCTCCGTTTATGAGAGCTTTACAGAAGGTACCGCCAGAATTGGAACAACTGGCAAAGCGACTCAGCGCCCATTTGGTAGACGCGCCTCCCATCCATATCAAGGAAGGCGGTTTGATTCGCCCCAATGTGAATGTCCAGTTGGATGAAATGCGAAGTCTTGCCCAAGAGGATCAGCAATGGGTTGCTAATTTGGAGGTGACGGAGAAGGCGCGAACCGGAATTTCAACGCTGAAGGTGGGCTTTAATAAGACATTTGGCTACTACATCAGCATCTCTCGCACGAAAGCCGACCAAGTTCCCGATAACTACATCCGCAAACAAACTCTGACGAATGAGGAACGCTACATTACTCCGGAGTTGAAGGAGAGAGAAGCGCGGATTTTAACGGCGCGGGATGACTTAAATCGCCTGGAATATGAGATTTTCACTTCTTTAAGGGAAGAGGTGGGGCAATACGCAGAACAAATTCGCACGATTTCTCGTGCGGTGGCGGCGGCTGATGTATTGTGCGGTTTGGCTGAGGTGGCGGTTTATCAGGGTTATTGCTGCCCTCAGATGGTGGAAGGTCGGGAAATTCGGATTAGTGATGGGCGTCATCCGGTGGTTGAGCAGTCTTTGCCACCTGGGTTTTTTGTGCCGAATTCGACTGGGTTGGGGAGGGGGGAGTTATTGAACCGCAAAGACGCCAAGAGCGCGAAGGAAGAAGGGGAAGAAGAGGAAAGACCGGATTTAGTGATTTTGACGGGTCCGAATGCGAGTGGGAAGAGTTGTTATTTGCGGCAGGTGGGGTTAATTCAGTTGATGGCGCAAATTGGTAGTTTTGTGCCAGCAAGAGCGGCGACTTTGGGAATATGCGATCGCGTTTTTACTCGTGTCGGTGCGGTAGATGATTTGGCGACGGGTCAATCGACTTTTATGGTGGAGATGAACGAGACGGCGAATATTCTCAATCATGCGACTGCGAAGTCTCTGGTTCTCTTAGATGAAATTGGTCGGGGGACGGCAACATTTGATGGTCTTTCGATTGCTTGGGCGGTGGCGGAGTATCTTGCCAGTGAAATTCTCTCGCGGACGATTTTCGCGACTCATTACCACGAATTGAACGAACTTGCTTCAATTTTGCCGAATGTGGCAAATTACCAAGTGACGGTGAAGGAGTTACCCGACCAGATTATCTTTTTGCATCAGGTGCAACCGGGAGGTGCTGACCGTTCCTATGGTATCGAAGCAGGTCGGCTGGCAGGTTTACCCGCACCCGTGATTCAACGCGCCAAGCAGGTGATGAGCCAAATTGAAAAGCATAGCAAAATTGCTATCGGGCTGCGCCAAGGCGGGCAGGTAGAGGAATCATCTACCTTCTAGGGAGGAAATGCATACTTCTGTTTTTTTGGCAAGATTATTTTCTCCATACTCAGTCCACTTGATAAATAATCAAGGGGGACTGAAATCAGTAAATCTTTATACAAAATTGCTAACAATTCAGTAGTTTCTGGGTTTCATTTAGGCACCTAGAGGGCGCACATTAGTATTAGGGATCGGACACCGTAGTTCTACTAAAAAAAGATTAATTAGGGAACTTATTTGCAGGGTGTTAGTGTCTGAATTCCTATCAACCAGTACGCATTAGCACTTTTCGTAGCAACTCTAAACGAGTTAGCGTTCCGAAAGGTGGCATCTCCAAAAGGAGATTCGCAGCATTAACGAGAAGGCTCGCTTCAGGAATTAGGGAAAAGCAATCTGCAAGTCAATTCATACTTAATTTGCCGGAACCTTTAACTTTTTCCGGAAATTATAAGCATCTGGGTGCATATTCTACCAATACAATTAATGCCCTTTGTAATAACAGCACCCCTGTCAATGTTTGCTATGGAAGAAGTTACTACCCCTGCCTCTCCCACAGAAACTATCGCTCAAAAGGCTAGCCAGCTAAGTCTAATTGTTCAGGCTTTGGTGTTGACGGGCATTTTATCTTTGACCGCTACACTAACGCTCCCCAATCGCAAAGTTACGATTTCAAATCCTCGTTCTGGGGTTAGTTTATTAACATCGGTTCAGAATGCGGTTTTGCAGGACGTGTCTCAACATTCAGGGTTGCCAAAGTCGGCGCTAAACATTGTCCAAACTCAACCGCAAACTTGGTCTGATGACTGCTTAGATATTAATAACTTGGAGGTGCTTTGCACCGATATGCAAGTTCCTGGGTGGCAAGTCACGGTGACGAATGGGCAACACCGCTGGATTTATCGCACCAATGCATCTGGCTCTATGGTGAAGCTGGCTCAAGGCGTTACACCCAATCAATAGAGCGGAAAGTAGGGAAGGTTACTGGCGATCGCTATCGAACGTATATAATTCGTGCATCTAGTCTCAGCGATCGCAATGCGTAATAGATACTTTTCGCACTGGATTGGTCGGGAAATGACCCCGCTAAAATGTAATTTCCTAAATTTGACTTGGCGATCAATGCATCGGGTACGCACTGACGCACTTGTTCCAGCGTGGCTTCACTTCCGGAGGGAACCACGACCACATAGTGATATTTAGGCAGGCGTCCCAGAACGATTAAATTGCCTTCCTGACGAGTATTAAAACCGGGTCTTTGCGATATATTCAGTAGCTCGGAACAGGGCGATGCTTGCACGCTTGACGCTTGCAAATTCCAAATAATCCAACTAACCGCAGCTAATATAATCAACTTACTGACTCTAGGAAAAGTTTGAAAATTAGCTGTTAGTTTGTTGTCAGCGATTGGTTGTGTAAAAGTGGGTTTAATCAAGATATATGCTAATCGCGAGTAGATGCACAAATCCTCTTCAAACGGTGAAGTTAAAAGAAATTTCACGCTGGGTGTGCCGCTTTAGGCTGAAATATTCAGTGGGGGTGCGATCGCTTCCGCTGGATCTGCCAAGTTGACCTTCTCTCCCTGGATGCAGTAAATAATTGTTGCCTGTTCTCGTCCCCGCAGTTGAATGGCGCGGACAGCAGGCCCGTGATAGCGATCGCTTGCATAAGCAAATGTACTGCCACTGACAATCATTTGGTAGGGGTTGTGAATTTTTACTTCTTTATTCATCGGTTCCAGTCTGGCGGCAACATTGACGGTATCCCCCAAGACTGAATAATTCAGGCGTCGGGAACCTCCCACACTTCCGGCAACCACTGGCCCTGTGTGAATGCCAATCCCTATCTCAATCGTAGGCTTGTTAGCGTTGTGGAAGCGCTGGTTGAGCTTTTTGAGTCGTTCTTGCATCGCAATTCCTGCCGCGATCGCATTTAGGGCGTCCTGTTGAATTTCTTCCGGCGTGGTGTGCGAAAACGGAATCCCGAAAACCGCCATAATTGCATCCCCAATATATTTGTCGATCACACCGCCACGATCCATGATGCAATCTGTCATGGCGTCTAGGAACAGGTTCAGCCACTCGATTAATTCCCCCGGCGGTAGTTTCTCGGAAATACTGGTAAACCCCCGGATATCGGCAAATAAAACCGTGACCATCATTTCTTGGGCTTGTAGCTTCCCTTTGTGGAAGATTTCGTCTTTCCGGTGCCAAATGAGGTCAGCCATTTCTGGCGCAACGTGCTTGGCAAACAAACTCATCAGTTGTTGCTTTTCATATTGTTCTCGCAGCTGAACGCCGATCCCAGCAGCGATCGCGGTTCCCACAGGTGCGACGATGGGCAACCACCAGCCATCGTCGATGAAGGCACTCAGGGCAAAGATTACCCAACCACTCGGTAACAAAATAGCGATCGCCATTCGCGCCCACACTCCCTGTTTTAACAACAGCCAGCTAGTAATCGGGGCAATCCCCAACAACAAGAGCATTACTGTTGTTTTAGGCAGCGTGTGCAGCAGCTTGTCGTTCAGCAAGTTATCAATTAACGCCGCATGGAGATAAACTCCAGCCGTAGGAGGATTTTGATTGTAAGGTGATCGCAAGCGATCGATAGCGGTTGCCGTGACACCGACTAAAACAAACTTGTTGGCGAAGGCTGTCGCGTCAACTTTGCCTTCCATGATTGAGGCATAAGAATAGGTGGAGACATTTTGGGTTGGCCCAGGCCAGTTAATCCAGACATCTTTACGCCTCTGAACCTCAGCCAGATGAGGCAGGGATACCGCCTCTGGTGCCTCTAGCAGCATTGCTAAACCGAGAGCGGGTTTGGTGCCAAAAAAGAGGGCTGCCTGTCGGCTAATGCCGTCTGCGTCGGGATTGTGCCAAATTTGACCTTCCCCAAGTGCCGCTTTTTTTAATTCGGGTAATATTTCCAGAGGTTGCCCGCGATTGTCCCAAGCCGTTGCCAAGATGACATTGCCAGATTTAGCGATCGCTTTGGCAAATTTCTCATCCCCTTGGCCTGGATCGACGAACAACACATCGAAACCAATGACTGCTGGAGAGGCTGGTTCTAGCTTCTGCAACAATTGGGCATAGCGATCGCGCGACCAAGGAAATTTCCCGTATTTCTTTAAACTCGCATCGTCAATCGCAATCACCGCGACCCGACGATCCCAATTCGTCTGCGGTAATATACTGGCGCTACGAGCTTGAAACAGCGCACTATATACAAGCCGTTCCAGGGGTTGCCATGCCCCTATCTGCCATAACCCGACAGACAATAAACCGACCATTGCGCCCGGAAAGATTGATTGACTGCTAGAAATAAAACGCTGATTTTTTTTAAACCAATTTTTGATTAACACGTTGATTCCATCAAAAACATCAACCATCGTGATTGCTTGCCTGGAAACATACGGACTTTTCCCAAGCGTTCCGCACGCTCACCGGATGGTAAATGCCCCTGATGGAATACTGAATTTATAGCAATTCTCTGTTCTTGGATGCAGTACGGTTTAACCCCACCCCTGCCCTTTGCCGCGAACGAGGAAAGGTTCAATCTTCCCCCTCTTTGCAACGAGGGGTTCAATATTCCCCCCTCTGGGTGTAGGTCGAGGGGTTGGGGGTGAGGTTCCGATATATATGCACTAAGAATGAGAACCGCTATAATCTGCACTCAGACAAAACGCGATCGCGTATGTCCTGATGCGATCGCGTCACAGTATTGGCGCTTTCAAGTTCTTTGACGACTTCTCCAGTAACTCATGCCCTTGAGAATTTTCACCTCACTCGTGCGGAGGATTTTGCCAATTGATTCGCGTTCCCAAGCTCAGATTGAGAACGCGAATTCGTGGGTTGCTGCCTCGTCTTTTCCGACTAAAAAGGAGAGGAAAAGGCTATCCGATAAAAATTATTGATTCACAGGATTCTCCGATGTCCCCGCACTATTCGGAATTTCCAATTCATAAACTTGTTGATTGCCCAAAGGATTCCGCACGACTAATCTCAGCTGCCGATTAGACGGGATTGGCACCACCGTATCGAGTTGTCCCTCGCCTCCCGTATCCACAATCTGATTATTCACTAACACTAAATTGATTGGGTCTACCGTTCCAGTGACTCTAACTTGACCATCGCCTGTCACCGATAGAACCTGTAATTTCAGTCTCGTGTCACCCGTTGTCACCTTGGGAATCGTTGGAGCCTGTCCCGGAACAATTAAAGCAGAATACCCCGGCTCTACCAACACAGTTTTCCCTCGCGCACTAAAGGCTACTTTGCCTCGGATAGTTGAAAGCCCAGTTTTCCCATTGGAACCGACGGTGACGCCAAATTCTGTGCCTCTCGTCCCAGCAACGCCCCCAGGCGTCTCCACTTCAAAGCTAGAGTTAGGGTTAGTAAAAGATCGCACTTTGGCGCTGACCTGTCCCTTATCCATATAAAGGCGCGTTTGTTTGCTACCATCCTTACTTGTCTTTAAAGTCTTGACTTGCACGTTGGTGTTTTCGGAAATCTGAACCGTACCGATGCCATCTTCCATCGCCAAAACAGCACTGGCGTCGAAGTTGGTGCTGAGACTACCGGATGCCTGCAAGCGATCGCCAACTTTCACTGGCTTTCCTTGAGTTGTTACCGTACCGTTCGTTTCTTTGACTTCTATCGAGCGTGGACTAACCGCAGCTCGAACACTTTCGGAGATAAACGATAAGGAAGTAAGGACTAAGCTACCGGCTAACAGGGATAATCCTAGTAGGGTGACTGGAAAAACAGGGAACTTCATAGAGAATCGGGAGCCATAACGGGTGAACGCAAAGACGATTTAAGGACTACTGAAAGAAAAAAGGTTTCTACAGCAACTTTGGTATGATTCTTCGCTTGCAACAATTTCAAATCAGGATTCTGACAGCTTCTCGCCGTTCCTGGCGGCAGTTTTTTTTGAGTTGCCTCTTGACACTGGTTGTTTCTTTCAGCTGCCTGCTGGGGACGCCATCAGCTTTAGCAGGTATCAACGACGACAACTTTGACGGGAATGTTTTTCTCCTCTATGGCGGCAATGCCTCGCTGGTTCCCCCGCGAGTGGCATTGGCAGATTCTCTTAAAGGAGGTAAACCGGCATTGTTGGTGTTCTACGTGGACGACAGTAGCGATTGCAAGCAACACGCAATCGTCGTTTCGCAGCTTCAAGCTTTTTATGGTCGAGCCGCTGATTTCATCCCCATCGACGTAGATTCGATTCCAGTACAATCCAACTTTACACCTACGGAACCGGGCTACTACTACGAAGGCCTCGTCCCCCAAACAGTCTTGCTAAACCAGAAGGGCGAAGTTGTCCTCAACCAAAAGGGTACGGTGGCGTTTGAGAAAGTAGACGATGTTTTCCGTGAAGTGTTTAACTTGTTACCTCGCTCAGAATCGGTGGAGCTGAAGCGGCGACTCGTGAATGAGTTTAATACGGAGTTAGCGAAGTAAGTGGAGTTTTGTGGGTGGAGAATCTTGACTGTTTCAATTTCCGACAGGCGCGATCGCTCAACTCACAAGACAAAATCCTTGACAAATTTAGCAAAGTGTTCGTTTGCTCTCACTTCTTCAGTTTCTTCAGTAACAAAAAACTCGATTCCTGCTCAAAAGGGGTGATTCAAAGTTTTGTGCAAATACTAAACTTCTATCTTGAGCTGTAATCTAAATTATATTAAATCTCTAGCTATAGATTGAGTTAGGTGCTGTTATGAACCAATAACCTGAGTATCAAATAGCAGCAATCTTAACCATGAATTCTTCGATTTTTTCTCAAGCCTGTCTTTTACCGTCTGCAATCATTGACTTATCTGCCAAAGTTGCTGAATCAGGTCAGATAACAATTACAGACCGTTGCGTACTCAGAACAGCACTGCTTGAAAATTCTCTCAGCGAAGATGAACAACTTTTGCTGAACCGAATGCTTTATGCGGTTCGTCGGGGACGTCTGGCGCTGGTTAATGAATTTTAGCTTCTGAATGTAAATCTTGATTATTCGGTACCTTTTTTAATCGTAATTACTGCGACTCTCTCTGAAATTATTGACTTTTGAAAAAGAAAATTATTCCTTATCTCCATTGGTCTATTCGCTACCAAGTAGTAGGAATTAAAAATCGACGATTGCACTAATGATTAGGGTCATCTACTACCATAAGCCGGTCTTTGGTAGCGCCTGTTAGCGAGTTGTTCGCGACTTTGGCGACCAATTTGACCATTCACTAGAGGCAAAGACTTTTGCGGGTAGTTCATTCAGTACCTCGGCTGGAGCATCTACCTGATACAGGTCAATACAGCAGCCGCACCCTTCGTTATTGGACAAATATCGGATCTTGCCTTTCCACTTCTTAATCCATTCCTTAACTAACTCTTGTTCGGGTGTTTTGGCATTAACACAAATGCTGGCTTTCGGCATTGAGATTTTCTCCAGTCAGAGGAATAGATAATACTGAACTGATAAAGTTTTGAGAAGTAAAAGTTCTACACAAAATCGGTCGTTATTTTTTGCTGTTTCATTGGGTCTGCCTTTATCTAGCAATCCTAAATGATTTCTGAATGAGAGATCCCCGACTTCGAGAGAGAAATCGGGGATCTAAACCGTTGGAATTTAACAGAAGGATTACTATCTGCTAACCGGATGCGATCGCTCTCATCTGGCTGTCGTTCCTTGTCCAGTTGAAAAGCTCGCCTTTTCCCAATTTTAGGGTTAGCAGCGGGAACAAAATTAGACGATTTGCGATCGTATTTATTTATCTAGCTTAATCCGGTATCCGCGCGATCGCTATGCTAGAGATTTTCCAGTTGTCTTAAGGCGGTTCTCTGAACTCGACCTTGGCTTGTTTCGAGGAAAATTTCTCTGGCGAAATTTAACCGATCTCACCCAATTGGGTTATTCCATCGTAGGAAGTTGAGACCCGGAAAATAGAGCGAATATATGCCACAAAGAAAAATATTCTCTGACTTTTAAATTTCCTTGAGGGGAAAATTATGAAAATTGGAATGCACACCACAGCACGCTCTCTCAGATCTGCTGCTACGGTTACTGTATTATCTGCACTGATAATTGCTCCAGTCGTCCTATCAGCAAATCCTGCGGCTGCTGAGCCTGACAGAGGACGGAGGGAGCAAACCTGTTTTTTGGGGATTTGTTGGGATCGAGGAGAGTCGTCAAGGCAAGACGATTATGACCGAGATGATGACTATCGACGCGATCGCCGTAACGACGATTATGACTATCGACGCGATCGCCGGAATGACGATTATGACTATCGACGCGATCGCCGTAACGACGATTATGACTATCGACGCGATCGCCGGGATGGCAGTTATGACTATCGCCGCAATCGGTCAAACGTTTACAACAGCATTAATCGGATTTATCAAAATGTGTTAGGTCGTCAGGCGGATAATCGTGGACTGAGGATGTATAGACAACGGGTAGAATCCGGTTGGTCACTGGAGAAAGTCCGTCGTGACATTGCTGATAGTTCAGAAGCAGAACAAGCGATTAACCGACTTTATCAAACTGAGCTAGGTCGTAATGCCGATCGTGAAGGATTAAGAACCTACAAAAGACGTTTAGCAGATGGTTGGTCGCTCAATCGAGTCCGTCAGGATATTTCTAGAAGTCGAGAAGCTAGATCGAGAAGAGGTCAATAAACTTTTCTCTAGCGACCCTAAATGATTTGTGAAGACAAGATCCCCGACTTCTCTATCGAAGTTGGGGATCTGAATTGCTTGCTCACAACTTTTAGACAAGCGAGCAATGATGTGGGTGATGAAATAAGCGGGATTAATTATTTGTAGGATGGGTTAGCTTTCTTTGTAAACCATGCAGGTGTTAGGTTTCCTGGCGTTTCCTAACCTATGAAAATCTCTCTCCCCTCAATTCATGTTCCCTTCTCCGTTGACGAGGAGGGGTTAGGGGAGGGGTTCCACTGTTCTGCTTTCAACTGGTAGGCGGTTGTAGTTGACAAAGCAATAAACTAAACCACTGATTCGGATCGCTCCAAATTTGGAGTGTTTTTAAACCTCTTGTCTGAAGTTCCTGTTGCAGGGCGTCGAGGTTAAATTTGCGAGAAATTTCCGTTAGGATAGTCTCGCCGCTTTCAAATTCAATCGTTAAATTGAGGGCGTTAAGTGTGACAGTTTGCGATCGCATACTCCGCAGATGCATCTCAATTTGATGCTCGGATTCGTTATAAAACGCCCAGTGTTCAAACTGAGAAGGGTCAAAATTGCCATCAAAGCGCCGATTCAGGTGGTGCAGGATATTCAGATTAAACGCAGCGGTCACGCCTTGGCTATCGTTATAGGCTGCATCCAACAAATGTTTTGGTTTTTGCCGGTCTATTCCGAGTAAGAAATACTCACCCACTTCCAGAGCCTCGGCAATTTGGGTGAAGAAGCGATCGCATTCTTGGGGATTTAAATTACCCAAGGTGCTACCCAAAAAACAGATCGTTCGACTAGGCAATTGCGTCGGTGCCAGTCGTGTCAATGCCAATTCATAAGTGCTGGCTAAAGCGTGAACCTGGAGGGAGGGATAATCAACTAGCAATTCCCTGGCACTACTTTCTAAAATGCCAGCACTCACGTCAATTGGCAGATAGCGCAGTGGGTAGCCGATTTCTTGGTAGGCATCTAGCAGAATCCGGGTTTTTGTTGAGCTACCGCTTCCCAGTTCTACCAGTTCGCTTTCCCCCGTCAACTGAGCAATTTCACCCGCGCACTTTTGTAAAATAGCTGTTTCTGTGCGCGTTAGATAATATTCAGGTAACTCACAAATTTGCTCAAATAGTTGGGAGCCTTTGTCATCGTAGAAATAGCGCGGCGTCAGAGATTTGGGAGTCTCACTTAAACCCTTAACAACATCAGTTCCGTCAATTTCTTGATTTTGTAACTGTGCCGTGGCGCTGAGTAGATGCTCTATCTGCAAGCGTTTTTCTATCGTAGATTGGGAAGCAGTTTTAGCGCTTGCAGTTTTAGAAATTGTCATTTATCCTCCGTTTGTGTGGGCGCGAACAGCCGAATCATTGCGGCATCCGCTTTTACGCGATCGCGAGGGTCAAAATAGTTGGCTATAACCGTCAGCTAGTGAAACACAAAGCTATATTGAATAAAATCATGCCTGAGCTAGATGTATTTAGACTCAGGCTACTTGTTATACATTTTCCTGATAAATCGGCAGCTTATTTCAGTAAATAAAAAATCGGGCTGTGTTGATACATGATTGAAACGCCATGTACCACTATTTCTTAGCTCCTAATTTATCGGGGGTTGGGGGAATCGAGTCAAGCAAATTCGGTCAGATTCCCCTAGCTCCCATCAATTAGAGGGAGAAATACCGATTGGATGCAGTACGGTTTAACCCCACCCAGCTCTTCCCCATTTACCCAGAGAAGTTCAATATTCTCCCCTCTCCGTTCACTGAGAGGGGCTAGGGGTGAGGTTCCGAGTTATTGCACTTGAATGAAAACCGCTATAGATATAGCTACTTCGCACAGCGAAATCCAGACAAAATCTGACGGACGCTCGGATAATACCAGTTACGGAAGCTAGAGCGCAAAGCGGCGGGACGAGTCGCCCAGCTACCACCTCTCAATACCTGATGCTCTCCATCAAAATAAGTCTTGGAATAACCAACGTAAGGGTAACTGACAAAACCGTCATAGCCATCAAAGCAGGTAGAAGTCCACTCCCAGACATTGCCGAGCATATCGTAGCAACCATAGGCACTCTGCCCAGAGGGATAAGCATTTACGGGTGTCGTTTGCCCCGCTGAGTTGTCGTGGTTACATCGCAGGGCATCTAACTCCGCCTCGCCCCAGGGATATGTGCGGCGACACAGTGCGATCGCATCCCAACTGGCTGCTTTTTCCCACTCTGCCTCGGTTGGCAGTCGCTTCCCCACAAATCGGGCATACGCTTGTGCCTCGTACCCGGAAACGCCGCAGACTGGATGATTATCCCAAGCTGTGTCAGGTGCCCAGTATAGGGGCTGATTCACGGGATTTTCTTGCAGCCATTTCCACCCAGCTTCTGTCCACCATCGGGCATTTTGATATCCTCCCGCTTCCATAAACGCCCGGTACTGTCCGCAAGTGACGGGATAACGGTCAATCCAGTAGGTATCCAAGTAAACTCGGTGAACTGGACGCTCGTTGTCTAAAGCTTCGATGGATTCGTTGCCCATCTCAAACTCACCCGCCGCAATTTCAACCATCTCCTTTAAGATGGGGTGATTGCACGTTTCCGGTAGGTTAGCACGACTTCCTCCGTGGAATTGGGCGTCTCGACGCTGTAATTGCAGCACGAAAGAGATAGTTTCACTATGCTGGCTCTCATGCTGGATTAACCAGCGCCAAAGACGTTCTTGCTCATCTAAAGGCGCGACTTCCAGGTAATCGAATACCTGTTCTCTGACTGCGTGCAGATAGCAGCGAATTTCAGTGAGCAGGGGTAAATAAACCCGTTGCATTTTGGGTAAGCCATCAGCCGCAAATAAGCGTTGATAATGGGCGATCTCTTGTCCCCCCTTTCCAAAGGGAAGTTCGAGCGTTTTACCCGCAGTACGAACCAGCAGCCACAAAGCCTCGGTGTAGGCAATGTGCCCTAAATGCCAGCCAATCGGGCTAAAGTCGGGATGCACCTGACGACAGAAGGTGTCGTAGTTGATGCCTTCAAATAGTGCTAAAGTACCGGCGCGGCAGCGCTGCATCGATTGTTTGATTTGTTGCCGCCGCTCATCAAGGGTACTCGCTCTGGCTACTTCAGAGTTGATGGATTTGAACTTCAAGGTTTTCTCCCACACTAATCATGCTTTGTTCGGGGAACCCGATCCAGTTGCCAGTAAACAATGGTTCAGATGCGATCGCTACTGCTTCTGGAAAGATAGGATCGTCCCGCAGCCAATACAGTGAGGGAACATTTGTTCCCTGAGCAAAGCGCGAGGCAACCATCCGATGTCCATCTGTGACAATTATGTTGGCAGAGATTGGTGTGTGGTAAGCATCAGCTAACTCGGTTAAAGTCATCAACGTTTTGTAAAGTGCTTTTTCCAAGCTCATCCCAGGATCAGATGCCAATTCATTCAGGAATAAGGCAAACATATGCTCGGAGTCTGTCGTGCCGTCAATAGATTGGTAAATTTCATCGCTTAGTCGGCTCCGAATCGGTTTATACAGTGTCTTGCGAAAGTTTTTGATCGCACCATTGTGTGTGAACAAGAGACGCTCGGAACGAAACGGCTGGCAGTTACTTAAATCTACTGACTGACCAGTAGTAGCGCTGCGAACATTGGCAAGGACGCATCCCGACTCGATATAACGGCTGAGGTTGGAGACATTCGTATCCCCCCAAATGGGCAGCAAATTTTTGTAGATAAAGGGATCGGTCTCTTTTTGGGCGTGATACCAGCCAATTCCAAAGCCATCGGCACTAACGACACCAGAGGTCATCTCGCGGGGTTCATAGCTTTGGACAATCAGCGAGTGTTCCGGTTTGGACAAAAGGCAGTCCAGTAGAATAGGCGAACCGAGGTAGCCAAGTATACGGCACATTTTCTAGGGTTTGCTCCTACATTAATGGTTGAGATTAAGCTCCAAACCTTAAAAAAGGCTGAGATTTGGGGTGAATTGGCGATAGGAAATTGCTGAGAAACCGATGAGTTTGACGTTCGTTAGATGAACGTCGTTCCAGATGAAAAGCTTATTTTTGTTGAACCATCAGTCGTCCAAGAGAATCCGCAGCCAAAAGTAGCAACTTATACTGCAAATGCAAGAGCGATCGCTTTCATATTTTTGACAATACTTCATATTGTAGACACGCCATCTTTGGCTATGGCAGCGTAGAGGAGAATACCAGTCCAAAGGGGGAGCAATAATTGTCAGAGAGTTTAGCCTTTAACCCCAATCTGATTTTGCCCGTTGGAACCCAGATAGTGACTCGTGTTGAGATTCAAGATGCTGCGGGTGAAATTGCGCGATCGCGCGGCACCGTCGGCGTTATTATCAAATCACCCATTGACAACTCCCACGCCTATCGCGTGCAGTTTCCAGACGGGGGAGAAGCGTCTCTACGGCGCTCAGAACTCACCATCCGCTCATCTTGGCAACAAGAAGGTCTGCTACTACCAGGAGCTGTTCTTGCCGATTTTGACCTTTACGAGTATGTTATTTACCGCTGTATCGTCGGTTCTAGAGCTTACGGTTTAGAGAATTCCAACTCTGATATTGACCGACGCGGCATTTACTTACCACCTGCCGATATCCAGTGGTCACTCTACGGGATTCCGGAGCAGTTAGAAAATAAAGAGAACGAGGAGTGTTACTGGGAACTCCAGAAATTTTTGACCTTGGCACTCAAAGCAAATCCGAATGTCTTAGAGTGCCTCTACACACCAGGTGTAGAAATGGTGATGCCCCTGGCTGAAGAATTGTTAGGAATTCGGTCTATTTTTCTCTCTCAGTTAGTTTACCAGACATATAACGGATATGTGATGTCACAGTTCAAAAAACTTGAACAAGATATCCGTACAAAGGGGGAATTTAAGTGGAAGCACGCGATGCATCTAATCCGCCTGTTGTTGTCGGGCATCACCGTGCTGCAAGAGGGTTTTGTCCCAGTTCGCGTCGAAGAACACCGACAACAACTGCTGGCTATCCGCAACGGGGAGATGCCTTGGGAGGAAGTTAACGCTTGGCGGCTCAGCTTGCATCGCCAGTTTGATGACGCCTTTGCCACAACATCGCTGCCAGAACGTCCGGATTATGAAAAGGCAAATGCTTTTTTGATTAAAGCACGTCGAAGTATGGTTTAGAAATTGAATTTCAAAGATGTTAAAGACGTCAAAAAAAAAGAGGAAATTCAGATGATACCTAATGCAATGATGGTAATTTTTCCCTATCGTCATGAAGACTATTGGGTATTTGACTATGAGCCAGCCGGACTTATCCGCGAACCCTTTGTCAGCGGGATGCCTGCAATCATTGACAGTCTGGTTCAAGATATTCCCAATGCTGCTCAAGGTTTTAAACTCTTGTTTTCTCCAATCGGTTTTTCAGAGTATCAGGCAGAACTGGTTTGGGTGAGAGAACAGTACGGCGGTAACTGGTATCGCTGGGAAGCCAAAAATTTAGAAGGCTGGCTAAGTCCAGCATTGTTTAAATATTTCCCTGTAACGCTACATAAAATCTATTGCAAGGCTGAACCAATGTCTAACGCAATGATGGTGATTTTCCCCTATCGCTACGAACACACTTGGGTGTTTGATGATGAGCGTGTCGGACTTGTACGAGAGCCTTTTGTCAGCGGGATTCCTGAGATGATCGATCTTCTGGTTAAAGAGATTCCCAATGCTGAGAAAGGTTTTAAGCTTTTGTTCTCAGGAAACCCATTTCCCGGATATCAGGCGGAACTAACTTTGGTAAGAGAAGAGTATGGTGGCAATTGGTATCGCTGGGAGTTAAATAACAAGGAAGGATGGTTATGTCCCGCTTTATTTAAATACTTCAATGAAGCACCGAGGAAACTCTACTGCAAAGCGGAAAAGCTTCACGAGCAAGCGAATGGGTAATCAAAAAGAGGTTCCTAGGAGAGAGCAACGAATCATGAACCATTAGTAGGTTGGATTGGACGGCAGTGAAGCTCAACTAATGTTTAAATGACATATTGCATATCTTTTCTCAATGCGATAGCTCTTTCTTCTGTCAATCCTGAAACCTTAACTCAGCTAAAAAACACCCTTAAACCACGATTTGAGTAGTTTAAGGGTGTATTTACCCGGATTTTGTAGCAGTTGATTCATACTATAAGCTTACTTCTTAACTATCGGCAATACCCATTAATAAATTATGGTAATAGCACAGCTACTACTCCCAGTCATTTCTGAGCAACCTTATCCGCTTTTGTTCGCAACAACCAGCGGCGCACATCTGTATGGCTTTCCATCTCCCGATTCTGATTATGACTTGCGCGGGTCACACATTCTGCCAGTGTCGGAGGTAGTTGGATTAGATATTGGGCGTGAAACGATAGAAGTTTCAGAAGTACGGGACAAGCTGGAAATTGACCTTGTAACTCACGATGTCAAAAAGTTCTTTTCGCTACTTCTTAAAAAGAACGGTTATGTATTAGAGCAGCTATATTCACCGCTAATTCTCCACACGACACCAGAACATGAAGAATTAAAAGAAATTGCCAAAGGTTGCATCACCCGCCACCACTCTCACCATTATCTCGGCTTCGCAAATACACAATGGCGACTTTTTGAGAAAGAGAATCCGCATCGTGTTAAGCCGTTACTGTATGTTTATCGAGTGCTATTAACTAGCATTCATTTGATGCGAACGGGTGTTGTAGAAGCGAATTTGGTTCACTTAAATGAAGTCTTTAAATTGCCTTACATTCCCGACTTGATTGAACGAAAGCTAGCAGGAGCAGAAAAATCTGTTTTGGAAGATGCTGATATAGCATTTCATCAAAGGGAATTTGAGCGTTTGCGCGGCGAATTAGAGAAAGCTAGTCAAAGTAGTCACCTGCCCGAATCCCCATCTAGTAAAGATGCGCTGAACGATTTACTGGTGCGGTTGCGCCTAGCGTCTTTTACTAATAATTAGAGGTAATTGATGGCATCTTATTGGCTGATTATGTTAGCACTTTTATTATCGGTGTAATTCTTGGCTTTCCAGGAAATATTTGGATAATTTCATCTTTATTATCGGTGTAATTCTTGCCTTTCCACTAGCAATTTTGATTAGTGCTGGGTTGGGCTGGCTGATTCAATTGATTGGTATCCGATGCCCAACTTGTAGGAAGCGGAAGCTAAAGTGTTATTCGTTGATTATGCCTACTCGTCAACCTTCTCGCAGCTTTTACCGCTGCGAAAACTGCGGGGCGCGATACAAATCTGTGAATAGTAGACCTTGGGAAGATGCATCAGGTCCAGAGTATGACAAATATTACGAGTCTGATAGTTTGTACAAGTAAGCGTAGGTTGGCTTGAGGTAACGAAATATAAAATTAACAAGTTTTTGACTGAATAATCTATTAGTGCTGTTGAGAATGGCATCTATTGCCAACAAATAATGAAGTATAGTTTAATATTTTTTCTGAGTGGTATTTACCTAATGGCATTTGGCTTGAGATTTGGTAATGCTAGATGGCTAATTCTATGGATTGGTGTTAGTTTTATTGCAGTAGGAGCAGCATACGGATGGTTGGGAGCTAAAGTATTTGGAAAACGGTCAGATGGAACGATGGGATGGCTGAATATATGCTTATTAATGCCCTACTTATTATTAACCTGGATAAGCTGGTATCTTCAAAGACTGATTGAGAAAGAGGAATGCTGTAACGAGATAGTACCTGGCATCTGGCTGGGTCGTAGAGTATTTGCTAAGGAATTGCCCGCTAATATCAGCTTAATAGTTGATTTAACAGCCGAATTCCCAGAACCCAAAAACGTTCTTTCAGGAAGATATTATATCTGCGTTCCTACATTAGATGCGTCTGTGCCAGATTATCAAGTATTCCAAAAATTGGTTAATAAAATCTGTGCATGGCAGGGAAATATTTATATTCACTGTGCCCTTGGGCATGGACGTTCAGCAACAGTTGTTGCTGCTACACTTGTTGCCAAGGGGCTTGTGAATAATGCGAACCAAGCAGAAGCACTGATCAAGAATAAACGTTCTGGAATTGAGTTTAGTAAAGCTCAGCGGGACTTGCTGAAAAGGCTAACTATTTAAAATCTGAATGCAGCAACTGCTAAACAACCCCATCCCACAATAAAGGCTACGCCTCCTAGTGGAGTAATTGGTCCCAACCACTTTACACCCGTCAGGCTCAAAGCATAAAGACTGCCTGAGAAAAGGACGACGCCAACGATGAAGGCATACCCAGCTGCCACAAGGATTGACTGTGCTGCCTCGGCGCGACTTAATAATAATGCCACCAGTAGCAAAGCTAATGCGTGATACATCTGATAACGGGCACCCGTCTCAAAGATTTCTGCTGCCCGTTCGCTGAGTTTTTCTTTCAAAGCGTGGGAGGCAAAAGCACCAGCAGCGACGGACAATCCGCCTAAAATAGATGCGATGCATAAAAAAATCTGCGTCATCATAATTTCAACTACTCTTATCTCAACAGGAAGTAATAAGAAATTCCTCCTTCCTCACTTACTTTAAAGTTAGCATCGTATTCTTTAGCTCTATCATCTAAATACTGCTTTGCCTCCGCAGCTGTTAGCTTCGCCTCCATCGCAAACTGTAAAGTGGTGATATTTCCATCGCTTTCTTTCAGTAGCTGATAAAAGGTAGACTGGAGGCGATCGCTTGTTTCTTTCGAGTGTTGTTTCCGCAATCCCCACACCAGCCAACCTCCAAGGGCTACCGCTGGGAGTCCTAAAACTAGACCCCCGATGGCTGCGTCTCCATCTTCCTGTTTATCCTCCGGGCTAGCATTCGGATTCGGCATGGCAAAAACAATGAGCGGAATCATTAGCAAAATACCGCCGAATGTTAGTAGCAAGCCCGCAGACAGTTTTTTGATGAGCTTCATGGTGCCCAGCTGATGTTGTCAATACAGCCGCGATCTTAACCTTACTTTCGCGTGGCTTCCAGTATGCGAGAAAAGTAAAATCGAGTCTTCGTCATTCCTTGCCGCTGAATCGAAAAACCATTACTTTCTAGAATTTTGACGATATCAGCTTCTCGGTGCAAATAAGCACGAGTGGCTTTGCTGGCACCGGGGAAGAAACTACCAATTTTTTTGAGCAAACTGAGGGCTAAAGTTTTCGGCGCAAAGCTGAGAATTATCCGAGATTCTGCCATAGAAGTGAGATGGGAAATCATCTCGGCGGCTTTGTCTTGAGGATAGTGAATGAGAACATCTAAGCAAATCACGGTGTGATATTTGCCGCTCAATGTTTCTAAATCCTGCACGGTGAAAGTAGGATTGCTCGCGTTGCCTAGAACTGCCTCGGCTCTTTCCTTAGCCTCTCCGACCATTTTTTCGGAGATATCGCTGGCATAGACTTTGGCACCCGCTTCGGCGAGGGGGATGCTGAGGCTACCGACGCCACAACCCGCATCACAGATGGATAGGGTGGCGAGATTGTCATCGGCTTTCAGCCAGCTAAGTACGGTATCGACTGTCTGCTGATGTCCTTCGCGGATGTCTAGTTGGACTTTATTAACTTCACCATCGCCGTAAATGCGTCTCCAGCGATCGAAGCCGGTGGAGTTGAAATAGTCTTTGACAATTGTTTTATCGTCTGCTGCGTTCATGAAATTGGATTTTATCGAAGTGTTCCCAACGGTTAAACTTACCATTTATACGAACCGCAGAGGACGCGGAGAACGCAGAGGAAGAGAGGAAGAGGAGAGGCATTGCTTATTTTAGGGATTGGGTAATAAGCGCTGCCAGGTGAGTCCATTCGTTGATTCGTCTAGATGCCAGCGCAGTAGTTGATGAGCGGGCTGGCTGAGGTAGGGGCTAGTTTTGTTGTTTTTTTGGCGATCGCGTTTTGACGGTTCTTTGAGCAACCCGATGGCGCGACGGGGGGATTCTGTGGCAAGCGCGATCGCTGTCTCGACTTCACAAATCCCCCAACGGACTAGATTTTGCACTCCGACTAGCAGCGGTAATGTTGTTCCCGATAAGGTTCCATCTGGCAGTCGGGCGGTGCCGTTTTTAACTTCTATCTGCCGCGTATCCCACGGGTAAATGCCATCGGGGAGTCCCAAGGGGGCTAAGGCGTCGCTAACTAGGAAAAGACTTTGCTCGGATAGCGCCCCCTGCTGCCCCTGGTTTAAGGGGATAGAACTGGCGCGTAGCAGCAGCTGAATCATCGTCTGCGAGACGTGCTGACCATCGGCAATTAAACCACAGTGTACGGCTGGATGAACCAGAGCGGCTCCCAATAAGCCGGGTTCGCGGTGATGTAATCCCGGCATGGCATTGAAGGCATGAGTCACCATCGACGCCCCCAGTTTAAAAGCTTGCTGCGCTTCGGCTTCAGTGGCTTGGGAGTGTCCCAAACTGACGGTGATACCAAGACTTCGCAAATATGCGATCGCTTCCCCAGTTGGATCTAATTCTGGTGCCAAAGTAATCACTTTCACTATCCCCGCATAGTTCCCCAAAACCCGTTTCACGTTGTCAATCGTTAGCGGCAATAGGTACTCGGCAGGGTGTGCGCCTCGTTTCTGGGGATTGAGAAATGGCCCTTCCAAATGCACTCCCAAAATTGCGGCAGTGGTTCGATCTTGGTGCTGGGAAGCGGCAAAATTAGAGAAAATGGAGAGCGATCGCTGAATGTTCTCAACCGATGTTGTAACGATGGTTGGTAAAAATCCATCAACGCCCTGATTCCATAGAAATTTACAAATTTCCGGTAGCTTATCGCAATTTTCCAGATTCAATTCTGGAAATGCCAATCCCAACGCCCCATTAATCTGCAAATCGACACCACCCAGCGACACCCAATCTCCCTCTACATCCAGCACTTGCAAATCCGCAGGTGGAACCATTTTGAATACAGTGTCCATTGACAGAATTTGCTCAATCCTGCCCTGATGAATCCAAATCTGCTGTAAGCTTTCGTAGCCTCGGAATCGAGCATTGCGAATCACGATTGGGACACTCATGGATAGCGTTGTTGCGTCTGTCATCACTTTTGCGACAAGATACCTAAATTCGAGCAGACACCAGTTTATCTAACAACCAACTGAATAACTCCCGAAAAAATGACTCAACCGTTAATTGGCATCATTATGGGTAGCGATTCCGATTTGCCCACTATGCAAGGCGCGATCGCAATATGTGAAGAATTTGGCGTCGGCTGCGAAGTCGCTATCGTCTCTGCCCACCGTACCCCGGAACGGATGGTGGAATACGCCCAACAAGCCCACCAGCGCGGCATCAAAGTGATTATCGCGGGTGCCGGTGGCGCTGCCCATCTCCCCGGTATGGTAGCGTCTCTGACACCTTTGCCAGTAATTGGGGTGCCAGTCGCCAGCCGTCACCTACAGGGCGTTGATTCTCTCTATTCCATCGTGCAAATGCCAGCGGGAATTCCCGTCGCGACTGTTGCGATTGGCAATGCGAAAAATGCCGGTTTGTTGGCTGTGCAAATCTTGGCATCCCACCAGCCAGAATTACTCGAACGAGTGCAGCAATATCGCCGCAGTTTAAATGATTCCGTGATGGAGAAGCAGCAGCTTCTGGATGAAATCGGCTATAAGCAGTATTTGGAGAAGATGCCCTAATTTTAAGGGCGAGTCAGTTGTTTTTTTAGGCTTGGCAGAGAGGAGAAACGATTGAAATCTCAAGAATAATTTTTTGATGCCAATCGCTTTGTTTACCGATAGCGAGGTGCGTCAAGAAAACTGCTGATTTCATTTTTAGCGGAACTGGAGGGGCGACAGGAGCGGTTTCTTTGAGATTTAGACCAAATCTATTCGTTGAATGTTTCGCGATCAAAGTCAAATTTAATCTTGTGCCAAAAAAAATTGATAACCTTGTTTTTGCTATTTTAGTAACAGTTTTTATCTGTTCATCAAATATAAAATAAAAAAACTTGCATTTAATTTCTAGAAAAGTTTCTAAAAAAGCATTTATTTAATAAAGTAATTGCTTAATTTAAGTTTCTATAATATGGGATTTCTGGAGAAATTTAAGCTTCTGAAGTCTTAATGGATTCGCTTAATAAATTTAGGCTCTTGTTTGGGTCATCCCCCCATAGATGGATATAAACTAATTTAGCTCCAAGTTCGCTCAAACTCCCGCGATTTATACTTCCAGGAGAGTTCTGCGGGTTGAGATGCCAGAGCCAGAATCTAAAAATGTAACTTTCGATACAGAATATCCCGCCTCGGAAAATACAAAATCTTAAAATTTCCCGGACAAATTAGACATCCCGTCTAGATGTTGATAAAGGAAAAAATCCCTAACGAGTTGCCTGTAAGGTTTTGTCATATACTCACTTCAAATGACTGGATTTACTGATTTTTGACTAAACCGATGGATGTGTTGGACTGATTGAGGAAAGTGCAGTGATGATGCCTAAATTAACGCTCAAAAAGAAGAAATCGAAAGCCAAAAAGAAGCGATTGTCTTCTAATTGGCAAGTCCAATCTCCCCGGACTGCCACGATGTTTAAGCAGTTGCAAATTGCCATTAAGCGGCTGACTCCAAGTTGGCAAGCTTGCATTCCTATCGCCATTTTGATTGTGATGGTGTGGGGTTATGCAGCAGTCGCCCAGGATGCTCCGGCGGCTGAGGGGCCGACAACAGCCGAGTTGAAGGTAGCGCTAGACACCCTATGGGTAGCGATCGCGGCTTTCCTGGTGTTTTTCATGAATGCTGGCTTTTGTATGCTAGAAACTGGCTTCTGCCGCCAGAAAAACGCGGTCAACGTTCTCGCCAAAAACTTGATTGTGTTTGCTCTAGCAACCGTCGCGTTTTGGGCGATTGGTTTTGGCTTGATGTTCGGGGACGGCAATCCTTTCATTGGTTTGAGCGGGTGGTTTTTGAGCGGAGCCGATAACAGCCCTGCCACCAACGATGCCTATCAAGGTGTTTTTGGCTCTCTGAAATGGGCTGGCGTTCCCTTAGCTGCTAAGTTTTTGTTTCAGCTAGTATTTGCCGGAACAGCCGCCACGATTGTTTCTGGAGCGGTTGCAGAACGAATTAAGTTTGTTGACTTCTTAATCTTCAGCCTCTTACTCGTCGGGATTGCCTACCCGCTCACCGGACACTGGGTCTGGGGCGGTGGCTGGCTGCAAACCAGAGGTTTCTGGGATTTCGCGGGTTGCACGGTCGTTCACTCAGTGGGTGGCTGGGCTGCTTTGATGGGAGCCGCATTCTTAGGGCCACGGCTTGGTAAATATCAAGATGGGCAAAGCGTTGCTTTCCCTGGTCATAACCTGAGCATTGCCACCTTGGGCACTTTGATTCTCTGGTTGGGCTGGTTTGGTTTCAACCCTGGCTCCACAATGGCTGCCGATCCAAACGCCATTACTCACATTGCCCTGACAACCAACATGGGGGGTGCTGCGGGTGGAATTGCCGCTACCATTACAGCTTGGTTGTACCTGGGTAAGCCGGATCTGTCGATGATTATCAACGGCATTTTGGCTGGCTTAGTTTCGGTGACAGCTTCCTGTGCTTTTATCAGCATTGGCAGTTCTTTGATCATCGGTTTGGTTGGCGGAGTATTAGTCGTTTTCGCTGTCACTCTCTTTGACAAAATCAAAATTGATGACCCGGTGGGCGCGACCTCAGTTCACCTGGTTTGTGGTATCTGGGGGACTCTGGCAGTGGGTTTATTTGCTGCTGGCCCTGGTGTCTATTCCTGGTACGGTGAGGGTCTTGGCCCAACCAAGGGGTTATTGCTCGGTGGTGGTCTCGGACAGTTGATCACTCAACTGATTGGTATTGTCACAGTGGGAGGCATAACCGTTCTACTCAGTACAATCTTCTGGCTGGCGTTGAAAGCGACCCTCGGTATCCGAGTCACTCCAGAAGAGGAGTTTGAAGGTTTGGATATCGGAGAACATGGCATGGAAGCTTACAGTGGATTCCTTAAGGAAGGAAGCTCTGCTGGGTTTTCTGATACTGGTAAGCATGGTGGAATGCCGACTCCGCCCGGTGAATATGTCAAGTAACGACAGATAAACCAAAAGAAAGCATTTTGTTCTTTTGAGTTTTCTCCTTTCCCCATAGAGTCCGCCCTATTCCCAACTCTATAGAGTTGCGAGTAGGGCGGATTTCATTTTTGTCGTCTATCTGTGGGTGAAATATTTATGGGCAACTCCGCTAATTTGTATACTTTGATACAGAATTGACCTGATTGAAATTGGTGCAATCAGATTCATTTGCTTAACAAAGCGATCGCGTTGATGGAACCAAATCAGTGATCAAGAAAGTTCTCATTACTTGGATACTGGCGCTGTGTCTTCTGGGTGGCCCAATGGTAGGAAATGCGCTTGCCCAAGACGCATCGCCTTCGGTGAGTCCTTCCCCGGAATTGTCCGCTCCCGCAACGGTTCCTGGGGAACCAACCGATGCTTCGCGTCAGGAAGCATCGCCAGCGGTGGCTGAGGCTCCGAAAATCGACACAGGCGATACCGCATTTATGCTAATTTCATCAGCCCTAGTGCTGCTGATGACGCCTGGGTTAGCTTTTTTCTATGGCGGATTAGTGCGATCGCGCAACGTCCTCAACACCATTATGATGAGCTTCATCCTCATGGGAGTTGTCGGCGTTACCTGGACTCTGTGGGGCTATAGCCTCGCCTTTGCACCCACTTCCTTGACCCCTGGAGCCGATCCTCCTTTCAGTGCCAATCCCTTCATTGGCAGCCTGAACTGGCTATTTTTGAATAACGTCGCCTTCGACCAACCCGATCCGGTCGGTTACGCTGGCACGATTCCCCATCAAGTGTTCATGGTTTACCAGATGATGTTTGCCATCATCACTCCAGCCCTAATTTCTGGGGCTATCGTGGAGCGGATGAGTTTCAAGGCATACTTCTGGTTCATCCTGCTTTGGTCTACCTTTATCTACTCTCCCTTAGCTCACTGGGTTTGGGGCAAAGGCTGGATCGGTACATTTGGAGCCTTAGATTTTGCTGGAGGAACCGTCGTACACATCAGCTCTGGCGTCTCTGCTGTCGTCGCCGCTTGGGTGATTGGGCCGCGAAAAAGCTTCATGGTGACACCACACGCACCCCATAACGTGCCTTACGTGCTACTCGGAATCGGTATGCTCTGGTTTGGCTGGTTTGGCTTTAATGCCGGGAGTGCTTTAACAGCAGGTTCCCTAGCAGCGGTAGCTTTCGTCGCCACAATGGTCGCTGCGGCAGCCGGCGGTCTCACTTGGGTCATCCTGGAATGGCTACTCAGAGGCAAACCGACAGCAATTGGCATTGCCAGCGGTTTCCTCGGCGGACTGGTTGGCGTGACCCCGGCAGCCGGATACGTGAATCCGCTCGGAGCCATCTTCATCGGTTCCGTTACCTCTGTTTGCTGTTTCTTTGCCGTCAGTCTCCGAGCCAAGTTGCAGTTTGACGATTCTTTGGATACCTTTCCTATCCACGGCGTTGGCGGGACGATAGGGGCGCTTCTGACGGGTCTGGTTGCGACGACAACCGTTAACTCAGCAGGAGACAACGGTTTATTTTTCGGCAATCCCGTCCAATTATGGGAACAGATTGTCGGTGTCTTAGCAACTTATGTGTTTGCCGGGGTGGGCACTTTTGCTATCCTCAAACTTTTAAGTTTGGCGATGGATTTGCGAGTCAAACCTAACGCTGAAGACCAAGGTTTAGACATCAACGAGCATGGTGAAGAAGGTTATGGAGAGGATTTTGCCACTGGACTGAGCTTCAAAGGCGAATAATTGGCAATTTCCATTGGCAGCTAGGCGATCGCTCGATTTGTGGATGCTAGCAATTTAAGATTAAATTCAACCTGTGCTGAATCTGATTTAGTGTGTCCACTCGCTCGAAAACCTTTCTTCCGGCTTGGGCGCTTTTGTCCCTAGCTACCAACGGGTTGCTGATGCTAACAGTAATTTTGTTGCTGAATCGGGATCGGTGGCTATCAGCTAGGTTACAAGCTAGCGATGCTACCTCTGTAGAGCCGATCCCAGAAGACGTCTCTACCAGCCTGCTGACGAAAACACTACCTTCCACACCCGCGTTAGGGCCGCGCCACCAGCTGAATTACGCTCAGTGGGTGACGCTGCTCAGGCAAGAAGCGGAGGTAGCCGCAACCAAAAATCCCAAACATTTAACCGTACTGGCTGGGGATTCGCTCAGTCTGTGGTTTCCTTCGGAGCTATTGCCAACAGAGCGCACTTGGCTCAATCAAGGAATTTCTGGAGATACTTCGGGGGGTTTGCTCAACCGATTGGATGTGTTGGACGAAACTCAGCCGGAAACGATCTTGGTGATGATTGGCATTAACGACCTGATCCGAGGGGTGGGGGATCGGAGAATTCTGGCGAACCAGCGACAGATTATCCGCTATCTGCGACGGGTTCATCCCCAAGCACAGATTGTTGTGCAGTCGATTTTGCCCCACGGCGGTAAAAAGTCAACCTGGGTGGGACGCGATCGCCTGATTGCTATCCCTAGCAGTCGCATCCGCGAACTAAACCGACAACTGGGCGCGATCGCTCGTTCGGAATCTGTCAGCTATCTCGATCTCTATCCCCTGTTTGCCGATAGTAACGGCAATATACAGCCCGAACTGACGACGGATGGCTTGCACCTAAGTCCCCAAGGCTATGTTATTTGGCGCTATGCCCTTCAATTCTTCATGCAGGTGGAAACAGAACCCAGCAAAGCCAATTAAAAATTCCTGGCTTTGACTTTGCTGGGTAACGCCAGCTGAGCGTCCAGGCATTTTATGATCGACGAGGAGAACCACCAGAATGAGAGAGGAAACGGCTGCATGGATACAAAAGCCTTCAAACGGTCATTAAACAGTTCTGAGAACTACCATCGCAAGGGCTTTGGTCATCAAGAGGAAGTCGCTGGTGTCCTCAAATCCGAGTATCAGAGCCATCTCATTCAGGAAATTCGGGAAAACAACTACACCCTGAAACGCGGTGATGTCACCATCCGGTTAGCCGAATCGTTTGGTTTTTGCTGGGGTGTGGAACGCGCCGTCGCAATGGCTTATGAAACCCGCCAGCACTTCCCGACCGAGCAGATTTGGATTACTAATGAAATTATTCACAACCCTTCTGTGAATCAGCGCTTGCGCGACATGAAAGTAGGGTTTATCTCAGTAGAGAAAGGGGAAAAAGACTTCTCCGTTGTCGATGCGGGTGACGTGGTGATTTTACCGGCATTTGGTGCCAGCGTTCAGGAAATGCAGCTGCTCAACGACAAGGGTTGCAAGATTGTCGATACAACCTGTCCTTGGGTTTCTAAAGTTTGGAATACGGTCGAAAAGCACAAGAAAAAAGCTTATACCTCGATCATTCACGGCAAATACAATCACGAAGAAACTGTCGCCACCAGTTCTTTTGCTGACAAGTATTTGATCGTGCTGAATCTGGCACAAGCGGAGTATGTCTCTAACTACATTCTCAATGGTGGGAGTCGCGACGAATTTATGACAAAATTCAGCCGCGCTTGCTCAGAGGGATTCGATCCCGACACCGATTTAGAGCGGATTGGTATTGCTAATCAAACCACGATGCTCAAGAGCGAAACCGAGCTAATCGGCAAGCTATTTGAGCGCACCATGATGAGAAAGTATGGGCCAAGCGAGTTGAACGAGCATTTCCAAAGCTTCAACACCATCTGCGATGCGACTCAAGAGCGGCAAGATGCTATGTTTCAGCTAGTAGATGAAAAACTAGATCTCATGGTAGTGATTGGGGGGTTCAATTCTTCCAATACGACGCACTTACAAGAAATTGCCATTGAGCGGAAAATTCCTTCCTATCACATCGATAGCGCCGAGAGAATTGGCCCTGGCAATCGTGTGGAGCATAAGCCGCTGGATGGCGATTTGGAAGTTCAGGAAAATTGGCTCCCCGCTGGTCCCATCGTGGTAGGAGTTACTTCTGGAGCTTCAACTCCCGATAAGGTGGTAGAGGATACGATCGAGAGGATTTTTGAGCTGAAAGTGGCTGCGGTGGTTTAACAAAAATTAGGGGATGAATTCGTTTTGAGTTTTGAGTTTTTCTTCAATTCAAAACTCAAAACTTTCAGCTTTTTTGGGCACCATCTGCAACTGGGGAAGCATCGTTAAACTGCTGCTGATTGTAGTTGTAAAGCGTGCGGATGGGGTAAGGAATGTTAATGTCAGCGCGATCGCAAGCTTGTTTGAGCGCGATCATCACCTTGGTTCTCGTGCGGCGCACATCTACTTTGTGCGGCGATGTCCAATAGCGGACTACCAAGTTCATCGAGCTATCACCAAAGCCCAATCCATCTACTTCCGGTGCTGGCTTCGATAAGACGCCTTCGACTTTTAACACGGCGTTGAGCAGGGTTTCGACGGCGTAGGGTAAAGGGGTATTGTAATCAACGCCAATTTCTAAATCAGTCCGGCGGTGGGGCATCGCCGTCAGCACTTGCACCGGACTGGTAAAGACAATTGCATTTGGCACGACGATGCGCTCTCCCTGATAGGTGATAATTTGGGTGGCGCGCAGGGAAATTTCTTCAATCGTTCCCTCGAAACCGTTTACTATCACTTGATCCCCCAACCGAAACGGTTCCTGCAACAGCAGCACTCCTGCCAGAAAATTTTTGAAAATATCTTGAAAGGCGAAGCCAATCGCTACCGAGCTGAGTCCCAGCAAACCAATGATGTCGCCCAGCCGCAAGTCTGGGAAGGCAACAACACAGGCGAAGAGAATCCCTACCACCCAGGTTCCTACAAAACTGGTCTGCACGAGCAGCAGGCGCAGTGATGGGTTTTTCAGGGCACGCCTGCCAACGCCACGGACGAGCCGCCGAACTAGATTCGCTCCATACCGGGTTAAACAGAGGATTGCGATCCCCATCAAAATTCCTGGTAGCGCCTCAATAGTTTGACCCATCAGGTTTAATAAGCTCTGTTGGATTTCTTTAATCAAAGCAGCCATAGGCGAAAGGGATCATCTTAAACTTTTGCCAGAATATCAAATATCTCAAAACCGAGCGGTTTTTTCGCTTGGGTTTTGGCGTGAGCGATCGCTTTTTGGTTGGCTTTCTTCGGGCGCTCAGTGTGTTTTACAACACAGGTAAACAGGAAGTTGCTGGCGATCGCTCGCGCCAAAACCCTGACTTCCCTGAAGCGATCGCTCACTCCAAATATGGCTTCAGCAAAGCATTTGGCAGTTTTGTAACGGAATGTTAAGAAGAATTTATTAAAAATTATTGCGATTCGTTGATGCAGTTGCTAAGGTGTGCTTAAGAGTTGCTTCTGGTCAATGCTCGTATTTTAGGAGACGTGCCATCCATGCTCTACATCACACTTGGCTGTTCGCCCATTCACTGATTGCCGAATTGTTTGAAACTGTATTTCTCTGACGGCTCTACACCAAATCTTCCTAGACGGCGGAGGAATCCTTTTGTTTCACGATTCAAAATGTATCGGACAATTTCATCTAGTTACTAACTTGTGTTCCCCTTACGTACAGCCAGTCCAACTCTTATTTAGCTGAAGTTTTCCGGAAAGAGATTTCTCAGTTTTGTCGATAAAAATGGGTTCCCTGCAAAAATTCTGAGAGTCTGGCTCCCAACAGTTCAGTTCAACTCATCTCTAATTAACGAGTTACTGTTTTCCTCACTGTGTGCTTGGAGGATGCTACCTCTACTTGCAGACCTCTACTCGGCACTAGCTCTTGTCAGCGCGGTGAGACCTCAAATGGAGAAGGTTTAAGTTATGAATATTCAAGGAAAGACGGCTCTGATTACTGGAGCTTCCCGTGGAATTGGGCGAGCGATCGCGCTTGAACTCGCGCAACAAGGAGCCAAACGCCTGTTGCTGGTGGCACGCGATGCCGATCGTTTAGCGGAAGTCGCCGCCGAAGTTGAAGCACTTGGCGTAGAAGCCGCGATCCTGCCTTTGGATCTGGCTCAGATAGTAGAAGTGAATATTGCGATCGCCCAAGCTTGGCGAGATTATGGTCAGATTCATCTGCTCGTCAACTGTGCGGGAGTTGCACACCAAGCGCCCTTTTTAAAATCTCAACTCCCAGATGTGCAGCAAGAAATCGCGATTAATTTAATGGGAATGTACACGATGACTCGTCTGGTTGCTCGACGTATGGCAACCCAACGGGAAGGAACCATCGTGAACGTTTCTAGCTTGATGGGCAAAATTGCCGCGCCGACAATGGCGACTTATTCAGCCACCAAGTTTGCGATTTTGGGATTTACCCAAGCCTTGCGCGGTGAACTCGCTGACTACAATATCCGGGTGATGGCTTTGCTGCCATCTTTGACCGACACTGACATGGTGCGAGAATTAAAGTGGTTTCGCTGGGTAGTGCCCACGACTTCTCAGAAAGTTGCTCAAGCACTCGTCACTGGACTGCAAAAGGAATCGCCAGAAATTTTAGTGGGATGGCAAAGTCATTTAGCTGTGTGGTGCAATCGCATTGCACCTTGGCTGCTAGAGAAAGTTTTACTGCTGGCAGCACCCCTGTCGAAGTATAAACAAAAGCGCTACCACAGACTCCGAGAGGCTGGAATAATTTCGCGTTAAAGTCTGTTGTTAACAGGCGAATCTGATTCCAGAGTAGAGACGCGATTAATCGTGTCTCTACTTTAGCTATGAAATTTATTTCCAGGCTCCGAGCGTTAGTGCCATTTAACCTAACTGTATTTGGATAGACTGATTGCAGATAAAGAGATGTTAACGATGAGTCAAAATCGCCAGATATTAGATGGCATTGCCGAACGCATCCAAGTAATTGTCAATGCTGAAACAGCCTCCGTGGTGCTAGCTGAGTCCGAAGGGGAAAGCGTCTACTATGCGGCAGCAGTAGGCAAGCACGCTGAGTGGGTGTTGGACAAAAGGGTTGCCGCAGCGACTTCCGGATTGTGTGGTACGGCATTTCAGAGCGACAAACCCGTGTTAGTTTGTCGTACTGAGGGCGATCGCCGAGTCCGGCAAGATCATGCTAAAGCGCTGGGAATTGAGACAGCTTTAGCCGTACCTCTCTACTACGAAGGCAAGCTTTTGGGAGCGCTACAAGCTTGGAATCGTACTGACGGCAGCTTATTTGACGAAGAGGCAGAACGTGTTTTGGCTGCTTACGCCTCTGAAGTTGCTCCACTGGTTTATCAATACCAGACAACCATGAAGTAGAAGATAATTTGCAGGGAAAAGCGATCGCGCTGGCTTGAAATAAGCAACGAATCAAAGATGAGCAAATGACCCAAGATGAACCCATAGAACCAAAGCTTCTACGCCACTCCAATCCCCTCTCTTCTTCCAATCCCCTCTCCCCATCCGATTCCCCCTTCTGCTCCTATCCCCTCTCCTCGCTTGCGGGCTATCCATTATCCGCATCTTTCTTAACAAAGGGACAAACTCCTTAAAATAATACTCAAAGGCTTGATAGGTATAGTTTTGAGGGAACACAAAAGTAGCGGGTGATGGCAACATGGAAAAGTGGGCAGCCAAAGAATTGTCCCAGGCCAACTTAGGAGACGCGCGTCGAAACAAGCGTCTTATACGCATCGTCGAAGATTTGGCAACACAACCAGCAAGTAGCGTCCCCCAAGCCTGTGGAAATATAGCAGCAACCAGCGCCGCATATGATTTTTGGAAATCACCTTATTTTCAGCCGCGTGATATTCGCAAGGCGCATACAGCCAGCACAATTGAAAGAATCAAAGAACATCAAGAAATCTTGGCAATCCAGGACACGACCAACATAGATTTAACAGACCACCCAGCCACCAGAGGGACTGGTTATCTGGACAACCGAAAATCATCGGGATTAAAAGTACATTCAACACTGGCAGCGACAAGTAAGGGAGTCCCACTGGGAATTATTGACCAGCAGGTGTGGGTCAGAGAACTCGAAAATCTAGGCATCGCCAAAAAACGTCGTCAACGGGAAACACAACAAAAAGAAAGCCAACGCTGGTTAGATGGATTAGAAATCACCCAAAAGTTGATCCCAGCAGATATTCAAGTGGTGACAGTTGCCGACTCAGAAGCCGATATATTCGACTTATTTAACTAGAAACGTCCGGAAAATTCCCATTTATTAATTTGCGGGACTCATAATCGAAAAGTAGACCATTGTGCCAAATAGCTTCATCTTGCCATTCGTCAAATTCCACCTGGTGGTCAACTCACGGTCGAAGTTAAACGTAGTCCAGAATCTAGAGCAAGAAAGGCCATACTCACACTTCGGTTCACAAGTTTCGATATCCTTGTCCCGTTACATTACATTGGGCGTTCCCGGCTCAAACCTGTGAAGTTACAAGGAATTCTGGCATCAGAAGAAAACCCGCCATCCGGAATTCAGCCAATTAGTTGGTTATTGATGACTAGCCTGGAGATTAATCGGCTAGAGGAGGCAGCCCGTTGCGTTCGCTGGTACACTTACCGTTGGTTGATAGAACGCTATCACTACGCATTAAAAAGTGGTTGTGGAATTGAGAAATTACAACTGGAAACGGTTCGGAGAATTGAGATGGCACTAGCCACCTATACAATTGTAGCGTGGCGTTTGTTATGGCTAACTTATGAAGCCAGATGCAATCCAATGCAGCCCTGTGAGACAGTTTTAGAAACCTATGAATGGCAGTCTTTGTGCGCCACTATTAATAAAAATCCCATTCCACCCACCCAGCCACCTTGTTTGCGAGAAGCCGTGCGAATGATTGCAATGTTGGCTGGCTTTTTAGGACGAAAAAGCGATGGGGAGCCGGGAATTCAAACCATTTGGCGAGGATTGCGGCGATTACATGATATCGCGGCTACCTGGAAATTACTCCATTAAGTTTTCTATTCATGCTTGTTGTCCTCCATTCAAATCTTGTAGCACCATGAATTTCCTGAATTGTCACTATCTCTACCAACTTACTTCTCGGAAATCCCTTCCTATCTTGTTTGTCCCTTTGTTAAGAAAGATGTGACTAATGGATAGCCGTTGACGGAGAGGGGTTGGGGGTGAGGTTCCGAGTTCAAGTCAGAACCGTACTAATTTCTCGATCCCCGCTGTGCAGAAACCGCTGGCACCTTGACGCCCAACTTTTTAAACATCGCTTCTCGCCCCTGCATTGCCAAGACATCATCTAGGGGTTTTAAAGAAATTGGCGTTTGATATTTTTCTGCAAGTGCAGTTTGAATGAGCCAGTCAGCAATCGAGGGATTTTTGGGTAAAAGAGGACCGTGAGAGTAGGTCGCGATCGCATTCCGATAAAATGCCCCTTCCATCCCATCTTCCCCATTATTCCCATAACCGCTAATCACTCGTCCCAAGGGTTCCACCTCACCTAAATAAGTGCGTCCGCCGTGATTTTCAAAGCCAATGACCAGAGGCGCATCCTCCGACATCTTTCGCAAATCCTCCGCCAATCGCGACGCCGTGATCTCAAACACGACATTCCCGATACAGCGACGGGCATCTGGCCCCGGATGCTTGCTGACAAAATCCAATAAACCCAATCCCTCAATCCGTTGCCCTAAGGCGGGTTCGTAGTAGTGTCCCAGGAGTTGGGGCGATCCGCAAGTAAATACCCCAGGCGTTCCGGCTTCAATTTTCTGAGCGATCGCTTCTGCTTTGCCTTGGCGCAAATCGCGCATGACGATTTCCTGCTGTCGGTCTTGTGCGCCGCCACCCACGATTACATCGACTTGGTGAAATTGCTCGGTCGGGGCGTCCCGATCTAAGGGCATGACGTTGACTTTGATCCCCCGCCATTGGGCGCGTTGTTGTAAACAGATGACATTACCGCGATCGCCGTAGGTACTCATCAGCGTCGGATAAAGCCAGCCAATTGTGAGTTCAAGTTGTTCGGTCATGGTGACAGTCAAATTTTTTGATTTTTAACGCAAAGTAGCGCCAAGGAAATCGCAGAGGTACGCAAAGGAAGGCTACTTTCTGCGTACCGAGAGCGTTTAACATCTACAGAATTTTTCGTCCAGTCAAAATACCTCGGACTTCTAGCATCGCTGAGTAAGTCGGTAGAATGTGCAGGGTTTCGCCGGTAGCGGTGTGTTCTAAAGCAGTGGCGATCGCTTCTTGTAAATCTTCTTTCACAATTAGTTTGCAGCCATGTTCCTCGTCTGCTTGGCTGTATTGCAGGCGTAGCGCCATATCGTAAACGCGATCGCCGCTGACTACCACCGTTCCTCCCTGTTCTACCAATTTTTCGGTGTCTACATCCCAAATCCAAGAGACATCAGTACCGTCTGGGGTGCGATCGTTTAGTACCATCAGTGTTGTGGAAGAACCGCCGTGGCTTCTTTGCTGATTTACTGCGCGGATGGTTTCATTCAGCGCCACGGGATTTTTTGATAGCAAAATCCGCACCTTTTTCCCGGCGACTTCTAATTCCTCAGCCCGTCCAAAAGCTGCATGGAAGTTTTTAATCGTGTCCAGGATATTTGCGGTATCAACGGCAATTTCTTGCGCCGCTAAAATAGCCGCCAGCGTGTTGTATTTGTTGTAAATCCCAATCAGAATCTGAGGCCATTGGCGACTATCGATTGCCAAGGGGCCTTTTTCAAAGCCACAGCTAGGACACCGATAATCGCCCTGATGAGATAAGTAGACGCCCTGATAATCGAGAGAATGTCCGCACCGGGGACAATATATAGAATCTACTGCATGAGGAATTTCGTCAAGATAAGCTTCAGGTTCGTTTAAACCGAAGAATAAAACTCGTTGCGATAACTGCTGACCCAGATGAGACAAGGTGGGGTCATCGCCATTTAAGATCGCTACCGTATCTTTGGATTGGGCGATCGCTTTCTGCCAACGCTGGCTAATCATATCCACTTCCCCGTACCGATCCAGCTGATCCCGAAATAAATTCAAACACAAAATCAATTTTGGCTGAACCGGCGGCAAAACCTTCGGCAGAATATTTTCATCTACCTCTAAAATTGCATAGTCAGCGTTGAGCTGTCCGATTAAATTGGTGTTGGTTAGCAGTGCCGTGATTAATCCATTCACGAGATTGGCACCCGCTGCATTGTGAACAACGCGCCATCCCTGACGTTCCAGCATTGTCCGCAACAGCAACGATGTCGTTGTCTTTCCATTCGTCCCCGCAATGAAAATCACACCGTGCTTTACTTGACCAGACAGCAGGGACAACAGCTGCGGCTGAATGCGTCCGGCAATTTCTCCCGGTAAAACACTAGCAGCTCCCAAACGCAGCAGGCGCACCAGCCGCGTCACTGTCTTTGCTGTCCCAACTGCTACGCCCAGCCGTAACCTATCTAAAAGCGATATTTTCACCACCACACTCCTGCCCCGGCTACACAGCCGCACGCTCTCGTCGCGGCTTTACTGCTACTTACTGAGCTGTGCTTTGCTCGTCAGCATTCTACCGTACTTGGCTGTAAATCCCCTGTCAATGATGAGTAATAGTACCCAACAGCTAAGAAAAACAAATTTCTTGTCCGTACCGGCGATACAAACTCTCAGGGGATTTATAAACCGCGTAGGGGCTTTTTGATTGCCATGCCCCTACAAAACGTCAATGATTCCCGGTTATTTAGTCTTAATTCCTAACGAGATGCTTTCCACCCGTCCAAAAGATTTGGTCGCTCTACGGACGTAGGAAAGAGTCCTTTAAAGGCAGCCTGTCTGAGGTCTGGCTTTTCGGGGGTCATATTCCACAAGCTTTCATAGAAGAAGAATGACATCCCGGCAAATCCGCGCTGACGAACCGCTGCAACTTGCTCCTGAATTTGTGCAGCCTTAACCGGGTGAGGTTTCACGCCGCTGAGAATGCCGATGGCGACGGGGATATGGCGCTTTGCTGCTTTGACTTCTGGGCGCTCTAATTCCCCAATGAAGCGGCTCAGATCATCTCGATAGATTTGGACGATCAGTTCCTCAATCAGCCCCTGCTGTTCCCACTTCTGCCAGTCGGCTAGAAAGGAGTTGTAAGAGAATTCTTGGGGATTGGGAGAAAGGGCAAAAATAACGTTGGGTTTGCGGTCTTTGACGGCCTTGAACAACTGTTTCAGATAGGCAGTAATTTTGTCAGCCCGCCAGCGTATCCATTGAGGATCTTGGGCGTTGGCGGGAGGAGATTTCCCACCGTTTTCTTTCTTGTACAGTTCTACGGTAAAGGCGTCGTAGCCAAAATCGGCGGGAAAGCCGAAGTGGTCATCGAATTGAATGCCGTCAACATCGTATTTGCTAACAATTTCGACGACTAAATCTTGGATAAAATTCTGCACTTCGGGACGCATTGGATTCAGCCAAACTCGGTTATGCGTTCCTTCTTTCCAAGTTTGAGAACCGTCGCGTTTTTTGAGTAGCCATTCGGGGTGGCGTTTGGCGAGGTCAGAATCAGCAGGTGCCATGAAGCCGAATTCAAACCAGGGGATGACTCCCATGCCTTTTTGATGTCCCTGGTCTATGATTTCTTTGAGGATATCTCGTCCTTGTAAGCCTGGGGTGGGATCGAGCGATCGCCCGGTGACTTTTTGGGCTACCGCACTGGGATATAAGGTGTAACCCCAGTTCCAAACGGTGGGATAAACGGTGTTGAAATTTAGCTCATCAAGGCGTTGCAGGGCCTTGGTCAGGCGATCGCGCTCAAACAACACGTCACTATCAATATTTGTCAGCCACACCCCCCGAATCTCTTCGGACTGTGCGGTTGGCGGCGTCCCAGCGCTAACAATGTATTGGGAAGGGACTAATCCAGAAGTTCCGGTGGCTTGACACAAGAAAGCTGCAACTTCTGCACGACTGGCTAGCTGATTGGGATTGAGTGTCTTGACGTTGGGGTAATTGACCACGATTTGTTTTTCGGTCGCAGCAGCGATCGCAGTCCGCGCATAGCTAGGAATTGCCGTTGCATCGGTAAATGCCCCCGTCAAAGTGCTACTCACTGCCTGAGTAGGCGAATACTTCAAACCACTCGCCAAAGATACCAACGCTTGCGATCGCGGGATTTTTTCGTTCGGTTTGAACACCCCACCCGGATAACCCGACATAAATCCCTTTTGATAGGCTTTACGAATTGCATCTATCGCCCAGGAATTTGCTGGGATATCCGCAAACTGACCGCCGCTACGAACGTCCGCTGTATTGGGGAAAGCTTTGCCAACCATCGCGGCAAACTCACCCCTGGTTACGGGTGCCTTTGGTCGAAAACTTCCATCCGGGTAGCCACTAATAATCTGCTTTTGTGCCAACTGTTCTATACAGGGTTGCGCCCAAAGTCCTTCCACATCGAAAAATTTTGTCTGAGCAAATGCGGCAGGGTTTACCAGCGTCATGGTGAAGCTAAAGGCAACCAGGAAGATAAACCAAGCTTGACGCCCAAAGGCACGGCTAAACCAAACTAGCCCGTCTGCGAAGCTCGTAAAAAGTCGTTTGACAGCGTATTTCAATCTCTACCTCAATCAGGGTGTACGAAAACTTCCCCAAATATTATGGAACCACAAATCATGACTTGGGCATTTCGGCAAAGGTTGCAGCAAGTTGACTGGGTAAAGGTTGTGGTGTCATGGAAATCATTGGGAATTGAAAATCGCGATCGCTCCCTTTAAGGATGCTGCAAGTGCAACCAGCATACAAGTTTTGAAGTGGCTGATGATTGAAAGGATGGCGGGGTAGGTCTTGTACCTGCCCTTCTCAATACCTGGGTATCCGCAAAATGTACCCTACATCGTCCGGCAATTAGGCAGCGTTAAACTTTTTGACTGGTTAGTAGAAACAAGGGGAAATGTCTTCAGGGACGAGAGTAAAATTGGAGTAATAATCGCACGATACCGGGTTCATTAATAGGATTGGTTTTAGCGATCGCGATCGCATCTTATTTCCATCTCAAGGTGCCCACAATTGGAGCTATTCCCCAATCCTTGCCGATGCCGCAAGGGATTCCCTACTGGAATGATTTTGGATTAATTCGAGAACCGATCAATCCGGCTTTGGTACTCGCAGCACTCGGCAGGATCGAGTCTTTATTATCAGCCGTCGTGGCGGATGGGATGACCGTGAGTGAAAAACACAATAGCGATCGCGAACTCATGGGAATTCCGGCTACCGGCGCGATCGCCCGTACCGTCATCAATGTCCGTTCTGGTGGGAAAACCCGTCTTTCAGGGGAACAGAAGCCTTCTTGAAGTAGAGGCGCGATCGCTTTCTTGACGTTCAAATGTGGAAAGGCGAACCGACAGGTCGGCGCTTCGCTATCGCTTAATCTACTAATTTTTGCGTATTCGCATCTACTATAAGGCTGGTTTTGGCTAAGAAAGCTGAAGATTACTTAATAAATCCCCCAAAGCTGCTGTCTCCTCTGCTACAGTTTTCATTTATACAGCCAAGGAAGAGGCAGATTTGTTTCTAAATCGCTCAAAAAGAGCCGAGTCTGCTGCTGTTGCTTTGTCAGCAATTTCTCATTCTTTCGGTAGTTTTATCAGGTAGGTGTGCAATGTTTGCATAGTGGCAATCAATCCTTATGGATTTTCTGCATAAAGCTCTTTCACTTAGACACAAGCTGTAGGTAGTTTCAAAAATTAGAGTTGCGGCTTTTCATAAAATACGTAAGGTCTAGGACATTCGTATGCCGCCAACATCCAGCAAAGTAAGAGCGCTCTTAGCACATCGTAGTGTTGTCCGATCGAGCCGTTGGCATTCCATGTCCAGAGCCAGCACTTGTGACTTTAAGAACTATAACGATATGTTAAGTTTTATTACATTTTATTCCTTGTTAAGGGAAAAGCCGAATGCCCCTGTGTAGCAAATAACCGGGTGTACGCATACATTCAACAACCCCTATAGGACTCTCAATCCAAGCTCAGCACTGTTCTAGCTACCTTTGGACAGGCAAGCTGAGATCACTTAAATTAAGTGATAGAGATCACGAAGCGAAAAGATAGCAGTCATTGTCCTGTTAGGACGCGATCGACCGAACGCTCCCAAAATCACCCGATATAAGGAAGCAAAAAGAAACTTAGATTGAAAAAATGTTAATTAAACTCCCTTTGGTACTCGCCATGACTGACCTTTATGATTCAGAAGATGTTCAGGCAAACCACAAGCGCTCGCTCAGAAGACTCGCCAAGGCGATCGCGCTTTCTCAAGGTGAGTTCTCGCTGATTTTGGTGTCTTGTAACTATCCCCAGTTACAAGAGCAAATGGCAAAGCTGCTAAAAGAAATCTCCACGGTCGAAATTCAAGAACTCGTCCTGCATCCTTCGGTAAAGACGCTTTATACAACGATTCAAAAAACAATTGAAGATCGGCAGCCGCAAGCCTTGATGGTCTTCGGTCTAGAGTCTGTGGTGGACATTAATCAAGTACTTACCTCGACGAACCTCGTCCGGAATCAGTTCCGCAAGCAGTTCGCTTTTCCGCTAGTGTTGTGGGTGAGCGATGAAATTCTGCAAAAGCTGACTCGGATGGCACCTGATTTTAAAAACTGGGCGACTACTGCTATTCGATTTGAGGTTCCCAACAATCAGTCGATAGAGTGGACAGCCATCACCGCTTGAAAGAGGAGCATCCTGCAAGATGACTAACGCGCTGGCAGTCTCTAGGATGACCTATCTAGCCATAACTGTATAGGCGTCATTAAATAGTCACTGGTGACTCAACATAAATTGTTGGTTCCTGCATCTTAAACTCTATGCCATACTCGAGCAGATGCTTGGAGATTTTTTCGTTCGCCAATTCCAGTAGATGCTTTCGCAGTTGAATCGAGTTTTCACTGGAACCCAGAATAAAAAACGTTACCCTCGCTCTCGTTGTTTGCTTTTCCGCATTATTTATTAAAGTAATATTTGTACTACCTGGATCGATCCCGAACACAGAGTCTGTACTCTGATTAATGACTTGCTGTACTAGCGCCTGTTCCCGATCTTCTAGTAACCCAAAAAAATCTAGATAAAGTAAAACCATTACCTTCTTGCCCATCGTCACATTCTCAATTTCTAAATTTGCCAATGTGGAATTGGGCACAATATATAACGTACTTTTAGCCGCCGTGCGAATCTTAGTAGAGCGCAAACCAATCGATTCAACGCGACCAAACAAACCTCCAGGTACATTGCCAATTGAAGGCAGACGAATATAATCCCCAGGAACAAAAGGGCGATCTAAATACAAAACAATCGTCCCTAAAAGCTGCTCTAGAGTCTTTTGAGCCGCAAACGCCACCGCCAATCCACCAATGCCTAAACTTGCCATCAAGCCAACTAAATTGAATTGCTGACTTTGAGCAAAAGCCAGAATGGCGATGAAGCCGATCGCAACATTTACTAAAGTCTCAATTACCAAAATCAGTTCATCAAAATCTCGACTAAATTTCCCAAGTATATCAATTCCATAAATTCGGATAAACTGCCGAAACAACCGGGATATTAACCAAGCTACGCTAACAATGACAGCTAAATCTACAAAAGGTTTGATTAATTTATAAAGGGATTGATAATCTTCAATCCAGGTTAGAGAAAGAGAGATAAGGATAAATGTACCCGCCACTCTAAACAAGTGTTTGATTGGCTCGATTAAGTCTTCATAAATACTCGTTACTTTCTCCGATGCAAAGCGGCGGACGATTAATTTGCTGATCCCAGGTGTGTATCGTCCCAATAGCAAAGACAGGAGGACAAACAGCAAGAAAATAAGGGGTTTGGAAATATCAATTTGAAGAACCTGATAACGAATATCGGCAAGGTTTAGATTAGATAGTAATGGGTGAATCCACATAAATTGTTGGTTCTTCAATGTCGAAGACAATCCCGTAATATTTCAATTTATCTGTAATATTTTGACTCGCAATATCGAGGAGTTGACGCCGCAATCCCATCGACACTTCGCTAGAACCTAAGATAAAAAAAGTGATTTGTGCTTGCGTTTTGCTCTCGCTATCCTTGCTCAAATCTTTAAATGTAACTTCGGTGTTGCGCGAGTCGATTCCAAAAATATCCTCTGTACTGTCTAAGATGACTTGACGAATTAAGGCACGTTCTTCGTTCTCAATTTTTCGGTCGAAGTTTAAGTAGATGAGAGCCATAACTTTCTTGGCACCCGAAAAATTCTCAATATTCACCTGTGTTAAGGAACTATTCGGTACGATTACCAATGTTCCTTTGCCAGAGGTGCGAATTCTGGTGGAACGCCAGCCAATTGACTCAACTCTGCCAAAAATCCCATCTGGCAAGCCAATATAGTCATCGACAACAAAGGGACGATCGAGATAAATGACAATGCCTCCTAATACTTGTTCCAAAGTTTTTTGAGCAGCAAAGGCAACAGCTAAGCCGCCAATCCCTAAACTGGCTACTAAACCAAAAATATTAATTTTATGAGTTTCGGCAAAAATAACGATAATCAAAAATACAATAATGAAATTAGCAATTAATTTAGCCAGAATTAGCAGTTCGCTATTGATTTTACGTCCGCTGTTGATCGCAGCATCTAAGAGATAGATATCAAAAACCCGCTTAAACAGGCGAGAACCCAACCAACAGGCAGCGATCGCGAGAGATAAACTAACTGCAAATTCGATTAAACCCGACTGAAAAAAAGCCGGGATTAAGTGTATGGCAGTGTCAGCGATCGCTAGCCCAATGACAACTCCCAATAAACCCTCATAAGGCTTAACGACTTTTTGATAGGCTTCAAGAGCCTGGGAAGAAACTAATTGCACAACTTCTGAGAATTCTGGTAATTCTTCCACTTTATTACAGCAGAATGGAAATTGATAAGCTTTTCATTTAACCCGAATCTCAAGGCAAGATGTCTGAAACGTTTGTGCAGGGGGGAACAATCGCCGCGATCGCTACCGCTGTTGTTCCCCAGCAGGGGAGTGTGGGGATCGTGCGCGTATCGGGAGCGGAAGCGATCGCGATCGCGCGTACCCTCTTCCACGCACCAGGGAAGCAGCAGTGGGAATCTCACCGCATCCTCTACGGATATGTGCGCCATCCCCAGACGCATGATGTGGTAGATGAAGCACTGTTGTTGATGATGCAAGCGCCTCGCTCCTACACCCGCGAAGATGTGGTAGA
Source organism: Trichocoleus sp. DQ-A1 (assembly GCF_039961955.1). Lineage (NCBI taxonomy): Bacteria > Bacillati > Cyanobacteriota > Cyanophyceae > Leptolyngbyales > Trichocoleusaceae > Trichocoleus > Trichocoleus sp. DQ-A1. Next base: position 366,684 of record NZ_JAMPKE010000001.1, read on the forward strand.
GTTCCACTGCCACGGCGGAATTATGCCAGTGCAGCAGGTATTGCAGCTGTGTTTGGAGGCGGGGGCAAAATTAGCACAGCCGGGAGAGTTTACCCTGCGGGCGTTTCTGAATGGGCGTTTGGATTTGACGCAGGCGGAGAGTATTTCCGATCTCGTGGGAGCGAAATCGCCTCAAGCGGCTCAATCAGCGCTTGCCGGGTTGCAAGGGAAGTTGCAAAAGCCGATTCGCTCCCTGCGTACCACTTGCCTCGACATCTTGGCAGAAATTGAAGCCCGAATCGACTTTGAGGAAGACTTGCCACCGTTGGATGAAGCGGATATCATCGCCCAAATCGAGCAGATATTGGCAGAAACTACAAAAATCTTGGCAACTGCCGCACAAGGCGAACTCCTCCGCACTGGCTTAAAAGTGGCAATTGTCGGGCGTCCCAACGTCGGGAAATCGAGTTTGCTGAATGCTTGGAGTCGGAGCGATCGCGCCATCGTCACCGACCTTCCCGGCACCACTCGCGACGTTGTAGAATCGACTCTGGTCGTCGGTGGAATTCCCGTGCAAGTGCTAGATACTGCCGGGATTCGGGATACCGCTGATGTCGTGGAAAAGATTGGGGTTGAGCGATCGCGCGATGCCGCCCAAGCCGCTGACTTGGTACTACTCACCATTGATGCCCAAGCCGGTTGGACGCCCGCTGATGGAGAAATCTACGAACAGGTACAACACCGCCCCCTCATTTTAGTGATTAACAAAGTTGACCTGGTTGGGGAGATTCCAGAATTTTCCCTCCCAGACACTATTCACCGGGTTGTACCCACCGCAGCCGCCCATAACCAAGGCATTGACGCCCTAGAAGAAGCCATTTTGGATGCCGTACACACCAGCAACCTCAAGGCAGCCGACTTGGATTTAGCGATTAACCAGCGGCAAGCAGCGGCGCTAACGAGGGCTAAAACTTCTTTGGAACAAGTGCTGGCTACGATTACCGATCAACTCCCTCTCGACTTCTGGACAATTGACTTGCGGGGTGCCATTCAAGCTTTAGGAGAAATCACCGGAGAGGAAGTCACAGAATCGGTTCTCGATCGCATTTTTAGCCGATTTTGTATTGGGAAATAGGTAATGAGTTTTTCAGAAGTCTCTATTACCAAAATGCATTATTCTGTAGCCCCCGTAGGTAGGGCTAATTGTTTGTATAGCCCCATTCAAGCTGAGGGCATAATCACAATACAGACAATTTAATATTATGCACAAGCACAAGCAAAACTCAGGAAAATCTACCTCTTCTAACCAGCGCCAAGCGATTCGGAAAGGATACGAACAATATAGCGTCCAAGGTTTCTACGAACAATTTGGAGATGAATACCGAAATCCTCAAGAATCCGCCATTCAAAAAGTTTTGCAACTTGCAGCCAGTCAGTGGCAGCTAGATTTTCACAAAGTATTAGACTTAGCTTGTGGCAGCGGCGAAGTAACTTTAGCGCTGCAAAGTTTAGGATGTACCAACATTGATGGCATCGATCCCTATACCTACAATGCCTATTTAAATCGCACGGGTAAAGAAGCTGAACCCTATACTTTTGAGGACATTGCCTCTGGAATTCTCAACAACCGGCATTATAGTTTGATTGTGTGCAGCTTTGCGATGCATTTGCTGCCAGAGTCACGTTTGCCGATCGTCGTTTACCAACTAGGTCTAATTGCCCATTCAATGATAATTATTACCCCAAACAAGCGACCTCACTTGAAGCCAGAATGGGGATGGCTTTGCTTAGACGAAATCATGTGTAACCGCGTGCGATCGCGGCTTTATCAACGAACTTATGGACAAGGAGAGTAAGGCATTGCTCACCCTCTGCCCAACTTAGTTCCTCACACTTGTTTCTCGCAGCAATTGTTTAACGGTTCCGACTAGCTCGTGGGGTTCAAAAGGTTTAGAAATATAGGCATCTGCGCCTTGCTTCATTCCCCAGTAGCGATCGAATTCTTCCCGTTTGGCTGAACACATCACCACAGCTACCTTCTGGGTTTTGGAGTCGGCTCTAATTTTACGGCAAACTTCGTAGCCATTCATCCGGGGTAGCACAATATCTAGCACCACTAAATCCGGACAATTGCCCTCCATTTGCTCCAGCGCTTCGACACCGTCACAAGCCACAGTAACACTCAGCCCGCTCTCTTGAAGGAGGCGTGAGATCATCTCCCGTTGCGTGTGACTGTCTTCCACCACCAGAACTGTAGTCATAACTCCTACCTACTTACGAGGTTCAAATGTTCGCGGGAAAAAAATCAGCGCACCCCAAGTCGAATTGCCTTTGGTTAGATAAAACTTATCTACTTCCGCTCATTTTCGCTTATGAGTCTAAAAATTGTTTACGTAAATACACGTAATTTTTCCGGTTTCTTTCCGTTATATTTTAAGCGATCGCTGTGAAATCCGATTATCAATCAACGGACATCTTTGCTTAATCTTCAAAGTTCCTCCGAGTTTTTCCAGAAAAGCTGTAAAGATTATGTAAATATCCGTCTAAATACGGAGAAGCCAAATTCCGGTCAACATCCTTATACGTAAGCATACAGAGTCGTGTTTGGGTTCCGATTTTTATTCAACTCTATGTATCGGTTATAACTAATAATTTTCAATTCATGGAAGGAAAACTGCGATCGCGGCTGAACCGTCGTCGGTTTCTACTTGGCTGTACCCTGACTGGAGGCGGGATCGTTGCCGCAGATTTATTATCAAAATCTGGACAAGCACAAGTCGCTGCCCCTGCTATTGTGACATCGGATAAGATGCGTCCGCAAATCCCGTTTGGGGTTGCTAGCGGCGACATCACAGGTAACAGCGCCGTCGTATGGAGCCGTTGTAATCGCCCTGGACGCATGATTGTGAAATATTCGACAACCGAGTCATTCCGGAATGTGCAGCGGGTTGTGGGACCTGCTGCCCTGGAAAACAGCGATTTCACAGCACGGATTTACACGGATTTACCTGGCTGACTTGCCATTAGGTCAGCAGATATTCTATCGAGTCCCCTTCCAAGATTATCTGATATCAACATCTACAGCGCCCCCGCACAAGGCAGTTTCCGCACTACAAAAGTCGTATATCCGCTCTATATTTTCTCTTCCAGACTGCTCCTGGAACAGAGAATAAGTCGATCAGTCCGCAAGTACGCCGCTACGCTAACAGTATCTAGCACTTTTAGGACTTACGCAAAAACTCTCTCAAACTCTTATTCCTTCGTGCCTAAGCGCTAACGCGCAGGCTCCGCAAACGCGGTTCATTTTTCCGTTACTCGTGCGTAAGTCCTGACTTTTTAAGAAACTTCCCGCTCCATCAGCTGATTAAAGCGTTCTACGCCTTCTTTGTATCGCTGACCTTCATATCCCATGACTTTCTTGATAATCCACTCCTTGTGTTTTCCGTCTTCCAGAAGTAACGGGATTGCCAGAGTAAAAACTTCATCTTCTTGGATAAAGCGCTTAAACCAATTACACGTATCAGAGAAGCTACGTTCATGGTAATTGTAGACTTCCCCTAATATTGCCTTGAACGATAAACTGCCAATTTTTTCCGACTCTCGCCCTAGTAAAATTGAGTCTTCCGACCTCAGATGAGACTTCAATTGAGCTAACTTGTGAGAGTTGATCAGCTGCTTTCGCAAAGTGGAGAGAATGCCTGTACGAATGTGGGGAAATTTGCGATACAGGTAATCGGAGACAGCAGCATTGATGATCCCGTCGCCCAAAAATTCTAACTGTTTATTCGGCTGCTTACGCTCCTTCAAGTTTTGAAGATGATGCTCCAGAACCGGAGCGATTAAGTGCTTGACGATCCATTTCTGCGTCTGCGAGAAACGACGATCGAGGTACATTGCACCTAATAACGCTTCACATGCATCTTTAAAGGGGTTATTCACCTTCTGGCGCAGCAGGTTCCAGTCTTCACCCGAACCCAGCAACAGGTCTTCTCCTAACCCTAATTGGAACCAAAGCTTGGTCAGCCTTTCTCCCTCAACGAGCTTGTCTTGCAAAACTGAGAATTTGCTGACCTCTAGATAGGGGCAGCGTTCGTAAAGGTAGTCAGCAACCACGAAGTTGAGAATCGCCTTGCCGAGGAATTCTAACCGCTGATTGTCTTGCCCAGATTCGCCGATTTGGGTGGCAAAGGAGGTGTGGGTTAGGGCGAGGCGGAGTAGGTTCTTGTCTTTGAAACGGAGGCCAATTTTATTTTCGACCGTTTCTGGGTTCCATGCCATCTTCTTTTTCCTCTATGAAATGCCTAATTAACGAAGGCAAAAGGAAAAAGAAATTTTAGATTTGAGATTGAAAAAATCAATGGGCAATCTTAAAATTTACAACGATTTTTTCTTTTTCCTTTTGCCTTTTACTTGCCTTTATCTCGGACGCCCTAAGGTGGTGATGTACACAACCGCTTCATCAGCAGGGATACCCAAGACTTCATTCACCTGGTTATCAAAGAAGCCGCCGATGCCGCTGACGCCTAGACCAAGGTGAATGGCGGCTAAATTCAGCCGTTGCCCTAAATGACCGGCATCCATGTGTAAATAACGATAAACGCGATCGCCATACTGCGCCACAGCTGTTTTCAAATCTGCTGTGTGGAATAGCACCGCTCCCGCATCTCTACCCAAATCTTGCCCCAGGCACAGATAGTGCAATTCCTGGCGGAAATTTTTAAAGCGGATTTGCCGCAATTCCTGAGCTTTCGGTGCGTAATAGTAGCAGCCTTCCTCCAGTCCTTCTACCCCAGACACGGCGATAAAGGTTTCGATTAAATTTAAATCAAAATAGTCTGGAGAGCTATCTAAACCTTGGTCGATGTAGTGCTGGGGTTGGTAGGTGAAATCTAATAAAGCTTTCAGTTCCTCTAGAGTTAGATCTTCCCCCGTGTAGGCACGAGTCGAGCGCCGCTTGAGAATGGTTGTTTCCAAGTCGTGCAAATTTGCTGCCCAATCAATTGGCGTCGTGACGGTTGAAACCTTGAGACAGAAGGGAAAGTTGTATTTATCATCGGGAGTTGGCGGTTGCAGGACATCTTGTGAGATGGGCGTTTTGCCCGTTATCTGCTGGGTTTCCTCAATCTGCGTTGCTTGGTGGCAGTAGCCGAGCAATTCACCATCGGGGATATTAGGATAGTCCGTTTGGGTGACAGAGGGCAATGCAGTCGGACTGAGGGGCAAGTTTTGTTTCACATCCAGCAAGTCTGCCAGAGCGATCGCGCAAATTGCTCCTTCCTCCTTTGGATCGAGGTAAAGTAACTCATTCACTGCCCGATCCGCAAACCCCCCAATTAAGTGAGGGCGGTAGTCATTGAGGGCACTCGCCAGCTCAATATTGCCCAGCAGATGCCCCGTATCCAAAAAAATCCGCCGATAAGCTCGGTCTTGATAGCGCCAAGCAGAACGGTAGAAGACGGCTGTGGTGACGAGGCACAATTGGATACTGTCTAACACCGGATGCCAAAAACAAGCTGTTTGCAGCGCTTTCCAGGCATCACTTTCCCAAAAATGAATTAAAGAATGGCTCTGAGGCTGATAGTTATAGAGTCCGGGTGGTAAAAGCGGCGTCCCACGGGAAATTAAATAAATCTCCGCTGGGTACAATCCCCCGGCGGAGGGGGCTGCCCGCAGATACATCGGATTTCCCATTGTCATTACTTTAGCCGTCAAGCCATAGCTGCAAAACAGCAGCCGCGACAGGCGACGCCATGCTTGGGTTTTTTCGCCCTCATCGACTAACGCCTCTGGTATTTCTGTTAAATAGGGCTTCAGGTCATAGGTTGAGCCAATTTTGTAGTCTTTAAAAGGCACTGGTTGACGCTCCCAGTCCAGCCCCTGGCTCTTAGAGGCGAGCGTCTGGGGATCGTATTTAGTCCGCTCGTGATAGTGCTGAGCAATTGATACTCGCAATTCTGGCATACAGCTGTCTAGCAACGCTTCCGCTTCGCCTTCCATCTTGCCATCCCCAGCAGCAAACGTGTCGTACCGTTAAGTACAAATAAATCTGTGTCGTTCTGGATTCGTCCTGTTTTAACGGTCTTTCGGGGCGAATAGCAGTTTCCCCAATTCTTAAAATTAAGATTGACAAACCCGCAGATTAACCGACGTGCGGGGGTTCGGACGGTTGAGGGGCTGATTGCGATCGCGGATGCTTGAAGCGGTGATAGCCAACGGGAACCGCCACTAACACCAGCAAAAATGGGCTGAAAACTGCTAACCAAATCGCCAACCGGATCAAGCTGGTGGTGAGTTCGCCCAAAGAGTGCGTTGCCTGGTTCCAGGTTTCCCGAACGTCTGAACCTAAAGGTCGCGCTGGGGGAATACCTGCAACAGCTTCTTCCAAAGTTAGGGTAATGGTAGAGTAGGCGACTCGACTGCGTAAGCTTTTCAGTTGTGCATCCAGCTGTTCGATATTTTGCCGCACGTTGCTGAGTTCGTTGGCAACTTTCAAGACATCCCCCACTGAGCCGGAGCGTTCCATAATTTTGAGTAAGGTGCTTTCCTGTTTCCGCAGGTTCCGCAGTCGGGCTTCGTTATCCACGAGTTGATCGGTAACATCTTCAGCGGTGAGGGTGCGGCGCTGTACGGTTCCCAGTTTTGCTAAGAAATCGAGACTGGTTTCGAGCTGCTCTTGAGGAACCCGAATTTGCATGGATGCAGTGTGACGGGCGTTTTCGTCTTTGGGTTTTTGATCTTGGAATCCTAGCAAGTCGCCCTGCTGTTGTTTAACAATTTTTGAGGCGATTTCAATACTTTTTTCGATGGAGTTGACACTCACCGATAGTTCGGCGTTTTTGATCAATTGGGGGCGCTGTCTCGGCACCTGAGCCTTCGCCCCAGCAGGGCTTGCTATGTTTTGGGAGCGAACGGCTCCGGCTTCGGCTGCTGAATTTGCCATTGGCTCTGAATTTGGGGCGGTAGGCGCGAGTTGCGCCAGTTGTGTCTTTTGTTCAAAAGAAGAGGCACAACTGGTTAAAACGATGCCTCCCAGCAAGGCGCTTAAGAATAAAGAAGGTTTTAGCTTTGGATGAAGTGAGCCGTTCATTGCATAACCCCCAATTTAGTTATTGCCAGTATGCCTTACTGAAAAAAGGGGCACGCTGATTGTTGCGGTTTATGCAACACAGGGTGTTGCGGTGATAGGAAAGGGCGACGATACTTTCTCTAATCCGATGAGCGCGATCGCATCTAACGGCTTCCCTAAGCTAGATACGTGCTTTGTTAATTTACTTCACACTAGATCGAGAATTCGAGGAAAAAAGGACTGTTTTTCGTGATTGCTAACTTAGTTGAAAATGGTTGGGAAGTCATTTATCATCGCGCCCATGCCTTGCTAGCTGCTCAAATAGCGGGTCACTGGCACCAAAAAGATCGCCCAGAACGCTTGATCGAGACGGTAGCGGCAATTTCCCATCACGACGACTTAGAACGCGAGTGGGAAGGAAATCACCTCACCGAAGCGGGGGCACCCTTGGACTTTACCCTCGACAAGAAAACGGATCTCAAAAAGCTGGCTACACTGACGCAGAATTCCCGCTACCGAGGGCGCTGGGTTGCTTTGTTGATTTCGATGCATACCAGCTTTCTCAATGAAGGGAAACGGGGAGAGTCGCCAGAATTGGACAAATTTCTGGATGAGCAAAAAGAGCATCAAAAGCAATGGATTAAGGGGTTGAAGATTACCCAAAAGGAAGCCGATAAAGCTTATGCATTTATGCAATGGTGCGATCGCTTCTCACTCATCCTCTGCAATCACGAGTTGCCTGCTGGTGAGCGGGCTTTGGAAATCAGCAAGGGGCCAGACGGAAAGCGCTATGATGTGGTGCAGCGTAGCGATGGGAATCTCACCGTGAAACCTTGGCCTTTTGAAGAGGAAAAGTTTACGGTAAATGTGGAAGCGTGCTATCTCAGCCAAGTGAAATTCGACTCAAATGATGAACTCACGCACGCACTTCAAGAAGCACCGATCGACCTTTTAGAGTGGACGTTAGTGAAGTCTTGACGAATGGATAATGGGTAATTGGTCATGAGTCAGTCGCAACAAACCAAGGACTCGCGACTACTAACCATTACCCATTACCAATTTTCTAAGCCTAGGGTGATCTTGACGTAGTTTGATAGAATTAAGAGTTTGCACTACTCAAGATGCTTGCTCCAAGGAGTTGCCCCTATGGCCCGGATGTATTATGACAACGATGCCAACTTAGATTTATTAAGCGGAAAAACCATTGCTATCATCGGCTATGGCTCTCAAGGTCACGCCCACGCCCTCAATCTCAAAGATAGTGGCATGAATGTCATTGTCGGGCTGTATCCGGGTAGTAAGTCGGCTCAAAAAGCGAAAGAAGCTGGTTTAGCTGTCCACACGGTCGCTGATGCTGCCGCAGCGGCTGATTTCATTATGATTCTGCTGCCTGATGAGGCACAAAGAACAGTTTATACCAATGAAATTGCGCCTCATTTAACCGAAGGAAAGGTATTAGCCTTTGCCCACGGCTTCAATATTCACTTTGGTCAGGTTGTCCCGCCTGAGAATGTAGATGTAGTGATGGTAGCACCGAAGGGACCAGGACATTTGGTGCGACGCACTTACGAACAGGGTGAAGGTGTGCCTTGTTTATTTGCGGTGTATCAAGATGCCACTGGACAAGCACGCGATCGCGCGATGGCTTACGCGAAAGGTGTCGGCGGTACTCGTGCCGGAATCTTAGAAACGACTTTCCGGGAAGAAACTGAAACCGATCTATTTGGCGAACAAGTTGTGCTTTGCGGCGGCTTAAGTGCGCTGATTAAAGCGGGTTTTGAAACGCTTGTTGCTGCTGGCTATCAGCCGGAATTGGCTTATTTTGAATGTCTCCATGAAGTCAAACTGATTGTTGACTTGGTTGTGGAAGGCGGTTTAGCCAAAATGCGCGATAGTATCTCCAATACTGCTGAGTATGGCGATTTGACCCGTGGCCCTCGGATTGTCACCGACCAAACCCGCACTGAGATGCGGAAAATTCTCCAAGAAATTCAATCGGGTCAATTTGCTCGTGAATTTGTGCTAGAAAATCAATCTGGAAAAGCCGGATTTACAGCGATGCGGCGTCAGGAAGCCGAACATCCTATTGAGGAAGTTGGCAAAGATTTACGGGCAATGTTTAGCTGGTTGAAGAAAGTATAAGCCGTTAGACAGGAAAATAACCCTGATTAAAAACCCGTTTTCTTTAAAGAAAACGGGTTTTTAAGTTTGTGCAATACCAATTCATTCTTTATGATGCCTCATTTAAGATTCCCCCAACGATTACAGCACTAACCGGGAAGGATTGCTGCTTATTTATTATGTGTAAAGTTTTATATGGAGAAAAACCGGCTCCCTGACAACTTTCCTTTTTCTTTATAAATGCGCTCGGAAGTACCAGTCATCGGTAATGGATAATGGGAATGAACATTTTCCACTAACCCATTACCGATTAACTATTTGGTTCCTTTTTCCTCTTGTTCAATGGCTTTTTCGGTTCGCTCGTAAACATTTCTGGGTTTCTTGGTAGGAAATAATCCCAGTAAAGAATTATTCAAAGCGGTTCGGGTGTTGAAACTAGCTGTACTTAAGGGTTTTGGCAGAACGCGATCGCCAAAACCAATAAACATCAAAGCTAAAATAATCACCAATGGCGTAACTGTCTTTTTATCCACAATCGTATGAAAATTTTTCTAAGGTACTTTCTTCTATTGTTCCCTCAAAAACAGGAAAAGTTAAACAGTCAAAAGGGATTTTATCTGTTTTGGGCGGCTGTCTTGTCTTTACTCGCGCCTTTCTATTTATTACCCCCCTTATCAGCAGCATCGGAACGAGAAAATATCCTGAAGAATTCCCAGGCGCAAGGAGACGAGGATTTTATCAGTGGTGTCAGGAAAAGCTTACAAACCGCCCGTACAGAGAAAGCAGCCATAACGAAACAGGTTGTTAAACCAGATCCCGTCACCATTGATAATCGATCCCAGACATCTGACAGGCAAAGCGCTAGCGAATTCAACGCAGACAAACTGCTGCAACTAGGAATTCGGCAGCATCAAACGGGACAATTTCAAGAAGCCTTAAAGTCTTTGCAAAGGGCACTCAAACTCTACCAAGAGATCGGTTCGCGCCCGGGTGAAGCGAATGTGCTGTTGAATATTGGCGAAACTTACTTCACGTTAGGGCAATATTTGCGATCGCTTGCATTCTACTACCAGAGCTTAGACATTCTGCAAGGCATCGGCGATCAACCGGGCGCGGCTAAGGCGTTAGATAATTTGGGCAATGCTTACTTCTATCTGGGGGATGAAAAACAAGCGAAAGATTTTCGCGATGCAGCGCAAAAGCTGAGACAAGAAATCGGCAACCCAAAACGAGAAGCGGCTTTTCTAGGGAATGTGGGAATCGCTCACGAATCAGAGGGAGAATATCCAGAAGCGATCGCACTTTACAAAGAACAGCTCGCGACGGCACGAGAAAGCCGCAATCCGAATGCAGTGCTGGATTCTCTCAATAACCTGGCAGAAGCTTATCGCACCTTGGGACAATACCCGGAAGCCATTGACTTTTATCAGCAGCAGTTGCTAATTGCTCGGAAAAGCGGCAACGTCACGGAAGAAGGGTATTTTCTCAACAGTATTGCGGACGCTTTCGAGGCGCAGGGGCAATATCCAGAAGCGATTGAAGTCAGAAGACAGCAAGTTGCGATCGCTCAAAAAAGTGGTGATGCCGCATTGCAACTGATTGCCCTGAATAATTTGGCAAAAACTTACCAAAATGCGGGGCAATTTGAGCAAGCGATCGCGCTGTATCAAGAACCCCTAGAGGCGGCGAGGAAAACAGGCGATCGCTTGGCAGAAGGGACGGCGCTGAATAATTTGGCATTCGCGCTTCTCAAATCAGGTAAACCAGAAGAAGCCAAAGAAACCTTACTCAATTCAGTTAAAACTTGGGATGCTATCCGTGCCAACTTAGGCAGCACCAATCGCTATTTGGACGCGCAAACAACGACTTATCAGCGCTTGCAACAAGTTTTAATTGCTCAAAAACAGCCGATTGCCGCCTTAGAAATGGCTGAACAAGGGCGGATCAGGTCGATTGTCGATTTATTGCGGCTGCGGTTATCTACCGAACCCGTGGGAGCGGGTTTAAAACCCGCACCGAAGAAGCTGACTTTCCCCACGATTGAAGAAATTAAAAAAATCGCCAAACAAGAAAACGCCACACTCGTTGAATATTCAATTATTCCCGATGAAGGACTTTATGTTTGGGTGATTCCGCCTAGTGGGGAAGTGACGTTTCGTCGCATCGAACTGGGTGCCCAAAATACAATTTTCCCCGTCTCTTCCATCGAAAATGTAATTGCCAAAATTCCTGAATCTCTAGGATTGCAAGCGCCTGCCAATCCTCCGAAACCCAAAGAAAGTTCAGGACAAGCGCCAGCCGGAAATGCAACTTCCTCACCAGCGAAAGCGCCAATCATTCAGCCCAAACCGTTGCTGCAACTGCATCAACTATTAATTAAACCAATTGCCGATTTATTGCCAGAAGACCCAAATGCCCGTGTTATCTTTATTCCGCAAAAAGAAATGTTTCGGATTCCGTTTGCGGCTTTAGTGGATGTTTATGGCAACTCCCTGATCGATAAACATACCATTCTGACAGCACCGGCAATTCAGGTACTTGCTTTAACCAAAGAACAACGAGGAAAAACGTCTGGGGGTAATCGTCTGGTGGTCGGAAATCCCGTGATGCCGCGAATTGCACCAGCACTGGGGCAAGCACCGAAAGCGTTACCGCCGCTAGCAAATGCAGAACAGCAAGCCTTAGAAATCGCTGATTTTCTCAAGACAAAATCTTTGCTAATTGGCAACCAGGCGACAAAGGCGGCGGTTTTGGAACAGATGCGGAAAGCGAAGAGCGTTCATCTCGGAACTTATGCGATTCTGGATGATGTGAAGCGCCAAGGTGTACCCGGTGCGATCGCACTTTCTCCCGGTGGTTCCGATAATGGCTTACTTACTTCTGCTGAAATTCTGGAATCTTTTGCCCAACCCAAAGGGCAACACCTGCGTCCTGAATTAGTCGTTTTCACTGCTGTTGAAAACGGCAAGGGTAAAACAACTGGCGATGGAGTAATTGGTTTGTCTACTTCTCTGATTGCAGCGGGTGTTCCGACTGCGATCGTGCCTTTGTGGTCTGAGCCAGATGCTCCCACAGGTGCGTTAATGAGTGAATTTTACAAGCAGTTGAAGCAGAACGACGATAAAGCCAAAGCCTTGCGCCAAGCCATGCTCAAAATCAAGCAACAAAATCCCAATCCTAAAGACTGGGCAGGATTCACCTTAATTGGGGAACCCAGATAACTATCGCGGTTAGTACATACAAATATTTTTCGCGCAAAGGCCCAAAGACGAGACAGCGCCTTTGCGGGGAGGGGTTCTTCCCAGATTGCTGAATGAGGGGCGATATGGCTATGCTTCCTTATCTTTGAGCTGGAAGGTTTTCCGAAACACCCACTGCATAAAGCCGGGAAACATATTGTAAGAGGCTTTCGATAGATTGGCGGAACCGACCAACACCTCAGCCCGCTGATGCTTCACCGCCTCCCAAATTGCCTTTGCCACATCCTCCGGCTTCTCCACCACTGGGGTACTCAGCACCAGATCGAGCTGATCTCGACGCGCTTGGGCATCTTCTACATTCTTACCTCCAAAGATTGCCCGTTCCATCAAACTACTCTTGATTAGATTCGGGTAAATCCCACAAACATGAATGCCTTTGGGTGCGAGTTCTGAGTGCAGCGCTTCGGTCAATCCAGTTACCGCAAACTTGCTGGTATTATAAGGCACAAGATAAGGAACGGGGACTTTGCCGCCGATAGAACTCAGATTAACAATCGTGCCCTGTTTTCGCTCTAGAAAATGAGGTAATAGGGCGTGAATCGTATGAATATATCCCCACAGGTTGAGGTCTATCGTCTGGTGCCAATCGTCTAGGGAAAACGAGTCTGCTGGCCCGGATATATAACGACCTGCATTATTGATCAGCACATCGATAGCGCCATATTCTTCCAGCGCCTTCTCAACCAGGCTTTTCACCTGTTCTGGGTCTCTCACATCGGTGGGAACAGCTAGGGCTTTTCGACCGAGCGATCGCACTTCCTGTGCTGCCGCTTCCAAGCGGTCAGCCTGACGCGCCGCCATTACTAAGTCATATCCTTTCTGGGCAAACAAGAGAGCAGTTGCTTTGCCGATGCCTTGAGAAGCACCTGTAATTAGTACTGTGGAAGCCATACGGTTATTTCAAATAATAGTGCTTTGCTCTCTAAGTTTGTTCAACAAAAACTGGGAAATCCTCTAGCTTTCGTCAGAGTTTTTAATAAAAACTGCTGTAGTTCTGCTCACATAAATCCGATGAACTTTGTGATATAAATTACTTTCTCTAAAACCCCTTACATCTTCCTTGAGAATTAAATGCAGTTTGGGACTATAGACAGAGAGCAGAGATTAATGGGGTAGTTAGGATGTATGCGTAATCAATTTGTTAAGGAATGTAAACGATGCAGACTCGCCCTACTGATTTACCACCTGTTGCTAGCGCCTACAATGGCAAAGACCGTAATGCCTTTCTGTTTGGCTGGAATCCTCAAGCTGAGCTATGGAACGGACGCTTGGCGATGATCGGCTTTTTAGCTTACCTACTTTGGGATTTCGCAGGCTACAGCGTCGTTCGGGACGTGCTGCACCTGGTTTCCTATACCCGCTAATGTCTGTACCCGCTAATGATTGACTTGCAAGACTCGTCTGGCTGGCAGTTGTAGATAAAAACTTCATCTGCGAGCCGGACGGTCAAGCACTCGATGAGCTTGCGACTGAGGTGCAGTCAGAGGCGGCGGTTAAACGTCTCTGGTTCGGATCGCAGTACCAGCTATCCTTTACAATAGTTATATTATTTTTACAGTATTTAACAAAAAGGAAGCGCTATCTCATCCAAACTACCGAGCATCAACAGGTTTTCTTCCCAGAGGGACTTGCACTCAACCGATTTTTGAAGGATGAGTATCGTTGTAAACCAAGCGCGATCGCAGGTTCTTCAGGATAAGGTAGCGATCGCTTCGCTATTAGCTCCTAAATTTTTGCTCGAAAGGAAAGCTACAAATTTATACAAGCATGATTCAGCTCGAACACGCACCTCTGCAACAAGCGAAACTTCCGCGAATACAAAGAAGTGAAAATCCAATTATTGGACTTGTAATTGCTTTTACTATTATTGGCATCTGGGCAAGCAGTCTGGTTTTCTTGATGTCTCTTGACTGGTCGCAAATTCCTACAGTGTGGAGAATCCCCGCGATCGTTTGGCAAATGTTTCTGTATACAGGATTATTCATTACCGCCCATGATGCAATGCATGGAGTGGTATTTCCTGAAAACCGTAAGATTAATAACTTGATAGGTTCATTGGTATTATTGTTGTATGGATTCTTTTCTTTTGACGAGTTATTGAAAAAGCATGGGGTACACCACCAGCACCCAGCAAGCGAATTCGATCCGGATTTTCATAACAGTCAGCATAAAAACTTTTTTGCCTGGTACTTTCACTTTATGAAAGGTTATTGGAGCTGGAAACGCTTGTTTGCTTTAATGGCTTTCTATAACCTGATTGCTTTCACCCTGCCGATCCCCGAATTGAATTTGACTTTATTTTGGGTGATTCCTTCAATTTTAAGTTCGGTACAGTTATTCTTTTTCGGTACTTTCCTGCCTCATCGAGAGCCACAAGAGGGTTATACAGATCCTCATCGCGCCAAAACCAATGCTCTGCCAGTTTTCTGGTCATTTATCACCTGTTATCATTTTGGCTACCACGAGGAACATCACGAACATCCTCATCTTCCTTGGTGGCAGCTACCAGAAGCTTACAGAATGAATCAGACCTCTAGTTGACAAATCACCGTTTGTACTGCCAATTGCCATTGTAAATAGATAGAAGGGGCGTATTAGATACGCCCCTTTTTTATTACTTCTTAATCGGTAATTTTTTAGGTGGTGGGAGACTATTTTTCTTTTTCTCTTCCAATTTTTGTTCTTCCAACTTCTTTTCTTCTAATTTTTGCGTTGCTAGGGTTTTGTTTTCCAACGCTAAAGTGTTTTTTGGATCGAGTTTCAACACTTCATCAAAGACAGCGATCGCTTCTTCTAACCGATCTAACAACAAGAGGGCAACCCCTCGACCGGCAAGACTATTCGCATCATTGGGCGTAATGCGAATCGCCTGGGCGTAAGCGGCGATCGCTTCTTCATACCGTTCTAAAGCGACTAACACGACGCCTCGGTTGTACCAAGCTTGTGATAATTCAGGATTGAGGCTAATCGCGCGATCGCTTGAGGCGAGGGCTTCGGGGTTTCTTCCCAAATGCCATAGCACCACCGTTCGGTTCGCCCAGATATCGGCAAGCAGCGATTGATTGAAGTTCGGATCGCTACTTTTAATCGCTTGATCGTAAGCGGCGAGTGCTTTGGGATAATCTTTTACTGTCCTAAGTATCCTGCCTTTGTTGAACCAAGCTTGGGCATAGTTAGGATTAAGGCTGGTGGCGCGATCGCTCGAAACGATGGCTTCGGAGTATCTTCCCAAAAACCACAGGGTAACGCTGCGGTTGTTCCAAGCTTCCGGGTAATCAGGGTTAAGACCGATGGCGCGATCGTGAGAGGCTAATGCTTCTTCGTACTTGCCTTGTCCAGCTAAAGCATTTCCCCGCTGATCCCAGGCTAATGATGGACTCGCCTCACCCCATCTTCCATCTCCTTGCAATGCTTTATCGCAGGCGGCGGCGGCGTCTTCGTACTTGCTGACTTTGTTTAGCGTCGCGCACTGGTTCGCCAGCGCTACAGAGTACGTGGGACTCAATTTCACCGCCATTTCCTGAGAGGGGAGTGCTTGGGCGTACTTACCCACCAGTGACAGCAAAACGCCATGTTCAGTCCAAGCGGTGGCGTCTGTGGGATTCAGCGCCAAAGCTTGATCGTAAGAAGCGATCGCTTCTTGGTACTGACTTAATTTTTTGAGCGCCACACCTCGGTTGTACCAGGCGATGGCTGGAGTCCCAGCGCCCCAATCAGCATCACTTTTCAGCGCCAAATCGCAAGCCGCGATCGCTTGTGAATATTGCCCAGACGCAGACAGTGCAGCGCATCGATCCGCTAAAGCTAAGGAATAATCTGATTTAATTTCTAAGGCTTGGTCAAAAGAAGCGATCGCTTCGGCGTTCTGTCCCAACTTCCTTTGCGCTAAGCCTTTGTTATACCAAGCGATCAGCGGCGTATTGTTCTCCCAATTTCCATCGCCTCTGAGTGCTTTGTCACAAGACGCGATCGCGTCTTCATATTTGCCTAAGTTGGCGAGGGCAATGCACCGAGCCGCCAAAGCTAGGGAATAGTCGGGTTTGAGGCGGATAGCCTTATCAGCAGAAACCAGGGCTTCGGTGTATTTTGCTTGTCCTAGCAGCCCATCCACTCGGTCAGTCCAGATTTTCGGCTTTTTGGGATCGAGGGCGATCGCTTGGTCGCAAGCGGCGACGGCTTCTGCATATTTCTTCTCGTCCCCCAATAAGTCACACAAACTCCCCCAGTAATCAATGTCCTTCAACTCTAGGGGTGGCTGCGGCGCTGGCTGCGCCAGTATCTTGGAGCAGTAAAAACTAACACTTACATAATAAAAACTTAACAGAAATAAACTAAAAGTAAAAAATCTTTGGTTCGCCTTTTTCTCTCTGCGGGATTGCCCTAGCAATGCGATCGCCTTCTTTAAATTGCCGTAGTCTGCCATAGCGAGAGCTTAATTTTAGACTTCAAGAATAGCATAAGCGCGACCATTTATTCCCTTTTCAAAATTAATATTTAACACTTTATCTGTAAAGTAAAATAAACTCTTACCAGGTTTAAAAAAATTAGAAAAGTATGATTATCTTATCCTTTCGGGAGCTGGCAATAAATGTCCGGATTTTTATAAAAAACGCTTAAATATACTCTGTCAACGCCCTCATCTATTAACGTAATCCTACGGATTCTTGCCTTAACAATTATGCAACGTAATTTTTTTATTAGTTTAGGCGCAAGCCCAATGCTCAAAATTGCCATTTTCTTGCTCGGAATCATTCCGCTACTATCAATCGATGCTGCTTACGCTCAAGTCCCGCCCTCTGGAACTTTCACCGCTACACGCACTTGTGTAGCACCACGAGCAATTAACGGGATAAATCCGGGTAATATCCAAGTCTCAAACGGTCAGCGTTATCAAGCAATTGGCTTCAATTCTCCAAAGCGAAAGTTTATTCAGCTTGCAGTCCCTGGTGCTAAGCCAGAACGTCGCTGGGTTAGTGCTGATTGTGGTAATTTTTCCCCCACAACAGATGCGATGTCTGAACCGAACTCCGGCACGGTAACGCAGGCATCGACATCGGTACTACCCTTTTTTGATAGTGTTAATACTCCAGAGCTTCATGGCTTTCCACGCGGGCAAAAAGCAGACATCACACCGCCATTACCCCAACTCAATGCTTTTGACCAAGCAGTGTTGAGAACCTGCGGGTCGATTGGCAGCAAAGTTCCAGCAAGTGCTTTCAAACAATTGATGTCAGAAAATCGAGATGTACTGCGTGAAATTCAACAAGCGGTGGGTGGGGAACTGCGTGCCGTCCGCAGTACAGAAGCAGAATTTCTCGACGATTTAACGGCTGCTTGGTCTGCAAGAGGCGGCTTTGAACATATCTTTTGTGGTGAACTCGAAGGGGCAACGAAGATTGGCGGGCTACACTTTTTTGGCAGATATCGAGAACTGCAAGAACAAGGAATTGGCGGACGACTTGCGAATAATTTGAACAAAGAAGAGGTGGTTCCAGGGCTAGTTTATACTCTGGGAGTATTCATCAAAAAGGATGGTCAAACTTGGAAAGATAATATCAAAGGATACGCTCTCGTCAGCGATGCCAAAGAAATGTTATTAGATGCGACAAAAGCATTGAAAGCGCAGGGAAATGCTCAGGGAGCTTGCATTTTAACAGTGCAGGATGATGAAACGAAAAAATCTTATAAGGCGGTTTTTGTCAAGAGTCGAGATGCAATCGTTACTTTTTATCCTGATGCGACTCCTGGGGGAAAAGCGTGCAAAAGTTAATTGAATAACTTCATCCCCGCCCCGTTGCTCATAGCGTATACACACACGTCTTCTAGAACCTATTTGTCCCGTTTTGCTCCCCCTAAATCCTTCTATAAATTGAGAGGATAGGGGGAGTATCAATATTCTGCAACTGATACCTCAGATGGAAGGTGGGCGGAAATAGCGCCAGTAGGATTTGAGGGGGATATTGAATGGGATGCAGACATCATTGAAGATTGGAAAAACGAATGGATTGCTTGGGCTTGAGTTGAAGGCGCAGACATGGCTAACCCTGGTTCGGTTCGCTGCCAGCTAGCACCTAGCAATTATTGATGCTTGTCCAGTACCTCGGAAGTAAAGACGCGATCGCTCTTTTAGCGCTTGAACCAGCAAGATTGGCAGTTAATCGCACTGCGCCACCGTTTGTTAAGAGAAATTTGCCATGACTCTTAAAATCAAAGTTTTTTCTGACTACGTTTGTCCATACTGTTTTCTAGCCGAATTCCCCCTAGAAGCAGCCATTCAGGGAAAGGACGTTGAAGTTGAGTGGCTACCCTTTGAGCTTCGACCATCACCACAGGCGACGCTGAAACCGGAAGACGATTATCTTCAAACGGTGTGGAAGCAGTCAGTCTATCCGCTAGCAAGAAAAATGGGTGTTGAGATCAAGCTACCAACTATCTCGCCACAACCACATACACATCTAGCGTTCGAGGGTTATCAGTACGCTAGAGAACATGGTAAAGCTAACGAATACAATGACCGTCTTCTCCGAGCGTTTTTTCAAGAAGATCGGGATATTGGCAATATCGAGATTTTGACGCAGTTAGCGGGAGAAATTGGGCTGGATGAAAAAGAGTTTAGAGAATCCTTGGAAACTCGAAGGTATAAAACAGCTCATCAGCAGGCATTAGAACAGACTCGCAAAGAAGTCGGTATTACCTCAGTCCCGACATTTATGATTGGCGATCGCATTTTGCCGGGTTTGTTAAGTCAAGAAAGCTTGGAACGAGCCATTGATCAGGCATTGGAGGGCAATCTTAGTCAAAAATAGCGATCGCCTAAACTGCCCATTTTTCTAACCATTGGCGTGAATTCCCTAACCGACAAATTCATCCCCATCGGGATGGGTAAAGTACAACTCTAGTCATTACAGGAGATAAAATATGGCAATCCTTTCAGGACGAGCTTGGATTACGGGTGCTAGTAGCGGCATCGGCGCAGCGACCGCCAAAATATTGGCTCAGAACGGAGCGAAAGTCGTTTTGTCGGCACGCCGCACAGAGCAACTCGAACAGCTTTCCCAGGAAATTGAACGTGCAGGCGGTCAGGCGATGATCAAACCGTTGGACGTAACGAATCGGGAAGCTGTGGCACAGCTTGGGGAGGAACTGGAAACAATGGGTGGCGTGGACATCCTGATCAATAACGCTGGTTTAATGCCTCTGGCACCGATGCTGGAAGGGCGTGTGGATGAGTGGGAGCGGATGATTGATGTGAACCTGAAGGGACTCCTCTACACCATTCATGCTGTCCTTCCCGGCATGGCTAAGCGCAAGCACGGTCATATTGTGAATCTGGGATCGGTGGCTGGACGCTTTGCTTTTAAAGGGGGGGCTGTCTATTGCGGAACCAAATTTGCGGTGCGCGCCATCTCCGATAGTTTGCGCCAAGAGGCAATTGAATATGGCGTGCGGGTGACAGACATTGAACCAGGGGCGGTGGCGACTGAACTTACCGATTCGATCAAGCACGAGGCAACCAAAAAAGCTGTGACCGGACAAGGCGGTTTTTATGCTCCGGGTGCGGATATTCTGCAAGCGGAAGACATTGCCAACGCGATTCTTTACGTGGTGAGCCAACCTGAACACGTCAATATTGGTGAGTTGTTGATTCGTCCGCGGATTCAGGAACTCTAACGAATTTAACCGAAAGGATCGGCGTAGAGCAGCGCCAGGTCGAGGTCATTGGTCAAGGAACCTTCGCACTCGTTCCCTATCTGAGATAGGGAACGAGACACAGATACAGATATCGATTTTATTGCGCGGCAAAGTCAGGACGGCGATCGCTCCAAAGTTTTGCAGCTTCTAGTTGTGCCGCGAGGGCAATCAACGTGGTTTCGTCAGCGGGGCGTCCCACTAACTGCACGCCGATTGGCAACCCGTTGGCGTCAAAACCAGTCGGAAGTGAGATTGCAGGCTGTCCGGTGGCATTGAATGGGGGACACGGAGCGATCCACTGAATGATTTTCTGCAATCTTTCCTCCGGATTCAGGTGCGCCCACTCGCCAATCCGAATTGGCTGATGCATATAAGTTGGCACTACCAAAACGTCATAGTTGTCAAAAAAGGCAACAATGCGCCGTGCCATAATTTGCATCTGAGTAACCGCTTGCAGATATTCACCCGCAGAACCGGATTGCTCTAACATCCAGCGATTCATCGGTTCCAGGTAGTCGCCGGGAATCCCCGTCGCCGCTACACCAGCTTGCCAAACTTTGGAAAAAGGTTTGATTAAATCGGTAAAATCTGGACAACCGGGTTCAACGGTATGACCCATTTCTTCTAGCAATTGCACAGTTTTTTGGACGGCTTGCCCAGATGCCGAATCGGCTTCGCCTATCGGGGGAATTGTTGTAGAAAAAGCAATCCGCAAAGACCCCAATTTTTGGGCAGTTGCGGCAAGAAAAGTCGTTCCTGGGTCGGGCAACCAGTAGGGATCGCCCGCGACATAACCAGACATGACATCCAGAAGGGCGGCAGCATCGGCAACGTTACGCGCCAAGCAGCCATTGGTTGCAATGCCATTTAGATGATCGCCCACAGGTGCATAAGACACCCGACCCCTGGAGGGTTTAATGCCGACTAAACCACAACAAGCGGCGGGACCGCGCACCGAACCGCCGCCATCAGAACCTTGAGCGATCGCGCACAACCCCGCCGCCGTAGCCGCCGCAGCGCCCCCACTCGATCCCCCTGGTGTATAGTCGAGATTCCACGGATTCCGGGCGGGTGGAAACGCCGGAGGTTCTGTATAAGGGAAAGAACCCAGTTCAGAAGTCGCCGTCTTACCGAGAATCGTAAACCCCGCCAGCTTAATCCGCGTCACCACCGCATCATCATAAGCGGCAATTTTGTCCATCAGCGCCGCTGTTCCGTAGGTACAGCGAACACCAGCAACGGGGTTGAGGTCTTTAATCGAAATGGGTACCCCAAAAAAGGGCGGAAATTCTTCTGTGTTGCCTGCCAATGCTTCCGTCTTCGCCTGGGCATCGGCAAGCGCCATATCTGCCATGACGGTAAAATAACTCCCCAGTTGGGAATCCAGTCTCTGAATGCGTTCCAGGTAAAGTTCCACCAACTCTAGCGGTGATACTTGTTTGCTGCGGATGAGCCGCGCCTGTTCTATCGCTGGGGTAAAAGCTAAATCAGTTTGATTCATGGGGACTTTGGGCGATCGCTACTTGATCTTGAACGCCTAAGCGCGTCTAGGCAATAAAATCCTAGCTTGCCATTGTTTCACGCGATCGCTCTAACCTAAAGTATCCGGCTCGACACCAAGCGATCGCAGTTGTTCTGCTAGTCGTTCTGCTGCCTCTTCTGGGGTAAGAACTAGAGAACCTTCTGGGATAAAGTAGCGCAATTTTCCGGCTTCTATACCCAAATACAAATCTAGAACCTCACTCCACAGCCAGCCTTGAGGGTTGGGCGCGATCGCTTGATATTGTTCTCCTACCAACCGGAAACCTGCTAACTCTAAACTTTCGGGATCGAACCAAAAGTATTCTGGCGTGCGAAAGCGGTTTTGATACAACTCTTTTTTGAGATTTCGGTCAATGCTAGCAGTCGTATTGGACAGTAATTCGATAATTAAATCGGGATATTTGCCTTCTTCCTCCCACACTACCCAAGATGGTCGCTCTTTTTTTTCTGTGTTTTTCACCAGGAAAAAGTCTGGTCCTCTAAAGTCTCGATTTCGCAATTGCTGCCGACTAAAATAAACTGTCAGATTAGCGCCAATAAAAAAATCATTGCGATCGCGCCAAAGCCATTCTAAGCAACTCACCAATAAAGCTAGTTGCTTGTAGTGCAAAGAACTTTCCATTTCTGGTTCATCGCTCAAAAGTTTTGTAGCATCTGGCATTTGTGCTTCTAATTCTTGTGCTGTTTGGTACATATTGCCACCTGCTCATAGCTATTTTAAATTTCGAATTTTAGAGATGAGAATAGAATTTGTATCAAGATGCGATCGCTTTATCAACTTATTCTATAAAAATAAACAAAGCCCGCATAGGCGAGCTTTGTTTGTATAGTCCCAGCATTTTATACTGCGGGTCAATCAATGTAACGATGCGTTAAACTTTCGAGCGGTCGGTCAAAATCTCATATCCATCTTCCGTCACCAGCACGGTATGCTCAAACTGAGCTGACAGGGCATTATCCACCGTCACTGCCGTCCACTTGTCGGATAAGATGCGGGTAAACTTTGAACCAGCATTTAAAATCGGCTCAATTGCCAAAGTCATTCCAGCCCGAAGCTTGACATTTGGCATTTCACGGGTACGGAAATTAAAAACAGACGGTTCTTCGTGCAAATTCCGCCCAACACCGTGTCCGGTGAAGTCTTCCACAATACTAAAACCATTGCTTAGCACATGGTCTTGAATGGCACCTGCAAGGTCGAGCAAGTAGGCTCCAGCTTTAACTTGTTCAATTCCTTTGAAGAGTGCTTCTTCTGCCACGCGGATTAACTTAGCCGCTTCTGGTGTCACCTCACCCACGGCGATGGTAATGCAGGAATCACCGTGATAGCCCTGGAAATAAGCACCTGTATCAACTTTCAAGACATCGCCAGTCCGAATGACTTTTTTGGCGTTGGGAATGCCATGTACGACTTCGTTGTTGATGCTGGAGCAAATGGAAGCGGGGAAGCCGTGATATCCCTTAAAACTGGGTGTTGCCCCCATTTCGCGGATGCGCTTTTCGGCATAAGCGTCTAAATCCGCCGTTGTCATACCAGGCTGCACCATCTCTTGAATTTCTTTCAGCACGGTTGCCACAATCTTCGCCGCCTGTCGCATGATTTCAATTTCACGCTGTGACTTAATTTCAACGCCACGACGTTGTTTTTTCTCGCGGGGAGGTTGAGCGGGTTGGAAAAGCAGATTGTTCAGGATGTTCATTTGACAGATGGCGAGTGGTGGGATGTCAACAGGGTAAAGCGATCGCTCCTCCCGCCTGCTTCTGGGGTGATTGACGACTGAGGAAGGACTCTCCCTGTTAATTTGTCAGGTATTTATTATCTTAAGTTAACTTTGTTGAAACCATTCCTAGGGCGGGAGGCTCCACGGTTGTTCTCGCATCTAAATCGGTTCACGGTTACAGCTACCAACTGGTATTAAGACTGGTTCTGCCGCGCTGCCATCAACTCCTTGAATCGAGGCTTAAAGGCTTCAATTGCCTCCTGAGTGGGCTGGGTTTTTTGCCATGCAGGACGCTGCGTCAAGTTCTCACACCAGGCACTCAGTTTGGGATGGTTATCCAGCGATACGCCTAGCATAGGCAATAACGGCACCATCGTTCCGGCGACAATCTCGGCGAGGGTGAGACTAGGGCTACCCGCAAAGTATCGATCGTCGCCCAGTAAACTCTCAAAAAAGTTCAATACTGTCAGAATCTTCTGCTTTGACTGCTCCAACTGCTGTGCGTCTGCATCCAAGCCCATCATTTGATTCGCGAATGGGTTTATGGCAGGTAACAGTTCGTTGACAGTCACCATTTCTACCATCCGCACGGTTGCTAGCGCCTTGACATCCGTAGGAAGCAAGGCAGGAGTGGGATATTTTGCCTCTAGATAGTCAAGGATGGCTAAGGATTCTATGACGTTAAAGCCATCATCCACTAAAACTGGAATGTGGTGGAAGGGATTCATCGCTAGAAATTCTGGTTGAAATTGATCGCCATCCATATTCAGCGATACCAGCTCAAAGGGAATTTCTTTCTCCAGTAGCGCCACCCATACGCGCCTTGAGTTGGCGGAAAGGGGGGTGTGATAAAGCTTCAGCATGAGGATACCTCTCCAGAACTTATTTCCTAGGATACTCACTCCCTGGTCTGGCAACGAGCGCGATCGCGTCTGCAACTTTATCGCCGACTTCCCTCTCCCTATTCCATCTTTCTGCTAAGAAACACTAGCGAACCGTCTTTAAGCCTTCAACTTTATCCATAAATAAATCAGTGAAAATGCTCATGATTGTGCGTTTACGTACCTTCAGGTTGACACTTACCGACATCCCTGATTGCAGCGGGACTTCTCGACCTTTAATTAAAAGAGACTGATTATTTAAGCTAACTTTGGCAGGAAACGTATAATAAGGGCGAATTTGTTCGGGTGGTAGAGCATCCGATCCAATCCAGGTTAAACGACCTTTCGTATCGCCAAATTCTCGGAATGGAAAAGAATCAATTCTAATATCTGCTTCCATTCCTTCTTTCACAAAGCCGATATCTTTATTTGTGATAAAAACTTTAGCAACTAGGCTGTCACTTGGAACGATTTTTAAAACGGGTTCGGTAGAATTAGTAACAAAACCTGGCCCATGAGGTTTTAGCTCAAAGATGGTTCCATCTACCGGAGCTTTAATTTCTTGATATTTTAAATTTTGTTCCGCTTGACTCATTTGGCTGTCAATTTCTGCAAGGCGCTTGTTGTTTTCTACAATTGCCTTGTTTAGCTGATCGTCAATTTCTGCCAAACGTTTTTCATTCTCAGCAATTTTGGTTTGCAAATCTTGTTTAGTCAAAGCGATGGTATTTTGCAGCTTTTCATTCGCTTGCGCGATCGCTAGCTGTAACCGCTTCTGTTCCTGAGTCAGTTGATCCACCTCAGCTTTGCGAGTGCGTACATCCTGCTTCTGCTTCAGGTATTGCACGCGGGAAACTGCTCCTTGCTTCATGATTGGTTCTATATCGTCGAGAATCCCCTGATTCACCTCTAATAGGTCTTTAGAACTCGCTATCTCTACCTGAGTTTGACTTAGCTGCTTTTCCAATTGCTCAGCTTCCAACCTAGCAGTCGCAACGCGAGAATTGAGTTCTGCTATACTCGATTGAAAACGCTGCTGTTGATCTAAGCTAAGACTTGTTCCTTTAGAAGAACCTCTTAGTTGAGCGCGATACAGTTGATTTTCTGACGCTAAAGAGGATCGCACTTTAGTCAGAGAGACTAACTCTAATGGCAGTTTTAGTTGAGCCGTCTCTCCATCTATCGCTGCGGGGAAATCTGCGCCTTTTATTTGCGAACGATAAAACTGATTTTCTTGCTTTAATGCTGTCTGAATTTTATTTAGGGAAGTCAACTGAGCCTGAGCCGTTTGCGAGTCTAAACTCAGCAGTTTATCCCCTTTTTTTACTCGTTGCCCATCCTTGACGTAAATTGCTTTCACTACCCCTGCTATTGGAGCTTGAACTTCCTTAACAGCACCTTGAGGTTCCAGTTTGCCAGTCGCAGGAATGGCTTCTTCAATTTGGAATACAGAAGCCCAAACTATCACAAAAGTTGTCATTCCCATGATTCCCCAAACAATCGCACGAGACCAAGTCGGGGATTGTTGAAGAATAACAGCTTGATCGAAGTTGTTTGAGGTAGAGGCGGGTGGTGTTACTTCCTGATTAGGATTAGGAGTTGGAACTGTGTTGGGTACTAAAGATAGATGCTGGTTAGATTGTTTTCCATTTTGTTGAAGCATAGCTGACAATAGTTTTGAGGACTGAGGACTAAGGGTTAAGGACTGAGGACTGAGAGTTGAGGACTGAAGAGTGTTAGCGAAGCGGTGCTGTGTTTGCGGACTGAATAATAGAGGGTGAGAGTGGGAAAGGGAGAGTGATTAGCTACCCATTAGCAATTAGCCATTAACCATTAGCAATTCCCATTCAGATTTCTATAGTTGCGCTTCTTGTTGTTGATACAGACAGTAGTAGCGACCTCGGAGAGCCATTAATTCATCATGAGTGCCCTGTTCAACGACTGCACCTTGATCCATCATCAAAATCAGACTGGCATTTCTAATTGTAGTTAAACGATGGGTAATAAAAAATACAGTGCGATCGCGGAATGTCGAGGCTAGATTTAAACAGACTTGTCGCTCGGCGTTGTAGTCCAAAGCGCTGGTCGCTTCGTCTAAAATCAGTAACTGAGGATTTTGTAAAACGGTACGCGCGATCGCAATTCGCTGTCTTTGTCCTCCCGATAAGGCAGAACCCCGTTCTCCGACGCGAGTGTTGTAGCCGTTCGGCAAAGCCATGATAAAGTCGTGGGCAAAAGCTACCTTGGCGGCTTCAATGATTTCCTCATCGCTCGCATCTGGATTCGTCAGCGCAATATTTTCCTGCACTGTCCCATCAAACAAGAGAGTATCTTGAAGCACCATTCCAATCTGACGCCGCAGGGAATAAAGTTCTACCTTACTAATATCGTAGTCATCAATGATAATCCGCCCCGATCTTGGCTCATAGAGTCTGGGTAAAAGTTTTGTCAGGGTACTTTTACCCGATCCACTTTGTCCTACGATGCCGATAAATAGCCCTGCTGGAAAGTCCAGATTAATATTACTTAGCTGAAGAGCGCCGCTAGGATTGAAGCTGAAAGAAACATTTTCAAACTTCACGCTTCCTTGAATGGCTGGCATGAGAATGTTGTGGCGATCGGTTTCATCTGCTTCGAGATTGGCGTCGAGAACATCGCCCAGTCGCTCAAGAGATAAAGCGGTTTCTTGAAAGTTTTGCCACAGTTGTACTAATCGCAATAACGGACTGGTTACATAACCGGAAAGGATGCGGAAAGCAATTAATTGTCCTAATGTTAATTCTCCTTTTAAGACTAAATAAGCTCCAGCCCATAACACTAATAAACTGGAGAGTTTATTCAGAAAACTGCTAATTGAACTGGCAGTAGTAGAGGTAGAAACTGTCTTAAATCCAGCACTGATATAACGACCATAACGCTCTTGCCATTGCCAGCGCGATCGCAGTTCCAAATTTTGCGCTTTAACTGTTTGGATTCCTGACAGAACTTCCACTAAATAAGATTGAGTTTCGGCGTTACGCTCGGCTTTCACCCGCGACTGCTGCCGAATGATCGGTGACACTCCAAGTGTTAGCAAAGCAAACAATGGCACTGTCGCTAAGGCGACTAGCGTTAGCACTCCACTGTAAATTAACATCACCGCAATGTAGATGACTGAAAAGATGGCATCTAACACTACAGTTAACGCAGTTCCAGTTAAGAAGGAGCGAATATTTTCGAGTTCATGAACGCGAGTAGCAAGTTCCCCGACAGGTCGCCGTTCAAAATAGGACAAAGGCAGGCGTAAAAGGTGACTGATGACCTCTGAGCCTAAAGCCAAGTCCATCCGGTTAGTGGTATCAACAAATAAATGCGTGCGTAAACTGGTCAAAACAGATTCGACGGCAGCGACTACGACTAAGAAAATGCCTAAAACAGATAAAGTATCAATACTGTTTTGTACAAGAACTTTGTCAATAATCACCTGAGTCATCAGAGGATTTACTAAACCAAAGATTTGTACAAAAATGGAAGCAATTAAAACTTCTATTAAAACCTTGCGGTAGCGATAGATAGAAGGTAAAAACCAACGCAGGCTAAACCGCTCTTTAGAAGCTTCTTTTGTGGGTCGGAGCAGCAGAACTTCCCCTTCTGGCCCCCACGCTTCCATAAATTGGGCGGGTTTTTTGCGTAAGATGCCAACTTCTGGCACCGCCAGCACTAACTCGCGATCGCTAATTTTGTAAAGAATCGCAAAACTATCTTGCCAGCTAATCATGGCGGGAGCTTGCAAGCGACACACCGCAGCCGCAGGCACTTTAATTAATTGCGTATTTAACCCCGTTAACTCAGCCACCGCACCGCAAAATTGCAGAGATAAGTTCTCGGTGTGCTTGAGGTGATTGACTAAGACTCTCTTGATGACATCCCGTCGGAAAGGTATCCCCAAGTGCTGAGACAGCATTTGGAAGCAAGCTATTGTTGCATCCAGACGACCTCTCCCGTAGATGTAGGGGTGTTTCTCGTGTTTATAAGTCGTCGCCGTTTCACCAGATGGAGGTTGTTCCGGCGCGTAGGGAATCGCTTCCCAGTCAGTTGTAGGGGCAAGAGACGCCGATGCCAATGCGATCGCGTCTTTCGATTCCGAGGGAAACAGGATTGACTTCTGCAAGCCCAATAAACGAACCCCTCTCGCGCCTTCTACGTGTAAATTTCCGGGTGTACTCGGTATTAAGCGGCTCCCTACGGGGAAATCAGCGGCGGTTCCGCCACTCACCAGCCATACCCAGTTAGGATCTATCTTGCTGAGGGGAGTTTTTCCGGGGGGTAAGTTGAGAATCGTTGCGTCTGAAACCGCTTTTAAAGTGAGTTCCTTGAGATTGGTTGTCCCATCAGCTTGACGCGCCAATTCTTCCCCAATCAGATCGAAGACTTCAATCAAAGAACAACGGTTTTCAAAAGCAGCCGCAAATGAGCGTTCCTGGTTTAATAAAGCTAAAAAATCGGCGTCTGGGAGGATTAAACAAATGGTTTCTGTCGAAGCGATCGCTGTCTCGCAAGCTGTTCCCCGAATTAAGCTAACCCATCCGAGAATTTCTCCGGGTTCTAATAATTTCAGGGTGACAGGTGCTTGGCTCCGGGGGTCATAACCTAAAAGGCGGGCTTGCCCTTGATAGATGATGGCAATTTGCGCTGGCATTGTTTCTCGCACAAACATTGCCTGTCCCATGCGGTAGCGCAAAAATTGAAATTTTGTTGCAACTCTTTCTAAGACAACCGATGGCAGTTGATTAAACGGAGATATACCAGCGAGAATTTCTTTGATACTAATTGCCGTATGGGTCATCCCGTTTTGCGGCTACGCTCTCCATCCAAGCTGCTACTTGATGGGAAAGAAAGCCACCCTCCTTATTCAAATATTTACAATCTATTACAATTAAAACCGATGCTTTTGCTGAAAAAAACAGAATATTTTAATAAGTGATGCCTCAGATCCGTTTGAATCATTTTGACAGGTTTAGCACCACTCTTCTGTAGTTTATCAGAATAGTTCAATGCAAGAAAAATGCGTATTCTTGAAGTTGTTTTTAACACCTAAATAGAGCGATGCTCTACTTAGCGATCGCTCGTTTACGCCGCTGCCAGTTGACCGCTTGGTTCAACTTTACGATTTGTTGCAGCCCCCAGCCAAATTTTATCTGCTTCGGGTAGGTTCCCGATTTGCTCTTGCACCCACGTTTCAAAAAGTTCTCGCAGCAATCGTTGACGCATGAATTCATTTAATTGGGCGGGAACTAACTTTTCTAGGCGCACAATGACCATCCATTCACCTAAAGGTCTGGGCGACCAAAGTTGATTCTTTTGACTAACCGATAGCAGTCTCGCCAGATGTGGGTGGAGAGTCCCAATCTCTACCGGGCCGATAGTTCCACCCGTTTGTGCTTCAGGCCCTTGGGAATACTCAGCCGCCAGTTCGCTAAAAGATTGCTCTTGTTCGGAAAGGCGGAAATAAAGTTCTTGGGCAATGCCTGGATCTTTCGTCCGAATCAACGAATAAATGGCTTGATCCAATTGACCTTTGCGCTTGAGAAAATAAGATTCTAGTTTGTTACCCCAAGTCGCTTGTTTAAATTTTTCAATTCTTAACTTCCGGGTTGTCAAGGCTTCTAAATGCTCTTGGCTCATCCTGTAGCGCTCTAGCCAAGCTTGCTGTTCGGCTTCAGAAGTCAGTTGATTTTGCTGGTAGAAATTCCCGCAGGCATGAGCAATTTCTTCAGGCGTACAGTTAAAAGAAGCGATCGCGCTATCAATAATGCTCTCACGCAGCAATTGAGGAAACATTTGGTAGCTAGCCAGTAGGGGAATGATTTCCTCAGCTGTGAGGGTGCGATTACCGATTTGTAAAGCTGTAGTCATACCTGAGTCCCTTTGAATTTCTGGTTTGCGACTGATATTTTGAGCGCGATTGCTCTGACAAAATCTGCAAATCTCTAAGGATGTATCAGCCGAAAAATCAGGAATTATGCAATATGTTACAAAACTTTACTTGTACGCCTCTCTAGGAGCCAGCGCAGGAAGTGGCGTGAGGCACCCCTGTGGGCGATCGCGCGGTGAGAATGACCTCGCCAAAGTTATTCCTCACCCATCCTTGGGCTTCCATCAACTGCCTGGAACTCTCCCCGGTAGCCGGACGGCTGGGAACAACCGCAGGATTCGGAAGATTTCCGGCTTGCTGAGTTATCAGGCGCAAATCACTCCAAACGAGGTGGCTGCTGAGGGTTTCGCCGGGATTGGGTGGAATTCCACCGCGTCCGGTAACGACCAATTCACTTTTTTGTTGCCCGACCG
Organism: Trichocoleus sp. DQ-A1; assembly: GCF_039961955.1. Classification (NCBI taxonomy): domain Bacteria; kingdom Bacillati; phylum Cyanobacteriota; class Cyanophyceae; order Leptolyngbyales; family Trichocoleusaceae; genus Trichocoleus; species Trichocoleus sp. DQ-A1. Next base: position 397,273 of record NZ_JAMPKE010000001.1, read on the forward strand.
TGGCTCCACAACTGGATGCAATCAGTCCAGAGGCATCCACTAAGTCGGTCGGTAAAGCGACTACACCGCGACTGGGGTCAACATCCGGCGTATTGATTTCCACCACACCGTCCACGCCAAACTCAGAACTGGCGGTGATGTCGCTCAAGAGAGTTTCGTCTTCCCGAAACTGAATTCCAAAGATGCCTTGAGTCGTAATTTGGATACTCCCCCCATTGCCAGTAAAAGCATTGGCAGTAATGTCGCTATTTTCCCCAGGGACGGCGACGATGAATGAGCTATTAATCGTGATGTTGCCGCCATTGCCACCCGCACCTGCAATGCCTGCGGTACTTGAGATTTTACTGTTGTGGCGCAGCAGCAACAAATCCTGCACTAGCACCATATTTCCCCCATTGCCGGATGCAGTTGCCGCCGTAATCGTTGCCTGGTTATCTAAACTCAGGCTTTGAGCAGTCAGCTCAAGGTTGCCAGCACCTTTGGCATCGTTCGCTGGATTAAAACTACTTGCGGCTACAGCTGCCCCATCCCGGATCGTCAACTTTCCAGTATTAACCCTCAGACTTCCCCCGCGACCTGTGGCGTCAAAAACCCCTGGAAATCCAGGAATTCCGCCAGAAACAGCGAGCAGGCTACTGGGAAACTGACTGCCTTTAGCAGTACCCGCTAATTCCACAAACTCGGAAGCTTGAACGGTTAAATTTCCTGCATCCCCTGCACCTAAAGTAGAAGTCTGGATGACGGCTCCATCGCGGACGAGCAATCGTTCAGTCTCAACGCTTAAGGCTCCTCCATCTGCCTGGGAACCGATACCGCTGCCGGAAAATAAGCCGCTCGGAAAAGGCAAACCGAGCTGATTTGTCAGCAATTGACCGTCTGCGGAAACCGCAACCCCCGCCAGTTCAACGTCTGAAGCTCGAACGGTCAAAGTGCCTGCCTTGGCTTGGCTAAACTTGCTAAGCGTCGTCACTGCAACTTGTGCCCCATTTTGAACGCTCAAGCGATCGCTCTCTATAGTTAAATTTCCTCCAGTTCCGGTGGCGTTTTGTTCTACTTGGGCACGCAAACTGCTTTGCCTGAGCGTATTGTTTTCGTCGAAACCATAACCCATCGCTTGCACTTGGGTCGCTTTTACGGTCAAATCTCCGGCTTTCCCTTGCCCAAAAGTAGAAGTTGTTACTTCGGCTCCATCTCGGACAATCAATTGTCCAGTTTCAACGGTTAGATTTCCCCCATCCCCTGTCGCTCCCCCTTGGACTGTAGCCCGCAATCCACTCCCAATTTCGCGATCGCTCGATCTGCCACTGACTTCTACCGAATCGGTCGCCCGCACCGTTAAATTCCCGCCCTGCCCTTGACCGAAAGTAGAAGTGGAGACTTGCGCCCCATCCCGGACAATGAATTTTCCGGTTTCAACGGTCAGATTTCCCCCAGATCCGGTGGCTGTTTTTGAATTAACCCTGGCAAATAAACCACTGCGATCGCCACTAGGCGAACTGCCACTAATTTCCACCAACTCCGAGCCAGTGACCGCTAAAGTCCCTCCGGGTGCTGAACCCAAGGTATTCGCCAGCATCTGAGAACCCTCTGTAAGCGCGATCCGCCTACCTTGGGCGTGGATATCGCCTCCCCCATTGCCGCTGGTCGTTACCGTCGTTTGCTGAAACTGGATGTCTTGGAAGTTCTGGATATTCGGATACCCCAGCGCATAGCCTTGGGCAGTTGGGGTGAGGTTAACTTGGACGGGGGAAGCGGGTGTGAATGCTCCAGCCACGCTGCCTAATTCAATCCGTCCCCCCGCCGCCTGTAATCTTCCTCCCACGAGCGTCAAGTTACCACCCACTAGCCCCAAGGTTTTCCCAGACGGCACTTGCAGTTTCGCCCCCTGCACTTGAATGCTGGCGGCTGGTTTTCCAAATTGCAAACCAATTGGGACGCTGACTGTCAGCAGCGGTGTCGTTTGGGGATTCGTGGCGCTGAACGAAGTTCCATCAGCTAAGTTGAGGCTAGTCGCCGTACTCGCCAAAAAAGATCCGCCAATCTTCAGCGCCGCATTCGAGCCAAAAGTAATCCCGTTGGGGTTGATTAGAAATAGATTGGCGGTTCCGTTGGCTCGAATCAAGCCGTCAATCTTAGACTCTGAGGAACCCGTGACGCGGCTGATGATGTTTTGAATATTGGCAGCATTGTTAAAGTAAGCACTGCCGTTAGTCGGAATCGAAAATTCCTCAAAGCTGTGGAACAAGTTGGAGGTAGCTTGCGTACCTCCGGTAATTATTCTGGTGTTCCCACTTTGAGTAACGATGGAAGGCTGGGGTAGGGTTGAATCCTCGACAATTTGCGCCTGCATGGGGCTGGTTGTCATCAGACAGAACCCGGAAAGACTGCCAAAAAGCCAAAATGACAGAGAACGCAGTTTCATACACAAACCCCGTAACTGGGTCGGATTCAACCATTTACCTGAGTAAAAACGTATCCAGACGTCTGTCAGGATGAAAAAGGCGATCGCTTCCCAGAATAGCGTGCCATTTTGCACGCACGATCTTTAAACAATAATCATGTCTGAGGTAAGGACAAAACCCGAATCGATTTGCACAGACGCCAACTGTGTCTGCTCAAAGAACAAAGCACCTGTGCTGCTGTCGTAGCTGAACTTATCGGATTGACCTTTCCCAATGCCGAAACCACTAGCAGAAATCTGAATCTTATCCCCCTCTAGGGAATTGAAGTCCAGGATGTTATCAATTCCCTCCCCCGGAGAATTAAAGACAAATTTATCCGCCCCCTCACCACCCGTCAGCCTGTCATTGCCAAAACCGCCGCCGAGAGTGTCCTTGCCAACCTGACCCTTGAGGACATCATTCCCGTCGCCGCCAGATAGCCAATCGTTACCAGACCAGCCCATCAGAAGGTCATCGCCAGCATCCCCATAAAGGCTGTCATTCCCATTTAAACCATCTAAAATATCATTTCCCGCTTCGCCGTACAGCTTGTCTTTACCGTAGCCCCCATTCAGATAGTCGTTGCCAAAACCACCCAGTAGCGTGTCCTTCCCGGCTTCACCGTAAAAGCTATCGTTGCCGTTCCAGCCATTGACGTAGTCTTTCCCGGCTTTCGCATAAACAACGTCATCCCCCTGATCGCCATATAGAGAGTTGTTGGCGGCATTACCGAAGATGGGAGTAACAATACTGTTAGCATCTTCGATGGTAATCACGGCAGTTTTAATATTCGAGTTGAGGCTTAACTGAATTGGAACAACGCCGTTGTTCGGATTGTTGGCATCGTTTTCCTTGAATGTATAGGTCTCCTGCGTAAACCCAAAAGGAGCTGAGTCCTTAATGGTCCATACTAGAGTGTCATTTCCATCAACGACATTATCGTTAAAAATTTGCAGGGGGATAGACGCTTGCCCGTCCACAAACTTGACATCAGCCTTAGCAAACCAGGGTTCGTCAAAGTTCTGTTCCCACTCGTTGAAGTTACCTTGTCCTCCTGGAAGATCGTAGTCACCGCTGCCTTCGGTAGCTAGAAATATAGGAATCCCTGTCCCTTCTTGCTCGTCAACGATCGCATCTTCAAATTCCATAACTTCATCCCTCCAGAACAGGTAGATATGAAAGTAAGTTTTGATTCAGAGCAGATGTTTGCCGAAAGCAAAAAATTTTGAAGATTGCTGTAAAGAAAAGAAACGCGATCGCCTCAAAAACTCAGGGAAGTGATTTTTATCGTAGCAGCTTGAGGAAACCTTAATAAAACGGGTTTATTCGTGCCATCATTTCAGCCTTTCCTTAACATGGATAAATTAGAGGAACGGCTACTCTCTCGTAAAACTAAAATTTAGGCATCAAGCCAAAGCTACCCTGTCTCCAAAAAAACAAAACATTGAGTAAAGTGCAGTCAATCGCGGGAAATTACCAATTCCTTCCTATAGCAACCCGATTTGATTGGTCCGATATTTTTTAACGAACCGTCAAGGACGCGCCAGCCCTTAGACGATGCAAAGCATTAGAAAGCGAAAGCAGAACAGCTCAAAATCCTTTAAAATTAATCTACCCTAATTACTAATAATATAAAGCATTTATTTTAGCTGTTGATACCTTCTTAGCTTATTTTTACAACTGAATTTTGCCTGCAATTGACCAACTGCTCTACCTTTAGATTGGTAGTATAATTTCTATAAATCAATGGCACTCGTTAACCCAAAATTTATTCTCAAAATGTAGAATTGCCTAATATTCTTAACTTCTATTGTCTTTAGGTTCCTTAGAATTTAGGTGCTAAGCCCAGTGGCATCTGGAACGCAGAGTCACAATCAAGCCAATAGAGGCAAAGTTTATTAGTGAGAGTTGGCGCAAATAAATGGTTCATTGCCATCATTTTCTTTTGCTCAAGAATAAATTCGTTGTAATCAGCTAGGTTATCGAGTCCCAAGAGGTTCAGAATAATCTCAGTAACTAGCCAAACAGTTGTTTTAACGAATACTCTTTTCCACTGCGCCTTCATTGGTTTATACCTTCCGGGACGATCGAGGTTTGTACCCTGGTTGCGGTCTCAATGAGATTGGGTTCTAAAGGAACCGCTATAGACTTGTCAGATACAAGTGCAGTAGTTTTGCAAAGCTTTACAAACGTTTACAATTATTCTGCTAATCGGCAGGTACAGCAATATATTTGGGCACTTTACCTGTGCAATCCCGCCCTCTTTAGGGTCATTTGATGTCCCTTTCATATTGTTCAGTTAGGGGTAGTCATTGCCTCAGCAGAAAAAAAAGCCCCTCAGAGAATCATGTCTCTGAGGGGAGGTGAAGTTATCGAGTCAAGTTATCCCGATGTGTCAACCTAAACGCTGACAAAGTCAGCAGAAGCGTAAACATTGGTCGTATCCTGAACCACCGCAATCAAGTCATTGCCCTTATAGATTGCCGTATCCAGCGCCGTGGTGCCTCCGAAGTCATAGCTCTTACTCAGGGTGTAGTCAGTGTAGCTGCCCTTGACCTGAATCTTGTCGCCCTCATTCCACTTGAAGTCAGTGATGGTTGCGTAGCCACCACCCAGGTAAGAGACGCCACCGTAAGCGGTACCTAGCACGAAGGTGTCACCCTCGCTGCCACCACTCAAGGTATCGTATTCACCAACCGTGCCGCCATAACCATTCAGGGAATCCTTACCGGCTTCGCCATAGAGTTTGTCACTGCCAGTGCCGCCATACAGGCTGTCGTTGCCATAGTAGCCCAGCATCGTGTCGTTGCCCGCACCACCGGATAGGTAGTCATCCCCATACCAGCCATCCATGTGGTCGTTGCCTGCTTCACCATAGAGGCTGTCGTTGCCGTAGCCGCCATTGATGTAGTCATCGCCGTCATAGCCGAGGATAGTGTCATTACCATCTTCACCATAGAGGCTGTCGTTGCCAGTCCAACCATCTACGTAGTCATTGCCTGCGCCAGCTTTCACAATATCGTCACCGGCTCCAGCATAGATAGAATCGTCGTAGGCAGTGCCGATGATCTGACCGTGATAGTTGAAAGGATAGCCGGGGCCGTTGTAGGTGTTGTTGTCGTTGTAAGCGGTGCCGTTAATAATCGCCATAATCTTTGCTCTTTAGGATTGCTTAGGATTGGTGTTGGTCGGGGTGTTGGAATCAATCAATCGCTTGAATCGGTTGATTGGTGGTCAGTGATGTCCAAAAGGTTTGTATTCTCAGGAAATGTTATTGTTCGCCGTTGCACTTCTAGAGAGCTTTTGAATCTCGCTGGTTGCTCTATCGACTGGAGGCGGTTGATGCTGCTGGGAAAACCAGAATTTACTTTGTTTTTTCCCTGGTGCATTTTGTTGACCTCTATGCACTTGTCAGCCTGAGTAGCGCTAGTTATGCAAGTTGTTACAAACGTTTACATGAAATTGTGCAACCATACAGTTCAAGTAAGGGTAGCGATCGCGTAAACAGAAAAGAAAAAAGCCCCCCAGAGATTCATGTCTCTGAGGGGAGGTGAAGTTATCGAGTCAAGTTATCCCGATGTGTCAACCTAGACGCTGACAAAGTCAGCAGAAGCGTAAACATTGGTCGTATCCTGAACCACCGCAATCAAGTCATTGCCCTTATAGATTGCTGTATCCAGCGCCGTGGTGCCTCCGAAGTCATAGCTCTTACTCAGGGTGTAGTCAGTGTAGCTGCCCTTGACCTGAATCTTGTCGCCCTCATTCCACTTGAAGTCAGTGATGGTTGCGTAGCCACCACCCAGGTAAGAGACACTACTAGCGGTACCCAGAACGAAGGTGTCACCTTCGCTGCCACCACTCAAGGTATCGTATTCACCAACCGTGCCGCCATAACCATTCAGGTAGTCCTTACCGGCTTCGCCATAGAGTTTGTCACTGCCAGTGCCGCCATACAGGCTGTCGTTGCCATAGTAGCCCAGCATCGTGTCGTTGCCTGCACCACCGGATAGGTAGTCATCCCCATACCAGCCATCCATGTGGTCGTTGCCTACTTCGCCATAGAGACTGTCGTTGCCGTAGCCGCCATTGATGTAGTCATCGCCGTAGTAACCGAGGATGGTGTCATTGCCATCTTGACCATAGAGGTTGTCGTTGCCATACCAGCCATCAATGTAGTCATTGCCACTTCCGCCATAAACTGTATCGTTCCCGTCTTTGGCGTAAATGGAATCATTGTAAGCGGTGCCGTTGAGTGTGTCGTTGTAAATGGTGCCGTTGATAATCGCCATAATCTTTGCTCTTTAGTAAGGATGAGAATTGGTGTTGTTTGGTGTGTTGGAATCAATCAATCGCTTGAATCGGTTGATTGGTGGCGGCGGATGTCCGAAAGGTTTGTATGTTCAAGAAGTGTTATTGTTCGCCGTTGCACTTCTAGAGAGCTTTCGGACATCGCTCGTTGCTCTGTTGACTGGAGGCTGGTGATGATGCGTGGGAAACCAGAAGTTGGGTTGTTAATCTCCCCGTTGCATTTCGTTGACCTCTATGCACTTGTCAGCCTGAGTAGAGCCAATTATGCAGGTCGTTACAAACGTTTACATAAAATTGGCAAATATGGGTGGTTGTGCCTCAGCTCAGTGGGGAGAGAGGAAATGAAAACCCTTCCTACATAGGCTTTTCAGCTTTGGCACTGTAGATAAATGTTGTTCAAAGCGGCGTTAACAATTGCTTTTGACGTTGAAACATATCTTGGATCGCTCAAATGAGTGTCACTGAATCGTGCGACAGTTGGGCTATTTACTTTCAACCAGAGCGATCGCTATCCTTGAAGAACGCATAATTACGCGCCTAGTTCTTCCTTGCCACCTGCCGGAATCCTCACTCATCAGCCATCGAGAATCCGTAATCTCTAACTGTATGGAGTAGACATCAAGGGGAAAGTTATCTTAAATAGATACGCTTCCAGACAAAATTGGCGCTGTATCAACCGAAGGGGCGATCGCAAATTATGGATGGACTAGAGTCAAAGCTTCGCTATCTGGTGAAAGAAGCCTGTATGCACCCGCATGGAAGTGCCCAGCGCCAGAAAAACTTAACTAGGGTGATCCGCTTAATCGCACACAAGCTTTGGAAAGAATATACGCCTTACTATGAAGATGCACTGCAACAGACCTGGGTGTATTTCTGTCAAAACATCTGTGAAGGGAATACCGGCGAAGCTTATGACCCGAATCGCAGCAGTGTCATCACCTGGCTGAATACCTACCTGAAACGGCGGCTTCAAGATTTCTATATTGACGGTAAAAAACAAGAATCGAGAACCGTTACAGGTCAAGCCAAAAGGTCAAAGTCGGGCGATATCGGTGAAACGACTGACCCGGTGGATAGTCTGGAAGCCACTCCGGATGTTCCCCCCTTGTTGGACGACATCATAAAGTGGGTGGAAGCCGATTCTCAAGGTGAGTTGCGCCGCACGCACATTGCCGGTCGTCCCGAAGTGAATGCTCAAGCGTTAATCTTGCGACGCTTACCCCCAGAAGCTGGTTGGAAAGAGCTTTCAGCGGAATTTAACCTCCCCATTTCCACATTGAGCAGTTTTTATCAGCGCCAATGTATCCCTCGCTTGCGTAAATTTGGTGAATCGGAGGGATATCTATAAATAAAGAACGGAGCCTCCCAACCATGACTTTTAACCCCCACGAACTAGAAGATTTTGCCCTACCGTTACCGATTACCCAAGCCGCACGCACAATAGCACAGCAGTTTGCCACTCAGCAGCCGACGCCGCACAAAGCAGAGCAAGTTCTGTTGAATACCCTATCTGTCTGTGTGGTCAATGATTACTTGCAGATGATGGGGATTCCCACCAATCTTGCAGCCAGTGATAGCTGGAATCCCATCGTACGCTTATGTTCTGATGTAGCTGACCTGGAAGTGCGGGGACTCGGTCGCTTAGAATGTCGTCCGTTGAGAAGCACCGAACAAATCTGCCACATTCCCCCCGAAGTTTGGTCAGATCGAATTGGCTATGTGATGGTTCAAATCGATGAATCGATGCGAGAGGCAAGTGTGTTGGGATTTACCCCCAGCGTCACTACCTCAGAGTTGTCGATCGGTCAATTGCGATCGCCTGAAGATTTACTCGATCGCTTGCAGGAATTAATGCATCCGATTACAGCTGCTGCATCGTCCCTCACCCCTGCTTTCCGCAGAACCCAAGCCAACTTGAGCCAGTGGTTCAACAATGTTTTTGAAGCCGGTTGGCAAACCGTTGAAACCTTGCTAACTCCGCCTGAATCAAATCTAGCCTTTAGTTTTAGAGGCGATGTACTTGCTCCCAGTTTGGAACAGCCAGAAGCTGCCGTTCGCAAAGCAAAATTGATAGACTTAGGGGTAGAGATTGCCGACCTTTCTGTCGCTTTAGTTGTTGAAATCAATCCAGAATCTGAGGAGAAAACGAATATTCTTCTTCAGGTGCATCCTAGGGGTAATCAAGCTTATCTACCCCCTTCTCTCCAATTGATTGTCCTCGATGAATCTGGCTCTACTTTTCTAGAAGCCGAGTCAAGAGATGCAGATGATTACATTCAATTAGAGTTTAGTGGCAATTCTGGAGAACAGTTTAGCGTTAGAGTCGCTTTGGGGAATGCCAGCATTCAAGAAGACTTTGTTATTTAGCGATTATTTGTAAACTTGAGACACCTCTTGTAATCCAAGAGCAATTTTTCCAGTTATCTGGAAACAACCCTTACATTTAATTGCTGAAAACTAATCGTCCTACCGTCAAAATGGTTAAATTAGTTGTTATAAAACTATGGAGTGGTTCTTTTGAAGAAGGTTTCCCAGTCTCATTACAAATTGGGAACGATGGTGAACGCCCTTCGATAGAAAGCGTTGGAATGTTACCTCCCGCTCCAGAAATTCCCCAACACTACACCATCTGGACAACGGCTTATCGTCGTTTGGGAGTGCCCTACAGACTAGAAGCAAAAATTAGTCAACCGACTAATGTTGCCAAGATTGATGACTGTAGTTTGGCAGCCAATGTATTGCGCGATCGCTTAAATGTCTGGCTGAATTCGGAGCCGTTTCGGGCAATTCGAGAAAAACTCTTAGAACAATTAGTTCCTGCCGATGAAATTCGGTTCATTATTCAAACTGAAGACGTTCAGCTACGGAAATTACCTTGGCATCTTTGGGAATTATGCGATCGCTACCCAAAAGCCGAAATTGCTTTAAGCGCTCCAGTCTACGAACGTGTAGAACAACTCTCATCGCCTATCGAGAAGGTGAGAATTTTAGCAATTTTGGGGAATAGTACGGGAATTAATACCCAAGCCGATCGGATTTTATTAGAGCAATTACCCAACGCAGAAATCAGATTTCTGGTAGAACCACAACGGGAAGAATTAACCGAACAGCTTTGGAAACAAGGCTGGGATATTTTATTTTTTGCGGGTCATAGTTATAGCCAGAAGAATGGCGGGACGGGACAAATTTATATTAATCAAACAGAAAGCTTATCAATAGAAGAACTTAAATATGGATTAAAAAAAGCGGTTGAACGCGGGTTAAAAATCGCGATTTTTAACTCTTGCGATGGGTTAGGTTTGGCAAAAGATTTGGCTTCTTTACATATTCCGCAAATTATTGTGATGCGGGAACCCGTACCGGATAAGGTTGCACAAGAATTTTTGAAGTCTTTTCTCGAAGCCTTTGCTCGTGGTGAGTCTTTTTATTTAGCAGTACGGGAAGCACGGGAAAGATTGCAAGGACTAGAAGCTAAATTTCCTTGCGCGACTTGGTTGCCAATCGTTTGCCAAAATCCGGCCGTGTTGCCACCGACTTGGCAAGGAATTGTTGGAAAAAGGAAAGAAGAATTCCCGATTCTCGATTCCCCACTACCATCCCCCTCCCGAACCTCCCAGACTCAAGCTCAAACCTGGCGGGGACGACTGCGGGTAGCGTTGCTTGCCAGCGTAGCGATCGCATCATTGATTGCGGGGGTACGGCATCAGGGAATGCTGCAATCATTAGAACTAAAAGCTTTTGACCAAATACTGACCAGGCGACCCGATGAAAAGCCAGATCCGCGCCTTTTGGTGATTACCATTACTGAAGCAGATGTTCAAGCTCAGAATCCAGAACAGAGGCGTGGGTCGTTGTCAGATCCGGCACTCAATCAACTGTTGCAGAAACTAGAGCAGTATAAACCGCGAGCGATTGGCTTAGATATTTATCGAGATTTTCCAGCATTACCCAGTCAGAAAGATTTAGCCAATCGGTTACGCCAAAGCGATCGCTTAATTGGTATTTGCAAAGTCAGCGATCCCCAGGCGGGTGAACCGGGGATTCCAGCACCGCCAGAAATCCCAACAGAACGTTTAGGGTTTAGTGATTTCATGGTCGATTCCGATGGAGTGGTTCGTCGCCATCTGTTATCGCTGAAACCAGACCCTGCCTCTCCCTGTACGGCTTACTACGCCTTCAGCGCCCAATTAGCATTCCGTTATTTAGCGGCAGAAGGCATTGTACCGACAATTAATTCAGAGGGGTTCTTGCAACTGGGTAAGGTGGTTTTTAAGCCTTTGGAGAGTTTTACAGGTGGCTACCAAGGAACCGATGCCTGGGGTCATCAAGTGCTGCTGAATTATCGCTCCCACCGCTCCCCGGAAAATATTGCGGATCGAGTGACCCTCAGAGAAGTTCTCAACGGTCAGATCGATCCCAATTCCATCAAGGATCGCATTGTTTTGATCGGCACGAGTGCTAACAGTTTTCATGACTATTGGCTCACACCCTACAGTCAAGGTCAGTGGGCTGAAAAGCAAATGCCGGGAGTATTTGTGCAAGCGCAAATGGTGAGTCAAATGATTAGTGCAGTGAAAGATGGGCGATCGCTATTATGGGTGTGGCCTCAGTGGGGCGAAGTTTTTTGGATTTGGGGCTGGTCTTTACTGGGAGGGTTGTTCGTCTGCTATCTGAAGTCCCCGGTCCACTTAGGGATAGCGATCGCCGCCGCACAAATCTTGTTGTATGGTTTATGCTTGGCACTGTTAATACAAAGCGGTTGTTGGGTGCCTTTGGTTCCACCAGCGCTAGCCTTGGTAGCGAGCAGCACCAGCGTAGCCGTGTATGCAACCTTTCGAGCTAGACGATAGTCACTCACCTTAAAATTCCTTCGACTAGCTATATGAAGTTCCCTTTTAAACAGATAATCCTTGCCAGAGCGATCGCGCAGCGTGCCAAACCTTATATCTTGCACCTGAAAAACCTAAGCCCCCATGAGCCTTTCCTACCAGGGAACGGGGAGCCGAACTCCCCTCGCCTTGCAGGAGAGGGGTTGGGGGAGAGGTCTCCTAATACAAGCGGTGCCAAATGGCCTACCCTCTTCCTAGTTGCTTTTATCGGCAGTTTGACGCAAATCCCCGTAAAACCTGCTTTCGCAGAAGTCTTAACCGTACAGTCCAACGCGCCACCACCACCAGCAGACCGTAGCGCCCCCACTGGACGACGGCAAGGAGGCGCTAGCCGTAGCCCCGGCACCCTGCTGTTCAACGCGCCACCACCGCCAGCAGACCGCAGCGCCCCCGCTGGACGACAGCGAGGAGGGGCTAGCCGTGGTACGTGTCCAGCCGCGATCGGCGAGGAGCCTCTGACTGCCTTGGTGCCTGCGACTCAGACAAGTTTGAATGAAGGAGAATCTGGGAACTCACCCTTAAAAACCTTTGAGTCCGTATGGGCATTAACGGCTTCTGAGGCTCCTACCTTTTGGTATTACATTCCTTATGCGCTCACACCCGACCTGCCTGTGGAATTCATCCTACAGGATGACCAAGGTAACAATGTCTATCAAACCAAGTTCATCGCATCCCAAAAGCAGCCTGGTGTAGTCAAAGTGCGTCTTCCGGCTACAGTAGCGCCGCTAAAAGTGGGCAAGATGTACCGTTGGTTTTTTATGATTAATTGCGATCCGGATGCTCCGCCCTTGGTTGAAGGGTCAGTTCAGCGGATTGCACCTTCTGCCACTTTGATGAGTCAGTTACAGAAAGCAACCCCACGGGAACGTGTGGTTCTTTATGCCAAACAAGGAATCTGGCATGATGCCCTCACTGCTCTTGCTGAACTCCGGAGTGCGAATCCCAACGATGCTGCCCTCACGAATGATTGGGTAACTTTATTAAACTCTGGTGGCTTGGAAGCGATCGCTCAAGAACCTGTAATTGATTGCTGCACCGCTCAACAACAGTAAACAAACAAGTCTAATGTGGCCTCAAGGCTTTGGCAGGCGATCGCGGATTATGCGGTAATTCACCGGATTTGACATCGAAGCGATCGCACTCCTCAATGATTCGTGAAGGCGAGATACCCGACTTCAAGAGAGAAGCCGGGTATCTGAAGGGCTAGCTCACCATTAAAACAAGATTCCTATCAATCGATGCTGTTAGCTTCAGCCCTGCTTACATAACTAAATTTCACTTTTGTTCAAAAAATACTAAAGAATCCGGAAGCTAAAAATTCGGTTTGTAGATAAATGTGTTCCTAAAAAGGTAGGAAACTTCAGTGTTGTATATTTCAACACTAAAATCAGAGCCAAACCACTAATTTTTTCAAGGACTAATTAATATGGCACTTATCAATGGCACTTTGGGAAACGACCCTAATTTGACGGGAGGCACAGAAAATGACACCATCAATGGTTTTGCCGGAAACGATAACCTCTATGGCGGCAATGGCATAGATACCCTCAACGGTGGAGAAGGCAAGGATACCTTAGTTGGAGGTGCTGGCTTTGACACTCTCACAGGCGGTCCTGGCGCTGATATCTTTGTATTTAAAGGCTATATTAACCACACTCCACCGTCGGGCGGCGTTGTCCATGTTCAGAGTGCGGATGGTTTTGACACCATTACAGACTTTAATCCAGATCAGGATGCTATCAAAGCATTTGTTTCTGAGCCTGGTATTCCTCCCCATTTTAAACACGTTACAGGCCCACCCATCATACCTCCAGGGGATGTTCTTGGCGCGCTGACAAATAGCGGCTTTGTCAGCACATTTCCAACGCTTGACGTTAGTGGTTTTTTGATCGATCGCATAAGTTATGTAAATCAATTTGAGTCGGGATTCAACGCGATTTTCACACAATCGTTGCTGTTTTAATTTTCCGAAATTTGAGCGCTAGACATGACCTAGTAAAAACGCTTAGCTATCACTGTTCTAGCGCTCAGATAAATATGCCAGATAAGATTGAATTATCTCAGTTAAGTGTCACTCAATTAGGTGACACTTAAACGAGCTATCACAAATATGTTTTGCCAAAACAAGCGCCTGGTAACAAGTCCTAAAAACAGTTAGACTTATAAAATAAAAGTTTAAAACTTGTCGCTCAAGAGATTAGTTTCAATCAGTTCTATGCCCTTAGTCTAATTCCAATGGCAAATTGTCACTCAATGCCTCCAACCCTTGAATTGCTATACAACTAATCTCGCATTTAGCCGCACAATGATAGAGTTTTTAACTGAGTGAATTTGTACAAAAGCGGGCGTTTATCATTGTATTTTTTTTACACTAAACTACCAACAAAAATATTAATAAAGAGGAATTAACATGGCAATTATCAACGGCACTTCTGGAAATGACCCGAATTTAAAGGGGAGTGTAGAAAATGACACCATTACTGGTTTTGAAGGAAAGGATGACCTCTATGGCGGCGATGGCATTGACGATCTCATCGGTGGCGCTGGCGATGATACCTTAGTTGGAGGTGCTGGCTTTGACACTCTCACGGGCGATGCTGGCAGTGATATTTTTATATTTACCAACGTTATTAGCTGGGGCATACAGCCGGGAGTTGGCTATTATGTCCAAAGTGCTGATGGTTTTGACATCATTAAAGACTTCAATGTAGCTCAGGATGCCATCAAAAGTTATGTGCCCGCTACTCCGACTCCTAACGTTCCTGCCCATTTCAAACATATCGTAGGCGCAATGCTTAACGAGCGACCTCTGGTTGGGTTCGCTTTAGCAAATAGCAACTTAGTCAGCCAAACTCTAAAAATTGACCCTAGTAGTTTGGTGAGCGATCGCGTAAATTTTGCAACTTTATTCGAGTCAAGTTTGAACTTGAGCTTCACCGAATAGGTAGCATTGAAATTTCGGGTCAATCTGGGAGTATTTAAACGCTCAATTTCCCTTTTTAAGCCGGGTTAGGAAAGAGCGAAAACTTTCTAGACATCTTATAAGCTTTGTTGCAGTGAAATACCTTACTCAGTTTTTCACTTACCGGAATGGAGACAAATGCCGTGAACCCTAAAAGCTGGCTCCAGCAGACTTTGCAGTTGGGGCTGGTATGCTCGTTGGCGATAGTAGGGGCGCTTTTCAAAGTCAGTCGCGTATGTGCCCAAATCGTACCCGATGAAACCTTAGGAACGGAAAGTTCTGTAGTGGTACCTGTTGCTCCTGGCATTCCGGTTGAATTTATCTTTAGCGGTGCAACACGGGATTCCAACTTGTTTCATAGTTTTAAACAATTCGATATTGGAGAAATTGGAGCCGCCTATTTTCTTCCTCCTCCAGCGATTAAAAACATACTGAGTCGGGTGACAGGAGGAAGTCGTTCCGAGATTCTGGGAACGCTGGGGGTAATTGGCGATGCCAATCTATTTTTAATTAACCCCAATGGGATTCTCTTTGGCTCAAAGGCTTCTCTGGATATCGGTGGTTCGTTTGTAGCGACGACAGCGAATGCAATTGCGTTTGACACTCAGGGTTTTTTCAGTGCTTCTGCGCCGAATGTTCCCCCAGTTCTAACGGTCAATCCTTCGGCTTTTTTATTTAATCAAATTGCCCCTCAGCCGATTGTCATTCAATCTTCTGAGATAGGTTTACAAGTTCCTGATGGTCGGAGTTTGTTGTTAGTGGGTGGGGATATAGAGTTGCAAGCAGGGCAGTTAAAAGCTCCCGGCGGTAGCGTCGAGTTGGGAGGAGTGGCGCAAGCAGCAACTGTAGGGCTAAATGTTGATGGTAACAATCTGCATTTGAATTTTCCGGCAGGGGTGCAACTCGCAAATATTTCCCTAACAAAAAAAGCGCTCATTGATACCAGTGGTGAGGGTAGCGGTGCTATCCAGCTTTCAGGCAAGCGGATTACGCTCACCGATAGCTCAAAAATTGAGGCGAATACCATCGGGTCAGAACCAGGGGGGACGATTACCGTAACTGCACAGGAGTCCCTCGAAGTGTTAGCAGGAAGCCGCTTGTTAACGCAGACTATCGGAGATGGAGCGGCTGGAGACGTAACAATTGAAACGGGACAGTTGATTGTCAAAGATGGGGCACAGATAGGAAGTGTTACTTTCAGCACGGGTCAGGGGGGAACATTAACCGTATCTGCGGCAAAGTTTGTGGAATTGATTGGCACTTCAGCGGATGGGGTAGATGTTAGCGGCTTGTTTACTCAAACTGAAGGTGCGGGAGCCGCCGGAAACTTGACGCTGAAAACAGGTCAGCTGACTCTCAAAGATGGGGCGCAGGTCTCAGTTTCTACGGTTGATGCAGGTCAGGGCGGAAAATTGAGTGTCACCGCACAAGAGTCCGTACAATTGATTGGCACCTCCGCAAAAGGGAATCCTAGCGGTTTATTTGCGGTGACTCAAGGCGGCTCCGGATCTGCTGGAGGCTTGACCGTGAAAACCGGACAGTTGATTGCCCAGGACGGGGCACAAGTTTCCGCTTCTACTTTTGGCGGGGCGACAGGTAAAGGCGGAACGGTGAGCGTCACCGCAGATTCGGTGCAACTCATGGGAACATCCAAAAATAGTCAGTTCAGAAGCGGCTTGTTGGTGGGGACGGCAGGTAGCGCCGCAGCGGGAGACTTGACGATTGAAACGGGACAGTTGACTGTCCAGAATGGAGCGTTGGTATCGGCGGGAACTTTAGGGGAGGGTCAGGGAGGAAAATTGACCATCACCGCCAAGAAGTCTGTGCAGTTGGTAGGAATATCGGCAGATGGGCAAGCCAGCAGCTTGCTGACTCAAACATCAGGGACTGGAACTGCGGGAGACTTAAAAATTACGACGGGGCAGTTAATTGTCCAAGATGGCGCTCAAGTCAATGTCAGCAGCCAAAGGACGGGAAATGCAGGCAATCTAGAAATCGAGGCAGGTTCGATTCTTTTAGACAACCAAGCCGCCCTTACCGCGACAACCAAATCGGGAAATGGGGGCAATATTACTCTACAGGTGCAGGATTTATTGCAGTTACGCCACGGCAGTAGCATTTCCACCACCGCAGGCACTGATAAGACAGGCGGAAACGGCGGCAATATGGACATCAATGCCAAATTTATCGTTGCCGTCCCTGAAGAAAATAGTGACATTACTGCGAATGCCTTTGAGGGTCGGGGAGGGAATATCAATATCACCACCTCTGGCATCTTTGGCACCCAGTTTCGCCCCCGCCTGACGCCAGAAAGTGACATCACGGCGAGTTCGGAATTTGGTGTAAATGGCGCAGTCAATATCAATACCTTGGATGTCGATCCCAGTCGCGGGTTAGCGACTTTACCCGCAGAATTGGTCGATGCGTCTGGATTGGTGGCACAAACTTGTCCGACGGGTGGGAGGCTTGCACAAAGTGAATTCATCTTGACTGGGCGCGGTGGATTGCCGGACAATCCTAGCGAAACCCGAAGCAGCAGCGCCGTTTGGACAGATTGGCGAATTTCTCAAACAAGTCGTCCAAATCGGATCTCGCACGCTGCAAAAGCTTCCCCTCGTTCAACTGCGGTTGCTAAATCTCAGACTCATTCCCCGGCGATACCTTTCGTGGAAGCGACTGGATGGGGGAGAAATCATCAAGGTGAAGTCGTGCTGATGGCTGCTGTTTCTTCTTCCCCTAAGAGTTTAGCGTTAGCGTCCCAGTGTCCTCGCTAATTGCGATCGCGTCTTGATGATTCAGTGTTAGCAAGTTAGTTCAACTTTTATGGAAAAAGGTTAAACGTGAGCATCTAAATGGGTAGGCTGTGTTAGGCTATTGCGTGAATATACGGAAACCTTACCGTCAAGGTAATGCTAGCCAAGCGTGTTAATTCGCAGAGTGCTTCGATCGCTGCATTGCCACCCTTGTTGGATAAGAAGCGCGATCGCGCTGGGTACGATCGCCGCTGGGAGCGATCGCGCGATCGCCCAAAATATCACCCTTGATGGCAGCCTCGGCTTGGTAAAAACCTTAACGGGTCCTAATTACGTTATTCCTCAATCAGCGGGTCAAACCGTCGGCAGTAATCTGTTCCACAGCTTTGGAAAATTTAGCCTCAACGCAGGCGAGGTAGCGGGTTTTAGCAGCGCCGCCAATATCCAAAATATTCTGTCCCGTGTTACAGGGGGTTCTCCCTCCTTGATTAACGGCTCAATTTTTACCGATCAGCCGGTCAACTTCTTCTTGATCAATCCCAGTGGCATTCACTTCGGGCCAAAGGCTCAACTCAATGTCGGTAGTGCCACCAGAGGCTCTTTTGTTGCCACAACTCTGGATGCTTTGGTATGGGCGGATGGTAGTCAGTTTAGCGCCACCAATCCAGGGGGATCGAGTAGCTTACTGACGATGGTT
Organism: Trichocoleus sp. DQ-A1; assembly: GCF_039961955.1. Classification (NCBI taxonomy): domain Bacteria; kingdom Bacillati; phylum Cyanobacteriota; class Cyanophyceae; order Leptolyngbyales; family Trichocoleusaceae; genus Trichocoleus; species Trichocoleus sp. DQ-A1. The sequence goes on from NZ_JAMPKE010000001.1 coordinate 415,323, forward strand.
GGCGACCCTAGCGGGTTTATCTCTTCACAACTGCCTAAACCAATCGTGGGTTCTGCTAGCACCCTGAAAGTCTCGGAAAATCAGACTTTGTTGTTATTAGGCGGTGATGTGAGTTGGAAGGGCGGGCTTTTACAAGCGCGGAGTGGTCGAGTCGAGTTGGCAGGAGTCGCAGAACCAGGAACCGTAAAGCTGAATGTCGAAGGCAATCGTTGGCGCTTGAAATTTCTAGATAGCGTCGTCCAAGCAGATATATCCCTCACGAATCAAGCAGCGATTGATGTCAGCAGTCAAGGTAGCGGGGCGATCCAGCTTTCCGGCAGACAGGTGACATTTAGCGATGAGTCAAAAGTTTCTGCAAATACGTTGGGGAATCGAAATGGGCAAGGAATCTTTATCCAAGCTGTGCGGCTAACCATTCAAGGGGGTTCTCAGGTCTCTGCAACAACCACCGGCAAGGGGAAAGGAGGGATTATCGACATCAATGTCTCTGATTCGGTAGAACTGATCGGCACCTCAGCGGATGGTCAAAAACCCAGCAAACTCGCCAGTGATGTTAAAGATGCAGGGGGAGATGCGGGAAACGTGACAATTACGACCCGGCAATTGCTAGTTCGGGATGGGGCGCGGATATCAGCGAGTGGTTCCGGAACGGGGCAGGGAGGAAGTATCAACGTCTATGCCACCGATCGGGTGGAACTGAGTGGCACCGCACCGAGCGATCGCCGTCCCAGTGGATTGTCGGTTCAAACTTCTAGAGGCAATGGGAAAGCTGGAAACTTAACGATTACCACTCGGAAATTGACGATCCGAAATGGGGCAGAAGTCTCTGCGGCTACTTTTGGGGCAGGTTTCGGGGGAAATGTGGAGGTGAATGCCTCTGAGTTGGTAGAACTGATTGGGACTTCAGGAAATGGAAAGCTTCGCAGCAGATTGTTTGCTGGAACCGGCAACCCTGCCGATGTCATCCGAGACGGAGATGGTTCCCCCTCCGATAGCAGTAATCTTCCGGCATTTTCGACCGGAGATGGGGGAAGTCTGACGGTTAAAACTCAGTTGTTAACGGTTCGGGATCGGGGACAAATCTCTGTGGGCAGTCAAGGGTTAGGAAAAGCTGGGGAACTCGAAATTGACTCTGGCTCTATCCTGCTAGACAATGGGGCGACCCTCAACGCCCAAACTGTATCCGGTGACGGCGGGAATATTCGATTGCGAGTGCAAGACTTATTATTGCTGCGCCGCAATAGTAACCTTTCCACCACCGCAGGCACTGCAAAAGCAGGTGGAGATGGTGGGAATGTGGACATTAATGCCAAATTCATCGTCGCTGTCCCAGCTGAAAATAGCGATATTACCGCCAATGCCTTCCAAGGTCGGGGAGGGAGTATCAACATCACCACTTCTAGTATCTTTGGTAGCCAGTTGCGATCGCGCCCAACCTCCCAAAGTGACATCACTGCGAGTTCGGAATTTGGGGTCGATGGCACCGTACAAATTAATACCCTGGATGTCGATCCCAGTCGCGGGTTAGCGACTTTACCAGCAGAATTGGTCGATGCTTCTGGATTGGTGGCGCAAACTTGTCCGGCGAGTGGCAGCAACGTTGCGAGTTCTTTCACCGTGACGGGAAGCGGAGGGTTGCCAGATAATCCTAGCGAAACCCGAACTAGCAACGCCGTTTGGACAGATTGGCGTCAGGTTGCACCAGCTTCCACTCACTCCCAAAAGGATGTTGCCATACAGTCAAACTTGACAAAAGAGCCGTTGGTAGAAGCACAAGGTTGGGTGAAAAACGATCGAGGCGAAGTCGTTCTCACCGCTGCTGTTCCGTACTCCTCTCTTCATTCCGGGCTAACAACCGCTAAGTGCCATGTACCGTAATTTTTCTGGGGGCGATCGCTTATTGTATCTTCGGCTGGGTTTAGCAATCCTGAGTATCTGCTTGACGGCGCAAGCAGCGCGATCGCTTCCGGAAACGATTGACTCGGCTCAACCTCAACTCCCTCCGCCACAAGACATCATTCAACCGCCACCTCCCTCCCCTTCCCCGCTTCCGTCCCCAGAAACGCCTGCCCCACTACCGCCGCCAGAAGACTTACTCCAGTCCCCCACCCAGCCTTCCCCAGACGAGGAGACACCGGGGGAGACGGTTCCTGGCAACATTACGGTGGAAAAGTTTGAATTCATCGGCAATACAGCTTTCAGTTCCGAAAAGCTAGCGGAAATTACCAAGCCGTTTACCAATCGACCAATTTCCTTTGCCGAACTGCTGCAAGCTCGAACTGCTGTCACCGAGTTTTACGTCAACCAAGGGTATATTACGTCAGGTGCCCTGATTCCCGCCAACCAAACAATTCAGAACGGCGTCGTCACCATTCAGGTTGTCGAAGGCGGCTTAGAAGACATTAAAATTAGTGGCACGCGACGGTTAAATTCCAACTACGTGCGATCGCGTTTGGCTGTCGCCACATCAAAGCCTCTCAATCGAGAGCGTCTTCTCGAAGCATTACAACTGCTGCAACTCAATCCGCTGATTGCCAATTTATCTGCGGAACTCTCCGCTGGAACCCGTCCGGGATTCAGTTTGCTGGAGGTTCGGATAACAGAGGCGAAGACCTTTAGCACCCAAATCGGCATCGATAACGGTCGTTCTCCCAGCGTGGGCAGCTTCCGACGTCGCTTGCAAGTGAATGAAGCGAATTTATTCGGTTTGGGAGATGGTTTAAGCCTTGCCTACAGCAATACAGATGGCAGCGATAGTTTTGATACTTCCTACACACTGCCAATTAATCCTTACAATGGCACGTTCAGCGTCAGCTACGGCACCACATCCAGCGATGTGATTGAGCCACCCTTCGACCGTCTCGATATTTATGCCGCCTCGCGCTACTACGAATTGACCCTGCGCCAGCCAATTGTTCAAACCCCCACCCAACAATTCACCGTCGGTTTAACAGCATCTCGGCGGGAAAGCGAAACTTCTTTGCTAGAGATTCCGTTTCCCCTGTCGGCGGGCGCTGATGACGAGGGACGCACCCGGATATCAGCATTACGATTGTTTCAGGAATGGACGCAAACCGGGACTCGCCAAGTCATTGCCTTGCGATCGCAATTTAATATCGGACTTGGTGCCTTTGATGCCACCCTTAACGAATCTGGTCCCGATAGCCGCTTTTATTCATGGCAAGGGCAAGCCCAGTGGGTACGCCTCCTCGCCCCAGAAACGTTGCTATTGGTGCGTGGCAACGTGCAACTAGCAGATAGAACGCTAGTCCCTTTAGAACAATTTGGTTTAGGCGGCTTAGAAAGCATTCGGGGTTATCGTCAGGATGCTCTGCTGACGGATAACGGCGTCTTGCTAAGTGCAGAACTTCAGTACCCAGTGCTGCGCGTCCCCCAAGTGCAGGGCGTTCTCCAAATCATTCCGTTCGTCGATTTTGGCACCGCCTGGAACAGTTCGGGCAGAGAAGATCCTGAACCCAATAGACTTTTATCGGTTGGGTTAGGATTGCAGTGGCGGCAATCACCACGCTTCAGCGCCCGCCTGGACTGGGGAATTCCTTTAGTGAATCTCTCTTCGAGGGAAAGAACATGGCAAGAAAACGGTCTGTACTTTTCCGTGCAGTACAATCTTTTCTAAAGTACGGGCTTTTGGGATTAACTTTGACCCTTTTGCTTTCCTGGGGTCAAAAGGTACACTCTCATTCGCTGCTGTTGGATACCTCTCCCCCAACCCCTCTCCTAGTAGGAGAGGGACAAAGAGCGATTCCCCCGTCCCTTGTAGGGAAGGGGGTTAGGGGATTAGGTTTCCCCGATTCGAGAAGCATTGCATTAGACGTTACCGAACTAACCAATACAACTCAAGTACAACAGGGACGAGAATTTTATGAAACTGGGCAGTTTGTTGAGGCGGTAAGGATTTGGCAACAAGCGGCAAACACTTTTCAAACGCAAGGAGATATCCTAAATCAAGCTTCTACGTTGAGCTTTCTGTCGTTAGCTTACCAACAACTCGGACAGTGGACGGAGGCAACGGAAGCGATCGCAAACAGCCTGAAACTATTAGAAGCGAGAAATCCCAACAAAGACCACTTGCCGGTTCTCGCCCAAGCTTTCAACATCCAAGGACAGCTGCAATTGGCACTCGGACAAGCGGAACAAGCTTTAACAACTTGGGAACAAGCGGCGGCTATTTATACGCAAGCAGGCGACAAGGCGGGAATTACGGGTAGCTTAATTAACCAAAGCTTAGCGCTGCAATCTTTAGGGCGTTATCGTCAAGCTGCGAAGGCGTTAACTCAGGTAGAGGAGACGCTGGCGAATCAACCCAATCCGATGAAAGCGATCGCTCTCAGTTCTTTCGGTAACACCCTCCGCGTCGTTGGTGATTTAGAGAAGTCCCGGCAGGTTTTGCAGCAAAGTTTGGATGTCGCCCAGCAACTCAACTCTCCCCCAGAGATTAGTGCAGCGTTCCTGGGTTTAGGAAATACCGCGCGATCGCAACAGGATACGGAAGCAGCTTTAAAGTTTTATCAACAAGCTGAATCAACCGCTCCTTCCCCAATGACTCGCAACCAAGCCAAACTCAATCAATTGAGCTTGTTGGTGGAAACGAAGCAATTGAGCGCTGCCAAGGCGTTGGGTTCCCAAATGCAAGCGGAAATTGCGAGTTTACCCCCCAGTCGCACGGCTGTTTATGCCAAGATTAATTTTGCCCAAAGTTTGACGCGGCTCAAACAAGCTGACACTGCAAATACTTCCTCCTGGACAGAAATCGGTCAGGTGTTGGCGAATGCAGTTCAACAAGCCAAAAGTATCCAAGATATCAGGGCAGAAGCTTATGCGCTGGGACATCTCGGCGGACTATACGAACAAACTCAGCAATTGCAGAATGCCCAAGACTTGACTCGGCAAGCGTTACTTCTTGCCCAATCAATTAACGTCTCAGATATTTCCTATCGCTGGCAATGGCAATTAGGACGCTTATTGAAAGCGCAGGGAAAAACCAAAGACGCGATCACTGCTTACACGGAAGCGGTGAATATTCTCCAATCTCTCCGCAGCGATTTAGTTACCATTAATCCTGACGTTCAGTTTTCTTTTCGAGAAGAAGTTGAGCCTATCTATCGGCAGCTTGTCGAGTTGCTATTGCAAACAGAGGGAACTTCAAAGCCGAGTCAAGACAATCTCAAACTAGCCCGTAACACAATTGAATCGCTGCAACTTGCTGAACTCGATAATTTCTTTCGCACCGCCTGTTTGCAAGGCAAAACAGTCCAAATCGACCAAGTCATCGATAAAGACGATCCGACCGCCGCAGTCATCTATCCGATTATTTTGGCAGACCGATTAGAAGTCATTCTCAAGTTACCTCAACAACCGCTACGCCACTACAAAACTGATATCAACCAGAGTGAAGTAGAAAGAATTGTCGGAGACTTGCGAAAGCAACTGACCAAACCTTACACGCTGAAAGAAACTCAAGCTTTATCCAAGCAAGTCTATGATTGGTTGATTTTACCTGCATCGCAGGATCTCGCGAGCAACATTAAAACTTTGGTATTTGTCCTAGATGGTTCCTTGCGAAATATCCCGATGGCGGCACTCTACGACGGTCAACAATACCTTGTCCAAAAGTATGGCGTTGCATTAACTCCAGGGTTGCAGTTACTCGGCCCCAAATCTTTAGAACGGGGAAAAATCAAAGCTTTAACTGCCGGAATTACTGAATCTCGCCAAGGGTTTGCTGCGCTCAACAATGTGACGCTGGAATTAAATCAGATTAAATCTGTAGTGCCCACTACGGTACTGCTCAATCAGGAATTTACTAGTACCGCTTTCCAAAAAGAAATGAATGCGGTTTCCTTCCCAGTTGTACATCTTGCCACTCACGGTCAATTCAGTTCTAAAGCTGAGGAGACATTTATTCTGACTTGGGATAATCGGATTAATGTCACTCAGTTGGATAATTTACTCCGAATTAGAGATACGAACCGACCAACTGCGATCGAATTACTCGTCCTCAGTGCTTGCCAAACTGCTACCGGGGACAAACGGGCGGCTTTAGGACTGGCTGGGGTTGCGGTACGCGCTGGGGCGCGGAGTACCCTCGCGTCTCTCTGGTCGCTGGACGATGAGAGTAGCGCCCTTCTGATGAGTCAGTTTTATCAAGAGTTAACGAATACCAAGGAGACGAAAGCGGAAGCACTCCGGTTTGCCCAGCTGTCTTTGTTGCAGAATCCCCGATACCAGCATCCCCGTTACTGGGCACCCTACGTGCTAGTGGGGAATTGGCTATAGTTGCGGGAAGATTTCAAATCTATAGCAATATCTTGTTTGAATGCAGTGGGGAACTATCGGTAATTCACAGAAAAGTATTGAATTTCAAACCAGAACGCGCTCTTTAACCGGCGCATCTTCAAGCTGGCAGTAAGGGCGACTGTAGCAGAGAGGCGACTCTAGAGAGTGCTGAACTAAGAAATCAGGATCGCTCATCACCTGCTCCGTTGCACCATCGTAGACGACCTGACCCTGACTCAAGACTACCGTGCGATCGCATAACTCCAAGGCTAAATCTAAGTCGTGGGTGGCAATCAGTTGCGTCAGCGGCAAGCTTTTTAACAACTCGATCAACTGGCGACGAGAACGGGGATCTAGCTGAGCCGAGGGTTCGTCAAATACCAACACTTGGGGGTTCATTGCCAACACGCCTGCGATCGCAATCCGCTTCTTTTCGCCTCCAGATAAATTATCTGTATTCCTCTGTCCATAGCGTTCTGGATCGATATCCACCGCTGCCATCGCCTGAAGCACTCGTGCAGTGAGTTCCTTGTCTCGCAAGCCTTGATTCATTGGGCCAAAGGCAACATCTTCCCAAACTGTGGGCATAAATAACTGATTATCTGGATTCTGAAATACCAGTCCCACAAAATTCCGAATTTTTTGCAAATTCTCCCTTCTGACAGGCCATTCTCCAATGATGATTTCTCCCTCTTCGGGTAAGAGAATTCCATTCAGATGTAACTGCAAAGTGGATTTTCCCGAACCATTGGCTCCAATTAATGCCACCCGTTCCGTTGCTTTAATCGATAAATTAATTCCCCTGAGTGCATGAGTTCCGTCGGGGTAGATATAGCTAAGATTTTGGATAAATATTGGATTATGGTGCATAGCAAAAATTTAAAATTAAAAATTTTTAGAATAAATAAACAACTTGTCCCAGTAGCGCCAAAATTACGGTTAAGGTTAAAGCCACAATGTCGCGGCGTCCGCCCGACGGCACCTTCTCGACGGGCGGTAGTCCTTGATAACCCCGCGATAGCATTGCCTGATAAACCCGTTCCCCCCGCTCATAGGTACGGATAAATAGCGTTCCCATCATGTTGCCAATGACTTGGCGTTGCCAGTGGTTGCTGCCCATCAAGTTGCGAGAGGCTGCTGCCCGACGCATGGCGTTAACCTCCCCAATCAGGACGCTGATGTAGCGATACATGGATGCCAGAATCGCCACCAACAGCGGTGGGGTTCGCAAGGCGACTAATCCATTCAGCAGCGCTGCAACCGAAGTGGTTAAAGTCAGCACATTTAGCATCATCAGAGAGAGCAGCGCCTTGAGCGTCACGCTACCCAAAACCATCAGCCCGACGGTGGTAATCCGTAGCACTCCCCAAGACCACAGCACCTCGCCGCCGTCCCGAAACAAAGTGCCCAGCAGTACAACGCCAATAAAAGCAAATTCAACGGCGATTCGCTTCAGCAGGATGCTCCAAGTGACTCGACTCAGCAGGATGACGCCTAGCACGCCTAACCCATAGATTGCCCAAGTCCACCAGCGTCCGTTTGGCGTCAGGGCGATCGCAAATACAAGCAGTAGCGTACACAGGATTCGAGTCCGGGGTGCTAATGAGTGCCAGGGAGTTTTGCGATCGCTATCGGCATCTAGTTGAACGGCAATAATGTGCAGCAGCATTCGCTTTACGCTTTAGTTCTTATCTATCCAGGGGGCCATCTGGATTATCTGAGGACGAGGGGATTTCATAGTCTGAGGAAGATGAAACGGAATTGCGAACCACCAACTTCCCAATCCCCCAAGCCAAACCAAATGTTGTTAAGGTTCCAATCAAACCGGCTAAGGGTGTGGCGAGTCCTTCTGGTACGCCTCTGAGGGCATATTCTTCAAAAACAGCGTAAAAGGGTAATTTTTGAGCAGGTGCTTCTTCGGCTGCTTTATCCTCAAACTTTAGATCCTGAGAAACTCGGTCTAATCCGTCTGGATCTGAGCTAGCGAATGGAGACAGAAAAATTGCAATCAGCAGGGCAACGCCCAACCCAGTGATGACAAAAGCCCGGTTGCGTTCCCGTGAGAGGTTGCTACTCATAAACGTTTTATCCCTTCCCTATATAACTAGATGCACGCAGTGCTTAACGCTGTGACAGCGAACGAGATGCAGTGGAAACAGCTCGGCGGGGTGGATCGAACAACAGATCGGGACGCGATCGCCATACATAACTCACTGCTACGACGGTAATCAGTGATTCTCCAATGCCGATTAGGACGTGCCAAAATGCCATTGCCCCTACGGCTACCCCAAAGGGCACTGTTCCGGACAAAGCTAGTTGTACTGCTGTCAAAATCGAGGCAATAAACACGCTTGCCCAAGCTGCAATTGCCGTCCCCACTAACATTCCCCGCCAGTTATCCCGCCCTAAGGCAAACCGAATTGTTTTGTAGAGGTAGTAACCCGCAAAGGTGCCAATGAGTCCCATATTGGTGATGTTGGCTCCTAGTACAGTCAGTCCACCATCTTGAAACAAGACTGCCTGGACGATGAAGACCGCTACCATGACGAGCGATCCCGCCCACGGGCCAAGTAAAACTCCCGCGAGCGTCCCACCCAGCAGGTGTCCGGAGGTGCCCCCTGGAATCGGGAAATTAATCATTTGGGCGGCAAAAATAAAGGCTCCACACACACCCATCAGCGGGACTGCCCGTTCCTGGTAGTCAGCCTGCACTCGATTGAGGGCGAGTGCAATCAGTCCGATGGCGAGTACCCATGTCACGAGGCTAACGGGCAAGCTCAAGAAGCCATCTGGAATGTGCAAGGCTAACTGCGGCTGTATTATCCAGTGCAGTAAGCCAGAGGAGACAATACTAGGGAGCGGGGCTGTAATTATCATTAAAAATTGTCCTTTACTGCCAGATTATTTAATAAATCCAACCCTCTAATAAAACATAAATTTTTCAAAAAAAGCAATGCGATAGGGGGGCATTGAGGATTTTTAAGTGAATCATTGTATGGTGAAGAAATCTGTTACTTTTGGCATAATTTGAAGGAATACTCCTCCTCTCTAAGACTGAGATTCAGAAAATCTGCGATCGCAAGGTGTATAAGCGATCGCATTTGCGCGTCAGGACATTGCGAAATCAAAAAATGATGTTGTAGGGGCTACCCTGCAACATCATTTCCCCAATTAATAACACTTAATTTGCCGAGCCTCTGCTGCTCAAAACGCGGATAAATTCCAGGGGTAAGCCGTCGGTATCGGCAATGAAAGCAACTTCGTAGACGCTTGAGCCGATCATTTGCTGCGTTGGCTCTAAAAGTACCTTCAGGGGAAAGAACTGCTCTGGAGAAGTCTGTGCTGCCTCATCAAAGCGTTCTTTTAGAGAATTTAACCAACTCGGCAAATCAGATGCGGTATCGGTGATATCAAAAGACAAATGGTAATACCCGACGTAATGCTCATCTCCAAAAGCATCGGGGGCGGGTTTTGGTTGTGGAATCTGGATTAATTCAATGCGTCCGAGACTACCCTCCATCCAGCAGGCGAGGGTGATCCCGGCGGTGAAGCGTTCGCAGACAGTAAATCCCAGATGTTCGTAGAAAGCGATCGCGCGATGAATATTTGCCGTGCGGATCGAAACATGATGCATGATTTTTGTCCTTTGCGATCAGTCTTTAGCCCTTAGTGTTTAGTCCTTCGCGATCGTCTGCCAGTCTTTACCCAATTGACAATAACTAATCACAAATGACCAATGACTAATCACAAATGACTAATCACGAACGAAATTATTCAAACAACCGAAAATAAGGATATCTCACAGGGATACCCGGTTCTTTTTCCAAATCGAAATTAATCACTTCCCAACAGGGTTCTTCTTCCGGTTCCGGGCTAAACTCTACCGGCAATCCGTACAGCCTGGGTTTCGGCGGATCTGACTGCCCCCGCCAAGGGGTGCTGCGTTCCAGATAAGCACTAATTAACTCCCGATAACGACTGGCAATAATGACTCGCGTCGCTCGGTAGCCTTGAGTATACAGCCGGTCTAGGGCTTCGTGAATCTCAAACCGAATCCCATCCGGATGGGTATGTTGCCGGTACCATTCATCACTCCACCGACGCCAGTGACGCCCAGACTGTAAATGAATCAGTTCACCAGTCTTCGGATCTGCCTCAAAAGCACCATGACGCGGACACAGATAAGTATCCGTCAGCGTCAAGGCCGGAATCGTTTGGCGGCAATGGGGGCAGTGAATCTCCGGGCCAAAGATAGGGTACTGTAAGCCTGGATTCATCATGGAGTCTGTATCGGCATTCTATGTATCTGTCCAACGGTGCCAGTGGCTTTATTATATCTGTGTAGGTGAAGCTTCGCCCTCACCATAAAGAGTGTGGTTATTTTGTGGAGTCACTGAGCACATCTTGTGAGTAATTTAAACCCGTCCTTCGGTGCCGATAATTCCTATTGGCCTAGCCCCGATCTCTCCTTAGCTGCCTTTGTCGCCCCGAATGCCGTTGTCATGGGTTGGGTAAAGATTGGTGCAGGGGTCAGCATCTGGTTCGGGGCTGTGGTGCGAGGAGATGTAGAACGCATTGAAATTGGAGACCGGACGAATATTCAGGATGGGGCGATTTTGCACGGCGATCCGGGCAAGCCAACCATTGTGGAAGATCATGTAACCATCGGGCATCGCGCTGTGATTCATTCGGCTCATATTGAACGCGGTTGCCTGATTGGCATTGGTGCAGTGGTGCTAGATGGCGTGCGCGTGGGTGCTGGGAGTCTTATCGGTGCTGGTTGTGTGGTGACGAAGGACGTGCCCCCTTTGTCGCTGATGGTGGGGATGCCTGCCAAGCGGGTGCGCGAACTTTCTGAGGCTGAGACGGCAGAACTGCTCGAACACGCGAGGCGCTACGAGAAGCTAGCTTTGGTTCATGCAGGCAAGGGGACGGATCTGGGATTTACGACGTCCCATTGATGTCTGGGAAAGTTAAGGAGTCCGGATAAGTCAAGGGATGTATCAAACTGTCCCCCGATGCCTAAAAATAAAATATGAGAATTGTTCAAAAATCTTTAAGCAATAAGAGAGGAAACTTCAATGGAGTTTGACTGGCGCGTGTTAATCGTTTTGCTGCCAATTATCGCAGCAGCAGGCTGGGCAGGGTTTAATATTCTTCCGTATGCTCTGAAACAAATTCAGGGTTTTCTCAACAGATCCTGAACGAGACAATACAAGTAATTAGCAGTAACCCCCTTGTTCCCCTTAGTCAGAGAGGATCGAGGGGGTTCTTGGTAGAGAAGACTGGATAAGGAGTACGACCTAACTCTACCGCTGCCCCTTCCCGCTCTTCGTGGATGAGTTCAATATTTTATTCTCCCTCTCCGTCCACGGAGAGTGGCTGGGGGTGAGGTTCCGAGGGATTTTAGATCCGAATGCTCGCGCTGACGCGCCGCTTCGCGAACAGGAGATTGGCAAGCCGAATCATTGAACGAAGAATATCCGCCCTATCAATGCGGAGAGTGTCACTTCAAGACAGACAAATCTTCTTGAGCGATCGCGGCACCAGCCGTCCACGGTTTCTTATTGTATTCAAAAGCGCCAATATCTGGTTGCTTCCCTACAAATCCATTGGTGTAAGGAGAAATGACCGCACCTTTATCTACAGCCGCAGAAGTAGCAGTGAGTTGATAGTCGTGGTTGCTTCTATTTACAAACTGTACATCGGGAACAGTGATTTGACCCGCCGCATCTTTTTCCATGACAATATTGTTTTCCACTGTCATCCCCCCTGCGGACTGGGTATCTTTAAATTCTTTAGCAATATTATTTTTGAGGATAGTGCCTTTCATATTAGATCCAGACGGTTCCCACCAAATCTCTCCATCTACAGTGTTGTTATACACTTGCCTATTTGTATTTAGACAGGGAGTGCCGTGACTGTTAATCGCAATCCCATGCTTGGGAATATTCCACAGAACATTGTGATGCACTACATAGTTAGAACTGTTGCCGTCTAAATAAATTCCCATGCTGCCAAAATAATGCAAACTGGGGTTGTATTCTGCTTGACTATCGTGAATTTTATTATAGGCAATCTCAGTCCCTTTGCCATCATGTCCCCATGCCTGCACCGTACCTCCGTCGCTATTTTGCCGCCCCATATTAAATGCTTCGTTGTACATCACCTTGCCCTGCGTCAACTCATTGATATTGATCGCGCCCGGAGTTCCTAAATCAAATAGAGTGTTGTACATAATTGCATTGCCTGCGCCTTTAATATGGATGGCGCTGCTAGTACCGGAGTAATTTGTATCGTGGATAATAGAATTAGTAATTTTACTCGAATTGCCTTCGATTCTAATTCCCGATCCTGCCGCATACCTAATTTCGCTATTTTTTACTTCGTTATTATTTCCTCCCAATAAAATAGCTGGCGCTCCTTGGTCATACCAAAGATGGGGAATTACTGCAAAATTAGAACCATACAAAAGCTTGACTTTATTAATTAAAATGTTTGAACTATTATTTGAGTGGATACCTGCCGCAAAAATATTTATATTCTCTACGTTTATATTAGATTTATTGTTAATATCAAATGCCCATTGTCTTTTTTTGACTTCTACACGTTTGCTTGCCGGATTACTTCCATCTATTGTCCATAGATATAAGTTTCCCGAAGCATCTTTAAACCATTCTTTTGGAGCATCCAAAGCTTCATACTTACCCCAAATATAGTAATAATTCCCCGCTTTTGGAGCATAGCCTAGAGAGTTTGCATAATATTGATAGTCGCTAAAATTAATAGTTTTAGGGGTGTGACTGGTAATCGTGCTGGTATGGGGTGCCCAATTTGGACCCGGAACGTGATTAATTTTGGCGTTATTCCAAAAACCAGTAGGAAAGTCACTTAAAGCCTCATCTAAAATTGTGCCGCTGACTCGTGAATTATCAGCAGCATTTGGGTTGCTAATTAAACCACCATCAGCGATCGCTTTGTCTTTACTAGTAATTTGTGCTGGGTTTTTGTTAATATTAGGCCATCTAGCCTCGACCATCATTTCATCATTTACAAAAACCTGGTTATTCCCTTCACCTAAATCCCAGTTCATTGTTGCTTTATAGACTTTTCCGCTGGGGTGATTGTGCAGAGTCCAATTAGAAATCGGGTCTGCACCGCTAATTGTTACTTGTTCGTTTTGATAAGCTTTAAAAGTAATAGGTTTTCCAGCAGTTCCAGAATTAGCAGGGATAACAGTTTCTCGATAAATCCCGCCTTGAATCAAACAAGTATATCCAGCCGTCGCTACACTGGCACACTTTTGGATATTTTGAAAGGGTTTAGATAAAGTTCCCGAATTGGAATCTGCTCCAGAGGGCGATACATAGTAAACTTTTGAGTCTTGTGCAGAGGCTGAACCAGGTAGGTTTGCTTTGCTACTAATCAAGACTAGACAGAATACTGTAATAAAAATTGAAAATAACTTTCTAATAATCCGAACATTTTTGTTTAAATAATTCATCATAAAACTATAACGTTTCAATCAGTTAAATTAGTTTTATACTAAAATCCTATCAATTCTGCATTAAAAATATAGGTAAAAAATGAGAAAAATTAAAGTGAAAAAACATCCTTTTCTCCAGATGGGTCGCTAGTAAAAGTGCTTAAATAAACGATTAGAAAAGAGCGTACTATGCGGTACATCATAGCCCTCTGGGGCTTTACTGGAATCCGTAAAAATTCGGACGATAGAAAAACTTCAGCGTCTTCAGAACGAGAATTTACTGAAGAGTTGTTCTTGCTTATCGAAAGTTGGTAGGCGCGGTAGCGAAGCGGTGTTGCTCGTAGCAAATCGCTCTATTGTAATCATCAGCGCTCAACCGTTAGCGTTGAGGGCAAGGGCGGGTGAAAAATGCCCGTACAGCACGTCAGCTGTCAATAGGGACAGTTTCAACCCGCCCATTTGGAATCGGCTCTCCGCAAGCTGAAACCTTAGTTAGATGGTGCGTCTACTTAAAAGGTAGTAGCTAACCGTTGAGTTTACTTAAATGGTTCTAGCTGATCCGCACGCAACCAGACATTTGGTGCTGGCACCTGACCAAATTTGACAAGGGCGTAGTCACCCCGCAATTGCACAACTTCACCCTTGGTTTCAAATATGTAGGAAGGGAAGCGCGAGTCACTAGCTTGAGCTTCCAGACTGTTTTCCAATTTTTCTCGCACAGCACGAACCAAATCGCCGCTTTTAACTGCCATGTTTTTGTTTTACCTTTGTCTCTAGTTCATCCCTATTTTAGTTTCTATGAAGGCAAGCGAATCATCTGGAAGCAGATTAGCTCAGAACCTTGTCTTAGCTATTTTTGCATCCGATTCAAAAAAGCTAATGCGTTAGCCAAAATCTGCTGATAGCGGTTCTCATTTGAGTGCAATCTACACTCGGAACCTCACCCCAACCCCTCTGTGTGAACGGAGAGGGTGGAATATTGAACCTCTCTGAGTGAACGGTGAGGGGCAGGCTTGGGGTTAAACTGTACTGCATCTAATAGGGGATTGCTATATGTTAAATCAGCTTAAACTGCATCCAAGCGGCTGAGGCTAGAAGAGGGAATCTATATATAAATCCAATTCAACTGGTGCATCTATCAATCTCTTTTTGCCTTATTTTTTCTTTTGCTAATTGCTAGCTATTTAAGAGCCGCTTCGCGAATGCGATCGCCTACGTGTCTTTTCTGACTTCGTGCAATAATAACCGAATTTAGATACAAAAATCATTGATATTATTTGTAACTTTCTAGTAATAGGATGGGCTAAATTGATAAATATGCTGCTCTTGAATGTACGAGCAAAGTAGTTTTTTCAAGCATAAAATATTTTTTAAATGGTTATTTAATTTTAAGTTAAACCAAGTTATCTTAGATCATCTCACTAAGTAAATAACGCTCAAACAGGCAAGTAGCAGCCAGCAGCCAAGGAAGGAGTAACTCTGTGAATAAGCAATTAAAACTGAAATCCCGCATTTTGCTAGGATATTCTGTTCCGATTTTATTGGCAATGGGCGTGGCAGGAGTGGTGCAGTACAACATTAACAAAGTCGCTAAAGTTGCGGAAAAGGTCAAAGGTATACAAAACACTATTATACAAATAGACGAAATGGTTCTTGGTATATCAGTAATGTTACGGAATACCAGAGGTCATGTAGTTTTTCCTAGAGATAAAAGCTACCAGAAAACATACGAAGAAGGAAGTGAGTTATTTCGAGAGGCATCCACATTTTTAGATAGACGAATTCAAGACCCTCAGCAGCGAGAAATTTTGACTAAAGTTGTGGAGACAGGTCAGGAAATTGATGAGAAGTCTAGAAAGATATTCGACTTGCTCGATAGCGGTAAAATTGCTGAGGCTGTTGAGTTAACGAAATCTGTACGGATGCTCGAAATTAACGAGTGGCGTGAGGATATGCTTAGGCAAGCAAATAATCAGTTGGCAGCACAAGCTAAACAACAAGATGCCGCTATGTACTGGCTCACTTTAGTAGTTTGGCTCGGTGCAGCATTATCTGCAATATTTGCTTTGGGAATTGGTTCGTTAATCGCTTCGCGCATCAGCCAGCAGATTAATGAGATCGTCGATGCGATCGCGCACTCTTCCAGAGCGATCGCTAGCACCGTTGAACAGCAAGAACGCATCGCTGTCTCTCAAGCCAGTTCGGTGAATCAAACTACTACAACGATGGATGAGTTGGGGACTTCTTCCCTGCAATCGGCGCAACAAGCCGCAGCAGCCTCTGCGGGAGCGCGTCAGGCTCTGATATTAGCAGAAGGGGGAACCGAAGCCGTGCAGCAAACTCTGGGAGGGATGGCGACGCTCAGCGAGAAGGTAGAAGCGATCGCGGCTCAAATTCTGCAACTGAACGAACAAACTCATCAAATTAGCAACATTACAAACTTGGTAAGCGATCTCGCGAACCAGACAAATATGCTAGCGCTGAATGCTGCTGTAGAGGCGGTTCGGGCTGGAGAACATGGCAAGGGATTTGCGGTGGTGGCGGGGGAAATTCGGAAACTCGCCGATCAAAGCAAGAAGTCAGCGCAAGAAATCAACACCCTCGTCGTTGACATCCAACGCGCGATTAATTCAACCGTAAAAGTGACAGCGGAGGGCACGAAGACGGTGGAAGCCGGGGTACAGTTCTCTCATCAAACTGCGGATGCCTTCACGGGGATGACGAACGCCATCAACCATGTAGTTACAAACAGCCAACAAATTGCCTTGAGTGCCCAACAACAAGCGATCGCGATTCAACAAGTCGTTGATGCCATGAACGTCCTCAACCAGGGAGCAAAAGAAACGGCGAGTGGGATCGGGCAAACCAAAGCGGGCACCCAAAACCTCAACGAAGCAGCCCTAAACCTGAAGTCAATTGTCTAGCTAATTGATAACTCCCTCGCCCCGGCACCCCTGCTCATCTGCATTTTATAGGGCTGACATTCTAGCCCTGACACTGGGGGCAAAAATGCGCGGAGCGTCCGGCTAATCTAATGCGCTCAATCGGTGTGCTACAAACTCGACAGGGGACACCCGTGCGGTTATAAACCCAGGCGACCCCGCCATAGTTGCCGTTAACGCCCTGCACGTTGAGAAAGTTACTAAAAGTCGTTCCCCCAGCCTCAATACTGGCTTGCAACACTTGAATAATTGCCCCTCTCAAACGCTCAATTTGCGCTAATTTTAGATCGGCACAAAGGGTTTTGGGTGGCACACCACTGAGAAACAACGCTTCATCAGCATAGATATTGCCGACTCCAGCCACCAGAGATTGATCTAGCAGAGCGGTTTTGATGGGACGGCGGCGATTTTGCAGTGCCAGCGCCAGGTACTCCACGGAAAACGCTGTGGAAAAGGGATCGGGACCTAAAACCTGTAAACCAGTGATGATGCTTTCTGGCGGTGTTCCTGGCGGTACCCACCACATCTTGCCAAAGGTTCGCTGGTCAACAAAGCGCAACTCCTTCTCACTGGTCTTCTCACTGGTAAAGAACAGCCGCACTCGCGTATGTTTCTGGAGTGATTCCTGCGAGTCAAGCCATAGCAGCTGACCCGTCATTCGCAGGTGAACGCCCAACCAGGCAGATGAGGAGAGTTCTGCCAGCAGGTATTTACCACGCCGGTGCCACTGAGTAATAACTGAACCGGCAAGCCCAGCCAAAAAATCTACAGAGGAAAGGGGGTGGGCAATTGTGCGTTCAAGCAACACATCGCCACCCCATATTTCCTGATTCAGGGTCAATTTATTTAGACCCCGGCGAACTGTTTCAACTTCAGGCAGTTCTGGCACAACTTAACGTGAGTCAGTTCCCTGATTGGGAGAGCCTTGTACAACTGAGCTACCTTCTCCAGACTCTGGTGCAGCGCTGGCCTTCCCATCAAGAACTCGGTTGCCCTGACCTGTTCTGCGAGTCCGCTCGTCGATGGTGGTTTGTTTGCCACCGGAAGCGGCAGTAGTGGGTTTCTTCCCTGCTGCCTTGGGTGCTTCAACCTCTACCACTTCGTTCATGGCAAAGTTGTTGGTATTAACGCCAGCGTAGTTGACATTATTGAAACGGACAATCACTGGGTATTTGATGCCGCTCTGGTCTATGGAAGCAACAGTCCCAGTATCCTGAAACCAGAAAGATTCTTTGCGGAGAATCTGAACTTTTGAACCACGTTGAACCATAAGTGTTTTTTCCCTTACGTCATTAAGGTACAGCGTACTACTCGATCGGGAGCTGCTGAGCCTCCCAGTCTTTAAGTTTTATTACTGTTCGATCCAACGCAGTCGGACGAAGTGAGCGGGACGACCCCAGATGTCAGGCGTTGCCGAAATGTCTTCTATCGCCAAATTAAAGGGAATGGAGGTTGTAATGTATTGTTGGGCAAGACCGCCCAGATCGGGCGTTAATTGGGCAGCAGCGGTGGTAGCGATGCCTAAACCCAAAAGTTGCTCGATGGGGCCACGAGGCAGGACGAGATGGATACCCAAGGCGAGTCCGGCGGTGACAAGCATCCCGACTGACAAATTCGTGCCGCAACGCGGATGCACGGCGAGGTTCCATTCTCCACGGGTAATGCGCCGGAGGGCAGTGCGAACAGCACGATGCAAATCAGCGCTGTTGACTTGACCGTAGAGGTAAAATCCTTGGTCGGTGGAAAGACCTCCTAGAGTGTTGTTATCTAGTTGCCTGGAGGTTGATACACCCCTGGCGTTCGGGGAGTTACAGGTGTCGCTCAAGACCCAAACCGTGGCGTGTTCTAAGGCATGAACCTGACGCAGCATCAGGATTTCCTTTAGCCCAGGAACAAAGTTCAGGGTTCTGAGGAGATCGGCATCTTGTGTCGGTTGAGGAGCTGGGGAGTCAAAGCTCCAGTCAAAGCTCCAGAAGTTGCCAGTCTGAGAAGAAGCAGAAGCAGTAGTCATAGAGTAGAACTACTCCAAAAGCAGATAGATTAACTGGGATGTTTTTCAACTTTAGCGTTTACGCCTTTGAGCCGTTGCAAATTTTTGTGAGATTGCCACTCCTGCTACTCGCGCTCAAAAGCCGGTCACGTTGGGGTTTTGTCGGTTGAGTTGTTGAAAGGCTACTCCAGCAAGGTAGATTGATGAGCAGGCTGCTGAATGGGAATTTCGATTGCGAATTCTGTTCCTTTTCCTGGCTCTGAAAAGCATTGCAAGCTTCCACCGTGCTTCTCAACGACAATTTGATAGCTGATGGCTAATCCCAGCCCTGTTTCTCTTTCCACATTTTTAGTGGTGAAAAAAGAATTAAAAATGCGTGACTTTACTTCGGAAGCGATACCCGGCCCATTATCGATAATCCGAATCGCTACTTTATCAGCAACTAGGGGCACCACTGTGCCGTGTGCGTCCTGTTGATTATTTGTTTGATTGTCAGTTGTGTGTTCGCTGACCGCCGAACCCTGAGTGCTGACAATTGAGGTTTGGATGACGATCCGGCTGGGATGGTTGCGGATTTCATCAGGCGATCGCTCTTTGTCATAATCATTCAAGGCATCAATCGCATTGCTGAGAATGTTCAAAAACACCTGATTGAGTTGTCCGGCATAACACTCTACCGGGGGTAAATTTCCATACTCTTTGAGGAGCTGAATTCCCGAATGTTCTGTTTTAGCTTTCAGTCGATGCTGCAATATTAGTAAGGTACTCTCAATTCCTTCATGAATATTGACCGGCTTCATGGCTGATTCATCTAAGCGCGAGAAGTTACGCAAACTCGAAACAATCTGACAAATTCTGTCAGCGCCTACTTTCATGGAAGACAACATTCTGGGCAAGTCTTCAATTAGAAAATTTAGATCGATTTCTTCTGCTTGTTCCTGAATCCTTAAAGACGGCTGAGGATATTCTTGCTGATAAACTACCAACAAATCCAATAAAGCTTGAGTATATTCATCTAGATAAGTGAGGTTGCCGTAGATGAAATTAACTGGGTTGTTGATGGCGTGGACAACACCGGCAACCAGTTGACCCAAACTCGCCATTTTTTCAGATTGAATGAGCCGAGCTTGAGTATTTTGCAGTTGTGTTAAGGCTTCAGTCAGTTGTCGAGATTTCTCGCTGAGCATTTCGACTTGTGCTTCTACTTGGGCGTGCAACCGAGCCTGTTTGATAAAGTTAATATAAGCTTTGGAGTGATAGCGGATACGAGCGATTAGCTCAATTTTGTCTGGCAGTTTTATCAAGTAGTCATTTACATCCAGAGCAAAGGCTTCCGCTTTGACTGCTGGATCTTCTTTCGCTGAAAGTACAATAATCGGAACATCTCGCGTTGCGGAATTAGCCCGAAAAAACCGCACCAACAGTAACCCGTTAATTTCGGGCATTACTAAATCTTGTAAGATGACTGTTGGAGCAACTTCTGTCGCCATTTGAATTGCTTGAGTCGGCTCACTACAATAGTGAAAAATGATATCTTCTTCAGTTGCAAGCATCCGACGTATTGCTACACCGACCAGAGCTTGATCGTCAACGAGTAAGACGGTTAATGGCTGTTCCAAAGAAGAAGCTGATTCTGTTTCCTTAAGCATTGTGAGCATTCATCAACAAGAACATTTCACTTTTTTTGGAAAAATTTCCCTAGCTACGTTGAAATTTAGTTTGCGATAATTTATTTAGTTAAATTTATTAAATAAAATTATTTTTATAATAAGTGATTTTCAATCAATATTCTGATTGTAAAAAATCGTCCGCGATCGCGATTGTTTTTTCGGACTTATGCCTAAAGCAATCGTCAGTGTTAAGTTGGAACGTAATCGCAGATACAAGAACTTCTAGAGCATCGGTTTATTTATCACAAACGAAGCGTAAAGTTACCGAGTCAGCCAAATTTAGAAGGGTTGCAGAAGACTCGCGGTTAATCATGTCTCTACAGCAGGTCAACCCCTGCTATTTAACTTTAGTGGGATGCGTCCATCAATTGGGAGCCGCTGGTGTGGTTGAGGCGGGGGCTTCAGGGCTGTTTAGAGGTGCCGAACGACTGGTGGGTAAGGATAATTCGACACTGGGGCCACGATCGTAAATTTCAATGTCCCACTGCCCGGAACGATTGGATTCAAAGGCAATAAATCGACCGTTCCCGCTAATGGTGGGACGGCGGACTTCACCGAGAATATTGTCGGTAATGACCTCAGATTGCAGGCTTTGGCGGTCATAAACAAAGACATCTGGTTTGCCCCGTTCCTCGGAGATGTAGACGATGTAGCGACCATCGGCACTGATATCTGGCTGTTCGTGGATGACACCCGATTGGTTGAGTCCGGGGAGAGGGATAAGGCGACGGCGCTGAACGTCGTAAAGATAGACGCCGCGATGGGCTTGGCGGCTTGAGGTAAAGACGAGGTAGCGACCATCGTAAGAAAAGCGGGGTTCTTGTTCGGCGGCTAAGCTGTTGAGGGAGGCTCCCAGCAGTTGCGGAGGCGGAGTGAGCAAGCCGCGATCGCGACATCCACTCAAGGCGGCAAATAAACCAACTGCTAAAACTGGCAGATAACGTTTGTGTTTAGTCATTTGTCATTAGTTTTTCGGAATAGATATTAAATAACTTCAGTCTGGTCGGGGAAGTACGTCAAAAGGGCGGAGATTCCCCCCGCCCTTTCGATGTGGCGTTTGATGTTACGACCACCCAACCAAAGTACTGAATGTAGCGTTGGGTAACGCGATCGCTTAACCCAATCTACGAGGTGAAGGGATGTAGGTTATTTAATCCGCGACCCTGATTGATTCGTTTGCTAGCGAATCAGCTATTGACGAATTGAAAAGCAGTTGACAATTCGCCATGAATTCGCTTATCCGTACAATTCGCAATAATTGACTGACCAACAACCCATAACCAACAACCCATAACCAACAACCCATGACCAATGACTAATGACGATTGTCTTTTATCGCAGGGTTTCCCGGTTGCTCGCTTAGGAAATCACTTCATCCGCCGGTGTGGGCAAGGTACAGCAGTTGACTTCATTGATACAAACTTTGCCCCATTGCAAAGCCCAGCGTAGCAGCGCCACCCGATTGTCAGTCTTGGTTTTTGTCAATACATTGCTGATGTGGTTATCCACGGTTCGTTTGCTGATTTCCAGCTTTTGGGCGATGTCATGATTCGTTAAGCCAGCAGCAACTAGCTCAATGATTTGCAGTTCTCGCTCGGAGAGTGTCGCGGGGGTATAAGTCTCGCTACCAGCCATAAGTATTTTTTCCTTAGTTATATCTACTTACTATCTCTTTAATTTTAGAAGATCCTTTGGGGGTAAGCCCGTTCGTGACTGGGATTGAGACAATATCTCCCACCTCAAAAAGGCTGGGATCATCTTGAGCTTCTGTGAATATCCGGATCTAGGGGGTAGAGGCTCTGGTAGGCTGAGTTCATGTTGACAAGGAGTGCAGTTGTGACCCATCCCCGCGTTCTCTGCCTCGGAGAAATTTTGTTTGATTGTCTAGCCGATCAACTGGGGCGATCGCTTGAAGATGTCGAATCTTGGACGCCTTATCCGGGCGGCGCACCCGCAAATGTGGCGTGTGCTTTGGTCAAGTTGGGAACCCCTTCTGGATTTATCGGCTGTGTAGGTAAGGATCAGCCGGGAGATCGATTGGTGCAGTTGTTGCAGGAAGTGGGTGTGGATAGTACGGGCGTGCAGCGCCATGACACCGCACCGACGCGGCAAGTTTATGTAGTGCGATCGCTATCGGGCGAACGGGAATTTGCCGCATTTGGCGTTAGCTCCACTTCTGCAAAAGAAACTCGTGACACGACAGAATTTTCCGATACGCACCTACAAGCGTCTGCATTGCCAGAAGCTTTGTTTGAAAACGCTGATTTTCTCGTCCTGGGAAGTCTGGAGTTAGCTTATCCTGATGCGCGAGCGGCAATTACGAAAGCCCTGGAACTAGCAGATCGGTACAATGTCAAAATTGTGCTAGATGTGAATCGGCGCGATATGTTCTGGCCCGATCCCAGCGATTCCAAGCCGATGATTCAGGAACTGATCAAGCACGTCGATTTCCTCAAAATCACTGACGAAGAAGCTGAATGGTTATTTGAAACCACCGATGCTGGCGCGATCGCTTACCGTCTGGATTCAGTAGAGGGCGTTTTAGTGACCGGCGGTGAAAAAGGCTGTGCTTACTGCTTGGGTGGGAATGAAGACAAGGTGCCAGCTTTTTCCGTCAAGGTGGTAGATACCACAGGCGCGGGGGATGGGTTCCTTGCCGGGTTCATCGATCAGTTGTGCAAGCATGGTATTCAACATCTCGCTGATGCTGAAATGGCAAAGCAGGTGGTAACTTATGCAAATGCAGTGGGTGGGATCACCGCAATGAAGCCGGGAGCGATCGCTGCACAGCCAACGGCGGCTGAAGTGGAAGACTTCCTCAAAACGGTAAAGGTTGAAGGTTGAAAGAATCGTTGATGCACGAGTCTGAATCGCTCTTGAGCTTGATTGGTGAGCGCATTGCCAACAGTCCCAACCAGCGGATTACCTTTGCTCAGTATATGGAGTGGGTGCTGTACGAGCCGGACTACGGCTACTATGCCACAAACGCCGTCAACATTGGGCCGGAAGGTGATTTTTTTACCGCTCCCAATCTGGGTGCCGACTTTGGCGAACTGCTGGCTGAGCAATTTGTCCAAATGTGGGACATTTTGGGACGTCCGGCGCAATTTACGCTTGTGGAAATGGGGGCGGGACAAGGACTCCTAGCAGCAGATATTCTGCTGCATTTACACCAGCATCATCCAGCATTCTTTCATGCCTTAGAGTACCTGATCGTTGAAAAGGCAGCGGGGCTAATTTCCCAACAGCAGCAGGTGTTGCAGAAATTAGCCCCAATATTCGCCCAAATGCAAGGCGCTACACCCGTTAGGTGGTGTTCTCTGGAGGAGATACCTAGCGCTTCGATAACTGGCTGCTTTTTTTCTAATGAGTTGGTGGATGCATTGCCAGTGCATCAGTTTGCGATCGCGCAAGGGAAGCTCCAAGAAATCTATGTCACCATGCCGGATGGAACCCATTTTGAGGAAGTAATCGGCGAACTTTCTACGCCTCAACTGACTGAGTATTTTGATTTAGTGGGGCTTGAGTTGCCCTCTGCTGCCTATGCAGATGGCTATCGCAGCGAGATTAATCTAGCCGCTGGTGCTTGGCTGAGTACAGTTGCCGATAAGCTGAAGCGCGGGTATTTGTTGACGATTGACTACGGCTACCCAGCGGCTCGATATTACAATCCCCAGCGGAGTCAGGGGACGCTTCAGTGTTATTACCAGCATCGGCACCATAACGATCCTTACGTGCAGATTGGGCAACAGGATATCACCGCTCATGTGGATTTTACTGCCTTGGAGCGTTGGGGCGATCGCTGCGGCTTGGCATGGGTGGGTTTTACGAAACAGGCGTTGTTTCTGATGGCGCTGGGATTGGGCGATCGCATTGCTGTCCTTTCCCATAGCTATCGCCCGATTGCCGAGCAGCAAAGCATTATGGATGTACTGCGCCGTCGTGACGCCCTACACCAGCTCATCGATCCAACCGGATTGGGGGGTTTTGGCGTACTGGTGCAGTGCAAAGGGCTAAGCGAGGAAGAGAGAAAGCTAAAGCTCAAAGGTTTGACGATGCCATAAAACAATTAAAAATTTGCTTTTTCATTTTTAATTGTTTCAGCAACTTCAATTAAATTTTCAATTTTCTTGATATTCGGATCGCCTGCTAAATAACCAATCCCGCGATGCAAATGCAGGCGAAATTGAGTCGCCAAAGTCTCCCGATCGGTTCCTAATCTATCGTTGTAGCAGCGCTGCTTTAAGGCAATTAACAGAATATCAGACAATTCTCCTCCAAAGACGCGCCAAGTCATTTCGACATTACTATCTGCTGGAATTGGCACCGGCGAAGGGATTGTTGGCTCTGCGAGAGAGCGACAAAATGCCCAGCGGCAAAGAATATTCCACTGATCGATTTTAGTGTTGCGCTTGAGCTTACTTAACTGATCTTTGGCTGTTTGAGACAGGCGAATGCGGTCAATGGGTGGTTCCATCAGTCTTTAAATAGAGCCTTAAACGATAAAACGTGAGGCTTACTCGCCCGAAAGCGATCGCTTCCAAGGAGTGCTAAGCACGGAGCCTCTTCTAATTCTTTAGATTAAACCGGGCGCAAGTAAATATTTTGTAAACAAATATTTCTTAAGGATGACAGAATTATCTGTAAATTTACATAATGGGTGGCAGGTGAAACTTACGCATAAGCGCTTATCTGGATGACAACAAGTCTCTACGTAAGTATGTAACCAGAGGAAAAATGCGGACACTTAACCTCAAGTTTAAGTATTTTACCGAATTCCTGAATATAGAACAGTTACTTAAAGCCATCAAGTTACACGATGAAATGACAATTCATTGATTTTCCCTCTACCTGTATCAATGAAAATAGCCACTATAATTCCACCTTAAACAACAGTTATATGTAAATCAAAGCCCTCTGATTAGAGGTTGAGTAATTAATGTAAACTTGCTCAACAGCTAGCAAACCCTACTTTAATCCTGAAAGTTTGAGGAATGCTTTAAAAATTCATCCTTGGCGCTACGCGCAACCTTTTACACCATAGCTTTTTAAAAGCCTTAATTCTATGAACATACTCAACAAGTTATCAGCAGCTACATTTACAGCAACGTTGGTTGCTTTCGCAACAGCAGCCTCAGCAGCTGAAGAGGCGATCATCCCAGTAACTCAAGCTAATAAGCCACTGACTCCAGTTCTGGAGGGTGTCGTATCTTGCCCTACTGGACCTTACATTGCTTATTTTGGTTATAAAAATGAAAACAGCGCAACTGTTGACAATCCGGTTGGCGTGTATAACAAATTCACTCCCAGCCCGGAGAATCGTGGGCAGACAACATCGTTCTTGTCGGGACGTGTATACAATGCCTTTAGCGTAAAGTTCGACGGAGGCAACTTAGTCTGGACTTTAGCGATTCCGGGAAAACGGCGAACTGCGACTGCTTCGAGTACTAACGCAACACCTTTAGATGTTTGCCCCTTATAAGTAATCTAAGCTCAATTTATCTTCCTGCCAGTGGGGAGGGCTGGGGAGAAGTGATTCAATAATGACTATACGGCACTCTAAGAGCATTCCTAGAGTGCCTTGTGGTGTAGCTTTCCAAAAGCTATATTCCTTTAATTCTTTTTAAACGCAGAGGACGCGAAGGAAACCGCAAAGGTACGCACAGAGCAATAATTCCTCTGTGCGTACCTTTGCGGTTAACTTTTGCTACCTAAAGCGTTTAAAAATAAAATAGAGTTGATTTGCAGGGTGGTAAGCCAAATGACAAAAGAACCCTATTTAAATGAAGTACAGGAGCCAATTACGACAGCTCCATCAGAAGTTTATCAAATCATTGAGCGAGTATTACAGGCGGAGAAAGATAAGCTCTACATGAAACAACCGCGCAATATCAATGATGATATTTTGACAATTGTGAAGGAAGTGGTGCGATGAAGCTAACTTCCATCAAATTATGCAATTTTCGGCAATTTTATGGTAAGACTCCAGAAATTTTGCTTTCCTGTGGAGAGGAAGAAAATACTACGATTATCCACGGCAATAATGGTGCGGGAAAAACAACGCTGTTAAATGCATTTACGTGGGTATTGTACGAGAAATTTAGTGCCGCTTTTGCTTCACAAGAGCAGTTAGTAAATAAGCGATCGCTTGCAGAAGCCAAACCAGGCTTTTCAGTAGAATGCTGGGTGGAAGTTACTTGGGAGCATAACGATAAACGCTACCGAGCAAAACGCGAGTGTCGCGCTTATAAGGGTGCAACCATCGAGAAAGGCGAAAGCAAGCTGTATATGCAAATCGCCGGGGATGATGGAATTTGGAGATTGCCTACCCAGCATCCGGAAGATATTATTGGGCGAATATTACCCGAAAGTTTGCATCAGTATTTCTTTTTTGATGGAGAGCGAATCGAGCAAATTGTCCGCTCCGAAAAAAAAGAGGAAATCGCCGAAGCGACGAAAAAACTTTTGGGAGTCGAAGTTTTAACTCGTGCTATCAATCATCTGGGAAACGCAAGAAAAATGCTAGAAGCTGAGTTAAAAGCGATTGGCGACTCTCAAACTCAGCAGTTGTTAAAGAAGAAAGAGCAGAGAGAAAAAGAAAGCGATCGCTTATCTAATCGTCAAACAGAAATTGGGGAAGAGTTAGCAGCTCAACAGACGCTTAAAAAAGAAATTAGCAATCAGTTACGGGAACTCGATGCGGCTAAAAGTTTAGAAGAAGAACGAAAATCTCTGGAAGAACAGAAAGCCGTAAATCAACAAAATCTCAAAAGAAGCCAGGAAGCATTAAAACGGGCTATTTCAACCCAAGGCTACACAGTTTTATTATCCGAGACAACAGCAGCATTCCGAGCAATTATTGATAATTTGCGACAGCGAGGCGAGTTACCATCTGGAATTGATCGGCAGTTTGTCACAAATTTATTATCTCAACAACGCTGTATTTGCGGTACGGAATTGCCTGAGGGAACGGCTGCTTATGAAAGTGTTGAAAGCTGGTTGGATAAAGCGGGAATTGCGGCTGTTGAGGAAACCGCAATTCGTATGAGTGCCCAAGTAGATGAAATTGATAAGCAAGCACCAGCATTTTGGGAAGAGGTGGATACAGAGCAAGGAAATATCAATCAGTTTAGACAAACAATCTCTCAACTAGAGACGCAACTAGATGAAATTAGGGATAAGTTAAGAAAAGATCCTAGTGAAGAAATCCGCGATTTTCAAAAGCAATTAGATGGAATTGAAACAAAAATCCGAGAGTTAACCTTAGAAGAAGGGGAAAATAGACAAAAAATTGCAGATATTCAAACTGAAGTTGAAAACTTAGGTAAGCAAATTGCAAAACATGAGATGAATGAGGCAAAGCAAGCTCTAGCCCAGCGCAGAATCGCCGCAACCCAGGATGCAATTGAGCGATTAACCGAAGTGCGATCGCGTTTGGATCAACAGTTTCGCGTGCAGCTAGAAAAGCGGGTACAAGAAATTTTTAGTGAGATTTCCTTTACCCCCTATATCCCCAAACTTAGTGAAAAGTATGAGCTAACATTAGTAGAAAATACCGCCGGTTCAGAGTCACCCGTCGCCGCTTCTACGGGAGAAAATCAAATTCTCAGCTTATCGTTTATCGGTAGCATTATCGATAGGGTTCGCGAGTGGAGCCATAAGGAAATGCTGATGGTACCAGATAGCAGCACCTTTCCAATCGTAATGGATTCTCCCTTCGGAAGTTTGGATGAAATTTATCGGCGGCAAATTGCGAAGACAATTCCCAGATTAGCAAATCAGTTAGTGGTTTTAGTCACTAAAACTCAATGGCGCGGTGAAGTAGCCGCAGAAATCGCTACTCGGATTGGTAGGCAATATGTATTGACTTATTACTCTTCTAAGCCGGAATGCGAAAAAGATTCGATTGAATTAAACGGAAACGATTACGATTTAGTTAGGCAAAGTCCTAACGAGTTTGAATATACCGAGATTGTAGAGGTGGATTATGATTTCTAGTTCATCATCGGCTGTACAACAGAATTTAGTGACAGATACCTGGATAAAAGCACCTTGGGAAGAATTTATTGCACTAGCTGATAATCCTGCTTATAAAAATGGTAGGTTTTATTACGATCGGGGCTACATGAGGATCGAAATGGCAGCAGTTGGACCACTTCATGCTAGGGAAAATTCTATTGTTTCTAGCGTTGTTAAAATGTTTGCTACACTTAGAAATATTAGAATTGTAGAGTTAAACAATGCCACTTTCCGCCAAAGAGGGGTAGGCGAATTTCAACCGGATTTGTCTTATTATATCGGCGCTGAGTTTCAATTACCACCACGAACAAACTCGCCAATCAATTTGAATGAGTTTCAACCGCCTGCCTTAGTGATTGAAATTGGGGCATCATCCGTGAATGACGATCTGGGGATGAAGCGGTTAATTTATGAACGTGTAGGAGTCCGAGAATATTGGGTCGTTGATGCGAGTGCAGATGATGCGATCGCATTCTCAATTTCCGATGGGCGGAGTGGCGAAATCCAAGAGTCGTTGGTATTACCGGGATTGACACTTTCCCTCGTTGAAGAAGCACTGCAACGCAGCCAATCTGAGGATGATGGGGCAATTACTCGCTGGCTGCTACAATCATTTAGCTAATCAGCTAAAAAGGCTTCTCATACAGAAGAGGCTAAAAATAGCGATCGCTATTTTTAAAATTTATCCGCCAAAGGAGTAAGAATGGAAGTTTCTCCCAACACAGCCCGGATAATTGATTATTGGCTTGGCGGTTCTCATTACTTCCCAATTGATGTGGAAGCAGCCAAAGTTTGTGCCGGAGTATATCCTGATTTCCCAACCGTTTTTCGCAAGTTACGAGACTACATTGGTCAGGTATCCCGCTATATCGAATCTCAGGGAATTAACCAATTTATTGTTTTTGGTTCCGGATTACCAACTTGTGGGAATGTGCATGAAGTTGTACCGCAAGCAAAGGTTCTTTATACCGATATCGATCGAGCAAATATCAAACTGGGTCAAGAGATTTTAGCCGAGAACTCGAACGCTGGCTACACCTTCTGCGATGCGACAAACCTGGATACGCTCGATCGAGCGGTTGTTGCACAAGTGCTGGGGGCAATTCGGCGTTTAGGTATGGTTTTTGTCGGTGTTGCAGCCTTTATCCCTGATGAAATTATGACCCAGATGCTCGATCAACTCTATGATTGGGCACCGGCGGGTAGTTTCCTGGCGCTGGATTTTGATGGTGAAGCGGGGATCGTGTATCCGGAAATGCTAGAACTATTGGACTCGATGGGGGCGCATGTTTATATGCGTAATCCCGAAACGATCCGAGCGCTGCTGGGACGCTGGCAATTAACTGAGCATGGTATCCTGCCAGTTGAGGCGTGGCAGGCTGACTTATCGGCAAAACCAATTGAGGCTAGCGAGCCAGTTTTTATGTATGGCTGCGTAGTTTATAAATAAAATTAGTCGGTGGAGCACTCCTGCAATGTTACTACAACATTGATTTAGCAATCAAAAACCTAACCCCCCAGTCCTCTTCCCTGCAAGGAAAAGGGGAAAATTACTGCCTTCCTATAGCAGGAAAGAGATTCTCCCTAGGATTACTGAATCAGCGTTGTAGATACAGGGCGATCGCGCATCGCTATCCGCTGGCAACAAATTTGTCTAAAAATACTTCAAAGACTTTCGTTGACATTCAAGCCTTTTAATGGTTAAAACTCTCAAATTCCTGACAAATCCTGCCGTTACTTCCGTTCTTTTTGTGTCTCTGTTGGGTTTATCAACGCCCAGTACTGCCGCTTTTTCTGACATTCAAAGCCATTGGGCGAAAGATTGCATTACTCAGTTAGCCCAAAGAAAGTTAGTGACAGGCTACCCGGATGGCAGCTTTCGCCCAGAAGCAACGGTGACACGCGCTGAGGCGGCGGTGCTGATGTTGAATGCCTTCCCGAATGCGCCAGTAAAGCGTAGCAGCACAGCTTTTAGAGATGTGCCTGCTAGTCACTGGGCGAATAAAGCGATCGCTACCGCTTATCAAAAAGGCTTTTTTTCGGGTTATCCAGGCGGGATTTTTCAACCGAGTCAAGCCATTCCCAGAGTGCAAGCAATCGGCGTTATAGCAGGTGCGGCAAATTATCCCATCCCGGAAAATGTCAGTCAGACGCTGGGGCAGTATTTTAACGATGCGGCGCAGATTCCAAGTTATGCCCAAAATGCGATCGCTTCCGCCGCCGTGGGCACCCTTGTCGTCAATTATCCCAACGTCAAACAACTCAACCCCAATCGCAGCGCCACCAGAGGCGAAGTGGCAGCGTCGATGTGTCGGGCGTTAAACATTTATACGATTCCACCGCAGTATATTGCCGGGGTGGAAGTGCAACCGATGGAGGTGCGGACTTTACCGGGAAAACTCGATGCAGTTCCCACCTTTAACAGCAACAGTCCCGAACTCGTGACAACTGAAGGCATTCTGCTGTCTACTTTCCCCCCAGCAGGCAAACAGGTGCCGGAAGCGCATTTAAATTTCCCCTTCCAGGGACGATTTGATTTATTTTCTCACCACATCGCCAGGGCGGAAAATTCCTCGCAAACGCGCACCCTCTACCAAGGCGTGATTTTGCACAATCCCGGCGATCAACCTGCCACCGTCGAAGTGCTGCAAGCAGCAAGTTACCTTTCCACTCCCGATGCGCCGTTTATTTCCTTGCCAGATATTCAAGATAATCCTAACGGCACCGTCTACTCTGGCCCTGGCAGTCGGACGATGAACGATGTGCTGCGAGGAATTAGGCAGGAGAAATTCTCCCAAAAGGTGACAATTCCACCGGGACAAAGCCAAATGCTGATGAATCAGCCAATTCCGGTGAAGGCTCCTTCATCCAATGGTCGCTCCACAATGATACGGTTGTCGAGCGATCGCCCGATTTATGTTGCCAATTTAGCCATGAATGCCCCCCGCAATGGCAATGGTAGCGAGAGGACACCTACCTTGGCTGAATGGCAAAAGCTGCTGAATACAGGCGGTTTGGCGGGGAAGCGCGATCCAATTCCCACACCGTTAGATCCTCCCAGAGAACCTACAGTTTTTAGCCGCGTGGCGGGTGTGTCCCAAGGGGCACAATGGCAAGCACAAATGACCGATGGTTCTAATTCCTCAGATTTAACGATTCCTCAGCCGGGGAAAGCGTTTTCTTATGTATTAGGCACTCTGCATCTCATTACCCTCGGCACAAAGCAAATTCAAAGCGCCCCGATGCTAGTTCGCTATCCCGATACGGCGTATTTTGCCCACAGCAACTATGGGGTGGAATACAATCTCACTTTGCCGCTGAAAAACTCTACTAATCAAACCCAAACTGTTACTGTATCCGTGCAAACACCCCTGAAGGATGAGGGAGGAACCGATAGACTTTTGTTCTTAAATCCCCTCACTAAGCAAGTGTTTTTTCGAGGCACAGTCAGGTTGCGTTACAACGATGATAATGGAGTGGAAAAGACGCGCTACGTGCATCTGGTACAGCGACGCGGACAAGCGGGAGAACCATTGGTAACGCTAAAGATGCCGCCAGGTGACAAAAGACTTGTACAGGTAGATTTTCTCTATCCTCCAGATTCCACACCGCCGCAGGTTCTCACCATCAGCACAAATGGGTAACTCACAATGAATTTAAAAACAGAAACAACAATTGAAGCTTTATACCGCATACCGGAAAATGGCAAAGCGGAAATTGTAAACGGAGAATTGGTACTGATGGCGGCGACAGGTTTTCTGCCAGGACGTGCAGGAGGTGAAATATATGTTAGCCTACGCGATTACGAACGCAGCACCAAAAGTGGTTATGCTTTGCCTGATAATGTTGGCTTTATTGTCAATCTTCCAAACCGCCGCTCTTTCAGCCCTGATGCTGCATTCTACATCGGCAACCCTAGCGGCGGAAAGTTCTTAGAAGGGGCACCCGTTTTTGCTGCTGAAGTGAGAAGCGTGAATGATTACGGTGAGGCAGCAGAAGCGGAAATGGCAGCCAAGCGCCGGGATTACTTTGCGGCGGGTACGCTGGTGGTATGGGATGTAGATGTACTCAAGGCGGAAGTTGTCAAGGTGTATCGTGCTAGCAACCCCTCAAAGCCGCAAGTTTACCGTCGTGGTGAGGTGGCTGAAGCTGAACCCGCTGTGCCGGGATGGTTGATGGCAGTAGACGATTTGTTTGTTTAGACGCCCACTTTTAATAACACTCAATCAAGCTATTTTTACAGCTAAAATTCTATGACTGTAACTGGTATACGCTTGTGGACTGTAGATGAGTACCAACGCATGATCGAGGCAGAAATTCTGACAACTGACGAGCAAGTGGAACTCCTAGAAGGACAGATTCTAGAAATGAGTCCTCAACAACCTCCCCATGCTGCTGCAACGCAACGGGCGTTCAACTATCTCAACAGTCTACTGACAAATCAAGCGTTCCTGCGGATGCAGTTACCGATTACGCTGCGCCCCAACTCAGAACCCGAACCCAATATTGCTGTTGTTCGTATCGATCCCCGCATCTTGAGCGTCACCCTACACCCGATGATATCTTCCTGTTAGTTGAAGTGGCAGATTCTACTCTAAATAGAGATTGCAAGCTGAAAGCACGCACTTATGCCAAAGCTGGGATTGCTGATTACTGGGTTCTGGATGTGAACACGCGACGAGTTTACGTTTTCCGCGAACCGGGAAAAGCAAATTATCAACAAGAAACTATTTTAGATGGAGATGCCATCTTTTCCCCTCTTGCCTTTCCAGAGATTGAAGTTCCAGTGAATCAACTGTTTCCCTAATCTGAGGATCGCTCTGTATCTGCATCGGTTCGGCAGATAATATAAAGAAAGTTCATTGTGCAAAGTCTTATTTTCTAATCAGACTATGACTCAAAAGCCTAAAGGATTTGACCCAGCGCCTCGTCAGCCCAAGAAAAAGGAAAAAGTGGATTTGCCTCAAGAAACCGAATTCAAAAAGCCGAAAGGTGTTCTTGAGCTTGGGGGAACAATTTTTAGGCTTGGCAAGGAGTTGGTTAGCTTGGGAAAAATATATCTGGAGCAAAGATTGAAACGTTCCCAAGGCAAAAAATGAATATTTTAGCTTAGAAGATGAACAGAGCGATCGCTATTTCAATTCGTTATGAGTATTTAAGCAAAAAATATTAACACAATGGGTGCAAATAGAATCAGAATTGCGAAAGATAAAGCTGATTTGGTGCAAGCCTTAGTCGCATCTGATAGCACAACTGGCCCTTTCCAAACCTACGCTGATGCGATCGCGTTTGCAGCAGCCTTGGGGGCGAAGCGGAAAAAGCGATCGCCTTTAGGGGAAATCTCCAAAAGGGAACCGGGTGCGATCGCGCTAGAGGTTTTTGTATCTAGAGGAACCGACCGGGTAATCCAGTTATTAGCGATCGCTGAAACTAAAGACATAAAAATTCTCTCCCCGACTGATGAAAATTCTGAAGAGCAACGTATCCGGATTTTTGAAGAATATGCCAACGGAGGGTTAGAGATTATACAAGATGAGTTGCGGGGAACAGTAGACTATACAGCCACCCTTTTATTAATCCTTAGTTCTGAACGTAATAAGGAAGAACCAGTAGAAGGGGAATTCGATCTCAGCAGGTTTCTCACTTAAGTTAGCTTTTATTATTACGTCCGACAAGTTTATCTAGCTAATTTACATGAATCATTAAATTTTTTCTCTCCCTCGTGTACTTAGCGAGCATTAACGCGCATAGCTAAGCGCATCCGTGCCGCTACGCAAACGCTAACGTGGTTCGTCGGGAAAATCTTTTACACATCCAACGATACACAAAATAATTTAATCAAGCCAGGAAATGATTGCGATTAAATTTTGCCGAATTTTGAGGTTAGTCACTCAAATTTTGGCTTACGCCTACTCAGGATTCATTGTCTTGTATTTCCTGCTGAGACTAATATTTTGGGAGAACTTCTGGCTTGTTGGCTTTGTTAGCACCTTTATCCCTTTTATTTTTTTACCGATCTTAATTTTACCACTATTGGCATTTTCAATTATAAAAAAACGATGGTTCTCGATTATTTCATCGATTGCTTGCATCTTTCTGGTCAGTTGGTTGCATCTGAAATACTTTTATCCTCACGCTTTACGATCAAACAGTTCCCAGCCTCATATCAGAATTTTATCCTTAAACAACAGTTGGCATAAAACTAGTTCCCAAAATTTAGTTAAATTAATTCAACAACAACAACCCGATATCATTTGTTTACAAGAAATTGTTCGCAGACATACTGAAAAAGCCTTTCCTCGCTTACAGACATCCTACCCCTACCAAGTTTATGCCCAAAGCGTGGCAATCCTCAGCAAATATCCAATTTTATTCTCCGAAAATTTACACCTAGCGGGTCATCAAGAAATTCAGCAACGAGCGATTACCCAAATTAATCAGCAAGACGTAGTTGTTTATAACATTCAAGTTATCTCTCCCTGGATTCGTCCTCAGAAAATTTTGCCTTTCCTCACTGTCCCGATTTATGATTACACAAAACGCTCGGCAGAAATTCAGGATTTAGTGCAGCGGCTCCAGAAAGAAACCAAGCCATTTATTGTGGCTGGTGATTTTAATATGACAGACCAGTCGCAAGACTATCATTATTTAAGAACAGTTATGCAAGATTCCTTCCAAACATCAGGGTTAGGTTTTGGCTTTACTTGGCCTCATGGCTGGGAACTAAGCTTCCTGATTAAAAACTCAACTTCAAAATTAAATTATCCTCTCTTCAGAATTGACTATATTGGGTATTCAAAACATTGGGGTTCTCACTCTAGCAAAGTTTTACTGACAACAGGTTCAGATCACTTACCCGTAGAAGCAGAACTCATTTATCTCAAATCTGGTTGAGTCATAAAATCAGTAGTAATCTGTCAAAACAATTTTGATAGTTTGTTCCAGGCGCAATTAGTCGCGTCTGGAACTTAGGAACTCATTCAGTTACACGAAAGCCGTATCTAGAAGGCAAAGCTCAAGATAAGATTGGCGGTAATCCTACCTGCCTTGGCTCTACAAACTTGCCATTAAATCCCATTGCTTTATCTTCGATTGTTCTTCCTTCAGCTACCGCGCGGCGAATTTCTGCACGTTCCATGTCATCATCAACACCACCCAGCAAGTAAACAATTAATCTTGCAGCTAAGTCTTTTCCGGCAACTGAAACGCGCTTTTTATTCGGATCGTACAAAACGCCATACCAAAGAGAATTAGGAGACTCCATGCCGCTGAAGCCATCATCCGCATCGTATTTCTGAAGCTTTGCAAAAATAGTTTTTAGCGAAAATCCCTTTTTAAAAACCAAAATTCCTAAAGCTTGAGCTAAGGCAACTTGCCCAACTGGGCGGAAAAGTATATTTCCTTCCCCCCCACCTTTTTCAAAATTGAAGCGGCGCATTTCCGGGGTTTCTGCGCCATTTTCTAGCCTTTGAAAACTGAGCAGAGTGGTTAAATAGTCGAAAAGTTGCTTAAATTCCTCAATTCCCTCCTCTAGTTCTCCATCATCAGGGCGCATCGGAATTAGACCCTTTTTGCCCACAGGTTTCCACTTGGGGAATTTATATTCTAAGTAGCGTTCAGACATTTCTTTGAGCGCTTGCAGGGTAGTTAAAACGGTTGACTTAGCAGCAACTGTTGCACTATCCCAATTGACACGAGGATTGCGCCCGTCAACATCTTTTAGTAGAGGATGGGTGACAGCAACTTTTCGGGCAACAATTGAAAATGCATCATCTTCATCTAGCTGTGCCATCTGACCTTTACTTAAAGGTACAGCCATGAGATTGACATGGACAAAGATGGATCTCACTCGTCGTCGTGCCTGTTCCCGTGTCTCTCCAGTCACGACTGCTGAAATAAATTCAATGCCTATCTTTTCTTTAGCTAAGTTTTGCAAATAAGCCGGGTCTATCTCATAGCTCTGCCTGAGATCGTCAATTGTAATAACAGCTCCTGAAGGCTTTTTATCTTTTTTATATCGTGGGAGTTTTCCCGTTTGAAGCAACTCCATTAAACCTTGCACTCCCATCAGTCGATGTTGACCATCCAAGGCAAAAATCGTGACATCTGGGGAAACGTTCAACAACCCTACTTTGCCGTCTTTATCTAGTGCCATAAAATCAGCAGCAGATTTAATCGCCCGTCCGCTTGCATCCCACTCGGCAGCATTAGGATTGTCTACCCAAGGTTGATTGACAACTACTAGAACTGGCGGGAATTTGTGAGTTTTTCGAGCTGCTAAATACTGCGTCAAGGGCGCTTGACGCGACCAATCTAGGGGTCGTTGCTGAATTTCTTCAATACTCTCGGCGTCGATTTCCACATTGTCTTTCTCTGGGTCGAATTTTTGCCGGAAAAGCGGTAGGCGAGACGCGAATCGAACGCGACTGGCGAACCATTCTAGAGTTGCCGAACCGATATACGCCTCCGTGCCGCCCATTTCTATCTTCTGAACCAGGAATTGGTCGTTCCGCGCCAGATATCTATCTAAAAGGAGCGCGATCGCCTGTTTTTCTTGGTTTTCCCGTTCCAAAATCTGGGTGGCAAGGTCAGTTGTAGGGTTGCTGGGGCTGTTCATAGGCAGATTGAGCGGGGAATTCAATTAATTTTTAAAAACTATCAGTCAAAACTTGTTATGTCAAACTTAGTTTTTAAAAACTTTATGTATACTGAGATTGTGTCCAAAACTAAATAAGGCTGGGTATTTATGCTTACCCCCTCCTTTGAGTACGTTTTGCCTGTGATTCGGGGAATTCAGGCAGAGCGAGAATACTACGTTTCGATGTGTCCGGTGCGATTTATCCCCAAGCTGTTCCCGTTGGACGATGGGGAAATGCCGCCGGAAATGAGGACAACGCGATCGCTTAACCGCACCCGCGTGCCAGAAATTGCCCGATATATATTGAACAATCCGACTAACTACATTTTCTCGGCAATTACGGCATCGATTGACGCAGATATCACTTTTGAACCGATAGGTACAGAGACAGAAGCACGGAAAATTGGACGCTTGAAGGTGCCGATGGATGCGCGGTTTGCCATCCATGACGGGCAACATCGACGGGCGGCGTTGGAAATGGCGCTGAAGGAAAATCCCGAACTGGGGTATGAAACGATCGCGGTTATCTTCTTTTTAGATATTGGTCTAAAGCGATCGCAGCAGATGTTTATTGATTTAAACCGCTATGCAGTCGATGCCGATCCATCGCTAAACATTCTTTACGATCATCGGGACGAGAAAACAAACTGGGTGAGGTCAGTAGTCAAGCAAGTCCAGGTTTTTAGAAACCTGACGGATACGGAACGCAGTACGCTGCCTACTCGTTCCGGCAAGCTATTTACTCTCAACAGCATCTATAATGCTACTCTTGCCCTGCTAACGGATCGCCAGGAGACTGAACAGCAGATTGAACGAGCAGTCCGTTACTGGAATGCAGTTAGTCGCTATATCCCAGCGTGGGAGCAAGTTCTACACGGGAAGGTCAGTGCAGGCGAAATCCGACGGGATTACGTGCATAGTCACGCGATCGCGATCGCTAGTTTAGGCGCTGTTGGAGCAAGTTTGCTGTCGCTTTATCCGGAAAACTGGGACTCACATCTAGAAGGTTTGCAACAAATCGACTGGTCGCGCTCTAACCCTGATTGGGAAGGGATAATTATGTCTAGTGGTGGGATTTCTAAATCCCGCACCAGTGTCACTCAGATGAGTGCTTATATTAAAAAGCACCTGAATTTGCCGCTTACAGCGGAAGAGGAACGGTTAGAGAATGCCCGTTTAATAAGGAGAGGGAAATGAGTACAGGAAAACAGCAAGAATTCAAATATAAGGCAGTTCGTATTCGACAAACTGATTCTGGTGACTGGTTAGTGCTTTTTGGTGCTTCTGCAATAGAGATTGATATGTGGGCAGGAGTACCCCAAAAGAAGAAAATTGGAACTCAAGAAACTACAGGGTTTCAGCGAGAAGAGAGTAAGAAACGTATTAATGAGATTGCTGATTTTTATCGAAATGAGAAAAACATAATCCAGAATCCTTTGCTTTGTGCATTGCGCCAGCCCGATTGGTCAAAAGTAGAATTTGAACCTAGTGAAGAGGGTTCCATTGATGCTATCCAACATGGTTTTTTAGCTATAACTACAGAATTTTTAGAAGAATTAAGTTTACTAGAATTACTAAAAAGGGTTAAATCTAATTTAGAGCGTCGGGTATCTGGACTTATTGAAAATCAAGTCTCTGACAGCCTTATTAGAGAACTAAAAGAACGTGCAAAAATTGAAGATAGCGTTCAGGAAGATACATCTGAATCATTAGATGAACAGGAATCTAGTGAAAATGTAGACAATGATGAAGATGTAGGGCTAGCCTTCAGTGAAGAATCTCATATTGAGGATTTTTGGCAAGAAGTTACAGCTTATATTTCAGTTTTAGAGGAAATAAAAGACACCTTTAATGATGATACTTTCCTTGATTATTCAAAAGACGCACTGATCTCTTTCCTCCAGCCAATAGTTGTTGTTGATGGGCAACATAGATTGCGTGCAGCAATTACATCAGCAAAAAAGTTAGTGAACGAAGATTTTTACAAAAACTCTATAGAAGAAGCACTCTTCAACGAGAGAGTTGAGCCAGAGGAAGTTCAACGAAAAATTGAAGTTGAAGCAGCTCGAAAGCTTCCAGTTTCACTTCTCATGAATACTGATCCAGCAGAGCAGGTTTTTCAGTTCGTAGTTGTCAATCAGAAAGCAACTCCTATCAAACCTGCACTTCTCGGAACAATTGTATCTACTAGCCTTTCTTCTGAAGAATTGGGGAGAGTGGCAGATCGACTTGAAAATGCTGGTATTAAGCTTGAAGAATCACGAGCTGTAACATTTCTTGCCCGATACCCAGTTAGTCCTTTTTTCAATTTAGTTGAAAGAGGGCTTGCTTCTGATACCAAAGAGCGATTGAAGTGGAATGTTCTTGCATCTATAGTTAAAATATTTCGAGATTTAAAGGGAGGTAAACTTTTCCATGAAAATGTTGATTATGCTGACAAATGGAAACGTGATTACTTATTTACCTCAAAAATTGTAGAGAAATGGGAAGCCGAAGGTTGCAAAAATTCTTTTGAATACTGGCACAAGCTTAATGGTTCATGGCGGGATGTATTTATATCCTTCTGGAGTACAGTACGTGATAAATTAGCCGATAAAAATAATGATGAAGCATGGCATTATTGGGGCAATCCTAAACAGTCAAATATTTTCAATAAAACGTCTTTAACAATTCTTGCATCTGATTTCTTCCAATATTTATGTGAACGACGTATAGGAATAGATAATGTACAGGAAGTACCTACACTTGTAGATGACTGGTTAAAGGGCGTTAATACAGACTACTTTAATCGGGATTGGAACTTGACCGGAGTAAAGAAAGATGTTCCTGGTATTCGGAAAAGATGGTCAAAGGAGTGGTTAGAGTATAGAAAAGACCCAGTTAAATTACCTAGCAAAGAGCGCTATCGATTGCCACTAGGATAAAAGGTTTAGTAAATTCATGGAGTTTGAAGAAATTTATTCTTTCCTTAACACTACAGCAGATAAGCTGGAAGCCTACTGGGACATACAGGTTCTAAGTAAAATCGCTAATCAGAGAGTCCCCGACTTTATTATGAGTGGTCGGGGTTCTCTACTTAGGGCTGATATACATATACTGTGGACGCAATGGTTCATTGAGTCAATTTGCGATCCTGAAATATTTACTAAATCTACTCAAGGCTATGCTCATATAGTCGGATTTGTTCAAAAAAGAGTACCTTTTATTTTTACTGGAATTTCTGAGCAGGAGCGCAAAACACTTACAAAATATATTTCGAGATTGATAGATAAAGAAGTTCAGCGTAGAAGTCCTCAGAATCGTAGTTCTATTAGCTTAGATACTAAAAAGCTTTTATGGGATATTTCTGGAACAGAACCCCGTTGTTGGATTTGTGGATATAAATTTACCAAATGGTCTGAAAATAAGTTTTTGGAATACGATCACTATCCAGAACCACCTCAACCCCAATTCATTGATTACATAACCTTGCATGGTCTGTCTCGACGTAATATTTCCGTTGAAGTTGACCATGCTGTACCTTTTTCCAAAGGTGGAAAAGAGGAAGATAACCTTCGTCTAGCCTGTGGATGGTGCAACTCTCATAAAAGCGATCGAATATCTATATATGACGTTGCAATCAAGCCGCGTATAGTAGAACATCCAAAACTTGGAAAACAAAGCGTACCTCATCCATTTTGGATTGTTCGACTTCTGTCTGTGCGTAGACGCTGTGAGTACGAGGATGGCTGCGATAAGACCGTAGATAATGCTCAACTGACAGTAGTTCATAAGCATCCTGAAGGCGCTATGAATCCAACAAATTTGCGTGTTATATGCTCAGAACACGATCCTATAGGCTCCACCCGTCTAGTAAGTAGGAAAGTTGCGGAACAAATGCGTCAATAGAGAGAGACAAATGACTACAAAACAAGAATCAGCCAAAAAACAAGATAGAAGTACAGTTGCGGATCTAGTTGAAGATATTCAATCTTTAACTACTGAAATTCAAGAACTTTACTGTTCGGATGAGATCCCTTGGGTAATTGGATATTCCGGGGGTAAAGATAGTACGGCAGTCGTACAGCTAATTTGGAATGCAGTCTCTGCTCTCCCACCAGAGAAACGCGCTAAGACAATTCATGTTATTACAACAGATACTCTGGTAGAGAATCCAATAGTTTCTGCTTGGGTTAGCAATTCCCTAAAACAGATGAAGGTTGCTGCACAAGAACAAGAAATGCCTATAGAACCCCACTTGCTCTATCCAGAGATTAAAGAAACTTTCTGGGTGTGCTTAATAGGGAAGGGATATCCAGCACCTCGAATGCGGTTTCGTTGGTGTACAGAGCGCTTAAAAATACAGCCTGCTAACCGATTTATTCGTGACATGGTTCGTGCCAGTGGTGAGGTAATTCTTGTCTTGGGTATGCGTAAAGCTGAAAGCAACAAACGCGCTACCGTAATGGCAAAACATGAAAAAGGACGAGTTCGCGATCGTCTTAGCCCTAGATCAAGTTTAGTTAACGCTCTTGCATATACCCCTATTGAGGACTGGCGCAACGATGAAGTATGGATTTACCTTAATCAGTCGCCAAACCCTTGGGGATATAGCAATAAAGACTTATTTTCCATGTATCGAGGTGCAACAGCAGATAATGAATGTCCTCTAGTTGTGGATACTTCTACCCCTAGCTGTGGGGATTCTCGCTTTGGCTGCTGGGTTTGTACAATGGTTAGTCAAGATAAATCAATGGAGGCAATGATCCAGAATGATGAAGAAAAAGAGTGGCTACAGCCTCTTTTAGATATACGCCGTGAATTAGATATTCACAATGATCGCAACAAAAGGGATTTTCGTAGAATTTGGGGCGATGTTCAACTTTTTGAGCGCAATGTAGACGGCGAAACCTCAGTTGAACCAATTCCTGGCCCCTATACAAAATACTGGCGAGAACATTGGTTGAGACGAGTCTTAGAAGCACAAACCCAAGTTCGCCGCACTGCACCTCTAGAAATGCGCGATATCACCCTAATTACCCAGGATGAATTAAGCGAAATTCGCCGCATTTGGTTAGAAGAAAAACACGAATTTGATGACAGTTTGCCGCGTATTTACGAAGAAGTCACAGGCGAATCGTTCCAAGACATTCGTCCAGGTGCTGAGAGGAAACTCCTAGGTACTGACGAGTGGGAAGTGCTACAAGAAATCTGCAATGATGAAATGCACCTAGAACTGATGGCGAAACTGCTAGATACAGAACGCCAATTTCATGTCAAATCGCGGCGCGGCGTCTACGAGAAATTGGACAAATGCTTTGAAAGCAGTTCTCGATCGAAAGAAGATGCAATTCAAAATGCCCACGAAAAGCGGGACTTGAAAAATGCTGTTGTCGAAGAAGATATTGACAAAGTGAAACAGCTAACTTGGGCAAGCATGAAATTTCCATTGCCAAAAGCAGATGACGCTAATGAATAAGTGCTGTTTATTCCCGATTACCCATTAGCTGTTACCGATTACCTATTCTCAATAAGCTGTGATATTTCTCGAACTCGTCCTGCAAAATTTCGGCCCTTATCTAGGGCGACAAGTCATCAACCTCCGCCCCGAAACGGATGAAAATACTCGCCCGATTATCTTAATTGGCGGCATGAACGGCGGCGGGAAAACGACCCTCATGGACGCCATTCGCCTTGCCTTATACGGTTCTCGCGCCCAATGTTCTACACGCGGCAACTTAAGCTATAACGACTTTCTTACCCAGTCAGTCAACCGCAACACCCCACCCACAGAAAAAGCCAGAATTGAATTAGCTTTTGAAGTCATTCAAGACGACAAACCTACTACTTTAAGAGTTGTCAGATATTGGGAAAAAGACCCCAAAGAGGGAAAAGATACCCTTGGTATTCTAGTAGATGAAGAATGGCCCGATAAAGCCCTTGCCAGCACCTGGGATGAATACATCGAGAACCTGCTACCGTTGGGAATTTCTAATCTATTTTTGTTTGACGGTGAACAGGTAAAAGAACTTGCCGAATTAGATACTCCACCCCCTTTAGTTGTAGGGGCAATTCAATCGCTATTAGGCTTAGAACTCTCAGAACGCCTATCCGCGGATTTAGATATCCTCGTTAGCCGTAAGCGCAAAGAAATTGCTAGCGCAAAAGAACTGGCTACGTTAGAAGAAATTGAACAAAGATTTAATGTACAAAAAGATGAATTACAAGCTGCAAAAGAAGAAAAAATTTCTCTGCAAACTAAGTTAGATAGGGCTGAAGAAAAGCAGCGCGAAGCCTCTGAAAAATTTCTCTACGAAGGGGGGAAAATTGCCAGCGATCGCAACCGTCTAGAAAAACAAAAAGACCATTTCACAACCCAGGCAGAAAAAACGCGGGAAGCGCTGCGAGAATTA
The DNA here is from genome assembly GCF_039961955.1 of Trichocoleus sp. DQ-A1. NCBI lineage: Bacteria > Bacillati > Cyanobacteriota > Cyanophyceae > Leptolyngbyales > Trichocoleusaceae > Trichocoleus > Trichocoleus sp. DQ-A1. The sequence continues at coordinate 458,757 of NZ_JAMPKE010000001.1, forward strand.
GCTGCTGATAGCTTTCCCCTCACTTTAATTTCTCCCTTGCTTGAACAAGCTAAATGCCAAGCCGAAAAGGAAAGCCGCCAACAACAGAAAAAAATCGCACGGGATGTTTTGGTAGAACGAGACTATCGTCTCCTAAATTATATTGCCGAATTGTCATTAGTTTCCGAGCAACTTGACAAAATAAAATTTTTCCTAGACCAAGAAAATCAACAACTTGAGGAAGAAATTGCGAACAATGAAAGTCCCTGGTTATTAGCAGAATTAGAAGAAATTAAGGAACTGGATAACTTCTTAAATTTTGGCATCAATACTGCTAAATTTAGAGCCAAAGAAAAACTAGAAGAACTAGAAAACCTAGAAATTGAGATAGATGCTCTCGATAGACAGATAGCCACTGCTGCTTCTCCAGAAGCGTATCAACAACTACAAGACGCTGTTAGAGAAGCGAATAATGCAGTCGCAAAAGCTCAAGTTGCTCATGAAATGGCTACCCGCCGTTGTGAAGAATTAATGAGAGCGATCGCTAAAACCAAAAAAGAATTAGCAGACTATAGCGAAGACAATATCAAGCTAAAGAATAATCAGCACATTATCGTCTCCGTCGCCAAAGTCCAAGCGACTCTCAAGCTATTTCGGGAAAAATTAACCCTGAAAAAACTCAATAAATTAGAAATAGAAGTAACCGAGTGTTTCCGCTATCTTCTGCACAAATCTGACCTAGTGCATCGCGTAGCCATTGACACTCAAACCTTCAGCCTTTCTATTTACGATCCGCAGGGACAACCCGTACCAAAGCATCGCCTCTCAGCCGGAGAAAAGCAATTACTAGCGATCGCTTTCTTATGGGGATTAGCACGAGTCGCCGGACACCACTTACCTGTAGCAATCGACACACCGCTGGGGCGACTAGATTCTTCTCACCGACAGAATTTAGTTGAGCGATATTTTCCCTCTGCCAGTCATCAGGTGATTCTATTATCGACTGATACTGAAGTTGGCAAAACTGAAGCCGAAAGGTTGCGAGAATTGGATGCGATCGCTCACGAGTATCTGCTGAAGTATGACACAAGCGATCGGCAGACAACCGTAGTACCCGGTTATTTCTGGTGATATATTTCTGGTGATATAGAAATTTAGGATACTATAGCGGTTCTCACTTTTAAGCACTACAATTTTGACCTCTCTCCAAACCTCTCTCCTCCTAGGAGAGAGGCTTTGAATTATTTCCCCTCCTCCCTTGCGGGGAGGGGCAGGGGTGGGGTTAAACTGTCGTCCATCTAAACGAGAAGCGCTATATTGTTGAGCCAAAGCATTACATATCCATCAAATCGTAGTTTCTCTGTAAAGCCAGTAATTTTACTCTAGCTTCGCCCGCATTATCCGCTAAGTCAGCAAACTCTACAAATCGCCGCAATTCCTTTCTTAATAAATTGCGTTCTACTTCCAAAGTTTCCCGATCTAACTCTGGTGGCAGTACAATCATGTCAAATAAAGTGGCGCGTTGCTTGCCTGGGTGAGGGCGCAAAATTCGTCCTCGACGCTGAATAAATTGGCGCGGATTGCTGCTACTAGCTAAAATTACAGCATTCTGAATTTCTGGAATATCTACACCCTCATCTAGACAGCGAATCGCCACCAAACCTTGTAAATCTCCCGTCTCAAATTGACGCCGCAAATTTTCTCTTTCTGATAATGGAGTTTGGGCGGTGTAAGTGTTAATTCGGTATCCCAATTCATCTCCCAAAATTTTAGCAACGGCTTTCAATTGGCGCGTGCTTTCTACAGAACCATCTCCGCAATAAAATAAAGTGTGCGTCGTGTCCAAGCGTTTACTCATTAACTGGCGCAAAGCAGTTAACTTGTTGGTAGCAGCGCCAATTAATCTCGCCCGTTGCATCAACAATGGCTTGAGTTCTTCACGGTCTTCCCAATTGCTTTTGCTAGCACCGTTCTCGCGTTCCTGGAACAACAGCGCCCTGCCAATCCTAGCGGTTAATTTTACATAAGCACGGGCTTCTGCCTCTGTTAGTTCTACCAGGATAGGGTAGTACAAATAATGCACCAACGCCCCCTGTTGAATTGCATCTTTCAGCGTAAATTCCGGCTCTAAAACTCTGCCAAAATAATCAAATAAAGATTGCGTTCCTTCATCATCAAAATACCGTTCCGGTGTTGCCGACAGCGCCAGTCTTAACCCCACCTTAGAAGGCAAACTCTTCTCCAACTGCCTTGCACCGAGATTATGCGCTTCATCTCCTACAATTAGCGTTTTGTCTGGAAAATATTTAAGTTGAGATTGCAATCCTTCACTCATCAAGGTGGCATTTGTTGTAATGAGTGTGAGAAACCGTTGATTGCCAGAACGCAGATTGTAGAGTTGCGTTGATAGCTGACTCTGCCAGTTGCGTACATTCTCAAAAGCTAAAACTGGCTGTAGTCCAAATTTCTCGCATTCTCGCGCCCACTGTGTCACCAGATGTCGATAGGGACACACGACTACCAATACTTGCAAGGCAATTTGTTGATAAAGTGAGGTAGCGATCGCTAGCGCCGTAATCGTCTTTCCACTCCCCGTCGCCATCTTCAGCGTTCCTCTGCCTTGATTGGCAAACCAGCTAGCAACCGCTTCCTGCTGATACTGTCGCAGTTGTAAAGACGCTGGTATTCTGGGGCATCCTAGGGGTATTTCATGCCCTTCTGAAGGATGCAGATGGTAGGTTCCCTTAGAAGCAGCAACTGCTAAAAGTCTGTTAATCGGTTGCAGGTCATACTCTACTGGCGAAGCGACGGGATAAGATTGCTTTTTTGCCTGACTTTCGACTTGATAAACACCCTTTGACGACAACTTCACGCGCCAATACCCCTGCCATGCCAGCGATTGATTTATTTTATGAGTTTAGGGAAGTCGTTAGGTGCGATCGCTATTTATCTAACCAGCTAATTTAAGTATTCACTACACTCAAATAGCTGCAAACTTAACTTAAAAATCAATTTACCTAGGCGCACAGATTCCCATTCTTCAAGTATATGTCAATACGCAGGAGAAATCAAGTTATATTTGATACAGTCTACACCTAATTCCTACGCCAAAAAAAAGCACCCACTTCAAATCAAAAGTGAGTGCTTTCCACAAGTCAACCCGGAAAAAGTCTTTCTTTGACTAATTGCCTTTTGCCTGAATCAATAAGCATCCTGCAACTCGTAGAAATCAGGCGAGACATAATCCTTCCGCAACGGATAGCCTACCCAATCTTCCGGCATCAAAAGCCGCTTCAGGTTCGGGTGTCCTTCATAGACGATGCCATACATATCAAAAGCTTCCCGCTCTTGCCAGTCTGCCGTCTTCCAAATCCAATACACCGAAGGAACTCTAGCGTCATCTCGCGGCAAAAACACCTTCAGCCGCAGTTCCTCCGGTCTGTCAGCATTGTCGCTCACTTGGATTAGATGATAGAAGCTAACCAATTCCTCTCCCGGCCCCGCATCATATCCACCTTGACACTGGAGGTAGTTAAATCCGTAAGCGTAGAGAGCTGTAGCAATCGGAATCAAGAAGTCCCGGTCAACTTTGATGATCTCAACATCACTGCGATCGCGTTCTAGTTCCTGATGCTCAAAACCGTTTTCCTTCAACCAAAGGGAAACCTTACCCGCTTCCACAATTTGGGATTCTGCTTGGGGTTCCCCTGAAGATTCTGCTGGAGATTCTGCTTCAGCCACGACGTTCCTCCTGTTTTTCTGCCGTCAACAGTGCTGGTGCTACAGGCATACCCGTCGCTGCCGCCAGCTCTTGCGGCGGAGTTTGGCGAGTTGCCAACTGTAAATACTTGCCATCGTGGATGGTTTCTACAGCTTGCATCTTGTGAGTGGTGCTGTAATAGCGATGGATTTGCTGAAACTGATCCCGCTCTTGGATAGAATCGTTCCCGATTTTCTTCCGCAGTTTAATGATCGCATCCATGATCGCTTCCGGACGTGGGGGACATCCAGGCAAATAGACATCGACAGGAATCAGCTTATCCACACCCCGCACCGCAGTCGGGGAATCAGCGCTGAACATCCCGCCAGTAATCGTGCAGGCTCCCATTGCAATCACGTACTTGGGATCTGGCATCTGCTCATAAAGGCGCACCAGAGCCGGTGCCATCTTCATGTTAATCGTGCCAGCAGTAATAATTAAATCTGCTTGCCGAGGGCTAGAACGGGGAACTAGACCAAATCTGTCAAAGTCAAATCGGGAGCCAATCATCGCCGCCACTTCAATGAAGCAGCAGGCGGTTCCAAACAACAGAGGCCACAGGCTGGAAAGCCGCGACCAGTTGTAAAGGTCGTCAACCGTTGTCAGGATGACATTTTCAGAAAGTTCTTGAGTAACAGAAGGTCGCTCAATCGGGTTAAGGATCTTCTCTTTCTGCTGCGCCTCAAAGGCAGCAATATCACTGTTACCGTTAGATTTCATGACCATTCCAAGGCTCCTTTGCGCCACGCATAAACAAGAGCAACTACAAGAATTGCAATAAAGACCAAAGCTTCAATAAACGCCAGTACACCTAGACGATTGAAGGCAACGGCCCACGGATACAGGAAAACAGTTTCAACATCAAAAATGACGAAAACCAGCGCAAACATGTAATAGCGGATGTTGAACTGAATCCAGGCTCCCCCAATCGGTTCCATGCCAGATTCGTAAGTGGTGCGCCGCTCTGGACTACTACCACTGGGCCGCAGGAGCTTGGAGGCAGTCAGCGCCAAAATCGGCACCAGACTGGAAGCTAGCAAGAAGCCTAAAAAATACTCATACCCACTGAGGACAAACACGATCTTGTACTACCACTCAGATGAAAGGACGGCTGTTATTACTTCTTCACATTTATACATTATAAAGCGCCTGCCTCTGCCAAAGTTGCTAGTGGCGGGGCAGCGAACGTCGATCATCGATACTGTTTTCTGATTGACCCGTTCAGCTTTTCTAGTCAAGGCTCCTACTGAAGCGGGCAACGTTACTGCTAGCGAGGGATGACAGCGAAGTCCTCTCCTCAAGGCAGAGGCAAGCTAAACAATATTAAGAAAATCCCCTACTTATGGCATAATTTTTAACATACATTTTAAGATTGGCTTCTCAATTTCATCTTGAGCCATGAGCAATCAAGCCGTCGATGCCCAACCACTAGATCGCTATGAATGTCGCGCCTGTGGCTACATTTATGAGCCGACTAAAGGTGATAGTAAGAGTAACGTTCCCTCAGGGACATCCTTTGAAGAATTGCCAATAGATTGGCGCTGTCCAATTTGTGGGGTGCGAAAAACACAGTTTCAAAACATTGGCGTTGTAGGCTCACCCTCTGGATTCAAGGAAAATCTGAGCTATGGTCTAGGCGTTAACCGTTTAACCCCAGGACAGAAGAATCTTCTCATTTTTGGGGCATTAGCCTTGGGCTTCTTGTTCTTTATCAGTCTCTATGGTTTGCAATAAAACCAGCCTCAGCTTGCAACAGCTAAAGCGAATCCCCGCCGCATTCGCTGGATTAACACTCGTATAGTAGAAGATTTGCACGCACCAGTTCTGGATAGTATGAATTTATTTGTGAGAAAGCTGAAACAAATTGCAATATTGTTGGCAGTTGTCCTCTTTTGCGCCAGTTGCAGTCAAGTTCCTTCGGTGAGCAACAGCCCCTGGCACGCCATTTCTCTACCAACACAAGCAAACTTACAGGATCTCGCTTTTACGGGCGACCCCAATCATGGCTGGGTTGTGGGGAGTGACTCCACACTTTTGGAGACAACCGATGGCGGCAAGACTTGGGAGCCAAGAAACCTAGAACTGGGAGATCGGCAATACCGCTTTACTGGCGTAAGTTTTGCCGATCAAGAAGGCTGGATTACAGGCGAACCCTCTATCTTGCTCCACACCACAGATGGGGGAAAATCTTGGACTCGCATCGCGCTGAGTAACAAGTTACCGGGGGCACCCAATAAAATTGTGGCACTCGGTCCGAACTCCGCTGAGATGAGCACCAACGTTGGAGCAATTTATCGCACTCAAGACGCAGGACAGACTTGGAAAGCAATGGTGCAGGAAGCGGTGGGCGTTGTCCGCAATATGTCTCGCTCTCCCGATGGCAAATATGTTGCGGTGTCTGCCAAAGGTAACTTCTACTCCACTTGGGAGCCGGGTCTAGATGCCTGGGTTCCCCATAATCGGAATAGCTCCCGAAGAGTGGAGAATATGGGGTTTGCACAAGATGGTCGGCTGTGGATGCTGGCGCGGGGCGGTCAGCTACAATTTAGCAGTCCTGAAAAGCCAGACGAGTGGGAAGAAGCACAATATCCAGAGGTATCCACCAGTTGGGGTTTACTCGATTTGGCATACCGGACACCTGAGGAAGTTTGGGTATCAGGAGGCAGTGGAAATTTGCTGCGGAGTCTGGATGGCGGCAAAACTTGGGAAAAAGCTCGCGAGATAGAGGATATCCCTTCCAATCTTTACAGGATTATGTTTCTAACACCCCAGCAAGGATTTATCATAGGTCAGCGAGGTGTTTTGTTGAAATACGAAGGTTCGTCGCAAGCGGCTTGAAGAGGAAAGCAAGATTGTTGTCATACAACTAATGCTTTGCTTGTGACTCTCTACCGAGTTTCGTATCATAATTAAGTTAGCTTTTAATTGTTGTCAGAGGAGGAATCTGAATGGCTGGTACAACTGGAGAGCGTCCATTTTCGGACATTATTACAAGCGTTCGTTACTGGGTAATTCACAGCATCACCATCCCTGCATTATTTATTGCAGGCTGGCTATTTGTTAGCACAGGTCTTGCATACGATGCCTTTGGGACACCCCGCCCCAACGAGTATTACACCCAAACTCGGCAGGAAGTGCCGATTGTTCAAGATCGCTTTGAATCCAAGCAACAAATCGAGGATTTTATAAAATAAGCGGGCAGTCTCTAGACATCGCTGGGTGTGAAAATAAAAGCACCTATTTGTGTTAGGCTTGCCGGGGCAATTTTGGCTGGATTTGATGCAAAAAAGGGATTAAAAGTACCGCATCAATTCGGCTCTAAAGAGCGAACGGGAATCCAGTTTGATACATCGGTAGTGAAGTACCGTAGGTATACGGAAGTGTTTGGAAAAAGAATCACCTCTAGCTGGTTGGAGGAGACTTCAAAGGGTCAGTAGGCTCAATATAGGTTTACGAAGCCCTTTTTGCAGGAAAAGCCTTCCCGTTACGGTACGAAAAGCCCCATTTCTATCAAAAGAATTGGGGGTGTCAACAAGTAAGTCGTTTAAAAGAGGTGGCAAAACATGACTACTAATACGCCCAATCAGCCAGTTTCATATCCCATTTTTACCGTTAGATGGCTAGCGGTTCATACGCTGGCTGTCCCAACAATCTTTTTCTTGGGCGCGATCGCTTCTATGCAATTTATTCAACGATAGGAGAAACCTAATTATGCCAGAACGGAGTCCAAATCCCAATAATCAACCAGTTGAGTTAAACCGTACTTCTCTTTACTTGGGCTTGCTACTGGTTTTTGTCCTTGGTATCCTGTTTTCCAGTTATTTCTTTAACTAACTGGGCTTGACTTCATCATTTTTAAGTTTAATTAGGAGGGAAAAGCTGTGTCTGGAAGTGGAAGAATCCCGTTGTGGATTGTAGCTACCGTCGCTGGTTTGGGCGCGATCGCTGTGCTAGGTGTTTTCTTCTATGGTGCCTACGCTGGTCTAGGCTCCTCTTTGTAGAGAAAAGCTGGGTAATCAACTAGATTTGAGAGAACTCTCATCAAATCATCAAAAAAACCGCCTCTCTGACTAGAACAGGCGGTTTTTTCCATTGCCCAACTAATGCCCAGCTAAAGTTAAATTCCCGTTGGATCTTCGTGTTCAATGTAAAGAAACAAGAAGGCCATTGCGACAGCCGGGAAGATCAAGCCAGTTAGAGGCACTAGGATTGAGGGTAAGAATGAAGCTCCCATCTTTAAATTTCCTATTTTAATGAAACAGCTTTCGTAATTGAATTTACAGTGAATTGGTAGCCAAAAACCGAATCATAAAAATTTTTAACAAGCGCCTAATCCGCAAACTCATCTAGCGACCAGTTGGGCAAATCTGGGGGAATAACTATACGGTCAACGGTTACTTTATGGCTCTCTCGTTGGGTATAAGTATCAACCGTGACAGCTTCAAAACGGATTTCCACGCTCCCAAATGGCACAGTTAGTTGAGTCGTTGCCTCTAGGGATTCTAAACCAGTAGGGATAAAATCGACTAGCCACCGCGGGCCATCCAGCAGCGATCGCGTTTGGCGGTCATGCACCCACAGCTTGACATAGAGCCGGGGGGACTCAGATCGCAACGTCAGGCGGACAGCCAGCGGTTGTCCGGCAATCAGTTCGCCTTCGGGTAAAACTAGCTCAGGCTCTGGCACGGGTTCCTCGTCCAGCGACGATGGCTGCGGTTCTGGGGGAACCCCCCGCCCCGCATTGGCAAAACGCGATCGCCCTGGTTGTACCCCCCTAGAGGAAGCTTCTCGCGAGCCATACCCGCCTCGCCCACTGGTGCTGGGAGGGAGTTCAGAAGGATCATCGTCTACCACAATTTCTCGCTCTGTCCAGTTAACCGCAGACTCTGCCATCGATAAAACGTTCTTAGCCATCTCAACTGGGTTCTGCGGAGTTGCTGGCAGTTGACTAGAGGCGGCTCCCACCTCTTGGGAATTGTTCGTTGCATCGCTGGCAATACCGCCATCTTCACCCAATTCTTCCTCCAACTCTGGGAGGGGAGGTTGTTGGTCAAGCAATAGTGCTACAAGTTCCCAGTCTGTCGGCATTGGTGGCAAACGGTCATCCGTTTCCCCCTGCGGCTCGGTGCCATCGGCAACGTCACCATCGGCAACGTCACCATCGGCAACGTCACCATCCGCAACGTCAGTGTCTTCGCTGCCCTCGGTCAGGTCTGCTGAAGGCTCTGCTTCCTCGGTAGATTCCTCCTCCGTTGCAAATACCTCTTCCGGTTGCAGCCATGCTGAAGATTCCTCATCCGTTGCCAGGTCGTTCAACCGGGACAAAAAACGATCTTGCAGCTTCAGGGTCGCAAAAGCCGTATCTAAGGGCGATGCTTGAGAGTCAGCGGAGGGATGCGCTTCTCTTTGTTCGGCGGAGTGTTCAGCGGAGTGTTCTGCTCCCTCGATATCAGAAGCATCTTCAACACCTACGTCCTGCTGACTATGCAAATCTGTATCGGCATCAGCGCTGGCATCTGTTCCATCGGGTTCCTCTGGACGCTGCCAAGTCTGAGCTAAGTGATTCAATAAATTATCAAATAACTGCTCTACATCAGGCGCAGCCCCTTCAGGAGGGGCGGTATCAACAGGTTGGGGAGGATTTAGGGAAGAAGATTTATCTTCTTCTTTCGCAGCGGATGTGTCGCCATTCTCGATGCGCTCGGTTGCAGGCATCGCATCAGAAATCACCGGAAGTTTAAGCGATCGATTAACTGGATTGGCAGGATCGGGTCGATAAAGTTGCGGGGGAAGGGATACCACCAGCGGAGGTTCAGAAGTCACTGATGTATTGCGATCGCTCAAAGCGAGAATGTCCTCAGGCTCATCGCTATCGGTTGCCTCCCCGTTCCCTGTTGCCTCAGTATCGGAAGCAATTGCTGGAAGTTCCGGGGGTTTAAGCGCTGCAATGGCAGGATCGGATTTAGCAATCTGCTCCGGTAGGGGTTTATTAGGTAAAGGTTCTAAGTGCAGCGGCGGAGTATCTTTTGCCGTTTCCACCAGATCGAGGAAAGATGAATCGATCGGGGGTGTCTCTCCTAAAAGGGAATCTAATGGCGGGTTCAATAAATTTGCGTGCTGTTTATCGTGAGCGATCGCATCGAGCAAGTCTTCCAAATCGGCTGTCACGGTAAAGGCGTGAGTCACCAAGACTGTCTCAGCCGCATCGATTAACGTGACTTCTCCTAAAATCAAACGGGTTTGGCAATTTTCGGGCAGCTCTAAATTACAGCTAAAAGAAAAACTCGGCACCTGTTCGGGTATCAGCTGCTGGACATCTACCAAGATTTGTGAGTTTTGCGGATCGCGCATTTCAATTCGCAGTACGTCTGGCGGCAAAAGATGCAAATCCCTAAAACTGTCTAAAATCTCTACTTGTCCGCTGAAGGCAATCAGCTCTCCTCGACGCACGACCAGCGTCTCCCGATCGAGGGTCAGTCGGATCGGTGCTTCATCAATTTCAGGTGGCTCAGTTTCTGCTGAGTAACTTCTTCCGGCGGCAGCAAAGGAAAGCTCCGACGAGTTACTGACAGGGGGAGACGTTAAGGAATCGCGGGAAAACTCACTCTGCGGGATAGCTCCACGAGCCGTAGATGTCGGCTCAAACGCTTGCCAGACGGGATCGACGACTTCCTGTAAGATTTCGTCCACCATTTGTAGCGAGTGTTCTACGAGGCGGCTGACGGGCACTGCCGCCTTTGGAGGGGTGCGGTTGAGTGCCGTCTCCCATCTTTGTGCCTCCGATGCCCCGAAAGAGAGGAATAATTCATTGACTGCCTCATCATCGTCTTCTTCCCAGCCAGCATTAGTCATCGCCTCTGTCACTGATTCGTCCTCTGGGGAAGGAGGCACTGGATTCGGAAGGTCAACGTCGGCGGTCAGCGTTTCAGTGGTTGTCGGGGCAGGGTTAACGGGGCGGTCAGCGGCAGAACCTGCGGATGATTCTTGGACGGTTTCGGTGGCGACACCTACCTGGGCACTCCAAACGGGTCGCATGTGTCCAACTAAATCGACATCTGCATCTGCCGGGGTGGTTGGAAAAACCTGGAATTGAATTGCCTGCTGCCAAGTGTTGCCGAGGAAATCTGACATGATATCGCCAGAGCAGCGCAACTCCCAGCGCCCCGACTTGAGATAGGTGAAGGGAATGACCACCATCAAGCCTTCGGCGTTGGTGCGGCGCGATCGCTTCTGAAACCGCCGCTTGGGGGGAACTTCCTCAGTGCTGTCATAGGTGATGCGAATTTCCACCTCGGTGTTGGGACGGCTGGAGTGAGCAACCACCCGATACCGACCTTCTTGGATTTCCACACTTGGCGTCTCTAGGGAGAGCCAGGAAGAATCACCCTCTTGTTGTATTAGAAATTGCCAGTATTCCATAGGAGGCAAGCAGCAAGCATAAAGGATGAAGTATAAAGGATGAAGTTATTAGAGGCGCGGCTGAAAGACAGTGTGACGTATTATTACACGCCAAACTTCACACTTCATACTTCATATTCTTGTTACCTTTTTACTTTAATCTGCTGCCGCAGTTCCTCGATCGTTCCTAATAATTCACTTTGAGCGATCGCACTCTGCTCTTTCGATGCCATCCACTTCAGCTTGACAGTTCGGTTCTCTGCTTCCTCTTCTCCCAAAACCAAGCAAGCAACTGCACCGCTACGGTCAGCCCTAGCGAACTGCTTTTTAAAAGCACTTCCACTCAGGTCTAGATCCACGCTAAACCCAGCTTGACGTAATTTTTGAGCCAATTGTAAAGCTTGGGATTCTGCTTTCTCGCCTCTGGAAACAACGTAAAAATCCAACGCCGGGACGGGTGCCTCTTGCAGCTGTTGCAGCAGGATGATCAAGCGTTCTAAGCCCATTGCCCAACCCACTGCTGGTGTCTTGGGTCCCCCTAGTTCTGCTACCAGTCCATCGTAGCGTCCGCCACCACAGACAGTTGCTTGCGCTCCTAGGTCGTCTGAGATAATTTCAAAGGCAATATGAGTGTAGTAATCCAGACCGCGCACCAGACGCGGATTGAGTTGGTAGGCAATCCCCAAATCAGCCAGACGTGCTTGGATTTGCTCAAAATAGCGACAAGAATCTGCACTCAGATAATCCAAGATACTGGGAGCATCTTGAACAATTTCTTGCGTCCGCCGATCCTTGCTATCCAGTATCCGTAATGGATTGCGACTCAGCCGTACCTGCGAATCCGAGTCTAACTCTTCTTTGTAGGGAGTCAGGTAATCTACCAGTGCTTGCCGGTAACGCTGTCGATCTTCAGGATTTCCTACCGAGTTAATATCCATGCGGAGATTTTTTAGACCAAGGGTTTGCAGAATATCGGTCGCGATCGCAATTACTTCTGCATCTGCCCTCGGATCGGCAGTCCCCAACACCTCTACCCCCAGCTGGTGAAATTGCCGCTGTCGTCCCTTCTGGGGAGCTTCGTAACGAAACATTGGTCCCAAATACCAGAGGCGCTGAATCCCACTTTTGACATCAAGAGCGTGTTCAATATAAGAGCGCACAACCCCAGCCGTTCCCTCCGGTCTTAAGGTCATGGAATAGGGATTTTCCCCCCGACTCTTGAAGGTATACATTTCCTTCCCTACCACATCTGTGGTTTCGCCAATCCCGCGCTCAAAAAGCGTCGTCAGCTCAAAAATCGGGGTGCGAATTTCTTGATAAGCCGCTCTGCTTAGAATATCCCGTGCGACCGATTCTACCCATTGCCAGTACCCGACTTCTTCGGGCAGAATATCCCGCGTTCCCCGTATCGCTTGAATGCTTCCCATTGTTTAGATTTTAGATTTTAGTGAGTGTCATGAGTTTTTCACCCCCAGGATTTTCACTTTACCCCCTTCGGGGATTGGGGATTAGGTCATTGCAATGGCGAAAACTTCATGACACTGAAGATTTTAGATTCAATCCCATCTAAAATCCAAAATTTATTGGTTTTCCTCCCAAGGACAATAGCGCTGACTATAGTAGTCCAAAATCTGCGTGACCCATTGGCGACTCAATGAATCGGCATCTTCTGCATACTGAATCCACAACCCGCCAACTTGGCTTTGATAATAGTCGAACGATTGCCCTGAAGGCTGGGGAACCAAACCTGTGTCGATCCCTTCCACCTGACGCAAATGGGCAGCAATTTCCCGATATACCGCCAGGGGTAACCCAGGGAAGCGAATTTCATACCGCAGGCGTTCTCCTCCAGTAGTCTGCACCCTTTCAACTCCTACAACAACTGAATCGTGGTACTCGTTTAAGCTTGAGGAGAGCCATTGATTCCTGGTTTCTTAGCAGGAGCAACAGCCGTTGGTGTACCGGGTTGATCGGGCGTTGCCACTGGTTTTTCCCCAACCCGTCTGGCAACTTCTCTGCCGTATTGCTCCAGAATCACTACCGGACTGGCACCATTATTGACTTCAATCCGCTTGACCAGCACCTGTCCATTAGATAAACGCTGTCCCACTCCAACGTAGCGACTTGGCTCGTTTGGTACCCTCACAATTGCCTGAGGTTCACCCCCCACCTGAACCACTCCTGTGACTTCTACACTTCTTGCCAAGTTTGGTTCTGGTAGCGGTGGCAGTTTGGGTAGAAGTGGCGCGGGAGCCGGAATCCGAGGAGCCGTAGCAATCGGGATTGGAGCTACACGGTTTCTGTTCCCTGGAGGTGTAGTGTTTCTCCCACGCGGAGGCACCCCATTTGGCCTACTGGGAGCGGGAGCGCGTGGTATCGTCCTCCCTCCGTTTGGACTCCCTTGACTGCGAATATTGCCTCCGCCTCCATTCGTTCTGGGAGGTCTGACAGGGGGCAGGGGTGGCGGTACGGGAATCACTCGACGCCCAGGAGGAGTCACACCCTGAGGAGGAGCTAAACCCGGACCCGGAAACGGAGGGGGAGGCGAACCCGAACCCGTCTCGTTTGGTGTCACTTCCACAATTGGTTTCAGGGGAACAAGTGCAAACGGATCTTGCCGCCCTTTCTGAATTCCTCGCAGCCGTGCATCAGAGTTAGTGGATGGAATCAAGCCGGAAAGCCCAGGAAGGGGCGGTTTTGGGGTAACTGTCGGATCGGGAAATGACGGGGTTGTTGGTGAAACAGTTGGTACAGCAGACGGAGCAGTAACTGGAGCAATACTAGGGCTAGGAGCTACAGCCGTATCCTCTCCCTGAGAACAGCCCCCCGCTAACACAGCAAGTATTCCCAAAAACGCAATCCATGAATGTTGACGCATGACCAGTCTCCCAGAGCTTTACCTGCATCCGCCCATAGAAATTCCCTGTTTGCTTTCAACAGTTCTAAATATATGCGGATAATTTATTTTATTAAATGTGTGCAAAAACACCCATCTATATATTCAGTTTACTGGACAGAGATCGATCCATCGCTTTTGTGTTCCTTATCTTCAAAGAATCGGGAATCTCAGTTTCCGGTTGTTGGAAGAATCAATCGTCAATCCCTACCATTGACTTTTTCAGTGCATCCAGTCCCTTTTTGACCCGTCGAGAAACGGTCACAACACTGATATCTAAGCGTTCTGCAACTTCTTTTTGCGTTAAGTCGTGTAAGAAAACAAATTCCAAGATTTCGCGGGTTCGCTTTTCTAGCTGAACTAAAGCTTGTTGTAGGCGAAGCTGGTCTTCTTGCGCTAACTGAAAACTCCGATATTGCGGGTCTGGGACGATTTCACCTAAGCAAGTTTCACCTTCCGAACCATCCCCTAGGGGTACATCTAAGCTTACAAGTTCGCGGTTTTGAAAGGCCAACTTGATTTCCTGCCATTCTGCCTGTGAAATTTCTAGCTTTGCTGCCACCTCTGAATCGGTAGGAGGTCGGTTGTACTTCTGCTGGAAATACCGCGTCAAAGAAACTGCCTGATAGTGCAGTGCTTCCCAACGCCGAGGAATGCGGAATGAGCCGCCTTTATCCCGTAAATAGTGCTGAATTTCTCCGCGAATGTAGGGGATAGCAAAGGAACTGAAGGCATGACCCTTGGACAAGTCAAAGCGCTCAATTGCTCGAATTAAGCCTAAACAGCCGACTTGAAGCAAGTCTTCATAACTTTCTGTACACTGATTAGTCCAGTGATGTGCTTCTTTTCTCACCAATCCAAAATTCAGTTTTACCAGCTGATTGCGAACAGTATCTAAACGATTTTGCTGGTACTCTCGCAACAGCCGTAAGCTTTCATGCTTCAGTTCAGGAGTGGCAGTGCTATACATATACGAAATTCAGTTGGTAGAGTGGCCCGGTTAAAAACGTTTGTTTCAGTTATATTCTGTTTTTGAAGTGGGTGCTGTGACACTAAACATAGGTTGCGATAACAAAACTTCAAGCCGGAAAGCGAACAAATGCAGTTGGGGAAACGCCCAGGAATGTAGCCTTTTCCCCAAATTGCGATCGGTTGCTTTCTTTTCCTCGCTTCAAAATTCAGTTTATTCTCTGAACCTGGTCAATTACAACAGCATTTTCACCGAGAAACTCTCTTGTGGGAATCACTCACATGATTGCGGAGTGTAGGCAGAAGGATTAAACAGCAGATGCTGACCTCGCAAAGGAAAAGAAAAAAGGGGTTCCAAACCCCTTTTCTTCACCTGCAAGCAAAGCCAAGCAGCGTGGCTCGGTGCTAACGAACAGATTTAAGCCTGGTCTGGTGAAATCCGAGCATAGAAAATGCCGCGAATTTTCACTTCTTTAGCTTCGCCAGCGCCTAGATCGGTATCGGATGGCTGCTCACTCTCAAACGTACCGGCAATTTCACCTGTGGCGTTATCCACTTTAGCGACTTGAAGAGAAATTTCGCCCTTAAGGGTTTCGGCACGCTTCACATTGGCACGTGTCAGTGCTTCCTGATCGGCTTGACTGGGGAGTGCTACTGCATTGTCATAACCAGTGACAACACCGCGACCCTTGGGATCGAGGAAAGCTGCTCCCCGATAGGAGGGAACGTTAAACTCGCCTTCAAAGTCAGTCGAGGTGTTAATACTGTCCATTCCTGGCTGGCTTTTGGCAACCAGATTTTTGATCGTGAATAGAAAGGGTACTCGCTCACCACCCGGTAGCTGGACGGTAATGGCTTGGAAGTCGAGACCATCCTGTTCAATAAAGGTCAAACGACGATCTTGATCAACTTGCAATTTACCCAGCACCTGGTCGATGCTAGAAGTAAACCGGGTCAACAACTTACCCTGAACGAATTGGGCGGATTGACGTTTGTTTGTAGATTCTTCTTTGACAAAGAAGCTGGTTGGCTGTAAGCACAGATTTGTCAAAGCATACGACTGTCCAGGCTGAATGGGAATGGCACCGCGTGTCGTTTCTGACAGTTGCGGGCAGTTATTCGCAAGCCCGGTACCTCGAATTTGGTCGTAAGTGAGTGGAGTGGGAACACTGGTCGCAGCTGCTGGACCTTCACTACAAGCAGTTAATACTCCCAAGCACAAAGCTAGGAAGGCAACAATGAAAGCGCGATACCTCATGGTCAACCTCAAATATTTAATCTAGGAATCCCTACCAGTAGAATCTGATATTGGGCTTAAGTTACAACAGACAAAAGTGAAATTCTTAATCAGGCTCGGAATGGTTCGGCTCAGAATCTCTACAGTGAATTTTACAAGGCTTTGTGTTGCCTTTATCCTGAAGCTCATTGTAAATTGACCATTCCAGTCAGTGAAAGACTCGGTTAAAGTTGAGTTGATCAAACGGAGTAAAGGGGATGGCGTGAACAGCGATCAGAATTTAGAATTGGGGCTTTTGAAGCCGGAACTGCAAGCGATCGCTACTTCTGTTCGCGCTTTGGCACAGACTTGCCAGGGGGATACTCTGGCTCTGTTGGCGTTGCTGCGGGCGTTAGAAAGTTGGCATCGTGAGATTCGAGATACTGTGTTTCAAGCGTCTTTACCGGATAATCGTCAGGCTCTATATGCCCTGCTGAAGGATATGGAAGAAGAAGGTGGCTGGCCCTATATTGAGCGCATGAAGGTGCGATCGCTGTTGGAAAAGCTCTCAGCCGCAGAATCGCCCAATTCTTCACACCCTCTACCACTGGAGTCAGAAACTCACCCACCTCAGCCTGGTTGAAGTTACACGGTTGAAGGCAAAACTCTTTCACTGACGTGGCTCTAGGCGTGTGAAGTTGTCAATCTTTATTGGGCTATAGAGTACAACAAATGCTAAGATCCTCCAGTTATTAATGCAATCTCTGAACACTAACCCCCTGCTTAATTTATGCCGGTTGCTGTTAATCCGATTAAGTTTGGTACAGATGGCTGGCGAGGCATCATCGCCGCAGACTTTACGTTTGAGCGGGTGGCTTTGGTAGCACCGTTGGCGGCACAAGTCCTGGCAAATGTCTATAGCGAGACGACGGGGAGCCGCACAATTATTGTGGGTTATGACCGGCGCTTTATGGCGGAAACGTTCGCCCGTAAAGCGGCCCAAGTCGTGCAAGCAGCCGGATTTGAGGTGCTGCTGAGCAGTAGTTATGCCCCCACACCGGCATTCAGCTGGGCGGCTTATCAACGGAGAGCTTTGGGAGCTTTGGTGATTACCGCTAGTCATAATCCCGGATCATATTTAGGGTTAAAAGTCAAGGGTGCATTTGGAGGATCGGTACCCCCGGAAATTACTCAGCAGATTGAAGCGTTGTTAGAGAAGGAACCGTCACCTGACTCGACGATGGCGGGAAGCTTGGAGATGTTCGATCCGTGGCCCAATTACTGCGAAGCGCTACGGGCGAAAGTGGATATTACTTGCATTCAGGATGCGATCGCCCAAAAGAAGCTGGCTGTCTTTGCGGATGTGATGCACGGTGCTGCTGCGACTGGACTAGAACAACTGCTGCAAATGCCAATTCAGGAAATTAATAGTTCCCGCGATCCTTTGTTTGGTGGCGGTGCGCCGGAACCTTTGCCGCGTTACCTTTCCCAGATGTTTCGGCAGATGCGGACTCACCGACGCCGTAGCGGTGATGGGTTGGCAGTAGGGTTTGTGTTTGATGGAGATAGCGATCGCATTGCGGCTGTCGATGGACAGGGAAATTTCCTCAGTTCCCAAATTCTCATCCCGATTTTGATCGAACACATGGCCTCTCGGCGGGGATTGACGGGCGAAGTCGTTAAAACAGTGAGTGGTTCCGACTTGTTTCCCCGCGTTGCCTCCCTGTACAATCTGCCAGTATATGAGACGCCTATTGGATACAAGTACATCGCCGACCGGATGCTAACGACTCAGGTGTTAGTCGGTGGTGAAGAGTCGGGAGGGATTGGCTACGGCAATCATATTCCAGAACGGGATGGGCTGTTGTCAGCGCTGTATCTGCTAGAAGCGATCGCGCAATCAGGAATGGATCTCAGCGATCTTTACCAGCGCTTGCAAGAGAAAACTGGCTTTCATTCTGCCTACGACCGCATTGACCTACCATTAGCGAGTATGGAAGTGCGATCGCGCCTGCTAGAACAATTACAAAATACACCCTTAACTGAGATTGCCGGTCGGTCGGTAATTGATTGCCTAACGATTGATGGTTATAAGTTCCGGTTAGCCGATGATAGTTGGTTGATGATTCGCTTCAGCGGAACCGAACCCGTTTTGCGGTTGTACTGCGAAGCGCCAACGCTGAAACAAGTTCATCACACCTTAGAGTGGGCGAACAAGTGGGCGAATTCAGTTTAAACCCTACAAAGTATCTAGCTCGGTACCCAATGCCCGTAGTTTCGCAACAAAAAGGAATCGGCTCAAGCTTGAGCCGATTCCTTTTTGTGAATAAGCAAAAATAAATTTCAATGCTGAGTAAACCAGACACTTTAAACACTCCTTTTGGTTCATGATTAGGAATGCGGAATGCCAAAGAATTGCATCATTTGCTTATATAAGTCTTGGTTTTCCTATTCAATATAAAGACGGATATAAGTTGTATATTTTAGCACTGATATAGAGACTGTCAAAACGGTTGGCTTGCTGCTGACAATATCCCTCCTTACTACTAAACAGATATAAACAGATAAAAACGGACTTAGCCAAATTTGCTCCTTTCTGTGGCAATCTGAGAAACAGAGAGGAAAGCCAAAATTAAACAAAAGGTTATGCAAACCCTGCCCAATCCAAGCACTACCAGTGCATCTTCCAGTCAACCCTCCTTTGAAACCACTATCAAGCGGCGCAAAACTCGTCCCGTCAAGGTGGGAAATGTCACGATTGGCGGCAACTACCCAGTGGTAGTGCAGTCGATGATTAATGAAGACACGCTTGATATTGATGGGTCGGTTGCCGGAATTCGCCGCCTGCACGAGATTGGCTGCGAAATTGTCCGCGTTACCGTGCCAAGTATCGGTCATGCCAAAGCTTTAGCGGAAATCAAGCATAAATTAGCTCAAACCTATCAACCAGTGCCCCTGGTCGCTGATGTGCATCACAACGGCATGAAGATTGCCTTGGAAGTTGCCAAGCACGTTGATAAGGTGCGGATTAATCCGGGGTTGTATGTATTTGAAAAGCCAAAAGCGGATAGAACGGAATATACCCAAGCTGAATTTGATGAAATTGGCGAAAAAATCCGCGAAACTTTAGAACCCCTGGTAGTTTCCTTGCGAGATCAGGGTAAGGCAATGCGAATCGGGGTAAATCACGGTTCTCTTGCTGAAAGAATGCTGTTTTCCTACGGCGACACCCCCGAAGGGATGGTGGAATCTGCCCTAGAATTTATCAAAATTTGTGAATCTCTCGACTTCCGGAACCTGGTAATTTCTCTGAAAGCCTCGCGGGTGCCCGTGATGTTAGCCGCTTATCGTCTGATGGCACAGCGGATGGATGCGCTAGGCATGGATTATCCCTTGCATTTGGGCGTCACTGAAGCGGGTGATGGCGAATACGGACGGATTAAGTCTACCGCAGGCATTGCGCCTCTGCTCGCTGATGGGATTGGCGATACGATTCGAGTCTCAATCACTGAAGCACCGGAAAAAGAGATTCCCGTTTGCTACAGCATTCTGCAAGCACTGGGATTGCGGAAAACGATGGTGGAATATGTCGCCTGCCCCTCATGTGGGCGGACATTGTTTAATCTAGAAGAAGTGCTGCACGAAGTGCGGGAAGCCACCAAACATCTTACAGGTCTGGACATAGCAGTCATGGGATGTATTGTCAATGGTCCCGGAGAAATGGCGGATGCCGACTATGGTTATGTTGGTAAACAGCCCGGTTACATCTCTCTGTATCGTGGCAGAGAAGAAATCAAAAAAGTGCCAGAGTCTCAAGGAGTTGAAGAGTTGATTAATTTAATTAAGGCAGATGGACGTTGGATCGATCCTTAAGTAAGTGCTGAGTGGTGAGTGTCGAGACAAAAGTTAATTCAAAACTCACAAAATAATAAGTGTTGAGGAAAGCATTAATTTAAAACTCAATCGCGAGAAATCGCGTTTTTACAGCTCAAAACTCAAAACTCTCTACTTCCGGACTTGCACTTAGTGCAGCTGGATAAATAATTGCGCTCTCCGGCTTCCATATATGGCCTGTGCTAGAGTTAGCGTAATTCCTTGGCAGTAGTTTCCCCCCGGCTCAGAAAGGATCATGGTAATTACAAAACGCGGGCTCGTTCTCGGTGCGACAGCACTGGTTTTATCGACTGTTGCTGTTACGGGCGCTGGTATTCATCTGTCTCAAGGTCAGGCTTTTTTTCGTGAAAGTCCCAAGGAACTTGTAGATGAAGTATGGCAGATTATTGACCGCAGTTACGTAGATGGCACCTTTAATAAAGTCAATTGGCGGTCAGTTCGTAAAGACTACCTGAATCGGTCTTACCCCAGCAAGAAGGAAGCCTATGAGGCGATCCGGGAGATGCTGAAAAAGCTGAACGATCCCTACACCCGCTTCATGGACCCGGAAGAGTTCAAGAGCATGCAGATTGATACTTCTGGGGAATTAACTGGCGTTGGCATTCAACTCGCTCAAGATGAGAAATCGAAAAAGCTAACGGTTATTGCGCCAATTGAAGATACACCAGCGTCTAAGGCTGGTGTTCTGGCAAAGGACACTATCACTAAAATTGATGGCAAGAGTACCGAGGGCATGGATGTCAATGATGCTGTGCGCCTGATCCGAGGACAACCAGGAACGCAAGTAACCTTGACCATTCAGCGGGGCGAAAAGGAATTAGTATTTCCTCTGAAACGAGCGCGGATTGAAATCCATCCGGTGCGCTCTAGCAAGCAGAACAGTCCTACGGGTGAGATAGGCTACATTCGCCTGAATCAGTTTAGCGCCAATGCTGCTAAGGAAATGGCAGATGCGATTAAGGGTTTAGAACGGCAGAAGGTAAATGGCTACATTCTGGATCTGCGTTCTAATCCAGGTGGATTACTCTACGCCAGTATTGAAATTGCCCAGATGTGGTTAAAAGACGGCACAATTGTCTCAACGGTGGATCGTCAGGGCGAAAGGGAGCGAGAGAAAGCGAATAATCGCGCCCTCACAGATAAACCGTTGGTGGTGTTGGTAGATGGCGGCTCGGCGAGTGCTAGTGAAATCCTCTCTGGGGCGTTGCAGGATAACAAGCGAGCTGTTTTGGTAGGGACAAAAACCTTTGGTAAAGGCTTGGTGCAATCGGTGCGGGGGCTGGGGGATGGTTCGGGACTAGCGGTGACGATCGCTAAGTATTTCACTCCCAACGGGCGCGATATTAATCAGGCGGGGATCAAGCCGGATGTGGTGCTGGAAATGACGGAAGAGCAGCGCAAGGCATTACAAGCCGATCGCAATAAAATCGGCAGTGCTGACGATCCTCAATACGCTAAAGCGCTGGAAGTGCTGAATCAGAGGATTGCCGCCCAGCGAGGGAACCAGGCGCAGAAATAGTTTTGAGTTATGAGTTTTGAGTTAAAATTCCAAACTCAAAACTCATAACTTATTGGGGTTGGCACTTTCCAGCGCGAATTAAGCCGACGCGACGAGCGATCGCTTCCGCTTGAGAATCAAATGGTCCCCATCGTTCCACAAAAGCTGATTTATCCTCTCCTTCGACTTGTTCGCTGGAGAGGATTTCGCATTTTCCTTCTTGACGCTTGACAATATACCAGATTTGTGTAGCAGTCATTCGGTGAAGATTCGCAAAAAACGCCTTGAAGAGTAGCTTAGTGATGAGTTTTGAATGATGAGCAATTAATTCAGAATTCAAAATTCAAAACTCATAACTTTTCTAGTTAATGTGCGCCGTTGCCGTTTCCAGAAGTTGCGATCGCGCGTTCAACCAGCTTGTCTGGAACTTCTTGGAGATGGTCGTACTTCCAGTGAAAGAAGCCGACGCCCATTGTAAGCGATCGCAATTCCACAATAAAGTTGTGCATCTCTGCTTGGGGTAAGTAAGCAGAAATGCAATCCCAACCGGGCCAATCCGACTTCCCTTCGTAGCCGAGAATTTGTCCCCGACGTCCGCTGACTAGCTGAAGAACCTTAGAGGTAAATTCGGCTGGGGCACACGCCTGAATCGCGGTAATCGGTTCTAGGAGCGTTGGTTCGCACTTGGGCATTCCTTCCTGCATCGCAATCCGGGCTGCCTGTTTAAACGCTTGTTCGGAACTATCAACCGAATGGTAGGAACCATTCGTCAGCGTCACTGCTACATCGACCACGGGGAAGCCCAAGGGGCCATGTACCAAATACTCCCGAACACCCGTCTCAACGCCAGGGATATACTGTCTCGGTACGACGCCACCGACAATTGTTTGACTGAAGTTAACGCCTTCGCCACGCGACAGCGGCTTGATATCCAGATAAACATCACCAAACTGTCCGTGACCGCCACTTTGGTGCTTGTAGCGCCCGTGAATCGAGGATGCAGGTTTGCGGATGGTTTCTTTGTAGGGAACGCGGGGCAGGTGAGTCGTCATTGGCAGGTTGTACTTGCGCCGCAGTCGGTCGAGGGCAACTTGCAGATGAATTTCACCTTGACCCCAAAGGATGACTTCGTGGGTGTCTCCATGTTGTTCCCAAGCTAGGGAGGGGTCTTCTTCTAGCAGCTTTGTGATGGCGCTGCTGAGTTTAACTTCATCGTTGCGTTTTTCGGGCGTAATCGCTAAAGCAAAAACGGGTGCCATTTGCTCGGCTTTGGGGAGTTCGGTCGCCAGTGGGTCGCCGGAAGCGGTCAAGGTATCGCCTGTTTTAATTCCCTCTAAGCGTCCCAAGACGACAATCTCACCGGCTTCGGCTGAAGTCAGCGGCTGTTGTTGCTGACCCATCAGACGATACAAGCCACCAGTCCGAACGCCATTGAGGACAATTCCATCAGTCAAGGTGCCCTGCCACACCCGCACCAGGGAGATTTTCCCGCCTTGAGGAGTGTAATAGGTTTTAATCGCTTGCGCGAGGGGGGCATCGGCATGGAGAACAATTCCCCGACGTTCGGCAGTGGTGGATGGGTCGGGTGCTTCTCGCAACAACGCTTCCAGCAACGGTCGCACTCCGTAATCTTGCTCGGCAACGCCCAGGAATACAGGCACGATCAAATCTGCCCCTAACTCCATCTTCAAGTCTTGGAGAATTTCTTCTTGGGGGGGGTTAATTTCTTCTAGCAGTTCTTCTAGCAGGTGGTCGTCAAAATTTGCCAATTCCTCCAGCATTTCGGCACGGGCGGCTTGTTCCTGCTCTTTGAGGTTATCTGGCATCGGCACCGGGTCGGCGGCGGCACCAGGATGGTAGTGATAAGCTTGTTCGCTCACCAGGTCGATAAAGCCGCTGAGCTGTTCGCCTTGACCAATGGGATACTGGTGTGGGATCACGGGGCGACTGGAGACTGTTTTTAGGGCGTGCAGCACGTCCATGAAGTTGTTGTTCGCCCGATCCATTTTGTTGATGAAGACTAGGTGCGGAATTTCCCAGTCGTCGAGGAATTTAAATAGCGGCGCGAGAGTCATGACGCGATCGCTTACGGGTTCGCACACGACAATTGCTGCATCAACGCCAATTAGAGCATTGTAAGTTTCTTGAGCAAATTCAACCGATCCGGGACAATCGACAAAGGTGAAGTGGACACTGTCGTACTCGGTGCTAGCAGTTGATACTTCCACGCTCATGTGGCGATCGCGTGCCTCTTGGGAACTATCTCCCACCGTGTTACCGTCTGAAGTGCGACCTTTGCGGGAAATCGCACCCGTGACGAAAAGCAAACTTTCTAGTAACGTAGTTTTGCCACTTAAATAGGGGCCAACAATTGCAACATTGCGTACCCCGGACATGACTTTTTCGTTCATGATTCACCCCCAACAAAATAAAAAAGATGTAGAGATGTGAGCGATCGCATGGGTATACGGGATTGATGCCATTGGCAGCTTCCGGAGAATTTTTGCCCTCCCGTGCCGATGGCGATCGCTGTTAACAGTTAGATGGAATTTTGTATCCCTGAATGTGAGGTTAGCGCGTTCTAGGGGCAATGACTGAGAAATTGCAATTTCTTTTAAAGCAAACCCAGCAAAAACTTAAGTTGAATGAATCAGTATTAATTAGCTATAAATTTTATGAATATATGCAACAAATAACCGCAAATTTGTTAGAAGAAAATCTGAATGGGTGGGCGACAAACGTAACAATTGTAAAGAGGTGACACGGAGAATGAGAACGTACCAGCAGATGAGATGGATAGCTGGAGGGTTAATACTGTTACTGGGTGGGAGGATGACACCAGCGGTGGCTGGGACACCCGCGACGCCGGTACAAATTGCTCAAGCTCAATCGGCGGTGGACTTGATAAATCAGGGACTCCAGCTAATCGGTCAAGCAAAAACACAAGAAGCGATCGC
The DNA here is from genome assembly GCF_039961955.1 of Trichocoleus sp. DQ-A1. Lineage (NCBI taxonomy): Bacteria > Bacillati > Cyanobacteriota > Cyanophyceae > Leptolyngbyales > Trichocoleusaceae > Trichocoleus > Trichocoleus sp. DQ-A1. The sequence continues at coordinate 483,324 of NZ_JAMPKE010000001.1, forward strand.
CTCTTTTCGACAAGCCGCCAAACTCGACCCCAAACTGGCACCCGCACATTACAACTTGGGGCTGGCTTTGCGTCAGGTGGGGCAATTGCAGCCAGCAGCGGATGCCTTTTACCAAGCAGTCCAAGCCGATCCTAACTTTGCTCTCGCCTATGCCAATTTGGGTGCAGCACTGCTTGAGGGAAACAACTTGCAGCAGGCGGGTGATTATTTGTCACGGGCGCTGGAACTCAACCCACAGTTGGGAGTTGCTCATTACAATCTAGGTTTGGTAAGGGAACAGCAGGGAGACGAGGAACGAGCGATCGCATCTTTTAAACAAGCGATGCAGTTGAGTCCCAACGCACCAGAACCTGCTTATCATTTGGGACTCGCTTATCTACAACAAAACAACCTGAACGAAGCAAAAAAGGCATTCCAGCAAGCCATTAAAATCAGCCCTAAATATCCAGAAGCCCACTATAATCTCGGTTCCATCCTGATGAATCAGGGGAATTTAGACGAAGCTCTCGCCGCCTTTCGCAAGGCAGCAGAGGCTAATTCTAACTACCCCAATGCCTACTACGCTGCTGGGTTAGTCTTCCTGCGCCAAGGTCGTTACAGTGACGCCCAGCAAGTTTTGCAATATGCCAAACAGCTTTACACTGCCCAAGGGAATACCCAGTGGGCTTCTAATGCAGAGGAGTTATTAAAGCGATCGCAAAACCCCTAAACCATTAAAAATTAGTTTTTTAATCTTTGATGGTTTCCCCGATGCACTCTAACGCGCTTATTCGGGTCTTGCTTCTTCACCCAAGACAAAAACTTCTCCATTTGCGGCTCATCCTTCAGCCTATCCAAAGAATTAAGTTCCTGGGCTAATCGCGTATTGTCAAATAAATTATGTATTTGCCGATGACAGGCAGAACATATCTTTGCAGTCGGTCCTGGCTCTTCATTTTTCCGTTTCGTTTTCTGCCTTGGAATCAAGTGATGGACGGTCAACCGCTCCACTTCTCTTTCACACAATTCACACTGCATTTTTTGATAAGGCTTATAACTCAAGACTATCTAACATCATTATATGTCGATGAAAAAAGTGAGGCGCTTTTCATGTGCTATTCACTAAAAACATAACGTCAATGAAATTGAGACTATAGCAATCTATTTCCTTCGTGAACCAATCAGTTCCTCTTTGTCTCTTCCTAAGCGCTAGCTCTTTCAGAGCCGCTTCGCTAACGCACAGGCTAAGCACATCCGCGCCGCTACGCGAACGCCAACGTGTTCTTTGTGTCTTTGCGGTTCAATACACTGTTTTTGCCTTCACAAATAATTTCAGATAGCAACAAATACTAATTGGATTTGTTGTAAACAAATTTAAAATTCAGTAAAAATACGATTTAAGGCTAAACTTGCTTGTGCTAGGTATATAAAGAAACTTCCAGTTGCCAAATTATCCCAGCCATCTAGCAAAAAAAGCAATGTTTCAAACCCATAAACAAGATGATGTTATCTCAGGTGCTGCATTTGTTACCGGAGGCGCGGCGGCGGGTGCTGGAGTTTCCGCAGCAGTTGGTGGGATGGGATTAGTCGGAGGATTCGGAGCAGTTGGAATTGGCATGGCACCCGTTACAGCAGCGGGCGCGGTTGCTGGTGCTGCTGCTTATGGAGCATTCAAAGTGATAGGAGAAGGAGATGCTTTCGCTTTAGGTTCGATGGGAATTGGTGCAGTAGGCGGCGCAGGTTTTTCCTCTGTTTTTGGCGGCATGGGATTAGCTTTCAAGGGAACAGCGGTTGGAATTGGTATGGGTTCTTTTGCGGCAACAGGTGCAGTTTTTGGGCTGGGAGTTTACGGTTTATTGAAGCTGATTGACGGCTCTGGAAGCGGGGAAACCGCATATCAAGCTTTCGAGCGGATGGAAGAGAAAGTATCATGGCAAGAAGCTTATACTAATGCTCTTCTAGAGCTAGAATTAGCAGCGCTAGATAAGAAGCTAGCAGGTGATGTTTTAGAGGAAAAATTTGCCGCTATAGAAATTGAAGACGAGTTGAAGGCGCTAAAAGCAAAAATACCAGCGAAGACTGTTTTAAATCTAAATTATTCTGCACCTTATAAAAATATTTCATCCAAATTTTCTACATTTCACCCAAGTTTAAATCCCTCTGTAACGCCTAAAATTTCTACTCATCAAACACCGTTACCTCAACCGGAATCTTCTCAGCCTAAGATGGCACCAGGATTGACAAAAATTGAGTCTCAGACACCTCAAGGCTGGAAATGCGTACACACCCTAAAAGAGCATTCAGCCGCAGTCAATTCAATTGCCATCAGCTCTGATAATCAGACGATTGCTAGTGGGAGTGATGATAGAATCGTTACCCTGTGGAGCCTGAAGACTGGAAAACAGATTTTTAACTTCTTTGGGCAAGGACAGGAAGTTTCTTCAGTGGCAATTAGCCCAGATGGTCAAACGATTGCCAGTGGCAGTTTTGACCAAAAAATTACTACCTGGAATCTGCCTAAAAAAGAATTTCTCCGCACCTTTTTTTATTTAAACTCCTCTTACAGTCATTCGGGCTTTGTTTACTCAGTTTCCTTCAGCCCTGACGGAAAAATTATTGCGAGTGGAAGCGCTGATAAAACGATTAGGCTTTGGGGTGCCTATACGGGAAAACTAAGAAGCACTCTTAATGGACATTCTGACGCGGTTTTGTCTGTTGCGATTAGTCCTGATAGCCAAATTCTTGCTAGTGGAAGTGCCGATCAAACTATCAGGCTTTGGAATTTGAGCGGTGGACAACAGCATCGCATCCTTATCGGACATTCAGGCTGGGTTACTTCTGTCGCCTTCAGCCCGGATGGAAAGACTCTAGCGAGTGGGAGTGGAGACGCGACAATTAAGTTGTGGAATTTCCAGACTGGAGAATTGCTTCGCACTCTTACAGGACATTCATCTGGGGTTGTTTCTATCGCTATTAACCCTGATGGAAAAACCCTCGCCAGTGGCAGCCGAGACGGTACTATCAAACTTTGGAACCTAGATGGAGAACTGCTGGATACTCTGCCTGGGCGTCATCCTGTTGCTTTCAGTTTCGATGGACAGACGCTGGTGAGTGGCGGTGAGAAGAACACACTGAAAATTTGGCAAAAATGCTTTGGCGTGAGTGAATCTACACTTGACGCAGTGCCATCTGGGGAATGGTGGGAAGTTTTAGGCGTGGAAAGGAACGCTGATGCTGATGATGTTAAGCGTGCTTACCGACGTTTGGGAAGGCAGTATCACCCTGATGTTAATCCTTCTACCAATGCCCAAGCTCAAATGCAGGCAATTAATCAAGCTTATGCCCAGTTTGAGAAACAATGGAGCGATCGCTAACAGCATAAATCCTTTCAGAGATTCGCCCTACGAGTCTTGTCTAATCTCTCACTGTTTGATCTGACCTAGTCGTGAAGGCTGCCATCCGGCATGATGGCTCCACTCAAATTAGCTTCGCTGAGGTCGGCTCCACTCAAATTGGCTCCACTCAAATTGGCTCCACTCAAATTAGCTCCACTCAAATTGGCTCCACTCAAATCTACCCAAACCATATCTGCCTTGCTCAAGTTAGTACCGCTCAAGTTAGCTCCACGCAGATTAACCCCAGGAAGGTTCGCTCTACTCAGGTCTAGCCCTGCCAGCAATACATTCGGGGCAATCAACAATGCTCCTGCTAGTTTTGGATCAAACTCTTCGGGAAACTTAGTTTGTTCGTTGTAGAGCGCTCTCCGGAAGTTCGTTCCCTCCAAGTTGGCCTCACTCAAGTCAGCTTCATAGAGATGGGATGCACTCAGATTAGCCTCATTGAGATTAGCTCCACTCAGGTCAGCTCCCCGCAGGTCGGCTAAACTCAAGTTAGCTTCACTCAAGTCAGTTCCAATCAAGTCAGCTCCAATCAAGTCGGTTAAACTCAAATTGGCTTTCGTCAAGTCGGTGCCAATCAAGTCGGCTAAACTCAGGTTGGCTGCAATTAAGAAGGCTCCAAACATTTCAGCTCCACTCAAATCGGCTCTACGCAAGTCTGCCTCACACAAGTCCGCTTCCTCCATGTGGGTTGCGGCTAGGGTGCATCGGCTCAGAATCGCTCGACTCAAGGTAGCTTTTTTTAAGTTGGCCCCACTAAAATCCGCCTGACTGAGATTTACCCCACTCAGGTCGGCTCCACTTAGGTCGGCTAGACAAAAATCTCTTTCGCCCTCTACATATTTCCTCAGTAGTTCATCTGCGTCCATCGATTCATACCAATTTGCGGAACAGTTGCATGATTTTCAATCGGGAAAGTCGCTGACTGTCTAAGATTTTCAACTCAAAATCCCAAACCCCAAATCTAAAATTTTAGGACTCCTTCCCGCCTCCAATCAGTAGAGTAACTTTTCCTCATAAAAAAGCCCCCAATTGGGGGCAAGCTTTGTCAAAAAAGCAAAAACAAAGATTCAAATCAGATAGAGGATGGTGAACAAAATAATCCACACAATATCGACGAAGTGCCAATAAATCTCTGCGGCTTCAACGCCAAAGTGGTGTTCGCTGCTGTAGTGACCGGGTTTTAAACTGCGCCACAAAACAGCAATCATCGCCCCTAGTCCTAAAAGAACGTGGAGACCGTGGAAACCAGTCAGAACATAAAACGTGCTGGCAAACAAGTTAGTGCTGAGGCCAAATTCCAAATGGGTATACTCGTAAACCTGACCCCCCAGGAAAATCGCTCCCATTAAGGCAGTTGCGGCAAACCAAGTCCTTAAACCTGCCACATCGTTCTTTTTGATGGCAGTATCCGCATTGTGGATCACGAAACTGCTAGAAATCAGAATCAGTGTGTTGATTCCGGGCAGTAATAGCTCTAACTTTGGCGTTCCTTCCGGGGGCCAACTGGGTGCCACAGCGCGAAAGGCGAGATAGGCGGTAAATAAGCCGACAAAGATCATGCCTTCCGCAATCAGAAACACAATCAGCCCCTGGATGCGGAAATCATGATGTTCTACGCCGTGGGCTTCCACAGTCGCTTCTGAGTTGTGGTGATAGTTGAGGGCAGTTTTCGCTGGGTCAATCGTTGAACCTTGCATGAATCTCCTCTAGAAAGAGTTGGATACGTAATGGGTAGTGGAGAATCGGTAATGGGTCATCGTTTCCCGATCCCGATTACCGATTACCATTACCGATTGTGACTTTCTCCTTGGCGGTCATCGGGATTCACCGCCACTGCGGGATCGGGATCGGCACGGAGAGCCGAGTCAGGGCCAGCAGCCAAGACTGGATTTCGAGGCTCGTCAAAGGGCACCTCTACTTGAGTGCGGCGATCGCCCATACCATAGTCATAAGGCCCAGTGGCTAACACTGGGTCTTTTTCAAAGTTTTCCGGTGGCGGGGGCGAGGTTGTCATCCACTCTAGGGTCAGTCCTTGCCAGGGGTTATCAGGTGCCTTGGGACCCGCTATCCAACTCCAGCAGGCATTAACAATGAAAGGAATGGTGGAGACGGCGAGGATGTATGCTCCAATCGTGCAGATCACGTTGAGAGTGGTAAATTTCGGGTCATACGAAGCAATCCGTCGGTTCATCCCTTCTAGACCTAGCTTGTGCATCGGCAGGAATGCCATATTGAAGCCAACCAACATCAGGACAAAGTGAACTTTGCCCCAAGTTTCGTTCAGCATCCGCCCCGTCATCTTGGGGAACCAGTGATAGAATCCGGCATAAATGCCGAAAACACTGCCGCCAAAGAGGACGTAGTGCAGGTGAGCCACGACAAAGTAGGTGTCGTGAACGTGGATATCAAAGGGCACAGCTGCCACCATGACGCCACTGATGCCGCCGATGACAAACATGGAGATGAAGCCCATTGCGAACAGCATGGCGCTGTTCAGGCGCAGTTTGCCGCCCCAAATGGTTGCCAACCAGCTAAATACTTTGATCCCGGTAGGGACAGCAATCACCATTGTGGTGATCATGAAAAACATCCGCAGCCAGGCAGGGGTGCCGCTGGTAAACATATGGTGCGCCCAGACGATTAGCCCCAAAAAGCTGATCGCCAGACTGGAATAAGCGATCGCCTTATAACCAAAAATCGGCTTGCGGGCGTGAACCGGCAAAATTTCTGAGATCATCCCGAAGAAGGGGAGGATCATGATGTAGACCGCCGGGTGGGAGTAAAACCAGAATAGGTGCTGATACACGATGGGATCGCCCCCCCCGGTCGGGTTAAAGAAGGACGTACCCACCAGCAGGTCAAAGGATAATAGAATCAGTGCCCCTGCTAAGACTGGCGTAGCGATGAGAGCCAATGCAGAAGTGGCGAGCATTGCCCAGCAGAACAAGGGCATTTGATTCCACCCCATCCCTGGCGTCCGCATCTTCCAGATGGTGACGAGAAAGTTGATTGCTGCCAGGATCGAAGAGGTTCCCAGGATCAGGACGCTGAGAATCCAAATCGCTTCACCGGGTTTGCCACTAACAACGCTCAAGGGGGGATAAGAAGTCCAACCCGCACCGGGTGCCCCGACCAAGAAACTGCTCAACAGCAGCAACCCGGCCGGTGGGATGATCCAGAAGGCGATCGCATTCAGTCTCGGAAACGCCATATCCCTTGCTCCAATCAGCAAGGGCACCAGGTAATTCCCAAAGCCGCCGGTTCCCGCAGGCACGATCCACAAGAAGATCATCACCGTCGCGTGAACCGTAAATAAGCTGTTGTAAACATCTGGGGCGACAAAATCGGACTCTGGGGTTGCCAGTTCCGTGCGAACGGCTGTTGCCAGGACTCCACCAATCAAATAAAAGATAAACGTCGTGACCAGGTATTGAATCCCAATCACTTTGTGGTCGGTACTAAAGCTAAAGTATTCTCGCCAATGCGTTACCTTCGGTTGTTCACCGTGGGCTGGTAGATTTGCTTTTTCTTGAAGCTCTACTTGTGTCATCTCAAATTCAGAAGTTAAGGGGGGTCAGAAGAGTTTTGAGTTTTGAATTTTGAGTTTTGAATTAAATAAAAGATTTTTACGAGGACTTTTTTAACTCACAACTCAACACTCATCACTCATCACTCTCTTACTCAGTGGTGGTGGAGAGGGTGTAGAGTTTCGGCATCGATCCCCATTTCACTGGCGTAGGGAGCCAAAAACTCAGCATCTGAGCGTTCTGCGGGGTTTATTGCCACCGCCCGATCGAGAGCCTCCGAACTGGCAACTTCTTGCTGCTCGGCAAGCCAATTCTGGAAATCTTCGGGGGTCTGAACAATGACCGTTGTCTTCATGACTCCATGATAAGCACCACAGAGTTCCGCACAAATGAGCGGATACTCACCGAGTCTGTTGGGTGTAAACCGCAGCTCAGTTTGGCGTCCTGGAACCGCATCCTGCTTGAGGCGAAACTCAGGCACCCAAAAAGCGTGTATAACATCATTTGCCGAGATGTTCAATTTCACTTCCCGTCCAAGCGGAAGATGCAATTCGCCCGCTGTCACATCGGTTCCGGGGTAGCTAAAAAGCCAAGCAAACTGTAGACCCGTAACATTCACATAAAATTCTGGATCTTGACCTTGCTTGTCAGGTGTGGGACCAATGCGACCGGAAGTTACGCCTACATCGGCTGAATCCCGCAGTTGAGGAAGCTCCTTGCGGACTTTTGCCGTAGCGGGGTCTTCTAAGACTTTATCTTGCAGCTGCTGATTGCGATTTTCAGTGTCCGTGGCGTTTTCAGCCTCTGTTAAGGTAGCTGCAATCGCCGCTCCAGGCATTTTGGCAACCTGCTGATGACTCGGAGCGTGAGCAACCGAATGATCCATCGGATTCAGTCCGCCGATTTGACCATAAACCTCAAAACTGTAGATCGAGATTCCCAGGACGATCACCGCTGGAATCGCCGTCCACAAAATTTCTAAGGGAACGTTGCCATGCACGGGTGGCCCGTCCGTATCATCGCCAGGACGTTGCCGAAATCTAATTGCCGCAATGATAATTATTCCCTGAACCAGCAGGAACAGACCTGTGGAAATGGTCATCATCGCGTTAAACAGCCTGTCGATTAGGGTTGCTTCCTCAGAGGCTGCTATCGGCAAAAGACCGTGGTTTTGACCGTACCACAGGCTGACAAGGGTCAGCACAATGCCAACCAGTAAAGTTAATATCGAGCTTGGGATTTTCACGGGCTTTGTCTTGGATTTGGTGCAATTCTAAACAAAACAGTGTGGGCTGATGCCCAGACCGATTTGGTCTATCTAGACTGCCTCGAAGTGAAGCTGCCTTTGTGTTCGATCTTAGGAAATCAGTAAGAGCCTCATTAACCACGGTAAGGCAGAGATCCCATAAAGGTGAGCCAATCTGAGTTATCTTTTGGAATTTTTTTGGGATCGCCGCCATTTTCAGGAAAGGTACCAGCAGACAAAGCCATTTCCGCTAGGATGAATCCTGGGAGGCGTCTCCCACCCTGTCAGGGATTCGGGATTTAGAGCTAGAAGATTGCTTCTGGATTCTAGCGGTTTTCTCTTTGAATACCAGTATTCTTTTTTACAATGAAATACTTGATTTAGAAGAAATCTAAAAATTTTAGCCGCAGAGGTTATTGCATTGCCCTAATTCGCCTCAATTTCCGCCAAATCTCGGCAATTGGAAGAAATTCCTAAAGCGGTGGCTGATGATGCAACGGGGTCATTAGAGTGGTAGCTAGAGCCGGTCATCTTCCTCCATTCAGATGCTAGGTTGGAATTGAGCGGATACTCTGATTTGATTGGTGAAAAATTAGCTTTTTGAACGCTATGACAGAATCCGTCCTTCATCAGGATGTTCGCACTCCGGAGGATTCCCACCCTAGGGACAAGATCCGTCGCTTGGTGTTTCGGTTGGGCGTAGCTACGCTGGTTTTGATGGCGATTGGGAGTGCCACGAGGGTGATGAATGCTGGGCTGGCGTGCCCGGATTGGCCTCTATGCTACGGTCAACTGGTGCCTTCTTCGCAGATGAATCTTCAGGTGTTTCTGGAGTGGTTTCACAGGTTGGACGCGGCAGCAATCGGCTTCGGCGCGATCGCGCTGGCGGTTCTTTCCTGGTGGCATCGGCGATCGCTCCCTAAATGGTTGCCTTGGGCGTCCACCTTCGCACTCTTTTTAGTGGTATTTCAGGGCGTCTTGGGGGGACTGACGGTCACGCAACTGCTGCGTTTTGACATTGTCACCGCTCACCTGGGAACAGCACTGTTGTTTTTTATCACCCTACTGACCATCGGCGCGGCACTCTTGCCTTATCAAGGCACGGGCACGGTTGGAAAATTGCCTTGGGTGAGCTTAACGGCTGCCATTTTGGTCTATTTACAAAGCCTCCTGGGTGGATTAGTGGGTTCTCGCTGGGCGCTCCATCAGTGCTTTGGGGCGCAAGAGTTGTGTACGGTGATGAATAGCCACATTGCGGGTGTCGTTCCTCCAACTTTAGCGATCGTCGCTGTCGTGCTTTTGGCATGGCGCACACCCGCACTGCACCCGATGCTGCGCCGTCTGGCTAATCTGGGTGGTGGTTTACTGGTGTTACAAGTGATTCTCGGGGTGGCGACCTTCCGTTTACACCTCCAAGTAGAACCCTTGACAGTCGCCCACCAGGCAGTCGGAGCCGCCTTACTCGGAACGCTCGTTGCTTTTAGTGTTTTGGCGTTGCGCGATCGCGCCAGTGTCATTCCAAACCCCTCCGTATAGCTCTTCATCGATCTGCACCCCTTCGGGTGGGACTCCACAAACAAAGCCTGCGCTCGTTTACCCTTGCGCGATCGGGTTGCGGCAGGCTAAGTAATTTAGGAAAAAATAAATAATGCAGGAAATGATAGTTGGAACCGATGTCTCCCGCAGACACCAAAACTTCCTAGAGGTCATTCAAAGTTACTATCAGCTGACAAAGCCCCGAATTATCCCTCTGCTATTGATCACAACGGCAGCGAGTATGTGGATGGCATCAGATGGTCAGGTAGACCCCCTGTTGTTATTGGTGACGATGGCAGGCGGAACTCTCGCTGCTGCATCTGCTCAAACCCTTAACTGCATATACGATCGCGATATCGATTATGCAATGGAGCGTACCCGCCACCGCCCGATTCCTTCTGGTCGGGTGCAGTCCCGCGATGCGCTGATTTTTGCAATTGTCCTGGCTTGTCTTTCTTTTACCTTGCTGACAGTCTTCGCCAACCTGCTGTCCGCCCTCTTAGCAATCTCAGGCGTTGTCTTCTACATGGGCATCTACACCCACTTGCTAAAACGCCACACCACGCAAAACATCGTGATTGGCGGTGCAGCCGGGGCGATTCCGGCGCTTGTGGGTTGGGCAGCTGTTACCGGCACCTTAAGCTGGGCAGCTTGGCTGCTTTTTGCGATTGTGTTTGTGTGGACGCCTCCCCATTTCTGGGCGTTAGCTTTAATGATTCGAGATGACTACGCCAAGGTCGGGATTCCGATGCTGCCAGTGGTTGAAGGGGAAGTGGTCACGACTCGGCAAATTTGGCTTTACACGCTGATTATGGTACCGATGACGTTGTTGCTGGTTTATCCTTTGGGCGCGTCTGGTATCGTTTATGGGATTGTTGCCTCAATCCTGGGGAGTCTCTTTATTAAGAAAGCATGGCAGATGTTGCAGTCACCTGGAGATAAACAGGTCGCGCGATCGCTGTTTAAATACTCCATCCTCTACATGATGCTGCTCTGCACCGGCATTGTCGTCGATAGTTTACCAGTAACGCATCAATTCACCGCATTTGTTGGCGAACATCTCCAGACATTCATTAGCGCGATCGCAATTTTGCAATGATCCCGCGATTAGAAATCGCATCTAAACAAAAAAACCCGCCTTGGCGGGTTTTTTGCATTGAAAGCGGTCGCTCTGTTTAAACTCTTGCGGAAAGGATTGGGAATGCGATCGCATTTCTATCAACAATTAGCGCGATCGCTCAACCGGCAAAATCCATCTAAATCTAACAGCTAGAACTCGGAAAACTCCTCTTCTGAACTGCTAAATATTTTGCCATCAGGCATTGTTGATCCCCTAAATTTAGCCTTGTTCAAGGAAGCATTCTGTAGATTAGCATTTCTTAAGTTGACACCACTCAGATTGGTATGGGTCAAGTCAGCACCACTCAAGTTAGCACCACTCAAGTCAGCATCACTCAAGTCAGCACCACTCAAGTCAGCACCACTCAAGTCAGCACCACTCAAAGCTACTACCACAGTAGTGTTTCCCCGATAGCTTTTTTCTAAAATACTATTGGTCATATTGGCACTATTTAGAATGGCACCAGTTAGGTCAGCACCATTCAGAATGGCACGACTCAGATTGCTACTACTCAAATTTGCATTTGTGAGGTTGACATTTGTTAGATCAACACCACTCAGGTTGGCACTGCTGAGGTTAGCACCGCTCAAGTCGGCACTACTAAAATTTGCACTACTCACCTCAGGAGCAGCACTAATCGCCTTTACTTCACTCAGGTCTGCCCACATTAAATGCGCTCCCGTTAGTTCTGCATTGGTCAAGTCGGCTTTTCTCAGGTTCGCTCTAGCCATTTGTGCGTTATTTAAGTTTGCTCCTCTTAAAACTGCCCCACTTAGGTTTGCCCAACGAAGCTCCGCATCTTCTAAAGAAGTTTGGCTGAGGTCTGCGTCAGTTAGTTCTGCATAGACAAGTTTTGCCGCATCTAGTCTTGCTAAACGGAGCTTTGCTCCTCTTAGGGTGGCTGCATTCAGGTTTGTTTTTTTCAGATATGCTCCTGTCAGATCTGCCTGATCCAAGTTTGCCTTGCTTAGGTTTGCGCTAGTCAAGATAGCTGAGGTCAGCATAGCCCCAGTTAGAATAGCCCCACTCAGATTTTCCCCAATTAAGCTGGCAGTGCTGAGGTTTACTCCTGAAAAATCCCTCTCTCCTGCTGCATATCGCTTCCGAAGCTCATCCTCTCCCATCCGTTCTGAGGAATCAGCCTCTAGAGGAAAAAGTTCGCATAAGTCGCAGCCAAAGTAGTCGCATAAAACTTCAGATGTATTGCAGTCAATTCGATCAAACTCACCTTTGTAAAGCCTGCTGATGGCATTGATACTAAGACCCGTCTCTTTTGCTAGTTTGTACTGGGATAGCTCCCGTTTTTCCATCAAATCCTTTAACTTACAGCGAATTTTTTTCATAAGCGCTTTGTTTACCACTTGAGACTTAATCAGGACATGTCTCACTATACTCATGATATCGGATACTACTCACGCTTATGAACATTATTACAAAAGAACTAGCTACTTAAATAGTTGACAGGGCGATATTGGCAAAGTTATGCTGTGGATGTCAAGGGCAGAATTGCCAAAAAAAAGCCCGCCAGCTCTAAGGCTGGGGGCCTGTAGTTAATTTGTTATCTCCATTATGAACCACAATCCATTAGCTGTACCTCAGCAACGGCTTCACACGCCCGATCAGGTTTTAATCGTCGATACAGAGACAACACATCTGGAAGTAAACGCGGGCCAGGTGATAGAAATTGGAGCAATCCTTTATTCGGTGAAGCACCAAACCACCATCGAGCAATTTTCAATAATTTTGCCTGCACAGAGTAATCTGGCAGAGCATATAAACCGAATTAAACCAGCATCGCTAATGGAAATGACAGCAGAACAAGCTGATCGGGGAGTGCGGATGCTCGTTGAGATGGCAAAAATGGCGCAAGTTGTTGTGGCGCACAATGCCGAGTTTGATAAGAAGTGGTTTGGTCTCTCAAAAAATGGGAAAAGCATATTACCTACTTTATTGAACTTTAAAGGGGAACCGCTTCCTTGGGTATGTACTTGTAACGATTTCAAATGGCCTCGTCAAACCCGTTCCGGTCAATCTTTGCTCGAATTGGCAGCAGCTCATGACATTGGAGTTTTTGGAACGCATAGGGCACTAACTGATTGCCAGTTAATCGCAGCTCTTTTTGATCGCATGGAAAACTTGCAAGCTATGTTTGAGAAAGCTTTAAGACCCAAAGCTCTTTTTAAAGCTCTTGTAACCTATGACAATCGTGAACAGGCAAAACAGGCGGGTTTCAGGTGGATTTCTGAGCGAAAGAGCTGGGAACGAAGAATGGCTGTGGATGATAGCAAAGAACTTCCTTTCTCTGTCACGCAAATAGCACTCTGTCACTAATCCGGCTAGAGTTTCCCAATCTAGTTAAATCAAGCGATCGCGCTTTCTCTATCTCAGATATGGGGACGGTCGCGATCGCTTATCCGTATAATTGTCTGGCGCTGTATCGTCCTGAGATGTCACTGTACGGACTTTTCGCCTTTCAAGTAGAGAAGTCCAGCACGGTAGGGGTATAAATCCTGATGAGGGATTGAAATACAATAGAAACAAATAGTGTTTAGATTTGTTAATTTGGGACATTTATGGCTCCCGCTGTTTTAATCGAAAAGCTTCAGAAACGGTACGGCTCAGTAGAAGCCGTTAAAAATGTTTCCTTTCAGGTCGAACCTGGTGAAATTTTTGGTCTATTGGGACCCAATGGTGCCGGGAAAACAACAACCCTGCGGGTCTTGTGTACCCTGACAACACCTGATGCTGGCAAAATTGAAGTTTCTGGAATCTCCGTTGTGGATAACCCTAGGGGGGCACGGCAACGCTTAGGCTATGTGGCTCAGGAGGTAGCCTTAGATAAGGTGCTGACGGGGCGGGAACTCTTGCAACTGCAAGCCGCACTGTATCACCTCCCCCGTGCGGTAGCAAAACAGAGAATTGAGGCGGTGCTGAGCATCTTGGGATTGCAAGAATACGCTGATAAAAAAACTGGCACCTACTCTGGCGGTTTACGCAAGCGCCTCGACTTAGCTGCTGGGTTGCTGCATCAGCCAGATGTCTTAGTTCTAGATGAACCAACGGTAGGGTTGGATATTGAAAGCCGTGTCGTCGTGTGGGATTTCTTACGCCAGTTGCGAGCATCGGGGACAACGGTGCTGATCACCAGCCACTATTTAGAAGAAATTGATGCTTTAGCCGACCGGGTGGCGATTATCGACCGAGGGGTAGTGATTGCGGCTGGGACGCCTTCTGAGTTGAAGGATCGGGTAGGAGGCGATCGCATCACCCTGCGTATCCGCGAATTTTCTCCCATTGAGGAAGCAGAGAAAGCGAAAAATATGCTGCAATCTCTGCCCTTTGTCCAAGAAGCGATCATCAATAACGCTCAGGGGAATTCCCTTAATTTAGTAGTGACGCCCCAAAGCGACGCGCTGATGACGATACAGCAATCTCTACAAGCCGCTAATTTACCGATTTTTGGCATTGCCCAAGCTAGACCTAGCTTAGATGATGTTTACCTCGCGGCTACGGGTAGAACCCTGATGGATGCAGAACTTGCAGCAGCGGGTAGCCGCGATCCGAAGGCAGAGAAAAAGCAGAATATGCGGTAAGCCAGCTTTTACACCACCAAGCGACCAAAATCTTACATCCAACATCAACATCTGAAATTAATATGAGCAGTACGATAACGCCTCCTAAACCTGATATCCGGTTGCAGCCAGAGGCAGATGGTAAATCTAATGCCGGTGCTGCATCCAGCCTCGTCAGCGACTTTATTCAAGAAACTCTGGCTTTAACGAAGCGCTTATTCATTCAATTGCAACGGCGTCCCTCGACGCTCGTGGCGGGAATTATCCAGCCTTTGATGTGGCTGGTTCTATTCGGGGCGCTGTTTCAAAATGCTCCTCAAGGCATTTTTGGGAATGACTTGAGCTACGGACAATTTCTCGGTGCCGGGGTGATTGTTTTTACCGCTTTTGCCGGGGCACTGAATGCTGGATTGCCGGTGATGTTTGACCGGGAATTTGGCTTTCTCAACCGCTTATTAGTCGCTCCGCTGGCATCCCGATTTTCGATTGTTGCTGCCTCAGCTATCTATATTGTGACGCTGAGCTTAATCCAAGCGGCAGTGATTGTTGCAGCCAGCGCTTTTCTGGGAGCCGGTTTACCCAATCTTTTAGGCTTGGGCGCGATCGCATTGATTGTTCTGTTACTGGTTCTGGGTGTCACCGCTTTGAGCTTGGGTTTAGCTTTTGCTTTGCCCGGTCACGTCGAGCTGATTGCTGTAATTTTTGTTACCAACCTGCCTTTACTGTTTGCCAGCACAGCCCTCGCCCCTCTATCTTTCATGCCCAATTGGTTGCAGGTTGTCGCAACGCTTAATCCTCTAAGCTATGCGATTGAGCCAATTCGTTATCTGTATCTCCACAGTGATTGGGCACTCAGTAGTGTCGTCATGCAAGCGCCTGGGGGTGCTGTAACTTTCGGCACTGCGATATTGGTGCTTCTCGGTTTTGATGCAGTAATATTATTAGCAATTCAGCCACTGCTGCGTCGTCGGTTTGCTTAAGAATCGTCTTGAGTGATGAGTACGGAGTCTTGAGTGAGTTTTGAGTTATAAAGTTGAACATAGAGATAAATTTTTTCGTCTTTATTCAAAACTCAAAATTCAACCGTCAAAACTTTCTTAGTGCGTTTCGCCCCAAATTGTCATGAATAAAAAAACTAAACTGGTTCTCGGTGTCCTGGCTGGTATGGGATTCGCCTCCTGCTTGCTGCCTCAATTGACTCTGGCTCAATCAACCCTGTCGCAACCAGGAGAGGTCAATCCCGCAGACACTTTCCAAGAGCAAAATACAGATCCATTTTCTCGGACGAATAATGGTGGTGCTTCCGGTGTCTTTGACTTGATGCATCGAGCCACCTTGGGCAACATTCGCAGTATGGACGAGTTTAATAACGACCAGAAGAATAATCTCAATACTGCCGCCGATCAGTTCCGGCGTCAACAACTACAACTTCTTGGTACTCCAAATCAGGCAGCACCTGTAGCACCTGTCACTCCAGCAAACTCAGTTACACCCGCCTCTTCGACGCCATAACTAATCAGTATTCAAATAGTCCTGTGATTGAGAAGCCCGATTTCCTTAAGGAAACCGGGCTTCTCGGATTATTTCTAGAGACTAAAGTCGTCGGCTCAAGAAGCCAGTGCCGCTAAGATATCCTGAGCATGACTACCCGTGTTGACGCTGGAATCAACGTGAACGATCTTGCCAGTGCCATCAATCACGTAAGTTACGCGCTGGGCATAACCGCTACTTCCTTCAACGTCATAAGCTTTGATAATGCTGCCATCGACATCTGCCAGTAGGGGAAAAGGCAAATTGAACTTCTCGGTGAATTTCTGGTGAGACGCTTCATCATCCTTGCTAACGCCCAAGACTACAATATCTTTGCCTTGATAGTCTGCATAGGCATCTCGAAAGCTACAAGCTTGTTTGGTACAGCCGGGTGTATCATCTTTGGGATAAAAATACAAAATCACAGTTTTTCCTGCCAAATTAGACAACGAGACAGTGTTCCCATTGGTATCTTTGGCGGTGAAAGTGGGTGCCGTTGTACCGACTGCTAGAGCCATAAATTCTATTTCCTGCTCAGTTATGATTGTTTGGTGAAAATCAAATTTTACAATATTTTAAAATTCCGCTTGGGCTAAGCTAAGGTGGATGACGGCAGTCAGTCTCCTAACGAGACGCGCCGGAGAGCGTCTACAGCTAAAACCATAAAGCTTGTGGGTGCGATCGCTAAAAGTCGGTTAATAAATAATCGATATTGACTAGATGGCAATTTTTAATCCTCTGCTGTTTCCTGAAATTAGATGAAGAGATGAATTCTGTTGAGGCAAAAAACTCCCAGTCGATTCAATATTCCCCTGGCAGTGTATCCCGTGCCGAACGAGCGATGCGCTGTTCGCCCTTCCTCCTGCCTTTGTTTGCAGCGATGCGCTCAACCAGCGTTCCCCTGCAAGCGATCGCGGGTGCTTCAGGCGTCCAACACCAGTACACCCGCCATCCTGTGCGGGAACTAGGCGCAGAAAGTTCGCTGTTGTGGCTGATTCAGGTAGGCATTCTGCGGCGAGAGGTGGATGGTCAAGGAATCACCGATAGTTTTCGCCTCACGCCTTTGGGACGCCAATTGGTTGAAAAATGGGAACTTCAGGGTGGTTCGTGGCCTGCCCCCTCTCTTAGCGATCGCTTCTATAATGCCTTAAATCGTTGGTTCCGGTTGTTTTGAGGACTGAGGACTGAGGACTGAGGACTGAGGACTGAGGACTGAGGACTGAGGACTGAGGACTGAGGACTGAGGACTGAGGACTGAGTAAGAATTTTTCCCTGCCCTCCTGTTTTGTGCCTTTCGCCTGCTTGCCTGCTTGCCTGCTCTTCCCTATAACCCCAAACTATTAAAATGAAAGCGATTATGGTCGTGGGAACCACATCCCACGCAGGAAAATCTCTACTAACCGCAGCACTTTGCCGGATTCTATCTCGGCGCGGCTGGCGAGTATCTCCCTTTAAAGCGCAGAATATGGCGCTGAATGCTTACGTAACGCCCACTGGAGGAGAAATTGGTTATGCCCAGGCAGTCCAAGCTTGGGCTGCGGGAGTCACGCCCTGGGTGGAGATGAACCCAATTTTACTTAAGCCCCAAGGGGACATGACTTCCCAGGTGATTATCAAGGGCAGATCCGTCGGGCAAGTGGGTGCTGCGGAGTACTACGAGCAGTATTTTGATATAGGTTGGCAGGCAATTGAAGAATCGCTGCAACGTCTTTCCGAAGAATTTGATTTACTGGTCTGTGAGGGAGCGGGTAGCCCAGCGGAGATTAACCTTAAGCACCGCGACATGGCGAATATGCGGGTCGCGAAGCATTTAAATGCCTCAACGTTGCTGGTCGTGGATATCGACCGGGGGGGCGCTTTTGCCCATGTAGTGGGTACTTTGGAGTTGCTGGAGAAGGAAGAACGGGCGCTGATCAAAGGGATTGTCATTAATAAATTCCGAGGACAGCGATCGCTCTTAGACTCCGGCATCACCTGGCTAGAAGAACGCACAGGCATTCCCGTTGCAGGTGTCATTCCCTGGATCGATCAAGCTTTGCCCGCCGAAGATTCCCTAGATTTGTTTGAGCGTCGCACGACCAAATCTCACAGCGATCTCACCATTGCCATCATCCGCCTTCCCCGGATTTCTAACTTCACCGATTTTGACCCCCTAGAAGCAGAATCCAGCGTTACGGTGAAATACATTAGCCCCAGAGAGCCCTTGGGACATCCGGATGCCGTGATTATTCCAGGTTCCAAAACCACCATCGCTGACTTGATGCTGCTGCAAAAAACCGGCATGGCGCAGGCAATTCAAAATTACGCGGCAGCAGGCGGGACTATTCTGGGAATCTGCGGCGGTTTCCAGATGCTAGGCAAATTTTTAGCCGATCCTGAAGGAATTGAAGGTGAAACCGGACGTTACAAAGGTCTGGAACTGTTACCCGTAAAAACCGTAATTACCGCCCAAAAAATTGCCCGCCAACGACTCGTAACGTCTAACTATCCTCAAACTGGTTTACCCGTCGCCGGTTATGAAATCCATCAAGGGCGCACGCGGCTGTTGGATTCAGAGGAAGGAATGGGAGCATCCGGACACGCACCCAAGCAATACTCCTACAAAACCCTATTTGACGACCCAAGTTTAGGGATTGTCGATGCTACTCAATCCGTTGTGGGTACTTATCTCCACGGTCTTTTTGATAATGGCCCTTGGCGAAGAGCTTGGTTAAATCACCTACGGCAGCAACGGGGGCTTCCATCTCTCCCCACAGGCGTTGCCAACTACCGCGAACACCGAGAAACCATTCTGGATTCGCTGGCAGATACGGTGGAAGCTCACCTGGATTTAAACCCTATTTTGTCTTAAGGCATGGGTAATGGGTCATTGCTTTTCACCCATTACCCATTACCAAATACCCATTACCCATTACCAACTACTGATGAGCGTAAGTGTACTTTTTTTACCTGACGAGATTGCGGTTGACGCTGAGGTAGGAGAAGCGTTATTACAGGTAGCAGAACGGGCTGGGGTGTTCATTCCCACCGGGTGCCTGATGGGTTCGTGTCACGCCTGCGAAGTGGAGGTAGCGGACGGACATACCATCTGTGCTTGTATCACAGCAGTACCGGCAGGGTGCGAACAATTAACAATCAATCTCTACGTTGACCCCACCTGGTAGCAAACTATACACAGGGTTGGGCCGTTAATGGAATATTTGCTTTACGGATTAGCAGTCTATGGGTTGCTAGTAGCGTGCCGCTACTTGATTTTTTTTCAGCGACTTTTAGGCTTGACTCTACAGTACATCAATTACGAAATTCGGAGCGGCGAGGAAATCCCTGCTTATATCAAAGAGTTATTTGAGATTCCGTTACCAGAACTTGAAAAGCTAGGGTTTCAGTTCCATTCCTATTTCAGCTTTAATGACATTTACCTGGATGCCTCGAAAAGCTGGGGGATGGTGCTATACAACGAGGCATTTAAAACATTCGCTAATGTAAACATTCGTAGCCTACCGGAATCGGTGAGGCTGTTTACAATCGAGTTTCTTACTTTCTTTGAGGATGGTGTTCTGTTACACACGATGAATGGACAAGTTTACGGCGTGATTGGGAAAATACCCAATACCATTCTCCAAGATCCTTACGCGGTGGAAACCCAGGAACAGTGGCAAGTCCATCAAGACAAGCTTGAGCATTTGGCGCTTACAAAAATGCCCGTCGCGATGTCATCAAAGGCATTTATTGAGACATTGCGATCGCATCATGTCACCTACATAGACAGCCTGGTGAAATCAGGGCAGCTGTCACCGATTAAAGGAACGGAACTGCTAGAACTTAAGCTCGGTGCTGCGATGAAAACAGCGATTCAGCTGGGACGGGATAGCGGCAAGTATACAACTCTGGTCAAAAAGTGGACGCAAAAGGCAAAAACAGAACCCTATCGGTATGTGGAGATTCCTTCGGCGGTAGAAGTGGAGGGATTCCGCCGGATGGAACGAATCGAACGGGGACGCGCCAGGAAGGGGATAAAGTCGTGGTTATTGCTTGGCAGTTTGGTCGTGTTTGCTATCTCGTTCACGCCATTTTTCGACTTGCAGACACTGCTGATTCTCGTCGGCGTCCTGTTTTTGCACGAACTAGGACACTTTTTGACAATGAGAGGATGCGGCTATAAAGATACGTCGATTTTCTTCTTGCCCTTATTTGGTGCTGCGGCTTCCGGACGCAAAGAAAATGCTACGATTCGGGAAAAATTTCTAGTTTTGCTGGCGGGGCCGGTTCCAGGGATAATCTTAGGAGTTGCGATCGCGCTGGCAATTCCCGATTCTCTCCAGCGTTCCCTAGGGTTGCAAGAAGTAATCAGCTTTCTGGTCATTATTAACTACTTCAATCTACTTCCTATCTTGCCCTTGGATGGAGGACGCATCCTAGATTTATTAATATTTTCCCGCCATCCCTACACCGATGTTTTGTTCAAACTTTTCGCCGTCGGGTTGCTAGTTTTTATCGGCATGAGTCCGGGGACTGGTATTTTTCTTTTCCTCGGATTTTTAATTGCGTTTAGCATCCCTGCTAGCTTTCGCAGTGCCAAGATTCTGAAGATCCTGCGGCGAGAACTGCCCCAATCAACTGACGATTCTGATAGCGTACTGATGGCTATTTTCCATACGCTTAACAAGTCTGGTTACAGTTCCCTACCCTTTGCTCAGAAGTACAGAATGGTCAAAGATATTGCCCAACGCTGTCGGGAATCCCATTCCAGTTGGGGAACCAGGCTGTTGTTGTTAGGCGTGTATTTGATGTGCTTATTTGGCGGATTGGTGATTGCGTTTGTCACGCTGCTACCGCAAAGTTCTTGAACCGCGAAGATGGAAAATGCGATCGCATTTGCGTCTTTTTCTTAATATCTCCCTCTAAAATCTCTCTCAGCTTTTAAGAAGGGGTGATTACTACTAAGTATTCCCTTGGGATTTAATCGCGTATTCTCGAAACCGATCCAAATCAGCTTGAATCGTGGATTCGACTACGCGCCCCAGGAAGAGATTATCCATTAATCTGCCCAGCCAGCCTGGAATGGCGTAAGCCACCGTTAGCTTAACAATGCTACTGCCGTGCCGGTCATAAAAGCGAATCGCACCCCGATTGGGTAATCCACCAACAGATTCCCATTGGATAATCTGGTTAGGCACCTTTTTCACGATACGGGCAAGCCAAGTGAATTCTAAGCCACCCGTGGCAAGTTTCCAGCGCGACAAGGTTGGGTCATTATCCTGAACTGTAACCGAGTCAATCCACTTCATCCATCGAGGCATTTGCTCCAGATCGGACCAGAGTTTCCACACCTCGTCAATGGGAACCGGCACCTCTACCTGCACGCTATGCTCTAGCCACTCAGCCATTTACTTCTTTTCTTCCTTCGCTATAGCCGCGTTTTTGCGGTTTATTCGTCTAAACCGCCGACAGCTGGCTCTTACCCTTTATTTCCTGCACATTTTCTAAAATCGCTTTTGCTGCCTGACGCCCAGACAGAGTTGCCCCTTCCATACTATCGATGTAATCTTGCTGCGTATAGCTACCCGCAAGGAAGAAATTTGCAATCGGCGTCTTCTGAGGAGGACGATAGGGGTCCATGCCAGGGGCTTCGCGATAGAGAGACTGAGCCAGCTTCACCACACTGTACCAAGTCATGTTCAAGTCGCGGGAGGAAGGGAATAGCTCGTGTACTTGGTTGAGGACGTGTTGAGCGATCGCTTCGTTACTTTCCTTGATAAACGGATCTCCCGGCGTCAGCACCAACTGCAACAGCGAACCTTGTCCTTCGCGGTAATAATCAGAGGGACTCGTTAAAGCTAAGTCAGCAAAGCAGGAAAAGTCGGCATCTGCTGTATAAAGCAGATTATCAATTCCGGCAGCATGATGCACTTGGTGTCTTTCTTCGGCATCGTGCAACTCAGTCACCCAGCCATCAAACCGCAGCTGCACTGTCGCGACGGGCACTGTATCCAGCTTATAAATATTGTCAAATTCCGACCATTGACGCCATGCTTGCGGCAAAACGCGCTGAATTCCGGGCACGTCGCAGGCGCAGACATAAGCATCGGCGGTGATGGTTTCTTCAGTTTCGCCTTTAACAACCAGTAAGCCAGTCACTCGCGTCTCGTTGCCTTCGCCAGTATATTGAATTTCTCGTACCCGGCGACGAGTATGAATTTTCGCGCCTCGGGCTTCTATGTATTCAATAATCGGCTTGTGCAGATACTCGGAGGGAGAACCTTCCAGCATTCGCAGCACCGATGCCTCGGTTCTAGCAGCAAACATCTGAAAGATGGTCAGCATACAACGAGCAGAAATATTTTCGCAATCAATAAATCCAAGTGCATAAGCAATCGGGTTCCACATCCGCTTGATGCTGCCATTACTGCCACCGTGACTGCGAAACCAATCGGCAAAGCTAACTTTATCGAGAGCGCGAATTGTTTTCATCGAACCCTCGAAGTCTACCAAGCCGCGCACGATGGTACTGCTGCCAAGGGCGATCGCATTCTGTACTTTATCCTGCAATGACAGCTGCGATGTTGTAAAAAATGCTTTTAATCCGTTGAAAGGCGCACCCGTGATAAAGCGAAAATCCAAGGCACCTGTGACGCCTCCTTGATTGATAAAGGTGTGGATATGTTCTTTCAGGCGCAAATTGTCACCTGCCCCCACCTTCTTCATCAATTCAAATAGCTGGTAGTAGTTCCCAAAAAAGACGTGCAATCCCATCTCAACGTGATTGCCGTCGGCATCCACCCAACTGCCGACCTTACCCCCCACAAACGGACGAGACTCAAAGATTTCGACTTCGCAACCGGCATCGACTAAATCGACTGCCGCTGCCATTCCAGCCAATCCTGCCCCGACGATTGCAACCCGCATGCCATCTGTCCTTCTCAATTTCTTTACAAAGTTTAACAGGTGACAGCAGAAGATTACCGATTTTCATCGCCTGGATTAAGGAATTGGGTATTGGCGATCGCTCATGGCGTCCCCATCTCCTCTAGCCCTTTGCCGCTTTACTCGAATTCAAACTGAGGCATCAGCTGGAGCAACCCCAATCCTAAATCTTTACTAGAGAGCGATCGCGCTTCAAATAAAGCCATCATGTCGCCTAGCTGAGGATTTCCCCTAGATGCGCCTTTTAGCCCCCTAGCCACAATCAAGCCGCAGTAGCCTTTGGTTTTCTTACAACGCTGATCCCATTTGCGACGAGCTTCGCTATGAATCGGATCGTCTTCTTGAAATTCACCAAACAGGTACATATTGCCATTTTCTGTTTGGAGAATCCCCAAGTCATAGCGATCGCCTTCAAAAGGATCTTCTCCCGGATTAAAGCAAATTCCCTTCAACCCTCCCGCGCTTTGGATTTGCTCAATCAATTCCTTTGCCTTGGGACGGGAAGTTTGAATCAAAACCACTGGCATTCCCTCTCCCGCCGCGATCGCTTCCTTCGCTTGATAGCAATCAACGGTTTTACGCAGCAACTCTACTTTCTCCCAAGTCATCATCCCCAAGCTGAGGAAAGAATCTTTGGGCACTAAGTCATCCCGCAGGGGCAGCATCATCTCTTCGAGATCGCTGTCTTCCTCCTCTGCCAACCCTGCCACCTCTGCCATGTCAAACAGTTCCGTCGCCACATCGGGAACCGTTGCCACCTTAACAGGAATCGATTTTTGCAGATCCGCCTCTAGCGGCGCGGCGATGCGGTAGCGTTTGCTCAAGGTAGGGAATTTCTCTGCTGCCAGCTGGCGATTGGATGCTCGGAAAAAGCGATGGAGGGCTTCGAGTGCCACGTAAACTGCGATCGCTTCTTCCTCATATAAAAAGGGTCGCATCCCCTCTAACGGATGCACATTTCCGAAATTGGGTTGAATTTCTGAAAGCGGCAAGTCAGCTAAATCAATGCCTTCGTCCTCTTCATCTTCGTCTAAGGAATCTTCAGCCTGCTCGAAGGTGACAAACAAGCAATCTTGCCCTAAAAATGCTTCTTCTAGCTCCTCAAAAGACTCTTTTGCCAAAACCGACGAGCGAAACCGTTTCAGAGAGTCCAGAGAGCGATACAACAAAATGCCGTACTCCATGCCCAGCATCCCCATCACCGAGGCGTACAGCGTCTCCACATCCCACTGATTTAGCTCAATTGAGATAATCTGGTGATCGGCAAGCAGTTCCCAAGGTGCATCGTCCCAAATCTCATAAGCTTTTTGCACCAGTAACTCGGCATATTCAGGCGGTAGTTTGGGGGGGCGAGTGCTGGTGATTTCTTGGAACCCGCGAAATAGTTCGTCAATCAGGGGCAGTTCTGGTACATAATCAACAGCAATGTCTAGATCCTGAAGAACACCCCGCAGGTAGAACTGAAGTTCTCTGTGTCGGACTACAATTTTCTGAGGACGGGATGGCTTGGCAGGGCTGTGGGGATGTTCCATTGCTCGCAGCAGGGCGCGAACAACGGCTTCCGGCCCAGTCTCGGAAGTCACGACATCCATCGCTCGAACCATTCCTTCGACGCCATCCACCCAAACAATGCATTCGCTGTCTGTCTGAGTATCCGACTCTAAGCTTTGCGCCATCCCAGCAGATAATCGACGGCGATCGCCTTCCCAGACGCTAGGAATTTGTTGTAAAGTTTGCAGCCGACGAGACGTGGAGCGAGTGAGAACAGACATAGACTATGCCAACTGGGGGAACAACACACCGTGCGCTTTGCAGATCCTCATTTTAAATACTAATCGCCCCTCTGCCGTCCTCCTATAAACTAATGCTTGGCAGTGATGAAAGCACCACAATACAATCCTTGCGCGATCGCTCTATCTAACCCCAACGCCTAATCGTTAACATAAATAATAAAAAGCTTTTCGCTTCGCCGGTCTGCGGTTAAGTTAAGAATCTTCGATAAAATTGACCTAGTGGACTGGCTTCCTCAAGTCGTCTAGATAAAACACCAAATTAGGAGTCGAGAGCGCCATGACACAAGCTACTCAATCGCAAAAACGCGGCATCCAGTTAAGCGAATCTGCCCTCAAACACGTTCTCTCTCTGCGGGAGAAACAAGGCAAGGATCTGTGCCTGCGAGTTGGCGTCCGCCAAGGTGGCTGCTCTGGAATGTCGTACATGATGGATTTTGAAGAGCCTAGTCAAATTCGGGAAAACGATGAAGTCTATGACTACGATGGCTTCAAAATTGTCTGCGATCCCAAGAGTATGCTATACCTCTATGGTCTGATGCTGGACTATAGCGATGCCATGATTGGCGGTGGCTTCCAATTTACAAACCCCAATGCTGCTCAAAGCTGTGGCTGCGGTAAGTCATTTGGAGTCTAAGTCATTTGCATTTGGTGTCTAAGTTCAAGCTTGGCGTACAGTTTGTAAGAACTTCTGATTGGAAAGCAGGTATCCCGCCTGCTTTCCAGATAAGGGTGGATTCAACCCCCCATTGCCCCGTAAAATAACGCATCCGGCGAAGAGAGCGTCGCTATCTAGCCCGCCATCCGCTACGCGATCGCTAACATCTTTCATCTTTCAGAAATGACCGAGCCAATTAACGACCTTTTTGACAATGGCCTAGAACGCTATAAAGCGGGAGAAGGCCCGGATACTTTGCTTCCTGTTTTCAAGGATATTTGCGATCGCGCCCCTAAACTCACTGCTGCCTGGATTTGCCTGTCGTGGCTGTATCTGTTGGACGATCAAGCCACTCTGGCCTACAAAGCCGCTCAAAAAGCTGTTAAGTTAAATCCCCAAGATCCCCAGGCTCACATTAACCTAGTTCTGGCAATGCTTGAAGAAGGGAAAACCGGCGTCCGGCAACACATTGAAGAGGCTCAGCGATCTCTGGCGATTAATCCAGAATTACGCCCCGATATCCAAGAAAGTATTGAGGATGGATTAGCGAGAAAACCCGACTGGAAGGGTTTAAATCGGGTAAAAAACTGGTTGTTTACCTAATTGGAAATTGTCCTCAGAATCCCTAACTTTGAAAGTAAAATATTGAAGAAGTTAGGGCTTTTCAGGATATAATTATTTAATTATATCTGAATAATATATTTTAAATAATGGAATATTAGCTACTAGAAAAAAGCAGAAATGTTTCATTATAAAAGTATACCATTTGTGGACGAAGAGGAAGATAAAATAGGTACAATGTTTTGTAAATCGCATTAATAAAACATAGTTAGGTGCGCCGTTTGGAAACAAAAACAAAGCGCCCTCGCTATACTAATTTGGGATATCTAATCTCACGATCGCCCTGAGATTAGCACCGCATCAATCAATTCTTTTGTTTTAGTTCTTTTTTTTGAGATTTCCTCCATGTTGCCTTCAAGGACACCCTTAATTGGTCTCTCGGCAGATAAATTTCGCCATCCCTTAGATTTAGAAGCGACTAACGCCTTAAAACAACTGCCGGGAATGGATATCCTGGTCAGAAATCTGCTTGGTCCCCTCGCAGAACAGTTTTTTTATTTGGAAAATATAGCGGCGGGCGTCCTCGTAGGCGAACAACAGCTACCTCATCTGCATAAACTGCTGTTAGAAGCTTGCCAAATATTAGATTTGGAACCCCCGCAACTGTACGTCCGTTCCTCACCCACGCCAAACGCCTACACCTTTGCCATGCGAGGAAAGCAGCCATTTATTGTGTTGCACACCTCATTAATCGATTTGTTGACACCCGAAGAGATTCAGGCAGTCATCGCCCACGAACTGGGACACCTAAAATGCGAGCATGGAGTGTACCTAACACCCGTCAATATTATGGTGTTAGCAGCAGGATTAATTCCGACTTGGGGTGCAGCGATCGCTGAAACTTTGAGGGGACAGATGCTACAGTGGCTGCGATGTGCAGAATTTACTTGCGACCGCGCTGCACTTCTCGCCACTCAAGACTCTAAAGTCGTCAGTTCCGTCTTAATGAAACTGGCTGGAGGTTCACCCATTCTTGCGCCGCAGCTGAATCTGGAAGCCTTTTTAGATCAAGCCAGAGCTTACGACGATATCAGTAAAAATCAGCTGGGTGAAATGCTCAAACAAGCGCAGACAGCCCAACTCAGCCACCCAGTACCCGTCCTGCGGGCGCGGGAAATTGACCGTTGGGCTAGCAGTCAAGAATATCAAGCCTTGCTACAACAGCATTCGATAGGCTATAATAGTGAAGCTAAACCCAAGGGCGGGTGGCGAAATTGGTAGACGCATCAGACTCAAAATCTGACGATCGTGAGATCGTGAGAGTTCGATTCTCTCCCTGCCCACTCTTTACACAAGAGAACGACCATGACTCAACGACTCAAGCGGTGGGAATCTCCCCGCCGAGAGGGACGAAACGACAAAGGGAAAGGTGGCTCCGCTAGGGCGAGACAGATTAGAAAGCAACAGAAGATGTTGCGGAAGAAGCTAAAAGACCAGGGTGAATCTGAAAATAGTAAAGATTCGAGGAGAGGGAAGATTAACTTCCCTCTCTTTTTTTATGCATAATTCCAGTTAAGTTAGACCTTGAGAAATGGGAATCTCAATCCAAAACTCCGCTCCTTGTCCTGGTTTGGAGACACATTTTAAAGTGCCACCGTGCTTTTCCACCACAATTTGATAACTGATGGATAATCCCAGACCTGTACCTTTCCCTACAGGTTTAGTCGTAAAGAAGGGATCAAATAGGCGAGCTTTTACTGGCTCGGTCATCCCTGGGCCGTTATCAGCAATCCGAATCAAAACATAAGGGTCAGGAAGGGATTTCCCACGTCCCACTTCAGTCCGAATGGTAATGATTCTCGGTTCGGGCTGCGTTTCTAGGGCATCAATCCCATTGTTGAGCAGGTTCATAAACACTTGATTGAGCTGTCCCGCGTAGCATTCCACCAGCGGTAGATTGCCATACTCTTTAACAATTTCAATGCTGGGATAGTTGGGGGCGGCTCTCAGTCGATTTTGCAAGATCAGGAGGGTGCTATCAATCCCTTCATGAATATCCACTGCCTTCATGGCGGCTTCATCCAAGCGCGAGAAATTCCGCAGCGACAGAACAATCTGACGGATGCGGTCAGTCCCCATCTTCATCGAACCCAGGATTTTCGGGAGGTCTTCTACCACAAAATCAAGGTCAATCGCCTCGATTTCATCTTGAATTTCCGGAACTGGATTGGGATAGTGCTGCTTGTAGAGTTGGAGGAGATTCAGTAAATCTTGGCTGTATTGATTTGCGTGGGTGAGGTTGCCGTGGATGAAGTTGACAGGATTATTGATTTCGTGGGCAACACCAGCAACCATCTGACCGAGGCTGGACATCTTTTCACTTTGAATCAGATGACTTTGAGTTTGTTGCAACTGGTGCAAAGTTTGCTGTAGCTGGTGAGCTTTTTCTTGAGCTTGCTGTGCAGAGTCTTGAGCTTGCGTGTAGAGTTCGGCTTGGAAAAGCGCGATCGCGAGTTGGTCAGTTACCGCTTGCAGCAGTTCCACCTCCGAGCCACTCCAAGACCGAGAACCACGATGATGGATGCAACTGACCACACCAATCTCACCAGAAGGAGCTTGAATTGGCAGCGATAGGATAGCATTGTAGCCCGAAGCACTATAGAGTTCCTGTTCGGCTGGATCGCTGGCGTTTGCAAGATCGTCAACTTGGAGGATTTCCAAGTTGGTGAACTTCTGAGTTAGCGAACTTGCTGGGGCTGGGTATTGACCCAGCAAGCTAGGCAGGGTAGGTATCTTCGCTTCTTTTACCACTTCCCAGACTGGTTGTTCTGCTGATGGTCGATACCAAAGAAACAGGCATCGGTCAATCTGCAACAAATTGCGGATCTCCTGCACAGCCGTTCCTAATATGGTACTGACATCAAGGGAGTTCCTGATATCGCTGGACAAACGGTTGAGCAGTGCCTCGCGTTGAGCGAGTTGTCTAAATCGTGCTTCCGAGTGTCGCAACGCCTCCTCTGCCTGTAGGCGCTTAACACCTAAAGCAATCTCGTCCGCTGCAAATTCTAGCGCCCCCAGCGTAGCTTCGGTAAGCGGTTTCCGGGCAAACATGGCGATAACCCCTAATATCTGGTTTTCGATAATCAGGGGATAACCAGCGAAGGAGATCAAGCCCTCTCTTTTTGCCCAATCTTTATCAGCAACACGAGGATCGTCAATCACAGAGTTGGTCAGGTGGGGCTGGCACTCTTGGGCAATTAGGCCGATCTTGAATTGACCAACGGGTACGCGGCTATGAGAGCCATTAAGGTGGGTATACATCCCCGCACTCGCTTGCAACTCCAATACATTCTCCTCTCTGTTAAGCGTCCATAGCCTTGCAAACGCGGCATCGAGATGTTGGACTACAGCCTCGGTGCAGCGTTGCAGTATCACCTGCAAGCGATCGCCCTGAGTCAGCGCAGTGTCTACATCCGCACGAAACGCGGCTAAGCAAGCTTTCTCTGCTAGAGCTTCTTCAGCGGCTTTGCGTTCGGTTACGTCCACACCAATGCCCCAAGTGGTCCAGCCGGGAATGGGGAATCCCTCGGAGATATTCGACCATGCTACTGTTTTGACACTTCCATCTTTAGCCGTGATTTCCCATTCCCAGTTACGGTAGTTATTGCCAAGTTCAGCCCATATGGTCAGCATTGATGTGCGATAGGCGGGATCTGGATACACCCACTCCAGTGCTTTGGGATTGCCAACAATTTCCGCAGCACTGTAGCCTGCAACCCTTTCGCACTCGCGGTTCCAGACAGTGATGTTTCCGTCTGCATCGAAGGCAGTCATCATAACTGGCATATTCTGAAGAATCTGGCGCAATTGTTCTTCCCGCTGCCGCAACGCCTCCTCTGCCTGTTTGCGATCGCTGATATTTTGCGTCAACGTCATCCCCGCAAAGATTTCTCCCTGCTGGTTGGTGACAGGCAGAATTTGCAACAGATAGGTGCGATCGCCATAGGGGATTTCAGAAACCGTCATGGCACCAGCTAATGCTGCTTGATACATCGGTTCCACAGTTTCGCAGGTGTCTGGAGGAAAAACCTCCCATAGGGTTTTTCCTTCCATAAGTTCTTTGGAAAGCCCGATGGCGGCTAATTCGCTTCCATCTGCCAGCAGGTAGCGCAAGTCCTTATCAAATAAAGCCACCGAACCGTCGGGGAAATTTCGGGCAAGGGCGCGGTATAGTTCTTCGCTTTGTCGTAGGGCTTCTTCTTGTTGCTTGCGCTGGGTGATGTCTAGTCCTGTTCCAAATAGCTTGATGACCCGACCCTCAGAGTTGATAATCGGTTGCCCTTTGGAGAACATATATCCAATCGAACCATCAGGGCGCAAAGTGCGATTGTCGAATTCGTAGGGCTTGCCTTCAGTAATTGCTAGCTCAACTGCTTTTACAAAAACTTCCCGGTCATCCGGATAAATTTTTTGCACCAACTCTTCGTAAGTCGGTACGGGTTGGTTCGGCTCCATACCCCACACGCGGAATAGTTCCTCCGACCAAGCGATTTCTCCAGTCGCCAGATCGAATTCCCAACTGCCGATATGGGCAATTTTTTGAGCTTCTGCAAGTCTAGTTTCGCTTTGGCGGATGGCTTCCTCTGCCCGCTTAGTAGGAGTGATATCGCGGGCGATCGTAGAGAAAAATTCAACCTCCCCATTTTCTAATTTATGGCTCATCCATACCTGGGAGATAGGAACCTCTCTGCCATCCCGGTGCTGCAACGCTGATTCGCCACTCCAAATACCTTCTCTGACAACAGCCTGCCACCCTTCGTTCAGAATCCCGTCGATGACTGAAGCTGCCATGAAATCGGGGATATACATCGTTGTAATATCCTCATTCTCGCCAATTCCTATCATTTGGCGACCGGCCTTGTTGACGTATAAGGCGCGTCCTTCTGCATTGGCGATGCCTACGAAGTCAGGTGTTGCTTCTAAGATTGCGGTCAGTCTTGCCTGAGCTTTTTCTGCCTGTTTACGCTCGGTAATGTCAGAAGTTAAACCATCTATACGAATAGCTTTCCCGGTTTCATCGTAAATCACCCGGCTCTTGTCACGAACCCAACGAACTTCGCCATCGGGTCGGAGAATTCGGTACTCTATGTCACCGCTGCCCTCGACTATAACCTGACGGTTGTATTCAAAGGCGCGATCGCGATCTTCGGGGTGAATGCTATCAAACCACACTTGGGGGTTGTCAAAGAAATCTTGTCTTGGGCGTTGATAAACACTCTCGGTCGCTGGGTTGAGGTAAAGCACTTCAAAGGTGCTGGCTGAAACAGACCACACCACGTCTTTCAGCGAATTTAGGATGCTGTTGAGCCGCGACTCGCTTTCGCTCAGAGCTGCCTCGGCTTGCTTGCGATCTGTGATATCGGTGGACAGACCATCCATGCGGGTAGCAGTACCGTACTCGTCATAAATCATCCAGGCTCGACTGTAAACCCATCGCACTTCGCCATCGGGTCGGATAATTCGGTACTCCAGTTCACCATTGCCCTCTTGCATAACCCTGTGGTTATAGGCAAGGGCGAGTTCGCGATCTTCTGGATGAATAACCTCCAGCCAGAGGTTGGAGTTGTTGAAGAACTCCGAGTAAGACCGCCCATAAAACTTCTCAGCCACTGGGTTCATAAACAGCGTTTTATAGGTGGTGGCTGAAATAGACCACACCAAATCTTTAAGGCAATTTAGAATACTGTTGAGTCGTAACTCACTCTGTTGTAAAGCCGCTTCTACTTCCTTGCGCTCGGTGATGTCGTGCATCGCCACAACTGCACCTAGTTTTTTTCCCTGAGCATCAACGATCGCTTGTCCACTAGCGAGGAGGGTGCGGATTTTTCCTTGCTTCGGGGCGATGATCATTTCTACTTCCCGAACCGTCTCTCCCCGAAACGCTCTAAACAACGGAATATCTTCCGTTTTCATCAGTGTTTTCCCATCAGGCAGATATAAATCGAAATGTTCAGCCCATTGCTCGGCAGGAAGAGCTTGTTCCGGCAACCCATGAAACTCTTGTGTCGCTCGATTAAATAGCGTTAAAACTCCATTGGCGTCACAAGCGACAATGCCGTCTGCCAAGTTATTCAGCAATGCATTTAAGAATTCTCTTTCTTTGTATAAAGCTTTCTCTGCCCGCTGGCGCTCAGTTATTTCGTCTTCTAGCTGCTGGAGGGTATGCCTTAATTGGGCGGTGCGTTCCTCGACTCGGATTTCGAGGGCTTCATTCGCCTGTTTGAGTGCTGACTCTGCTAACTTGCGATCGCTGATATCAACGAAGGTGACAACAGCCCCTTTGATTTCCTCTCCCTCAAAAATCGGATAAGCCGAATATTCGGCAGCAAAAGCAGCTCCATCCCGCCGCCATAGAACTTCGTTGTCGATTCGGCAACTGTTCCTGTTGCGAACAGCACAAAAAATCGGAGACTCAACACTGGGATAGAAGGAGCCATCGGGGCGACTGTGATGGATTAACTCGTGCATATCCTTGTCCATCACTTCATCCGGCTGGTATCCCAGCATCTGAGCCGCCGCTTTGTTGATGAAGGTACAACGTCCCTGTAAATCTATGCCGTAGATGCCTTCCCCGGTCGATTGCAGCAGCAATTGGATGTGATTAGCTAATTGCGATCGCTCTTGTTCGGTTCGGTGACGTTCGGTGATGTCTTTCATAAAACAGTGATGACCGATAAATCGCTGCTCTTGGTCGTAATCGCAGATCATCACCACTTGCTTATAAAAAATAGAGCCATCTTTACGGATGCCTCTCGTTTCAGCTTCTACCTTGCCATCCACCAACATTTTGTGGTAAGCAGCGATCAGCTTGTCGATCTCTTCCGGATGAACCGTTCGCTGCCATTCCATGCCAATCATTTCTTCAGGTTCGTAACCCGCTGCATTGGCGTAGGCTTTATTAACGGTAACGTAGCGCCCTTGAGTGTCTAGCCGGGAAATTCCTTCGACGGCATTCTCCAAGACAGCTCTTAAATTGAGGAGTTTTTCTTCAGCAGCTTTGCGATCGCTAATGTCACGAGCCACTGCATACAGCAAACCTTCTTCAGTGGAGACAGCAGAAGTCCATAATAGCCATTTATAGGAGCCGTCTTTGCATCGGTAGCGGTTCTCAAAAGAGATTGTTTCCGCGCCTGTAGCAAGCTTCTGCGCTTCGGTGATGGTTGCTTCCCAATCTTCCGGGTGAACCAACTCCATAAACGATTGGCTTAAGAGTTCTTCCTTCGTAAAACCCAGAGTTTTTTCCCAGGCAGGGTTCAGGTGCTTGAAGTAGCCATCAAGTCCGGCGATACAAAGCAGATCCAGCGAGAGATTGAAGAAACCCGCCTCTGCCCACTCGTATCCGTTTAGGCTCTTTCCTTTGTCGCGATTGTGAGTCAACACTTTGGTTTACTTCCTTCGTCTCAGATGGAACTGAACTTAGTTTTCCCATAAACCGAACTAAAAGTTGCCGCGATCGCACACTTAATGAATGTTTAGGGAACAGAGCCGACTTGCCAAATTTTAATGGTTCTGTCAAACCCCCCACTCGCCAGAGTTCGCCCATCAGGACTAAAGGCAACCGATTTCACCCAATCGGAATGTCCGACCAGCAAAGCAATCAGTTCGCCCGTTCTCAAGTTCCACAAGCGGACGCCATCCTGACTCGCGGTAGCCATAACTTGTCCAGAAGGAGCGATCGCGATCGCCCGAATCCAACCTGTATGCCCTGAAAGGGTGTAAAGCAATCGTCCGCTATTAAAATCCCAGACTTTGATGGTGCGATCGTAGCTGCCACTGATCAGCCTACTTCCATCCGGCGTGAACGCTAAAGTACTGATTGCACCGCTATGTCCCGACAATGAGTCAAGAAATCTTCCATTCTGGAGATCCCAGACCTTAATCGCAGTATCTTTGCCGCCGCTTGCTAGAATCTCCCCATTGGGATTTGGGGCAACTGCATAAGTTTGGTTATCGAAACGCACCAGGTTGTAAATCGGGCGCTGCGTTCTCAAATTCCAGACTCGAATCCCATCCAAAGCACCCGTCACCAGCATTTCACTATCCGAGGTAATCGCCGCTGACAGAATATTACTCGTATGATCCAGAAAAGTCCGGGTATATTTTCCAGTCTTCCAATTCCATAAATTCAGCGAGGAGTCATTGCTGCAACTCGCCAGAATTTCTGAATTAGGACTCATCGCAAGGGTCATCACTGCCTGACTATGCGCCCTGAGGCTACCCACTTCTTTCCAACTTCTCACCCACCAAAATTTTATTCTGCCGTCATTGTCGCTCCCCCCGCTGATCAGAAATTTTCCATCAGGGGTGAAGGTCAAGGAATCAATTGTCGCGTTGTGACCCTTGAGAGTGCGGAGGAGTTGAACGTTTCTCCAAGCTTCAGGAGGCAGGTTTTGGGGGGCCTCAGACGGAACAGCTTCAGCTTCCTGGATTATTGTTTTGGCGGCGGCTGGGAGAGGCTGACTGGGAAGGGCGAAACAATAAAAGCTAAAAGATAAAAATGCAAAACTCAGAATTTTTTCTTTGTATAAATGCCTTTTGACTTTTGCCTTCCGAGCCGGAGGTTTCATGGTGCTGATTGAATATTGGGGCAGATAGTATGATCGATGTGGTGAGCGGGCGGTCGGTCTTGCCAACCAGAGATTAACCCTTCTAGTTCGCTCTTGAGGATTTCTAACGATTCAATTTGTTCTGCGATCGCCTCTACTTTCGCGTGCAGAAGCTGCTTCAAGGCACCGCAGGGTAACTGCCCCCGATCGTGAACTGTTAAAATTTCTTGAATCTCGCTGAGAGTGAGTCCGAGTGCTTGCGATCGCTTGATGAATGCCAGTCGATTAACAATCTCACGATTAAAAAGACGATAGCCGGAAGGTGTCCGCTTCACCGTCGGTGCTAACAGACCAATATCTTCGTAATAGCGAATGGTTTTGACAGGCAGACCACTCCGAGCGGCAACTTCACCGATTTTAAGCCATTCAATTGAAACAGAAGTGCCAATCATGGTTTTCGGAAGCTCCCACCCAAAGGGTTACGGTTTTGGATGGTGTTTGGAGTTACTTAGCATGGGCAGGACAGGACGAGAGGTTGGGGGGGGAAGAAAGTGTTTTGCCGTTTGGGGGATTGGTTCGACTTCTTTACCCTGGGTTTGCCACCAACGCAGAGCGATCGCTGCCCCTACTGTCAACACTCCGAAACTAAACAAACCCCAGCTTTCATCTACGCCGCCAATCACTGCATCTACAGTACCAACGATTACCACAAAGCTGGAAATTGGCTCTTTACGATAGGCTGACTTTAAAAATCTAGGCCACAAAGCATTCATCACGACTTGCTCTATTCCGTTATTCTTTAATCTAATTTCAGGTTATCTCATTCAGGAGTCAGGAGTCAGGCGGCAGAAGTCAGAATCATTTTTGGATTCTAAACTTCATCCTTCATCCCACCCTTCGGCAAGGGCAGAACCCTACATCCTGTATCCTGAGACAAATTCTTGTACTTGTTGTGCTAGACCGAGGAAAGCCTGTACGGGTTGCCGATTCCGAAGGACTAGGCAAAAGAAGAGCGCTTTTTTATTGCAAGCCCAGCCAGGATAGCACTCCTTGACCCGTGACATATTCAATGAGCACCATTAGCAAAAAGCCGATCATTGCGGCTCGACCATTCAATCGCTCTGCGTAATCATTGAAGCCTAACTTGGGTTCTTCCAGCTTAGGAGTGGTCGTAGGTTGAAGTTGTGTCATGGCTTTGGCAATCCTTGCCCCTTCAGAGGTTTACAATTCGTTATAGATTGTCTTCTATTGTAGAGGTGCTAAGCCTTGAGTCAAGAGCAAAGCAAACACAGTTGCTAATCAACCTCTTTGATCACCATGACTTCGGTCGCCTTGATCAGGGCACTCACTTCATCGCCAACTGAAATTCGCAGATTTTCTGCCGAACGACGAGTAATCACCGCATCAATTAAGTTATCTCCCACCTGAATTGTCACCTCGGCGAGGATATCACCCAGTTGAATCGCAGTCACTTTACCCCTGAGTTGATTCCGTCCGCTAATTTGCATCGTCATATTGGTGTTTCCAAATCCTTTGGATAAGGTAGCCGTCTTGATTGTTGCAGCATTTTTGTGAAGTAATCCGAAAATTTTTGGGACTCCTAAATAAATAAGTAATGATGGGGATCAGGGGCGAGAGAGAGTTTCAGGAATAAAGAGACTTCAGGAGTAAAGGGAGAGGGGAGCGATCGATACCTCATTCGATACCTCATTCCCGATCGGCTGCCCCTCCCGATCGATGCGCGAATTACCCAAACCAAAAACCGTTTTACTTGAGAAGTTGTCAGTCCAATTTCTCACTCGCTCCTTCAGGGAGGTAACTCCCAATGCAACAAGTCACCAGGTGTGGCACCTATAGTCAATTCAATAGATAGCCGAGCAATTTGAGGTATATAAATGGAAATTGGCGTTCCCAAGGAAACCAAAGATCGTGAATTTCGGGTAGGGTTAAGTCCTAGTAGCGTCCGGGTACTCAGTGAAAACGGTCACGCGATTTTTGTAGAATCCGCGGCTGGTAATGGTGCTGGCTTCTCTGATGAAGATTATATTCTTGCCGGGGCAAAAATTGTCCTAGAAGCGAAGGACGCTTGGAACCGAGAACTGGTGGTTAAGGTGAAAGAACCGCTCAAGCCTGAGTACCAGTTTCTCCAGAAAGGGCAGATGCTGTTTACTTATTTGCACTTGGCAGCCGATCGGGGGTTGACCGAGCATCTGATTGATTGTGGCGTCAGCGCGATCGCTTACGAAACGGTAGAACTCCCCGATAGAAAATTGCCCCTGCTCACCCCCATGAGCATTATCGCCGGTCGCCTCTCCGTACAGTTCGGGGCACAGTTTTTGGAGCGCCATCAAGGAGGTCGGGGGATTCTTCTGGGCGGGATTCCCGGTGTCAGACCGGGTAACGTGGTGATTTTAGGCGGCGGTGTCGTTGGCACCGAAGCAGCTCGAATGGCGGTAGGCATGGGTGCCCGCGTCCAGATTTTGGATGTGAATGTCGAGCGTTTGGCGTATCTGGAAACCCTCTTTGGCTCCAGAGTTGAGCTGCTCTACAGTAACTCCCTGCAAGTAGAAGCGGTCGTTTCGGAAGCCGATTTACTTGTTGGGGCGGTTTTAGTTCCAGGGCGTCGCGCCCCTATCTTAGTCCCTCGAAAGTTGGTACAAAAAATGCATCCCGGTTCGGTAATTGTCGATGTGGCAGTCGATCAAGGCGGTTGTGTCGAGACGGTGCGACCAACGACCCACACCAATCCTATCTACATCGAGGAAGGCGTCGTCCACTACGGCGTCCCGAATATGCCGGGAGCCGTTCCCTGGACAGCCACTCAGGGACTGAACAACAGCACTTTACCCTACGTCCTGAAGCTGGCGAACCAGGGGATGAAAGCTCTAGAACTCGATCCGGCTTTAGCAAGGGGTATCAACGTGCAGAATCACCGCCTGGTTCATCCTGCCGTCCGCGAAGTGTTTCCCGATTTAGCTGATTAACTGTGACATTACGGGTAAGGAAATAGGCGAGAGGTTGGTAGTGGGGCGATCGCGATCTGTGGCGTTCATGGTACAGCGATCGCCCCCAGCGTCCTCACGGCGTAGGCTGAGATTCACTCACCAAAATTGATTGCTCACTGGCAGGTTCGCCCTTGCTTGGGGGTTCGACTGGCTCACCAAAGGCGATCCGCAGAAACGGTGGAGCCAGAAATGTGGTCAGAATCACCATGATAATAATGGATACCTCTAACGGCTTATCCAGAACCCCACTCGCAGAACCGATTCCGGCAAACACTAGCCCGACTTCACCCCGTGGAATCATGCCAACTCCGATCGCGAGTCGATTAATTCCGGGCTGACCAAACACCGCCCAACCCGTCACTACCTTGCCGAGAATGGCAACTACCATCAAAAATGCGGCAATCAAAATTCCGGCACGATTCTCAGGCACCGTCGGATTCAACACGCCTAGATCGGCTCGCGCTCCCACCGTCACAAAGAAGATGGGTACCAGTAGATCGGCGATCGGTTTTACTAGTTCATCTAACTCATTACGGGCATCAGTTTCATCCAGAACCAAGCCAGCGGCAAAAGCACCCAAAATCGCTTCTAGATGAATCGCGCTGCCCAGAAATGCCATGAAAAAGGCAAAGATAAATGCTGGCATAACCACATTGCCACGGGTTTTGAATTTCTCCACAATCACATTGAAGGTTTGGTTGAAGATGCCACCCAACAAAATGGAACCGAGCAGAAACGCTGTTGCACTCACAATCAGGTAAATGACATTAGCAACATCAATCTCACCCGTTTTGGCTAAACTGGCGACAACAGCCAAGACAATGATTCCCAGGACATCATCAATCACCGCCGCACCAACAATGATTTGACCTTCTTTGGATTTAAGCTGTCCTAACTCAGACAACACTTTGGACGTAATTCCGATGCTGGTTGCCGTCAAAGCAGCGCCTGCAAAAATTGCTGGAATTGCAGGTGTGTGAAAGAACATCATCAAGCCAGCGGTACCAGCGGCAAACGGAACTGCCACCCCCACGCAGGCGACTATCGCAGCTTGAGAACCCACTTCTTTGAGTTGTTTGAGATCCGATTCCAGACCAATTTCAAATAGCAGAATAATCACGCCCAATTCAGCCAGCACTGAAATGACTTCACTCTGGGACTCATATACGCTCGTGAGGGCTGCGGGAGACAGATGATTAATCCATTGCAGCACGGTCATCACCGCTGAATCTGAGGCTGACAGTCCACTTTCGGGAAAGACGATCAGGTGTAAAGCAGATACCCCGACAATCACCCCTGCCACCAGTTCACCCAGAACGGGTGGAAAATCAAATTGTTTAGCGAGTTCCGCGCCGAGTTTACTGGCGATATAAATCACGACTAAACTCAGCAGAACTCCAGCCAGAACAATCGGTGAATTTTCTGCCTCTACCGTTGCTAACAAGGGCATGGGAGCAATCAGAGATGCCATCCCAGAACTTAAAGCTGTCATTGTATGGTTCAAAAACATGGGTTAGGTTTTGGTGGTAAAAATGAATCAAACCTTATTTGAATGGGAGGCAATTGATTGCCAGCTAGTTTTCTGACGCATTAGATCGCCTCGATTCATCAAACCTCCAAACAGGTGAATTAGGCAACTATCTCTTTGCGGTAAACCAGATCAACCGCTTGACGCAGGGCTTCAGTGCGATCGCTTAAGATATGCTCTCGGGTCACTAGATCGAACAGTCCTAACTTTTGCAAGCGGCGCTGAATTTTCTCGCTGGCACCGACTATGTAAACCTGTAACCCCTTATCGTGGGCATCGCGAATCGCGTTTTCAATCGCCAGCGAAGCCGTTACCCCTAGCAAGGGCACATCGCTAAGATCCATCACCAACGCATCGGCTTCCTTCATGGCATTGTGTTCCCGTGCGATCGCTTTCGACAAGCCAAAAATCATTGGACCAGTCAGGTAAAACAGCAAGACACGTCCGTTGCCTTTATCCAGCAGTTGCTTCTGTTCATTGGTCAACCGCGCATCGTCATCCGTATCGGTAATCAACTTGACTTCCTTGGATTGCAAATTGCTCAACCGTTCAATAGTGAGGATATTGGCAATAAATACACCAACACCCACTGCCACGATCAGATCCACAAACACTGTCAAGAACAACACCCCGTACATGATCGGGGAACCCTTGAGGGATCGCTGGTGCGATCGCTTCAGGGAAACTCCAGTCGAGAATATCAATCCCGACCCTAAGGGCAATCCCCGTTAACACTGCCATCGAAATCGGTTCGGTAAGTCTGGCAGCCCCCAAAACTACAACCAGCAGCACCAACGCCCGTGTTAAACCTGATAACGCTGAGGTGGCAACGAAAGGATTTTAGGTCAACCTACTTCAAAGGCGATCGCTCCTCAAATCATTGAGTAAATCACCCATAACCTCAAAGGATTTTTCATTAGGGGAGCATCATGACTAGGGAGAATAGGCGATCTCCTATTCTCAAACTCTGCCAAGCATCCGTCAACCACTATCTAAATTGATAGGTTATGGCTTTTTTGGATAGGCGATCGCAGAGTGAGACAATTGAATGAGTGGAAGATGAGTGGACAATTTCAGTTCATGCCTGCAAAACCCTCTGAGCCATATCAACCTTTTCTTCTCCGTATTCTGCATGGCTTTACTGGTCTTTTCGTAATTGCTGCGATTTTGACCGCTTTCTGGACATACGATGTCTACGATGGGCGATGGGGAAGAATTCCCTTGCCTGAGTTAAAGGAAATAGAAGGAATTCATGGCACGTTTGG
The DNA here is from genome assembly GCF_039961955.1 of Trichocoleus sp. DQ-A1. Classification (NCBI taxonomy): domain Bacteria; kingdom Bacillati; phylum Cyanobacteriota; class Cyanophyceae; order Leptolyngbyales; family Trichocoleusaceae; genus Trichocoleus; species Trichocoleus sp. DQ-A1. The sequence goes on from NZ_JAMPKE010000001.1 coordinate 523,572, forward strand.
GCTATATGCCTTACTTGTATTTCCTCTATTTGCTCTATATGCTTTCCATCGTGGACACACAAGACTTATCCAGCAGGATTTTGTGGCAAAACTTGGACAGTTGGGTAAACCTGTATGGTGGTACACGCTGCATCGAGTTATTAACACCCTTGCTATCTTGGCACTGACTTTTGCCGTTTTCTCTGGCAAGATGATGGATGAAAATTGGTTGCCAAGGGGAGAGCTTAATCATGGTTGGTATTATGCTCACCTCATTTCATGGGTAGTGATGGTTGTCTGTATCGCCTTGCATCTCTTAATGAGTGCCAAGGTAGGAGGAATTCCCCTTCTCTTGTCAATATTAAGTTACCAGTTCCGCCCTAAAGATAGTCCCACTTTGTGGCGAGAAAATATTCTTCAATGGTGGTCTGGTTGGCAACCGACTTTTGCTAAAGAGTGGTTGAAACTGTCCTTTCCTCTCAAAGTTTTAGAGATTCTCGTGTTGATGAGCCTAACTGCTGCTTGGATTGTTCCACTCTTTAAGTAGCTGCATAATCTCTTACAACAATCCCCGATAATGAATAAACACCAAAACAGCCGCCCAAGAACCCAACGCGACTTTGACGGCAACCAGAATATTGAGCAGGGGGATAACCCCGCCGCTGAAAAGTGCGCCCAACTCTCCGTGCGGTAATTCGTATCCGGCTAGAGTGATAACCGACAGGACAATGAAAATCAGAACCGAAACCTTCTCCCATGTAGCGGCGTTCCAGCGCTTGTAGATTTCCTGCATCCACTCCGTTGATGAGGTAATCGCAACAAGACCGATCGCGGTTCCGCCTGCAACTCCAGCCGCAAAACCACCGCCAGGACTCAGATGCCCCCGAATCGCTAGTTCGATACCCACTAACGCGGCAATGGTTGCTCCCAGACGCGCCATAATAATCGATGGTTGATCGGTGAACTGATAGATCGCGCAGAATGGTCGTTCGTTCGCCAGTAGATAATGGGCACCCATTACCGCGATTGTAAATACCACCACTTCAAAGATCGTGTCATATAACCGATTCCTGAGAATGACAGCCGTAACTGCATTAGGTACTCCGCTTTCTTGTACAAGCGTTTGGACAATCGACAGCGATAAGTCCGGTGCCGGATTCGGCATCACGAGGAATTTGACGAACAGCGCTATTCCCGCCGCAATGTAGACCCATTTCATAGATGTTTCTCCCCTGAGTCTGGTGCATTTACATAAGTTAGGTTTGTCGCTGGTGACGAAAGTTCGGTTCGCATGATCTCATAGAGGCGTCGAACCCTAGTTGTGGTGTGATAGGGTTGCTGTTCGTCTTGACTCGCTACGAGGTCTTGATTATCGTATTCTCGTCTGGCACAGGTCGCATGGATTTCTTTGTCCATCAGCGCCCGGTGCAAAGCCTGTGTATTCGTGTACGGGACTACCTCAAGACGCATATAGTGTTTGCTGAAAATTGTTCGTAACTCATCCATGAGTTGCCCTAAATGGCACTCGTCATCTATCTTGATTGCCCCGTCTTCGAGTACACCAAGACGCATCACCAGCGATGAACGCACCGCGATCGCATAAAGCGTAATCGCCAGTAGAGTCCCCATCAAGGCTTGTGTCAAAGCAACATCTGCCGCCCCCAAAACCGCAAATACCAATGTCGCCACCGCTCCCGATATTCCCTGAATTACCAGGGCATGGTAAGGATTGGTCTGAAGTAACAGCATGAGCGAGGACAAGGGCATCAGGGCGGTTATGACATAGATATAGCTATCATTCATCGTTCCCTCCTGTGCTGGAAGAGTATGCCAATACATACCCCAGCACTGTATTCCAGATTGCTAAGGTGATAATGCCAAGGATGAGCAGCGGCCATTCGCTAGGTACTTTCGGCAGGAGCAGTCCAACAATAATGAGCATCGAGCCGAGTGTATCTGCAACTGAAAGAGTATGCAGCTTGAATAATACCGAGCGATCGCCGATTAGGGGGAAGGTTCCCCAAAACCAGAAGAAAATTCCGATACCGATACAGGCGTAACTAAGTGCGGTAATCATACTTGATTCAGTCGTTTAAGGATTTGTGCCAACAACATTAATCCGGCATTACCCACACTCAGGATGATGACTCCTACAACACCGAGCATCCAATCATCTCGTAAGACCGATACAACCAGGAGTATGATGGATGTCTTGCTGGCGACACTGGAAAATGCCAACATTTTTTGCCAAATATCATCATCCTGCCAAGCCTCGTACATGGGTATGAGCATAGCCAGAATCATCGCAACCAGTGCCCAGTTCAGTGCCAAGTTCATGCTTTTCTCCTCCGTCGCACCCAGTGGACTTCGTACCAGCCATTTTCGTGGTACTTCAAGACAATGGTTTTGGGCGTAAAGGTGATCAGAAATATATCCAGGAAGATGAGTCCAGGTGTCCGTCCAGGTTTGACTTGTTCCATCGTCACATCTTCGTAATTATGGGGACGGAGGATCATTTCAAAGGCTTCCTTATATGCCTGCGGAATCGCCACGAGCGTTTCCCACAGCGCCCGCAGCCAGTCCTTCAATCGTCCTGGGGCTTTGGGGCGTCCCGGTAAAAGGAGTGCGATGCTGATACCAATGATGATATTTGCCGGACTCAGATTAGCAGTTAGCAAAAACCAGATGGCCAGTCGCAATATCAGATTCAAATACCCAATCATGGCAACACCATCCAAAAGAGCAGGATTAACATGAGACTCATCCCACCGATCAGATGCTCAAATTGCTCCATAACACGGGGCAGCTTGAGTACGGATCGTTTGAAAATCAACAGATACGCCAACCAACCAATGCCTATGGTTGCCAGTGGTTTCACGATATTCTCAAGGCTATACGCCTCGTAATAGACAACGTTTGCCGCAAACAAGCCACCGAGTAGCAGGCTCACTGCTGGCCAGAAACCAGGCTTTACTACATCCTCGCCGTCCGGTTTATGCGGCAAGAATATGAATTTGGCAAACGAGATAGCTGTTCCCAACGCCGCAACATTCATGGCGATCGCTTGCCAGGGCAGAAGATTTTTCGTCGTTAACACCTTCGCCCCAAAGCCGGACAACAAGGGAAAGCCTGAGATCGAGAAGCTGGCGATGACCAGAGCAATCCAGACGGTTGTATTGATCGGCTTATGTTGCAGTTCCTTGAAGTTGCGGCTTGGTAAAGCACCCGCAATCAGGAAGAGTGCCGATTTGACCAGTCCGTGAGTCAGTGCATAAAAGCCACCTACGACTGGCGCAGCGAGGATAAAGCCTAACTGCGAAACCGTATGAAACGCCAGCATCCGCTTGGCATCCTTTTCAAAGACAGCATAGAACACGCCTAGCAGGGCTGTCCCAACTCCGAAAATCCGGATGAGTGGATCGAGTTCATCCACCATCAGCGCACAACGCACTAGCGGATAGACTCCAGCTTTGACCACAACTCCCGACAGCAACGCCGATACTGGTGTCTCCGATTCGGAGTGGGTCAACGGTAGCCACAATCCCGATACAAAGATTCCCCCTTTAATCAAGAGTCCCAGAAATACAAGGGCAAGCGCCTCCGGTGGTGCCCCGCGCAAAGCTGCAAAACTAAACGAATGATTGGTCTGATAGGCAAGCACCGCACCCACCAGATAAAACAGCATTGCCGTGTTGCTGATAAACAGATAGCGCAAGCCAACCCAAATCGAGCGATCGGTGCGGGTATAGGTAATCAAGAGAAATGCGGCAATCCCGCTCACCTCTAACGCCACGTATAAACTGATAAAGTCGGCACAGGCGAACGCGGCATTGAGGCTGCCATGCAAAATGATGGCTTGTGCATAAAAGAAAGTCGTCTTATCGCTTTGCCAACAGTAGAGGATGACTGCGGCTGTTACCAGCGCATTGGTCAAGATAAAGTAGCCGCTTAACTGATCGACTATTAATGTGACGCTGAAATGATCTAGTAACTCTAGTTTCAGGGGCGACTGTTCGACAAATAGCTGCAACGCATATGCAGCCGAAGCAAAAGCTGTAAACAGTGCAAGGGTTTTGTCAAGTTTGGGGAACAGATAGATGGTGAACCCCAAGAAAAACGGTAGTGCGATCCATGCAAGGGTAATGGTATTCATGGGGTATTGCTCTTCTCGATCTCGTTGGTTTCCAGGGTGGGATTATCCCGTGCCAACTTCATGACACCGACCAGCATTAAGCACTGAATCGAAAAGCCAATCACAATCCCTGTCAATATGACCGCCTGGGGAACCGGATCGGCGTAAGCCCCTTTTGCGGCGTCTGAAATAATGGGGGTGAATAAACCATCTCGCGATGCAATCAGCACGTAATAGGCGATAACCCCTGTACTCATGACATCCATAGAGATGATCTTCATAACCAGGTTCTTTTTAAGGATGATGCCCAAAAATCCGCAGAATATTGTTGCGAAGACGAATGCTTCTAACACGGGAATTGCCTATGAGTAAATGCCTGTTAAATGGTGCTAAAAGATATATAGCACTTTTAAATAGTGCCGGAAAGTATTAACACTATTGAAAAGTGCCAGGGTAAACTATAGACTCATGCCACACTAACTTGTTGGTTTGAGCTTGCGATCGGGTAGGATAAAACACGCAGCAATAGCGGTGTGACAGAATCGATTGGCAAATCAATGCTTAACCTCAGCCCTGGCTTGTCCACCGATACAGGTGGCGGCTTGCCAACGAGTCAAGGCGTGCTGCCAGAAGGTTTCTACACTTGGGAGCGGGACGCTAAAGCCGTGAATCTTGTGGATTTATCAGCACCGTTTCAATTAGTTGGGCGGCAAGGGCAATTCCAGCGAATTACGCAGGTTTTAGCGCGTGATGGCGACCTGCTAATTACTGGAGTGCCGGGAAGCGGACGGCGGACTCTGGTACGGCGCGCAGCTCAGGAAGTTGGAATTAAAATCGTGGAGGTTGACTGCATCCGGGTTACTGATGGTCAGCGCTTCGTGCAATTGCTGTGCGAGAGTATAGACCAGACGTTTCAAAGTGCTACTGCTCAAGTTTTCATGCGAGAGTGGATTGAACGCAAGGCCGCTGAATTATTTGTCCTGCAAGACGAAGGGAATGGTAGAGAGCGGCTGAAACCCGTTCGGGTAGAAGATCAACAGCAGCAATGGAGCGCATTTGAGGTATTACTCGATCTCCTGCAAGGGTTAGCCGAATCTTCGGGCGGACGGGTGGTGCTGATTTTGGAAAGCTTTCCCCATATCCGCTCTTGGGATCGCAATGGGGTGTGGGAAACATTTTTGCGGAAAGAAATCGAGCGCCAGACTCAGGTGAGTTATGTACTGGTGGCAACGATTGCAGAAATCAGTCTTCATGCTGATGAACCGGGGAATCATTTGGAAATCGTGAAGCTGGCTCCCTTAGCTAATGATGTTGTTGCTGCTTGGGTTCAGGAAGTTTTGCATGGCGAAGGGTTGACATTCGATCCGCGATCGCAAGCGCTGGAACTCTTTGTCAATGCGGTACAGGGACACTTAGGCGATGCTTCGGCACTAGTGCGACGCCTAAAGTCGGTACGAGTTTCTGACGGGCTAATTCGCGATTGGCACGTCCAGCAGGCAATCCAAGAACTGCTAGCCGACCTATCGATGGTCTTCGAGTCATTACTGATGCTGCTTCCAGCTAACCAGACGCATCTGTTGGAGTCTCTGGCGTTAGACCCCACTGACAAGCCGCAAAGTCGAGATTACATTCACAAGCATTGCCTGTCTAGAGGGGGGAGTCTTCAAGGTGCGATCGCGGGATTGCAGCACAAAGGCTTGATTTACGGCTCCGAACAAGGCTATCGACTGGCTCTGCCTCTGTTTGCTTTGTGGCTTCGCCAGCGCTTGAGTTGATACCAAAGTGTGTGGGAGCGATCGCTTAAGGGGGTAGTCAAGATGTCAGGTGGCTGAATGCTATATTCAGCCTATCAGCGCCTATCTGTGAAGGTAGCTTTATGACTCAAGAACTAATCAACCTAAGAACCAGCATCTTAGAAGGACGCTATGCAGATGCTTTGGCAATTGTGCATGAGCTGGAGGGGATGAGTAATGAGTAAACAAGCGATCCTTTGTAATATCGAAGCGTGTCTGGTCACAATGCTGACTCACTTGATTCAAAACCAAGTTGACCAGTGTTTAACTAATTCCTGGGCAGCTTTAATTTCAGATTCTCTCCAGCAAATTCAAACATTAAATCTCAAAGAGAATAAAACGTCTTACTACATCGAGCAAGATGAATGGAAGCCTTTTCTAGAAGAGGCAATTGAGGCAGCACTTCGTCCGGCAAATATAGAAGCTATGGATTATTTTTATCATCCTTGCCAACTTGCAGCGTCGGTGGATAGAACAGATTTAATAATGACGGCTCAGAGATTGCTCGATTTAACGTATGAACCTTCGGCAAAAACTTTACCAGCAATCATTGATGAGAATTTAGTTCAGCTACCAGGTGGGGAAGAGTGGAAAGAGGGTAGGCGATAAAATAACACTCTTTGAAGGGAAGCGATCGCAGTTTCGGGTTCGTGGATCTAATAACAGCGATCGCTCACAAGCATTACCTGTCTAGAGGAGGCAGTCTCCAAGGAGCGATCGCCCGATTGCAGCACCAAGGCTTGATTTACGGCTCCGAGCAGGGCTATCTTGTTCATCATGCTTCTGGTTCGACAACAAGGATTACTGGGGCGATTGCTCCTCAGAAAAGTCTAGTCCTGAAAAGTATTCGATAATACTCAGGTAAAAAGAGCTTTCTATTAGGACTGCACTCAGAGGAATAAAGATGAGAGGTTTCACTTTGCCTGTGAAGTTGTTAATTGTGGCGATCGCCCTCTCAAGCTTCATTCTAATCAGTTGTGTCCCAGCACCCCTGAAACCCTTACGGATTGGTACCAATGTTTGGCCTGGGTATGAACCTCTATTTCTAGCTCGCGAACTGGGATACTACGGTAAAACCCCGATTCAATTAGTGGAGTATCCCAACTTCGACCCAAACAGAGCTTACCGGAACGGTGAAGTAGAAATGAGCGCCACACCGATGACTGGGTTTTTGCCATTAGCGCCGACTCATCCAGATGTCCGTGCTTGGCTAATTATGGATATCTCTAATGGTGCAGACGCCATTGTAGCTAAAGGAGCGATCGCGAATCTGCAAAGTCTAAAAGGGCGCAGGGTTGGCTTTGACAGGTCAATGCTGGCACCATTTGTCCTGAGTCGTGGCTTAGAACAAGTCGGTCTGTCACTCAAAGATGTCAAGATTGTCCCTGTGGAGCTATCGGAGCAGGAGGAGGCGTTCAAACAAGGTCGCGTTGATGCCATTGTCACCTTTGAGCCATACCGCTCCAATATACTCAACGCCGGAGCCAAGTTACTCTTTGACAGCAGCCAGATTCCTGGTGAATTAGTCGATGTGCTAATTGGCAGTGAGTCGTTGTTGACGACGCATGCTACTCAATTGCAGGTGTTAATCCAGGGTTGGTTCCGCGCTCTCGATTATATTGAGAAAAATCCCGAAGATGCCGCTCGTCGAATGGCACGGCGACAAGGAATCACACCCGAACAATTCTTATCATCCCTCAAGGGGCTTCAGCTCGTCACCCTTGAGGAAAACCAGAAACTCTTGGGAAAAACCAATTCTGTGTTGCTCAAGGGAACCCAACGGTTATCCCAATTCTTGGTTGAAAATAACATACTGAAACAAGACGTAGACCTTAACCCTCTGCTCGATGACAGACTGGTTAGAGATGTCAAGCCCTAAAGCGTAGACCGATTGCAACACTCAACATACCTTTATGAAAAAACCACAGATGCCTACAGTTAATATCAGATTCATCTGTGTTTATCTGGGTTAATCTGTGGTTCATGCCTCCAGGCAAAACTATTTTTGCAAAAAGTCTACCTATGCATCGCTTCCCCTTTCCTCTGCGGTTTTCGATTCCAGGGATTCTGTTAGTGTTCGGCAGTGTGTTAGGTTTGGTTTCGTTTCAACGGGAAGTCTCTCAGTCCTTCTCCCGTACCGAAACGATTATCAGACAGCAGGCTGAATTTTCTGCAAGTCAAACAGCAACGTTACTAGAGTACTTGTACAGAACGGCTCAAGGTAAGGGTGCCCATTTAGCGATCGCTCAGATTGCTCCCGCTCCTAATCTGCGGTTAGCTTTGCTTTGTGATGAAAATGAGCGAGTACTCTTGTCAACTCGTTTTGACTTGCAAAATCGCTTAATCAGCAACACTCTAGCAGCCTCCAGCTTATCAGCGATCAAAGAAGTCCAGCAAACTCAGTCAAAGCAGGTAATTTTCTCGGACGATAGACAAACCCTCAGGGCAATTTATCCAGTGCTTTTGGGAGCTTCGCCTGGAGAAATCCTACCGTCGAGGGTAGCTGTGTTGTTGTTGGAGTATGACCTTTCGTCGCTAAAAGCTCAGGCATACAACGATGCTTTAGAGCGATCGCTAACCTACAGTGTTGCTCTTGCCGTGCTTTGTAGCATTCTCTGGTTCTTCTTTTACAAAACCTTGAACTTGCGAGTAGGCAAACTGGTTGCAGCTAGTAACAGCTTAGCGCAAGGAAATTTAGAAGTCCGTGCTAATTTAAAAGGCTCTGATGAACTGAGTCAGATTTCAATCGCTTTCGATCGAATGGCTGAAAAAGTTCAGAAGAATACAGAAACACTGCGCCAAAATGAAGAACTAAAACAAGCTTTAGATAAGCTAAAACAAACCCAAGCACAACTGATTCACGCCGAGAAAATGTCTAGCTTAGGTCAACTGGTTGCGGGAGTTGCTCATGAAATCAACAATCCTGTTAATTTCATTCACGGCAATCTTCTTTATGTCAATGACTACACCCAAGACTTACTCAGCCTAGTTCATCTCTATCAGCAACACTATCCGAATCCCGTTCGTGAAATTGTCGAACAGACTGAAGAGATGGAGTGGGAATTTCTGGCTGATGATTTACCCAAGATGCTCGCTTCTATGAAAGTTGGCAGCGAACGCATCCGTCAGATTGTCCTTAGTTTGCGGAACTTTGCCCGTCACGACGAGTCAGAACTTAAAAAAGTTGATATTCACGAAGGTATTGATAGCACTTTATTAATTTTAAAACATCGATTGAATGGGGAGAGAGATTCTCCCAGTATTGAAATTATTAAAGCTTATGGAAACTTACCCAAGATTGAGTGTTATGCTGGGCAGTTGAATCAAGCGTTTATGAATATTATCAATAATAGTATTGATGCTTTATCAGAAGCAACAGGTAATGAAAAAAAACAGATTTTTATTCGCACTTCCATTAATGAATCAGATTGGGTAGTGGTAGCGATCGCCGATAATGGATCAGGGATGAACCAAGAAATACAACAGCGGATATTTGACCCGTTTTTTACCACGAAACCAGTAGGAAAAGGCACGGGATTAGGATTATCTATTAGCTATCAGCTTGTGGTAGAAAAACATAACGGTCAATTAAAATGTATTTCTGCTCCCGGAGAAGGAGCGCAGTTTATCATTGAAATTCCCGTGCGACAAAAAAGCAGAGAAGCTGGGAAAATGGGGGAATGAGGAAAGAATAAATATCAGATTTTATTGATAACTATGGCTTCTTAATTGTTTCGATGATTTTAGGAGAAATTCTAGGACTTTCGGTTTACTTGCCGCTAATGGCGGGTCAGATGTCTCTCGCGACTCCAGAATTCTATGCGTTGGGGGGTTACATAGCAGCAATTCTATCAACTCAGGTGTTTAAGTTCACCGGCAATTTATTCCCCGTCCCATTTTTATTGTTAGAAATGCTGGTGGCAGCTTTAGTCTCTGGAGTCCTCGCGATCGCACTTGGAATCCCAGTTCTCCGATTGCGGGGAATTTTCTTAGCAATTGCCACAATCCCCTTTGTGGCAATTCTACGCTTGAAACAGGCTACTAAACCAATTATTCCAGTTCCAATGCTAAATTTGTCGAGCTGACTCATTTGTCTTCGACCAGATTGCTCATTAGGTACGCATTTAAACCTAATTTTGTTGTGCTACCGAATATTGTAGGCAAGACATCTCATATAGGCTGAGTTTGGGAACACCCCCTCCCTTCTTGAGCAACGATAAAAGCGATCGCTCTTTGTCTAACACTCTTTGAAGGGAAGCGATCGTCTTTTCTCGAAATTGAAGTGCGATCTCTTCCCTTCACCGGCAAGAAACTAAGATTTTTTCTTAGTGCTAGTGGTTGCTGTCGTCTTTTTAGCGGTTGTCTTCCCAGTTGTGGTCTTTTTGGTAGATGTTCCACTCTTAGTAGTTGATTTGCGACTAGATTTTGTTGTGGAACCTGCCTTCGCTGCCAATGCTTCCAGCGCTTTTTCCATCGTCAACCCTTCCACAGATTCCCCTTCTGGCACAGAAGCATTCGTCTTCCCATGCTTGATGTAAGGGCCATAAGGGCCATCGTAGATATTCACGGGTTCCCCATCAGTCGGGTGAGTCCCCAGTTCTCGTAACGGTGCCTTAGACTTGCTGCGAGTCGCGCCGCGTCCCTTTTTCGGTTCAGCTAGCAGCTCTATCGCACGTTCGATGTCAATTGTCAATACATCGTCACTGGCTTTCAGGGAGCGATATTCTTTGCCTTCCTTGCCTTGGTCGTGGACGACGTAAGGGCCAAAGCGTCCCAATCCTGCCTGGACTTTGCCGTTAGTTTCTGGGTGAATGCCCAAAGTCCGCGGCAGAGATAGCAAGCCAACTGCCATATCCAGCGTGACGTCCTCAATCGTGACCCCCTTGGGAAGAGAGGCGCGTTTGGGTTTTTTGTTCTCCTCAGTGGCATCACCCAGTTGGACGTAGGGGCCGTAAGTGCCAATCAGCACGTAAATCGGTTCGCCGGTTTCCGGATGCAAGCCGACTTTATCGGGGCCTTCTGTTTTCTGCTGTAGCAGCGTCTCAATTAGCTCAGCGTGGATGTCTGAGGGGGTCAGATCCTTAGGCAACGAGGCTTTTACTGGCCCAGAGTCATTTTCAGCTTCAATGTAGGGGCCATATTGGCCAATCCGGACTTTCGCCCCACCGAGATCGTCCAATTCGATAGTACGGGCAGAGGTGGCATCAATCCCCTTTTCCCTTTCCTTGACTTGGGTTGCCAGACCCATTTCTCCGAGATAGAACTTTTTCAGGTATGGCAGCCATTTGGCTTCCCCAGTGGAAATTTCATCTAGGGTTTGCTCCATCTTGGAGGTGAAGCTGGGATCGACCAAATCGGGAAAGTGTTGTTCTAGCAGACTGGTGACGGCAAAGGCGGTGAAGGTGGGAACGAGGGCGTTGCCATTCATCTGGGCATAGCCTTTCTCGATAATCGTGCCGATGATGCTGGCGTAGGTACTAGGACGCCCGATGCCTTCACTTTCTAGGGTCTTAACGAGAGAAGCTTCCGTGTATCTTGCCGGTGGCTGAGTTTCGTGACCGATGGATTCTAAGTTTTTGCAGGTCGGGCGATCGCCTTTTTTGAGAGTTGGTAAGATGACTTCCATGTCTTCTAGTGCTGCATGAGGATCGTCCGATCCTTCCACGTAGGCGCGTAAGAAGCCGTGAAAGTCAATCCGTTTGCCGCTAGCCCGAAAACCGGCATCTTCGACTTGCAACTGCACGGTAATTTGAGTTTGGCGAGATTCTGCCATTTGGGTAGCGACGGTGCGCTTCCAAATCAGGTCATACAGAGCAAATTCCCGACCGCTTAAGCCGGTTTCCTGGGGAGTGCGGAAGCTGCTACCGGCGGGGCGAATGGCTTCGTGAGCTTCTTGAGCGCCCTTGCTTTTCGTCGTGTACTGGCGGGGTTCCGGGCTGAGGTATTGCTTGCCGTACATTTGCTCGACACAACTGCGAGCGGCAGCGATCGCTTGTTGCGACAAATGCACTGAATCTGTCCGCATATAGGTAATATACCCCTGCTCGTACAAACTCTGGGCAGTTCGCATCGTGTCGCGGGCAGATAAATGTAGTTTCCGGTTCGCCTCCTGTTGGAGCGTCGAGGTGGTAAACGGCGGTAAAGGTTTGCGAGTAACCGGACGCTCTTCTAAGTCAGCCACCGTCCAGGTTTTATCTGCCAGTCGCGCCTCTAAACTTCTCGCTTCCGCTTCCGAGAGCAGAATCACATTCCGTCCGGCAATAATTTGTCCCGTGGCTTCATCAAAATCGCTGCCAGTGGCAATTCTCGTCCCCTTGAGAGCGACAAGTCGCGCTTCAAAGGGTGTCTTGTCTTTGTTTAAACTTGCCTTGAGATCCCAGTAGCTGCCTTGGCGGAAGGCTCGACGTTGACGCTCTCGATTTACCAAAAGCCGCACTGCTACCGACTGCACCCGTCCTGCCGATAAGCCGTAGGAGATTTTCTTCCACAAAAGCGGCGACAGGGTATATCCCACCAGCCGGTCTAATATCCGCCGCGTCTCCTGAGCGCGAACCACCTGCTCGTCGATATTTCGGCAGTTCTTGAGAGCGTCGCGGATGGCTTCTTTGGTGATTTCGTGGAAGACCATTCGCTTGATGGGAACCTTTGGCTTCAATAGCTGGAGCAGATGCCAGCTAATGCTTTCGCCTTCTCGGTCTTCGTCAGTTGCCAACACCAATTCATCTGCCTCTTTCAGGGCATTTTTCAGGGCGGTGACAATCTTCTTTTTGTCGTTGGGGACGACATACAAGGGTTCAAAGTCCGCATCCACATTTACTCCCAGCTGCGCCCATTTTTCCCCTTTGTAGGCTTCGGGAATTTCTTTGCTGGATTGGGGCAGGTCGCGTACATGACCCATCGACGCCTCGACCCGGTAGCTGGAAGGCAAGAATTTACTGATGGTGCGTGCTTTGGTGGGAGATTCGACGATAACGAGGGTTGACATGGGAGCTTGGAGAAATAGCAGCTGGGCTGATCAGTTAATTTAAATACTTTATGTCAGATGTCAAGAGCGATTGAGAGGATTTTATGCGGAAAACCGACGACTGAAGTCTCGCTTCTGGCGTACCAAGCTTGACGAGAGCCGGTTCCAAGAATGGCGGTAAATCGCATCCAGGGACGATTCGCTCTCCCAAAGATAACTCGCTTTTTTAGAGCCGCTCGCAAGAGAGTTGTTCGCGCCAGACTTAATTTAAAGCTATCTCAATGTTTAACTTATGGAGGATTGCAATGGCGACCTCCCTAAGTATTCGAGTTGTGCCAGAATGGATGCCAACATCAGGCTGAAACAGCTTAGCAGCATTTGGAGGAGAACCGATGCAACCCATTCGACAAGGCGATGTGATTTTACTTCCCCTGAGGCAAATCGAAGCAACTAAGGGCAGGGAAACCCCACCGCTACCTCATCTGACTTTAGCCGAAGGTGAAGTGACGGGACACAAGCACCGCATCAGCGACGGACAAGCAGAACTGTACGAAAAAGATGGCACGCTTTATCTGCGCGTCTTCTCAGAGACGGCAACTTTAACCCACGAGGAGCATAAGGCGATTTCTATTCCCCAAGGCAGCTGGATGGTGCGAATTCAGCGGGAATACGAGCCTCAAGGATGGCGATATGTCGCAGATTAAGATTGATAAACTTACGCCACAAGAAGCGCTGATTCCAGTTTATCGGGAGACGTGGAAAGCGCGATCGCTTTCCACCGAGCCAATCGACCGAGAAGAAGCCGCAGAAGTGGTAAAAGCAGCCTAAACCGAATAAATGAACCAGCTCCTGATTGATGATTTGCAATTTAACCAAATATTTCGTGACCCGCTCACAGGTTTATTGAATCGTCGTTATATGTTTGCATTTTTGCAGTGGCAGGGGTGTCGAGAAAGAAGTCAGCAATTATTAGGTCTAATTCTGCTAAATATCGATTGGTTTCAAAGGTACAACAATTTGGTTGGTTTCTCAATAGGCAATTTCTTCCTGCAAGAATTGGGGAGCTTCTTACAAAGAAATATTCCTAACTCAGCGATAGCCTGCCGCAAAGGAGGTGATGAATTTGCAGTAATTTTGCCAGAAACTTCCCTAGAAGATTGTAGGCGACTAGCCGAGCAACTTAGGGAAGGAGCTAAGCTACTATACGTAGACCCGAATTACTACATTCATCGTTGCACTGTCTCTGCGGGAGTAGCAGTTTGCTTTCCAGAGCCTGAATTAAACTGGCAGGAATTAATTAAAGCAACGGATATTGAGACAGATAAGGCTAAATCCAACGGACGCGATCGCGTGGAAGGTCCCATCAAATGCTCTATTAGAACCGAATCGTTTTTAGAAGAGACTTATTCTGAATCCAAGCAAGTAATCATCAAGGATGCTAGTGGATTTTTACAAGACTTACGAGCTACTAAATTAGATTCTTGGGAGGAATATACTTTACTTCAACTTAATATATTGGCTCATCTTGTTAATTTGTTTAAGAAAACCTGCCCAACTACAGAAAAGATTGATATTTTAGCTATATCTTCTCAATTTAAATCAGCGAGGGAAACCGTTAAGTCTATTGCTGCCTTGAATTGCATTGATCGAGACACCCAAAGACAAGCCTATTGGCAGTTACAGCGGTTTTCAGGATGGACTTGGTGCCACTTTGAAAAACAAAATATAGTCAGCGAACGCCCGATAAAAATCTCTTTCGATAGCCAAAATCGCCTCCATGCCGAAGGAGAACCGGCAATCCAATTTGCTGATGGATATAATTTTTACTCCTATCACGGCGTAACATTACCGGAAGAATATGGCAAATTACACCCAAGTCAGTGGCAACCTCAATGGCTTTTAAAAGAAGACAACGCGGAACTGCGGCGAGTATTAATTCAGGTAATTGGCTACAGTCGTATTTGCCAGGAATTGCAAGCAACTAAATTAGATTCTTGGCAAGAATATACATTGTTAAAAATAGATAATCAGGTCGATGTAGAGCCAATATATTTATTAAAAATGACTTGTCCAAGTACCGGACACATTCACGCCTTGCGCGTTCCGCCTAATATCGAATCGGCGCGTGAAGCAATTCGCTGGGTAAATTGGGGAATCGATCCGGAAGAATTTTCTGTACAAACCTAAAACCCTCTCCAGATGAGAGAAATTGCCTCTCTAGAAAATGTGGGTTTTGCTTCTTGGGGGTTCATGTCTCTAAACGCGATCGCGCTTACAGCAAACTCCGCACAGGTAACGTAAATCCAGGCACCACATCCTCACCACTCAAAACTGCGGTAGCGGGATATTGGGTAACTGAGCCATCTGGACGATACACCCAAGCTTGCTGATTTTGACGGTCAAACAACCATCCCAAACGTACTCCGTTATCGATATACTCGCGCATCTTTGCCTGGAGCGTTTCTAAACTATCAGATTTAGAACGAATTTCGATAACAAAATCGGGAGCCAAATTTAAAAACCTATCTTCTTGCCGATCCCAATCTTCTGCCAAGCGTCCTTTAGCAACAAAAGCAACATCCGGCGATTTAATCGCTGTATTTGCTAACTTGAACCCCGTACTGGGACCAAAAACATCTCCTAAATCGTGAGTTTCCACCCAATTCAGCAGATAAGCCACTGCTTTCGCCTCTCGATTCCCAGAAATTCCTCCAGTTGGCGGCATAATTACCAATGACCCGTCAGCGTTCCGCTCAAATTGTAAATCTGGATTTTTAGAACTGATGAGCATCAATTCTTCATCAGTTACAGTAGCCCAAGAAGACTGTACCATCGGTTTTTGCCCTTGCAGAATCTCGAAAAAATCAATGGCGTCATCGTTACAGAATCGAAGACACGCGATCGCCATACTGAGATTTTAGCGACAGCGCGATCGCGCGTTGCGCTGACAAGTCAGTTCGCCTCTTTCCTGTCTTTTTTCCTTGTTCTTAGGGTCTTTCGAGTTCATTACGCCAAAAGCGATCGCCCTCATCAATAATCCAAGCAACCCCGAACGCCATAAAATTAAATAATATTAAGAGTCTCAGTCTCTCTGCCTAAATACCCAAAACTATATATCTCATGAGTTTTGCTGAACTTGCAGCCCAGTTGAATGTTGGGACAATCTGGCCTGAGGGGATTTTAATTGTCACCCTTTTGGCAGTTCTCGTCGTTGACTTGATTATCGGACGGTCGTCCTCGCGCTTCACCCCCTATATCGCGATCGCGGGTCTACTCGCCTCTATCGTCGCCTTGTACTATCAATGGGGGAACACGAACACCATCGGCTTCTTGGGTAGCTTCAACGGCGATGCCATGAGCGTCGTCTTTCGCGGCATCGTTGCCTTGTCTACCGCCGTCACCATTTTGATGTCGATCCGCTACGTAGAGCAAAGCGGCACCTCCCTGGCAGAATTTATTGGGATTATGCTCAGCGCCACCATTGGGGGAATGATTCTGTGTGGTGCAGATGAGTTGGTGACGATTTTTGTCGCCTTAGAAACCCTCAGTATCTCGTCCTACCTGATGACGGGATACATGAAGCGCGACCCCCGTTCCAATGAAGCAGCGTTAAAATACCTGCTGATTGGCGCTTCGAGTACAGCAATTTTCCTCTACGGTGTCTCGCTGCTGTACGGACTATCGGGAGGAGAAACGAAGTTGAGCGCGATCGCTACTGGCATTTCCAGCGCGAACGCTGACTTATCCTTAGGACTGCTGATTGCATTAGTCTTTGCGATCGCCGGGATTGGCTTCAAAATTGCCGCCGTTCCCTTCCACCAATGGACACCCGACGTTTACGAAGGTTCGCCAACACCTGTTGTAGCCTTCCTCTCCGTCGGTTCAAAAGCCGCTGGATTTGCCCTCGCCATCCGCCTAATGGTGACAGCTTTCCCCCTCGTCACTCAAGAGTGGCATTTTGTCTTCACCGCCCTTGCAGTCTTGAGCATGATACTGGGTAACGTCGTTGCTCTTACCCAAACCAGCATGAAACGTCTGCTGGCTT
Source organism: Trichocoleus sp. DQ-A1 (assembly GCF_039961955.1). NCBI lineage: Bacteria > Bacillati > Cyanobacteriota > Cyanophyceae > Leptolyngbyales > Trichocoleusaceae > Trichocoleus > Trichocoleus sp. DQ-A1. Next base: position 540,485 of record NZ_JAMPKE010000001.1, read on the forward strand.
ACTCTTCCATTGCCCAAGCTGGATTCGTCATGATCGGTTTGATTACCGGCACCGAAGAAGGTTATGCCAGCATGGTGTTTTATATGCTGGTTTACCTGTTCATGAACTTGGGAGGCTTCGCCTGCGTGATTCTGTTCACCCTGCGAACGGGTACGGATCAAATTAGCGAATACGCGGGGCTGTATCAAAAAGACCCGCTTCTGACCTTGTGCTTGAGTATTTGTCTGCTGTCCTTGGGAGGGATTCCGCCCTTGGCTGGCTTCTTCGGAAAAATCTACCTGTTCTGGGCAGGTTGGCAGGCGGGTGTTTACGGCTTAGTCTTACTAGGGTTGCTCACGAGCGTCGTCTCGATTTACTACTACATCCGTGTCGTCAAGATGATGGTGGTAAAAGAACCCCAAGAAATGTCTGACGCCGTGAAGAATTATCCAGAAATTCGCTGGAATATATCGGGAATGCGTCCTTTGCAAGTGACTTTAGTGGTGTCGTTAGTGGTGACATCCTTGGCAGGGATTTTGTCTAACCCGTTGTTTACCCTGGCGAATAATTCAATTATCCGCACGCCAATGCTGCAAGCATCGGTGCATAACACAGTAGCGACGCAAGACCTTGCTCCCTTAGAATCTATGCTTCCTGCGGCTGACTCGGTTAGTCAAATTCAACCTCAGCTTGATTCCAGCGCCAAGATTTAACATCCTGGCGTCAAGGTTAAGACAAGGGATAAGCAGGACTCCTCATCGCCTAAAAAACGTAAAAAGTCCTTATCTTAGGAAAACCCGGCTTCTTGAAGAAGCCGGGTTTCTGGTATTTGGGCAAAATGTAGCGTGTATTTCGGCTTTCGAGCGATCGCATCCACTGGCGCTTCCCATCCCTGGACGCTCATCAGGCGGACAGTTAGAATGAGCGCATAAATCTATCCCTAGATAGATGAGCAGATAAAACGATAGCTGACCCAAGAGGTTGTTTTATGTCGAATCTTCGCTATTCGCCCAAACTTGCTTACGTCCAGCATTCGACCGGCAAAAAGTTGAAATTAGGCGGCTATCGACCCGACACAAAGGATGCGAACGATAAGAAGTACGAGGCTCATCGATTTCAAGCCGAAAAGCTGCCGCCAAGGGTCGATTTGCGTCACTACCTGACTCCGGTAGAAGATCAAGGAGAAGTGGGAAGTTGCACGGGCAATGCGATGGCGGGAGCCTACGAGTACCTGGCAATGCGCCAACTCGGTACCGCCGGGGATGTAAGCCGGTTGTTTATTTATTACAATGCGCGATCGCTCGCCGGAGAAATCGAAGAAGACGCCGGAGCAACACTTCGCAATTGCATCCAGGTATTGCGAAAGATGGGCGCTTGTTCTGAGTTAACCTGGCCCTATCACCCAGAGCGGTTGTTTCACCGTCCCCACGACCAAGCTTATGAGGAAGCAACCCAATTCTTGATCGACGATGCTGAGCGAATTGACGTGGATTTGTACGCCATGAAGCATTGTCTAGCCGAGGGTTATCCGTTTGCCTTTGGGTTACAGCTTTTCGATTCGTTCATGAGGGAGGGAAATAAGGGGATTCCCATGCCTAACCCGGAGCGAGAGGAGTCTCAAGGCGGTCACGCGATGTTGTGCGTCGGTTACTCGGACAAAGATCGGGTATTTGTGGTTCGCAATTCTTGGGGCGCACACTGGGGAGACAAGGGATACTGTTACATTCCCTACGACTACATGACCAATCCCGAATATTGTGATGACTGCTGGACGATTCGCAGCGTCACCGACCTCGACTATAGCCGAGGCGTTTGGAGTGATGATGACGCCTCCTTTTTGGATGACATTATCCCGCTGATTGGCGATGCTCTCGATATTTCAGACGCCGACATCGGCAGTGACGAGGAAGAGTACGAAGAAGCCGTCGCCGAAGACGAAGAATATGTCGAAGAGGAAGATGAAGAATACGTCGAAGACGAAGAAGACATAGAAGCTGTCGCCGAAGACGAAGAATACGAAGAAGCCGTCGCCGAAGATGAAGAATACGTCGAAGACGAAGAGGATATAGAAGCCGTCGCCGAAGACGAAGACGAAGAATCTGAAGGCGAGGAATACGACGAAGATGAAGAAGCTGTAGAGGAAGACGAAGAATACGTCGAAGATGAAGAGGATATAGAAGCCGTCGCCGAAGACGAAGACGAAGAATACGAAGACGAGGAATACGGCGAAGACGAAGAATCCGTAGAGGAATACGGTGAAGATGTCGAGGAGCTAGACGAAGAGTACGACTCAGAAACCCTAGAAGAAGAGTAAAATCCGGAGAGCGACTAGCGCTATAGCCTTTGGACATACGCTTTGCGATCGCGCAAAATAATCGTCACAAAACAACTCAAGACAATCGATGGTATTACTGTTAGGTGATTTTCAGCCACTAGCCGCGATCGCGACTACTCCCACGGGTGCCCAAAAACTACAGCCGCTTTGTCAATCCACGGGTGCTACTCTTTGGGTTCCAGAGTCTCTAACCGATGTTGTAGAGACAAGGGCGATCGCGTCAGCCAAAGTTTATCGCGGTTCCCTCAAAGACCACCTAGCAACCTTGTGGAATACGCATCGGGGCTTTGTTTTCTGCTTGGCATCTGGAGCCGTGGTGCGTTTGATTGCACCCTTATTGCAAGATAAATCCAGCGATCCAGCAGTGGTCGTGGTGGATGAAAATAGCCAGTTTGTGATTAGTCTGTGTAGCGGTCATCAGGGAGGGGCGGATCGGTTGGCACAAGCGATCGCCCTTACGATTGGGGCAACACCAGTCTTGACGGGTGCCTCCGCTGGTTTAGGACTACCCGCAGTGGATATGCTGGGCGTTCCTTTTGGCTGGAATCGAGGCGAGGGAGACTGGACGGGCGTTAGTGCAGCAGTGGCGAGAGGGGAACGAGTACAAGTCATTCAGGAAGCGGGTTCTACTTTATGGCAAAGTCATCTTCCTGAGAAACATCCATTTGATTTTAGGGTTCCAGAATATCTCGCTAGCCAATCAGAGATGGTTCAATCTAACCAGGAACCCGATCGTTCAAAATCATCCCAGGCGAGGATTTGGATTAGCCCCACCCAGCAACGATTTTCCTCAGAATCAAGGCTGCCAACAGTCCAGTGGCATCCTAGAGTCTTGTGGGTGGGAATCGGCTGCGAACGAGGAACCTCGAAAGCATTGATAGAAACAGCGATTAGGCAGGTGTTTGAGAAAAATCACCTAGCCCAAGAAGCGATCGCCGGAATTGCCACCATCGATATTAAAGCCGATGAAGTTGGGTTAGTGGAATTATGCCGCGATCGCCACTTGCCTTTGCGAACGTTCCCGGCTGATATTCTGCGTTCCGTTAGCGTTCCCACTCCCTCAGCGGTTGTGGAAGCAGAAGTCGGAACGCCCAGTGTTGCTGAAGCCGCAGCAATTCATGCGGCTTCTGTAGGGGCGGAAGGCATTGCTCCGCTGAAAGTGGTAAAACAAGTTTTTAAGTTAGAAGGGCAACCAGGGGCGGTAACGGTCGCGATCGCTCAATCCGAACGAGAATATACGGGTCGCACAGGCTGTTTATTGCTGGTTGGTACGGGACCTGGAAAATTAGACCAAATGACCCCAGCGGCTCAAACCGCCGTATCCTGCGCTGACGCCATCATTGGTTACTCTCTCTATATCGACCTCATTTCTCCTTTGCTGCGTCCCGGACAGATTGTCGAAGCGTTACCGATTACCCAGGAACGTCAACGGGCAGAACGAGCAATAGAATTGGCGAATTGGGGATTAACTGTAGCGGTTGTTTCTTCTGGAGATTGCGGCATCTACGGCATGGCTGGGTTAGTCATGGAAGAACTCCAAGTAAAAGGCTGGGATGGCAAAACGCCAGGAGTGCAGGTGTTTCCGGGAATTACCGCCCTACAAGCTGCTGCCTCGCGAGTGGGTGCGCCTTTGATGCACGACTTCTGTGCGATTAGTTTGAGCGACTTGCTGACCCCCTGGGAGGTGATTGAAAAGCGCCTGACAGCCGCCGCGCAAGCAGATTTTGTTACCGCACTTTATAATCCGCGATCGCAAACTCGCACCCAACAAATCGCGATCGCCCAAAGTATCTTTCTGCAATATCGCGATCGCCAAACGCCGGTAGCGATCGTGAAATCAGCTTATCGAGAAGACGAAGAAATTACTCTGATTACACTTGAGAAATTACTCGATACTCCCATCGATATGCTGACAACGGTACTGATTGGCAATAGCAGCACTCGCACCCACGCCGATTGGATGATTACCCCCCGCGGCTACTTGGGTTTTGACGCCGGTTTTGACGCCGGAATCCGTTAATTTATTCGGCTTCTCTGTTGAACAAAAAGTTTAGCCCACTAGCCACTAGACTCAGAACAATTGAACCTATCAAAGCCTGCCCGAAACCAGCGATACTAAAACCGGGAGTAATCGCCCCAGCAATCAAAATTGTGATGGCGTTAATCACAAACAGAAACAACCCTAGGGTCACGAGCGTCAGCGGCAATGTCAAAATTACCAAAAGGGGTTTGACAATTGCATTCACTAAGCCCAAAACAATCGCAGCAACCAGCGCAGCCAGAAAATTTGTGACTGTAAAGCCGGGGACAATGTATGCAGTAATCATTAGCGCGATCGCTGTAAGTAGCCAAGTCACTAAAAAGTATGGCATAAGCTTTCCTTAAACCTCGCTTACTCACAATTTTAAGGGTCTGGTTCACATCCTGAAGGATTTCAGAATACACTAACTTGAAAGATAGCCAACTCTATAGCGTGTTTTGAAGCGCTTTTCTATGACCTTTCGGCAACTCGCTGCGTTCCTACTAACAATCGTTCTTTTCATCTGGGCATTCCCAGCCCAAGCAGGATACTACCCGCCTCCCTTGTCCTATAGCAATGCCGAACTGAAAGCCAAGGATTTCTCCGGTCAAATTTTGCAAGTGGCTGAGTTTTCCAACGCCAACATGGAACTCGCTAACTTTGAGGGTGCGGACTTAAAAGGGGCAATTTTTAGTGCATCCGTGATGACGAATGCTAATTTACACGGGGCAGATTTAACCAATGCAATGGTCGATCAGGTAAAACTCAACGGCGCGGATTTAAGCGATGCCGTTTTGGTGGAAAGTATCCTATTGCGTACTATATTTGACGGTGTAAATATCGCTGGTGCCGACTTCACCGATGCAATTTTAGATGGGGCGCAAATAAAAGAACTCTGTATTAAAGCATCTGGTGTAAATTCTAAAACTGGTATCGCAACTCGTGAGTCTTTGGGGTGTCGATGAAGCGTGTAGGAGTAATTGGGGGGGGACAGCTAGCCTGGATGATGGCAGGTGCAGCGGAGGCATTGGAGATTGAATTGGTGGTGCAAACGCCCAATCCGAGCGATCCAGCGGTCGCGATCGCATCTTCCACCATTTTTGCCCCCATTGATGATGCTGCCGCTACAGCCGAGTTAGCGTCTCGCTGCGATGTCATTACTTTTGAAAACGAATTTATTAACCTGAACGCTTTAGATTCTCTTGTCCAGAAAGGCGTCTGCTTTCGCCCTAGGCTGGAAGTATTAGCGCCGCTGTTAGATAAATACGATCAGCGCTGCTATTTAGAAGATATCGGCTTGCCAACTCCCAGTTTTATGACGCTTGAGGGAGAAGCCGGGAATCATGAAGTAAATCTTCCCAAATCCTTCACTCACCCCTTGAACCTCAAAGACCTGGATTTTCCCGTCGTTCTAAAAGCCCGACGCGGCGGCTACGATGGTCAAGGCACCTTCATCATTAAAGATAGCCACGCCCTAGAGTCAACTTGGCAGCGACTGAAATATGCGCCAGTGTTGTTAGAAGAATTTGTGCCTTTTGAGCGAGAATTAGCGATTATTGCCGCTCGTTCAGCCGCAGGTGAGGTGGTGACTTACCCAGTCGTAGAAACACAGCAGGTAGATCAAGTGTGTCGGCGCGTCTTGGTGCCAGCGGCAATTACGCCAACGGTGGAACAAGAGGTGAAAGCGATCGCACATACGCTTCTAGATAGCCTGCAAGCGGTTGGCGTCTTTGGCATTGAGCTATTTTTAACTCCAGCCGGAAAAGTGTTGGTCAATGAAATTGCCCCCCGCACTCACAACTCCGGACACTTCACCCTGGATGCCTGCGAAACTTCTCAATTTGAGCAGCAACTTAGAGCCGTCAGCGGTCTACCCTTAGGTAATCCCGCTCTCAAAAGTGCGGGTGCTGTCATGGTAAATTTACTCGGTTACGAGCATTCCCAGAGCGATTATCTTGCCAAACGGCAACAGCTTGCGGAGTTACCTCACGCTCACGTCCACTGGTACGGCAAAACTGAATCTCGTCCCGGTCGAAAACTCGGTCACGTCACCGTTTTGCTAGAAACAGCCGACCGTTCTGAGGCAGAAGCGATCGCTCAAACCATTGAATCTATCTGGTATTCAGAGGAATGAGGACTGAAGACTGAGGACTGAGGACTGAGGACTGAGGGCTGAGGAGTTAGGAGTTAGGAGTTAGAGGTTGGGAGGTAGGGGTTAGGAGTGAACACAGGAGGGCGGAACTAAATGAGATTCTTCCACTCCCCCACGGCCTAGCTCCTTTGCTATAATAATTTTTAGGTTAGGCTGCGGCGTTGGTGACTGCCAATAACGTTTTTTGATCTTGCCTTGTTCTAACGGGAACCAAAAAGCTTTGACAGCAGTAGACCGGGCAAGTACCCGGAAACTTTAAGTCAGACATTAGGTGCCCACCTGGTTTATCCAGGTCATAAACTGAGGTAAAACGGCGTTGCGGTGAACCTCATAGAATTAAAATCCCCTTGTCCAAGAGATAAGGGGATTTTTGTATCTTACTTGGCTGAAAGTTTTAAATTTTGATTGTATTTCTTAAATAATGGATGCAAAGCTGCCAACTTTGGATCGACAAATGATAATTATTTAGCGTTAGGCGCTAGGATAATTGAATTCGTATCTAACTACAGTTAGAAAATAAAAAGTTTGTTGCAACTCTTAAATACTACTTCAAAATTTCCAGCTGAGGTATTCAAGCTGGACAACGGCTTAACAGTGATTTATCAACACATCCCAGCGACACCAGTGGTTGTGGTAGATGTTTGGGTGCGGGCGGGAGCGATCGCTGAGACAGAAGAGTGGTCGGGAATGGCTCACTTTCTGGAACACATGATTTTCAAAGGCACCGACCGACTGCCGCCCGGTGTATTTGACCAAGTGATTGAAAATACCGGCGGCATGACGAACGCGGCGACCAGCCACGACTACGCCCATTTCTTTATTGTTACAGCCGCTCAGTATTTAGAAAATACCTTGCCTGCTCTGGCAGATATTCTCTTAAACGCGGCGATCCCAGAAGAAGAATTTATCCGGGAACGCGATGTAGTTTTGGAGGAAATCCGCCAGAGTTATGACGATCCTGATTTTATTGGATTCCAAGCGCTGACAGAAAGCATTTACCAGCGCCATCCTTACGGGCGTCCCATCTTAGGAACAGAAGCTCATCTGATAGAGCGATCGCCCGACGAGATGCGTCGCTTCCATCGCTCCCACTACCAGCCGGAAAATATGACGGTAGTCATTGTGGGGGGAGTTGAGAAAGAACCCGCACTAGAACTGGTGAATCGCTCGTTCCAGCACTTCGCCCCGCCGCTGGAGTGTCCCCTGGCTGAAGCTGAAGCCGAACCTCCGATGATAGAAATTCGGCGTCAGGAAATCCACTTACCTAGGCTAGGACAAGCTCGTCTGATGATGGCATGGGTGGGACCGGGTGTAGAGCAGTTGCGAAATGCCTACGGCTTAGACTTGATCTCGGTACTGTTGGCAGAAGGACGGTCTTCCCGGCTGATCAGAAACTTGCGAGAACAGCAGCAATTAGTCCAGAACATTAGTAGTAGTTTCTCCCTACAACGGGATTCCAGTTTGTTTACGATTAGTGCCTGCCTCGCTCCAGAGAATCTCGATCGAGTAGAGGCAATCATTGGCGATGCGATCTCCGAGTTGCAAAACGCTCCCGTTTCAGAGGGAGAACTTTCTCGCTGTAAACGCTTGCTGTCGAATGACTATGCTTTTTCCACAGAAGCACCCAGCCAGCTAGCGGGGTTGTATGGCTATTACAACACCATTGCAGCGGCTGAAGTCGCCACGACTTATCCCGAAAAAATACAGTCTTTTGAGAACACAGAACTTCAGCAGCTGGCACAGCAGTATCTCTCCCCGTACCGCTATGCGGTCACAATCCTCAAACCTTGTTAGCTTGAGTAGAGGAGTGATGAGTCATTCGTCATTAGCGACTCGTAAGTTGTTCCTACCACTCACGATCGATGACTCATCACCCACGATCAATGACTAAGGACTCTACAACGAATGACTCAAAGTGTGACGCGATCGCTCGCCAACCCAACTATCCACCGCAGTGTTTTGGACAACGGCATCGTATTAATTACGGTGGAAAATCCAGCGGCTGATATTATTGCTGGTCGAATTTTTGCACGGGTTGGAGGTCGGTGGGAGCCACGAGAAAAAGCGGGACTTTCTCACCTGCTATCCACGGTACTCACCAAAGGAACCGATCGCCTTTCTTCCCTAGAAATTGCCGAGCAAGTAGAGTCAGTGGGAGCCAGTCTCGGTGCTGATGCGGCTGCGGATTATTTCTTGCTGAGTCTCAAAACAGTATCCGCAGATTTTCCGGAGATGTTGCAACTGGCAGGAGAATTATTGCGATCGCCTAGCTTTCCAGAAGCCGAAGTGGAACTGGAACGGCGTCTCGCTTTGCAGGATATTCGCTCCCAGCAGGAACAGCCGTTCACCATCGCCTTCGACCAGCTGCGGCAAGCCATGTACCAGAATCATCCCTACGGATTCTCCAGCTTGGGAACCGAAGCCACTGTCTCTGGTTTAAGCCGCGCTGACCTCCAGCATTACCATCAGACGTATTTCCGTCCCGATAACCTAGTTATCAGTATTGCCGGTCGCCTGACTCCCCAAGACGCCACTGATTTGGTTAATCAAGTGTTTGGAGATTGGCAGAGTGGAACCACCCCTCTACCTACCCTCAGTCTGCCCCAAATCACCCCTGAACCCATTTCTTGCGCTACCCCACAAGATACGCAGCAATCCATCGTGATGCTGGGCTACGTCGCGCCATCCGTGCAAGAAACCGACTACGCCTGCCTGAAACTGCTCAATACTTACTTGGGCAACGGTCTTTCTAGCCGCTTGTTTGTGGAACTGCGCGAGAAGCGGGGATTGGCTTACGATGTCTCAGCTTTTTATCCGACTCGGCTAGAAACCTCTCAGTTTGTGGTATATATGGGCACGGCACCGGAAAACACCGCGATCGCCTATGAAGGCTTGCGAACTGAAGTGGAACGCCTTTGCACCACTCAACTAACCGAGCGGGAGCTACAAGCTGCCAAAAACAAGCTGCTTGGTCAATACGCTCTCGGCAAACAAACCAATGCTCAGCTGGCTCAAGTTTTCGGCTGGTACGAAATTTTGGGGCTGGGAATTGAGTTTGATACCGAGTTTCAGGAAAAAGTTACCAGCGTCACCCCAGAGTTGATCCAAAAAGTGGCTTCCCGGTATTTTACCGAACCTTATGTCTCTCTCGTTGGTCCAGCCGAAAAATTAGACATTAAAAATTAAAAAAGGAAAAAAGTAAAAAGACAAAGTAAAAATGAAAGATTTTTTCTTGAACCTTTTCGCTTTTTCCAATCGCGTTGTAAAGTCAAGAGGAAAAAGCGATGAAAAAAACATCCTTTTGCCTTTTTGTAAACTCAAGAGGAAAAAGTAAAAATGAAAAAAAACATTCTTTTGCCTTTTGCCTTTTTACTTTTACCTTTTATGGCGATCCCCAGTGATGCCAAAGAAATCGCCCAAACATTTCCATCCGCAACCGTTACTCGGCAAACGTTACGACCCGGTAGCCAAGGAACAGAAGTAGCGGAACTCCAGGCAGCCCTTAAACTATTGGGTTACTATAATGGCGACGTAAATGGCGTGTACGGGGAAAATACCGCGATCGCAGTTTCCCGTTTTCAGCAAGCCGCTGGTTTAGCACCGGATGGAATCGTGGGTGCAGAAACCTGGAAGCGTTTATTTCCAGTCGCCCCACTATCGGAATCTACAGCAGCCGCGACGCCATTGGTTATCCCGTCTCCTTCAGCTTCAACAATTTCTACCACTGGGGCAGCATCTTTTCCCGTCCCAACTACGACAAACACCGCTGCCAATCCCAGACCAGCGGCAACTTCCCGTCCCAGTGTGAATGTTCCAGCCTCCAACAGTCCGGCAACGACTGCCAGAACCCCCAACCGTCCGGCAACCGCTGCCAGAACCACCGCTAACCGTTCCACAACTGCTCCTAGCTCTCAGACACGGACGAACCCGCAGCAGCCCAGACAGCTCGATTTTCCAGTTCTGAGGCTGGGAACGCAAGGCCCAGCCGTTACCAGTTTGCAACAGCGCCTGCGAACCCTTGGCTTTTTCAAAGGAACGGTGAATGGTGTCTTTGGTGAAACGACTCAAACTGCGGTCAAAGCTGCTCAACAAAGATTTAAGCTAGACGCCGACGGTGTAGTGGGTCCAGCGACTTGGAACGTTTTGCTGCGTTAATTAAATAGCAATTATAAAAAAATAAAATGACATAAATCCGTTTTCTTGATGAAAACGGTTTTTTTTACGCTTTTTTGAACAACTGCGTGCTGTTTTCACGGACTTCTTCCTTTCGATTTTTCGATCTCAATCCTTGGATGGAGGAGACAATCCATTCTCAGATAGAGAGATTCAGGCAAGACTAACGGATATCGTATTGCTTATAAGGACAAGACAGCTGAGTATTAACTTCCTTAGCTTGTAGTTGCCAATCAATCTAAAAAAATCAGGGTCTTCTCGGTTTCCTGATTGACACAAAGAGTTCGATCGACATTCATGTACAACCACCCTAGAACCGATAACAATCAAAGGCCTAAATCGGTCTATCAGGGTAGAGGCAATTCTGAACGGGTTTCCTACCAGAATGAGTACCTTAAAGGTCGCAATTCTGAACGTCGTTTTCAGGAACAGAGCTATCTCGTTGATGAGAATACCAATGCCTTGACTAATTTGCTGATGAATCTTGCTTTCACATCGATTGTAAGTTTCCTCGTTGGAACTCTGTTCTTCGTTGCTCAGCGAAATGAATCTTCTCTACCCTCTGTGCCTGTTCCCAATGACAGTCCCTCTCAAAGCATCGAGAAAAAGACAACCATCTTTGAAAGAACTGTAGATAAATATTCAGGAAATTCAGGAACTCGTTCCAGCACCTCAATAACAAGCAGGACAGGGGACATTGAAAACAATGTTTCTAACTCTGCGCGAGGTAGGCTCCTAACCTTGCTAGCTAGGCTTGGTTGAGACAGCGTTGCTCAAATCTACTGACCATAAACAGTTTTAAACATCCTTTTCTGCCTTTAAACCATTCAGGAGTTGTAGTAATACTCATGTCTAACCTACAAAATCGCAACAACGATAACCGTGAAGTTCCCCAGAACCCAAATCAGCCGGTTTCTCCCCATAATCCGGTTGGCCCAACTAACACGGTTCACGGGAATGGCACTGTAGACCCAGGCAAAGTGACCTCCTATCGAGATGGTTATGTCCACGGTCGCGTTTCCGAGCGCCGCGTCAACGAGGAAGGACAAGAAATCCGCGATAATAATAATGCCGCCAGAGGCTTGTTGATAGGGATTGCCCTCACCTCTCTGCTAGGGTTGACCCTCGGTGCCCTCTACTTCCTCAACCAACGAAATCAGCAGGTAGAAGAGTACACTGCGCCTGCGCCTGTGGTGGTTCCCGTACCTTCCCCTTCACCTTCAGCTTCTGTTGCACCGAACTCAACTGCACCAGATACGTCTTCATCGGGCGCTTCTCAACAGCCTACACAAGAGAGAATTATCGAAAGAACCACAGTTGAGAAGGCTCCTACGGTGATTCAGGTTCCTCAGACACAAAACGCACCGCCTGCTCAAAGAGCGCCAAATGTAAACATTACAGTTCCTCCGAGTTCCGGGCAACAACCGACTCGAAATCAGACAAATATTAACGTAACGCCTTCTCAACCGTCGAACTCAACTCGAACGAATACTTCTGGGACTACTCAATCAAGTCCTAGTACAACTCTAACCGCGCCTTCAGTGCGTCAGAACTCAACTCGAACGAATACTTCTGGCACCACCCCAGGCACCCAAAATCCAACTGGCACCACACCGAATAGCGGTGCTACCACCAATGGAACCACCGGCACCACATCGGGGAGCAGTTCGACCACCAATGGAACCACCGGCACCACACCGAATAGCGGTGCTACCACCAACGGAACCACCGGCACTACACCGGGAAGCAGTTCGACCACCAATGGAACCACCGGCACCACACCGGGAAGCAGTTCGACCACCAACGGAACCACCGGCACCACACCGGGAAGCAGTTCGACAACTGGTGGGTCAAGCAGTACAGGTCAATAACGACTAAAACTTTGCAATCTAGCCCCCTCCTAATATTGGAGGGGGCTTTGTTATCGGTGTATCGCAAATCTTTCATTTTTGAACTAGCATTTTTAAAGATTTCGACACATAAAGGGATATGAATTTAATTTAACGAACGAGTGAGGTTGGAGAATCAAGTGCTAATTTAAATATAGGCACAACGAAGTAAGAACCTTCGACACCAAGTTTTCGGATTCGAGCCTGTGTCTCCCGCTCTTATCCAACGCAACACCGAATCTCGGTTGTATTTCTCTAATAAATGTAGCGATCGCGCTGAAGTTCATTCGCTTCTTTTTGTTTTGAACTGTTAAGTTGCGGATCTAGATCATTGCCTGAATCGGCGTAGGGAATGCAAGATAGTTAGAAAAGGTTTGTTGCGAATTAAGTCCACCCTAGTAGAGTTAGTTTTTGGTTTCGTCAACTTTTCTTGAAATTTTCCTCTTTCGTTTGACTAACCTGACCATTTATAGCTCGTTCACGAACCCGCCGGTACCTTAGGCGGGTTTTAGTTTTTTATATGGCAGCGGAACGCCTAAAGGGGCGGCGAAACAAACAGGTATTAATAGCAGAAAGCTTCGATCAATTCCCAAATTTCAGGCAGGACGTTTCCTAAACTGTGATCGTCCTCTAGTTCGATGAATTTAACCCAAGGGCGTGAGGCGGCGTAGTTGTGGCTAGCTGCAATCGGAATCACTTCATCGTGACGCCCATGCAGAAGCAGAGTAGGAATGGGGCGCTGTAGCTGTTCGTCTTGATATTGGGCAGCGTCGGTGACGAACTGGTAATGCAGAGGAAGCGATCGCTTCTCGCCATAGTGATATACCGGCAAATATTGCTCTGTCTGCCACTGTTGCAGTTGTTCTTCCCCCAGTCGGAGCAACCAGTGAGTCAGAAACTCAAAAGCGGGAGCTAGCAACACTAACCGCTGAACCTGCGGGTATTTTTCTCCCACCCAAGCCGCTGTTAAACCCCCTAAGCTGGAGCCAATGACAGTAACAGGCATTGAGTTTGGGGGAAATTCAGCGGCGACTTGCTTTATTTGCCGAGTTATCGTCAGATGGGAAAAATCGCCTTGGTTGAAATCGGGGATTGTCAAGGGGATTTTCAGGGAAGATAAGCGATCGCGCAGATAGATCGCCTTCGTTGACTGGGGACTAGAGGCAAATCCATGCAGATAAAGATAATCAAGCATCCAATTGGGCAGTAGTTTCCGGCGTATCAACCGCTAAAAATTTCGCTCCAGCGAACCTGGAAATCCTTGTCCTCTATTTTTCCCCGCCCGTTGCCCCTTTTGTTGTCGTCGCTGTTGCATCAGTTGGACAAACTTGGCGCGTTGCTCTGGAGTCATAACTTCTCGCATTTCTAACATACTTTCAAACCGCAACTTTTGTAGCTGCTGCTGCAACTCTTCAACTTGCTGATTTTTAGAGCGAATTTGGCTGGCGGAAGCTGTACTATTCATCAGTGTCGCTAGCTCTTGCCGAGCTTGACGTAGAGTTTGCTGGCGCGGCGCTATCTGGGTTCTATACTTCTGCCGAATCGCCTGCATTTGCTGCATTTGCTGTGGGGTAAGATTGAGTTGCTGAAGGAGTCCATCCTTGTTGCCTCTTTGAGGACGGCCACCCGGCGAATTTTGGGCAATTGTTTGAGAAGATTGGGGATTCGGATCGGCAAGAGCAACCGCACTCCCTATAGATAGTATGAGAACCGCTAACAGAGAAATACGATTTAGGGACATGAAAACAATCTCCGTCGTTAGTAGTAATTAGTAATTAGTAATTCGTTAAGACGCAATTAGCCATTCTTCATTGGTCATTAGGCAGTAGCAATAAGATCGTTCAGGACAACTGATTATTACCCATACCGATTCCCTAAAAAAGCTAATTTTCTGAGAGCAACCAATCAGCTTCTGCATCTTGGCTGCTCGACGACGCGGGCGTTTCACCCGCGACAACACTATCCCAGTTCGTCGCCAGAAATGCTTCCAGTTCTGCGGTGTTTTTGGATGCAGTCGATGCAGTGTTAGGCACCAGCACGCGGTATCCTGCCCAGCTAACTAACAGACTAGCAACAAGGGCAGAAGGTAAAATCCACCTCTGTCGCCGCCATTGCGGCTGTGAAGGCGCAGATGCTACTGCTTGCATAATCTGGCTCTCTAAATCGGGTGCAGATGGGGGAACATAACCCCGGTGTTGGCGCAGAAACTCTACTAGGGGTTTGTCATCATCGGGGAACTGAGTCATAGTTGGACTCCTTGCTTCTGGAGAAATTGCCTCATGGAGGTTCTAGCATGAAAGAGCCGCGATTTTACTGTGCCAACTGGAATCGACAAGATATTTGCGATCTCTTTTTGCGGAACGTCTTCTAAGTCGTGCAGAACCAGTACGGCGCGATGCTCGAAACTTAGTTGTTGCAGTCCGCGCTGCACTAAATCTTCATAATGTAAGTGCATCAGAGTGGGAGATTCTTGTTGACTTGGCAAGGCATTGGTAGCGCTTTGTTGTAAAGACGCGAAATTTCGGGTTTCTACAGCAAATTGCCGCCGTCGATCTGAAGCAACATTCCAGCTAATGCGATAAAGCCAAGTCGAAAAATGAGCGGTTTCCCGCAATTTTGGTAATCCCTTCCAAGCACGTAAGAATACTTCTTGCACCAAATCATCTAAGCATGAGGTACCGCAGAGTTGGTAAAGAGTCGATCTGACGCGCTGCTGATGGCGCTGGTAGAGTTGCCGAAAGCTCTGCTTGTTGCCTTCTTGACACCGCTTTACCAGGTAAGCATCGGTGTCGAGATCGGGTTTTTCTTTGGCTTGATCGCCCATTAGCGCATTGATTGGTACAGCTGACACCGATTGGCTCTCTCTTACCACTGTTGGATTTCTAATGCTTTAGACTGGGCATTTGGGGAAAAGGTTCAACGGCAAGCAGCGCATCTATCCCACAATCTTCTCAACCAGTGACTCCCACCTAGGGCTGGGCTACACTTGAGCAAATCAAGCTAAATAAGCCGGATTTTGCGATCGCTAGAACTCTCCTCAGATTTAAGTTTTATGCCATTCAATATTGTTGGTGCTGTAGCCGTATTTGTTGCTAGTGCTGCTAGTAGAATTGCCTCAAAATTTTTTAAAAACGTTGTTGATGACACATCTAATCTTCCTGCTAAAGTTCAGGAAGTTAGATTAGATCAGCGATCGCGTCAGGCAGAAATTGACTACTATCGGCGCAGAGAGGTAAGAGAGCAGAAGTTACTAGAACTTCAAGACCTCCGCTTGAAAGCAGACCTTCAGATTGAATCGGCAAGCGCTGAACGAGATGAACGTACTCTTAAGCTTAGAGAACGAGAACTGCAACTCAAAGCAGAGGAATTGGCAGACAAGCGTCAGATGAGTTCTTTGTATCTAGAACTGATGCGGGAGAAGACTGCAAAAGAAATTGAACTCAAGCAAAAGGAAATTCAAGCTATTTTCGATCAGCAAAAATGGCCTGGAGTTTTGAGTCGTGATGAAGTAGAACGAATTTTTGGGGACGAGCAAAAGAAACCTCGATTACTGATGTTGGTTCCACCACCAGATATCAGCGATGATTTTCCGCTATCATTCCGCGACAGCCTCAAAAAAGAGGTTCGCAATCAATTAAAAGGATTTCTGGAACGGCATTATTCCCTAGAGGGCGAACTCTGCCCTGTTGAGTTTTACGG
Source organism: Trichocoleus sp. DQ-A1 (assembly GCF_039961955.1). Classification (NCBI taxonomy): domain Bacteria; kingdom Bacillati; phylum Cyanobacteriota; class Cyanophyceae; order Leptolyngbyales; family Trichocoleusaceae; genus Trichocoleus; species Trichocoleus sp. DQ-A1. Next base: position 556,732 of record NZ_JAMPKE010000001.1, read on the forward strand.
GAAGTATTTTGAGCGTTCGATTTTTGATGCAGAAGTCAAACAGTTGGAAACCATTTTGGCTGCTGTCCCTACGGCAATTATTTACAGCGACATTACCGATCATGAAGTTTACTTTAATGTTCGGTTCTGGGGACTGCAAGACACAGTTTCCTTGTCGTTTGAGCCTTGGAACTGGGAAGAGGCAAAAAAGCAACTACAGGAAGCCGGAAATGATGAGATTCAAAGTCTTCGCATCATTCGGCAGACAATTGTTACCCTTCACAAGCTATTAGCAACATTTTTAGCAGATTGGTACTACCTCAACATCGACCCAAATTATGAACCTCAGCTATTTAATTTAGACTCAGAGATTCCGAACGCCTGGGCAAAAACAATTACTGATAAGCTTAAGCTGACTCAGCAACAGTATCAAAAAGCCTATAATACTGACTTAAAATTGCTGGCAGATTGGGAAACTAGCAAAACTCAGCCCTGGCGATGTGTAGATACTCTCTCTGGGCATTCAAATCATGTTTATGCTGTCGCTATTAGTGCTGATGGTCAAATTGCTAGTGGCAGTGCAGACAACACCATCACAATTTGGGATTTGACCACTGGAGATTCTATTTGTACCTTCACCGGACATTCAGGTAGTGTTTCTTCACTTGCTTTTAGCCCTGATGGGCAAACTCTCGCTAGTGGCAGTGCCGATAATACTATTAAATTGTGGTATTCACGTACAGGGGTAACATTTACTGGACATTCAGACGAGCTTCATTCTATTGCTTTTAGCCCCAATGGGAAAATTGTCGCTAGCGGCAGTAAGGACAAAACTATCAAAGTATGGGATTTTAACACCGGTAAGGAAATTTGTACTCTTACGGGTCATGAAGAGCGTGTTTCTTCTATTATATTTAGTGCCAATGGACAAAACTTAATTAGTGGAAGTAGCGACAAAACTATCAAAATATGGGATTTAAGCACTGGAAAAGCAATCCGAACCCTTACTGAACATTTAAATTATGTTTGGTCAGTCGCCATAAGTCCTGATGGCAAGACTTTGGTTAGTGGCAGTGCGGACACCACCATCAAAATTTGGAGTTTTCCCAGTGGCAGCCTACTCCACACATTCTCTGACCATACAAGCATAAGCATTGTTCGCAGTATTGCCTTCAGTCCTGATGGGCAAATTCTTGCTAGTGTCGGTAACGACAAAACAATTAAATTATGGCATCTGGGGACAAGAGAATTGATTCATACACTTTCGGGACATTTAGAAAGTATTGGGTCAGTTGTCTTTAGTCCTGATGGTAAAACAATTGTCAGTGGTAGCAATGACAAAACTATCAAGATTTGGCAGTATGATTGAGGCGGTAGGTTAGATAAGAGAAAATATCGCTCATCTCAACAAGTCAAATGCAGACATTTGTAGGGGCAATTGATAATATTGCCCCTAGCCGTAATTTATCGCAGAGTGACGAACTCTTCGGCGGTGGAAGGATGAATGCCAACGGTGGCGTCGAAGTCTTTTTTGGTGGCTCCCATATTGACTGCGATCGCGATTCCTTGAATCACCTCGGCTGAATACTCGCCTACCATGTGAGCGCCTAGCACGCGGTCGGTATTTTTGTCAATAACCAACTTGACCATGACTTTCTCATCCGCGCCGGTGAGGCTGTGGAACAGAGGACGGAATCGGGCGCGATAAATTTGTACGTTGTCATCGCCCAACTTTCTCCGCGCATCGGCTTCGCTGATTCCTACCGTAGCGGCTTCTGGCTGCGTAAATACGGCGGAGGCAACATTTTCGTGATTGAATACCCGGCGATTGTTGCCAAACTCAGTATCGGCAAAAGCGCGCCCTTCGCCAATGGCGACGGGGGTTAAATTGATCCGGTTGGTGCAATCGCCCACAGCGAAAATATTTGGCTGGTTGGTGCGGCTGTACTCATCGACTTCGATTGCACAGTTGACGCTGTACCCGTGCAACCTGGGTAAATCTTCATCCTCACAATTAACAACCTTAACGCCCGCATTCTCCAAACCAAGTTTTCCTAACAAAGGTGCGCGACCGATGGCGACTAGAATTTGGTCTGCGGTGAGGGTTGTATCCGCGTCTTTGCCTTTTTCGGTGAAGGCGACCTTTAGACCCTCTGGGGTTTGCTCAATGCCTTTCCCGGTAACATTGGTGATAATGTTGATGCCGTGATGGGACATGGCATCTTGAATGCCAACGCGAATATCGTCATCAAAACCTTTGAGAATGCGATCGCCTCGAAGCAACAAACTGACTTTCGATCCCAGTCCGTGCATAATACAGGCGAATTCCACGGCAATATAGCCAGCGCCAATAATGACGATGTGCTTCGGCTGTTCCTTGAGGAGAAATATCTCGCGGGAAGTGATGGTGTGTTCCATCCCTGGTAAATTCGGCTTGATGGCTTCCCCTCCCACGGCGATTAAAATCTTATCAGCCGTGACTTTGCGTCCATCCACTTCCACAGTATGCGGATCTATTAAAGTGGCGCGGCTCTTGATTAACTCCACCCCAGCTTTTTCCAAAAACCCAATATGCAACTGGCTGAGACGGTGGACTTCCTTATCGACAGTCGTTATCAGATGTTCCCAGTTTAAGCTTCTCTCGCCCACAGTCCAGCCATAGCCTGCGGCATCCTCAAACAAATGAGAAAATTTAGAGGCGTAAACCATCAATTTTTTGGGAATACAGCCCCGGATGACGCAGGTACCACCTACTAAATCGCCTTCTGCGATCGCTACCTTTGCTCCGTAGCTAGCCGCACGTTTGGAAGCCGCCAATCCTCCCGAACCCGCCCCAATGACAAACAAATCGTAATCAAATGCCATGACTGGAAGTCCTCTCTTTCTTCATTTAGTTTAAAAGATGTAACGATGATGCTCCTGCTTTCCCATTTTCCGCAGATCGCTTAAAGTCGGATGAGAATACCGTCAGTTTTAGCGAAGAACAATGGATCGAGAGCATCGTGGTGTCACCGTGTGGTTTACAGGTTTAAGCGGTGCGGGAAAAACCACCATTAGCCAGGAAGTGGCGCAAGAATTGCAGAAACGTGGATACAAGGTGGAAATCCTCGACGGAGACGTGGTGCGCCAAAATCTGACCAAAGGTTTGGGGTTTAGTAAAGAAGACCGGGATGAGAATATCCGGCGCATTGGTTTTGTGGCTCACCTCCTGACTCGGAACGGTGTGGTCGTACTGATTTCGGCAATTTCGCCTTATCGGGAAATTCGAGAAGAAGTGCGATCGCGTATTGGAGATTTTGTCGAGGTTTATGTGAATGCACCGTTAGCGGTTTGCGAACAGCGAGATGTGAAGGGGTTGTATAAGAAAGCGCGGTCTGGGGAAATCAAAAACTTCACTGGGATTGATGACCCCTATGAATCGCCCCTGCATCCTCAAATCGAATGCCACACAGACCAAGAAACGATAGAGGAAAGCACAGAGAAAGTTTTGAGAAAGCTGGAAGAACTGGGCTACCTCTAGTAAGGATAAACCGCAATTAAGAGGAACCCCTCCCCGCCCTCACCTGCGGCTCCGGCTCCGGCTCCGGCTCCGGCTCCCCTCTCCGCTTGCGGGGAGGGGCTGGGGGTGGGGTTCTTTTATTATGGATAATTACACAAATCTAATAGGAAGGTTTGAGAGCTAAAGCACAAAAGTATCGTGGATGGGCACCGCCCACCCAACACTTACTTCTTCTTATCTGCGCCTCTGCCTCTGTCCCCCTCCACTTCTCTAACCGTGGGAGTACGCGGCGACGGCGGTGGAGGAGCGTCATTTTGTAACTGTTGCCGACCGTTGCGGATGACCTTGAGCATATCGTTGAGCTGCTGCTCGATATTCGTGAGAACTTGGTCGGCGTAGTCATCGGCTCCGTTTTGAATGTCCTCGCATTCTTGGATAGCAAGCGATCGCATCTGCTCTAGCTCTTGTTGTGCTTGTAGGCGCATCCGTTCTAGTTCTGCGATCGTTTGTTCTTGGATGGCGTCGCACTCCTGCTGCACCGCCTGCCGGATCGCTTGCGCTTCCCGTTCTGCTTGCCGAATCAAGCCCATTTCATCCAATATCTGATCGGCTCGGCGTTCTGCTGTCTCAATAATCTGCTGTGCATAATCCTCCGCTTGCAGGAGAATTTCTTCCTTCTGCCGAACAATTTCTTCGGCTTCCTGAAAAGCTGGTGGCAGATTGATCCGCACCAAATCCAGCTGATCGAGTAACGGATTCTCATCGACTAAGCGCAGGCTAGTCAAGGGAATGCGCGTACTATCGAGAATCATTTCTTCGATGCGGTCGAGTTCCCGCTGAATATCTACACTTCCCGATCCACTGTCGGGTAATTCACCTTCGGGGAAGCGTCCATTACTATCGGGTTCGAGGCGGGAAGAGTCTTGGCGTAACATCGGTAGATATCTAAGGCGACGTGCTGGGGAACAAGATGATCGACAGAGCCGCCGAATCTGGCAATCTCTTTCACTAAGCTACTACTTAAGAAACTGTACTCGTTAGAGGTTGCTAGAAAAACCGTCTCAATCCGATCGTCGAGAGTTTTATTCGTATGAGCCATCTGTAGCTCATGTTCAAAGTCAGAAAGCACCCGCAAACCGCGCAGCAGCACGCCCGCTTCTCGGATTCTGGCATAGTTGACCGTCAAACCGTCAAAACTGTCAACTTCTACATTCGGCAGCGATCGCGTCGATAGACGAATCTGCTCGATGCGCTCCTGTACTGTAAATAGGGGCGTTTTGTTGGGGTTCCGCAGCACCGCAACAATCACCCCATCAAAAAGCCGACAACCGCGCTTAATGATGTCAAGGTGCCCCAGAGTAATCGGATCGAAGCTGCCAGGATAGATTGCAATCACGGAAGAGGTGTGTGAGCTAGCTTAAGGAAATTGTACTCATACAGTACCCCTAAAACTACGAATTGTTAAAAGTCTCCGGTTTTGGCGAGAAGCACCGACCACTAAACGAGAGCGATCGCAACCAAATTAGGATTCATCGCCTCAGCAGCCTCTTCTCGCGGCATACACGAGCCAGCAATCGACCTCTGCTGCGATCGCAGAGAGTCTCTTGATTAGTGCAACCATCGCCACTCCTTAACTTTCAAGAGGTTCTCTCTAAAAATCAGCAAAAGCTAAAATCCGATTAGTGAATCTACACATTAAGTTGAAAAACCAGGAAAAGGCTCAATTTTTCCAGCAGTTCGCCACTTTGCTGAATTCTGGCATTTCAGTACAGCAAAGCTTAAATTTGGTTGAGCGCGATCGCAATTCTCCCTTCGGGCGCTATCTGCAAACAGTCAGTGTAGCGGTGGATTCTGGGCAAGATTTGGCGTCTGCTTTGACCATAGATGCTCGATATTTTGATGGCTGGACGATTAGCCTAATTCGGTTAGCAGAATACAGCGGATCGCTAGCAGAGACGTTTGAGAGATTGGCAACGGCGGCGGAAGCGAAAGTCAAACGGGAACGCCTCTATCGTTCGGTGGGAATCGCCGCGATCGCCCTGATTTGGAGTCTGCTGGTACTTGCCGCCGCACTTTTCAAGCGAAATCCTCAAAAGCTTACCCATCCTGGTTTCTGGCTGTGCAGTTTTGGATTAGCAGTGCTTTTGGTTGGGGTAGCTATCCTGAATTCTCGCTTTCCCGGACGCGGTTTACAGCGGTTAGCGGCGCAACTTCCCGGTTTGGATAAAGTCATGCAAGCGCGATCGCTCCTTTACTTTACTGAGTTGTCGTTGCCTTTAAGTTGCGGGGTGCCAATTCTCGCCGCGCTGGAATTGTTGCGCGATCGCATCCCCGATCCTCAGATGGCAACCCACGTAGCAAAAGCTGCTCGGCAAATTCGTCTCGGTAGAAGCCTCACCGAGAGTCTGCAAACCAAGTTACCCCCACTTGCAATCCAATATATTCGCACTGGTGAAGAAACCGGCAATCTAGATGCGGCGCTGCGAAAATTGGAGCAATATTACGAAAGCGACTTAGAGAAACGTTTGAGGCAGTTGGAGGGAATCTTGCGTCCTTTGAGTCTATTAGCGATTGGAGGTTTAGTGCTTTTAGTCGCAATTCGAGCAATTAATTCGCTGATAAACTCTCTGCCAGGATAAGTTTATGCGTGTCGATGAAACAGAGGGACTAAAAGGTTGGCTTATAGGTTTGGCAGCTTTTTTTACTTTGATAGGATTGATAGTTTGCTATGTTGGCTATGTTTTATTGAATAGTGAGGTTTTGAAAAATCCGGGTATCCAACCCATTATTGAAGTTTTAAAAATTGTTGCAACAACCTTTGGAGGAGCCGCAATCCTCTTTAACGTTTTCTACGCAGCGAAACGAGCTAAAGCGATGGATGATAGCGCGATCGCTGCCAATAAAAGCGCTGATGCAGCTCTAGATAATGCTAAAGCTGCTCTAAAAAATGCAGAAGCGGCACAAGATAAGCAAATCACAGAACGCTTTACTAAAGCAGTTGAACAGCTTGGTTCTGATAATATCTCTATCCGTTTAGGGGGAATTTATGCTCTAGAACGAATTGCTAACGATTCCGAAAAAGACCATTGGACAATTATGGAGGTGCTAACAGCTTTTGTGCGAGAGAAGGCTCCTTTGAAGGAGGAACAGATACAGCAGGAGCAATTACCAAAAATCCCTACGGATATTCAAGCTGCACTTACAGTTATCGGACGGCGCGACGTAGATGAAGACCCAGAAAATCAACGGCTAAATTTACAACATACCAACCTTGATGGAGCAGACCTCAGTGCAGCTAACCTACAAGGGGCAAACCTTTTTGGAGCTAACCTACAAGGGGCAAACCTTTTTGGAGCTAACTTGCAAGGGGCAAACCTCAGGCGAGCTAACTTGCAAGGGGCAGACCTTTTTGGAGGTAACTTGCAAGGGGCAGACCTCATTGGAGCTAACCTGCAAGAGGCATACCTGTCTAACGCTAACCTACAACGGGCAGCTCTCACGGGAGCTAACCTGCAAGAGGCAGCTCTCAGGGGAGCTAACCTACAAGAGACATACCTCAATAACGCTAATCTGCAAGAGGCAAACTTGAGTGAGACCAACCTGCAAGGGGCAGACTTAGATGAAGCCAACCTGCGAGGAGTATACCTCAGGTCAGCCGAAAACCTAGAATACGAGCAAATCGAAAGAGCATTTGGAGATCGCAAAACTGTATTGCCGGACAATGTGGAAAGACCTGCACATTGGACGCAAGCTGGGGGAAAGACGGATGCGATCGCCCCAATACGGCAGATTGCAGGTATATAGAGTACATTGAGGTCAGTGCATGAACAGGTAGAATGAAACCTTACTCCATCGACTTTCGAGAAAAAGTAGTCAAAGCATACGAACAAGAAA